>NZ_SMAC01000071.1 GCF_004342115.1 Mannheimia haemolytica | reverse complement strand
AACGGTGGCTCTTTAAAACTAAACAACGAAAGGTATTTTCGATGAATCAATTATTAAACATTTCAGAACAGAAATCAAGCATTACGATGAGTAGTCGTGAGATAGCAGAGTTATGCGAAAAAGAACATCGTCACGTTTTAAGAGACATTAGGGCTTATGTTGGTGCTATTATCCAAATGGAGAGAGGAATTAATGTTAAATCTCTTGATTGGAGCGGAAAAGAGGGTGTAGAACTTTTTGGACATACCCCTATTGGCGGAGTTATATGTCGATATGAGGTTAATCCTCAAAATAATCAAAGTTACCCAATCTATTACCTAGATAAATCAGCAACGCTGACAATTATCTCTGGCTACAATATTTTGCTTAGAAAGAAAATTATCGACCGCTGGCAAGAGCTGGAAACGCAAGTGCCGCAATCTTCTAAAACACCTCATATTCCACAAACGTATGCGGAAGCGTTACGTTTGGCGGCAGACCAAGCAGAACAAAATCAGTTATTGCAGTTAGAGAACAAGCAAAAGACCGAAGAGAACAATGCACTGAAATCGTACTTTGAACCTGGTTTAACACCAGCCCAATTTGTGAAAGGGCTGAATGGCGTAAACAGCAACAAAATTAATGATTATTTGCGAACTCGTGGCTGGTTATACAAAGAAAAGCATTGTTGGCGAGTGTGTAGCCAAGTTCGGGATAAGTATCTAACGGAATCATTTAAGCGAATTGAGGTTGATCCTGTAGAGCGTATTGAGATGACTACCTACAAGCCAATTTTGCTTGAGAAAGGTGCGGTTAAGATTTTTGAGGCTTATTTACAAGGTAAGTTACCAATGAAAGCTGATTGGAACGGCAAATATTATCACAGTAAGGTGGCGGTATGAGATTCACATCAACAATAAACAACGTCCGCTTAGTGGAGTGGGAAATCAACATCACGCAGGGGGCATTGGTCGATTTAATCAATCAAGCCTCCAGTTGGGCAAAAGCGGTGGTTATTGACGGCATAACCTATTACTGGATGTC
>NZ_SMAC01000070.1 GCF_004342115.1 Mannheimia haemolytica | reverse complement strand
TTGCTAGTTTCTTATGCGTCACCGTTGCGGATTTTCGATGAATCAAATCCACAATCGCTCTTGCATTTTTTGTTAATTCATTGCGTGGCATTGCAAGCCTCTTAAGTTAAATTAGTCTTCAGATAAAGACTGAAGAATTTCATCTACTGAAATTTTTCCATTTGTGGCATCAGAGATAGGTTTAATATGCTTAGCTTTAATACCAAATCCACGAACCCAATTACCAACAGTCATTACACTAACTCCGCAGGCTGTTGCTAATTTATCTCTGCCGCCACATAGTTCAATTGCATTACTGATTACTTTATTCATAAAGATTTCCTGATAAAAATTGCAAGAATAATAAATAAATCTTTATATAAAGTAAAGTTTTATTTTGTTGATGTTTTTAAAGTAAACTTTAATAATTCGTTCAAACAAATTGGAGATTTAATATGACTACATTAGGCGAACGCATTGAAAAAGAGATGGATAGAAAAGGGTTAAAGCGAAAAGATATCGCTGAAGCACTTAATATTTCAACAATGGCTGTAGGTGATTTAATTAACAATAAAACTAAAAAACCACGTTATCTTGTTGAAATTGCTGATGTATTAGGTGTTGATGTCAAATGGTTGCAAACCGGAGAAGGAAGCCCTAATACATCTTTAGCTTTAGATGAAGAAGATCAAAAAAGTATTGTGATAGATGTGCTTGATGTAGAAGCAAGTGCAGGCAATGGCTCAACAGGGGATTTGGTTGAAGTAGTCAGTAAACTCTATTATGTACCGTATCAATTTAACCTCTACTTTAGGGGAATGAACCCGGAAAGCATTCGGGTTATCAATATTCGTGGCGATTCAATGTCTCCAACCTTTGCCTCAGGCGATATGATTTTTGTGGATATTAACATTACTACTTTTGATGGTGATGGTGTTTATGTCTTTACCTATAAAAATCATCTGTATGTTAAACGCTTACAAATGGCTGGCGATGCCCTTATCGTTATTTCAGATAATTCAACCTATAAAGAATGGCGAATTACTGAGGAGAATTTTGAACAGCTATACATTCACGGCAAAGTTAAAGTCCACCAAAGCCAACAGTTGAATTTTATTGGGTAGAAAGGAAGTTAAAATGAATAATAAACGCATTAAACCTGAACAGTTTGCGGATTTTATCACGCAACGTACTGGGCGGAATTTA
>NZ_SMAC01000069.1 GCF_004342115.1 Mannheimia haemolytica | reverse complement strand
CATAAAAGTAAAAGAGGCATACCTTTCGATATGCCTCTTTCTAGTTTTTATTTAGCTTTTCGCTTTATCAAACAATCTTAATTATTTGATGATTTTCGCTACAACGCCCGCACCTACTGTACGACCACCTTCACGAATCGCAAAACGTAAACCTTCGTCCATTGCGATTGGGTGAATTAGGCTAACAGTCATTTTGATGTTGTCGCCAGGCATTACCATCTCTACACCTTCCGGTAATTCGATTGTACCTGTTACGTCCGTTGTACGGAAGTAGAACTGTGGACGGTAACCTTTGAAGAATGGAGTGTGACGACCACCTTCTTCTTTTGATAATACGTAAACTTCTGATTCGAAGTCTGTGTGTGGAGTGATTGAACCCGGTTTCGCTAATACTTGACCACGTTCGATTTCTTCACGTTTAGTACCACGTAATAATGCACCTACGTTCTCACCCGCACGACCTTCGTCTAATAATTTACGGAACATCTCAACACCTGTTACGGTTGTTTTCGCTGTATCTTTGATACCTACGATTTCAACTTCATCACCAGTGCGGATGATACCACGCTCAACACGACCTGTTACTACTGTACCACGACCTGAAATTGAGAATACGTCTTCGATTGGTAATAAGAATGGTTTATCAATCGCACGCTCAGGCTCTGGAATGTATGTGTCTAAGTGGTTTGCTAATTCAAGGATTTTCTCTTCCCATTCAGCAACGCCGTTTAACGCTTGTAACGCTGAACCACGTACGATTGGAGTGTCATCACCCGGGAAGTCGTATTGTGAAAGAAGTTCACGCACTTCCATCTCAACTAATTCTAATAACTCTTCATCATCTACCATATCGCATTTGTTTAAGAATACGATGATGTATGGTACACCTACTTGGCGACCTAATAAGATGTGCTCACGAGTTTGTGGCATTGGACCGTCTGTTGCCGCTACTACTAAGATAGCACCGTCCATTTGTGCCGCACCGGTAATCATGTTTTTAACATAGTCCGCGTGTCCCGGGCAGTCAACGTGTGCGTAGTGACGAGTTGCTGTATCGTACTCAACGTGTGAAGTGTTGATAGTGATACCACGCGCTTTTTCTTCTGGCGCGTTATCGATTTGGTCAAATGCACGAGCTGCACCACCGAAGTGTTTTGCTAATACGGTAGTGATTGCTGCTGTTAAAGTTGTTTTACCATGGTCAACGTGGCCGATTGTACCCACATTAACGTGCGGTTTTGTACGTTCAAATTTTTCTTTAGACA
>NZ_SMAC01000068.1 GCF_004342115.1 Mannheimia haemolytica | reverse complement strand
TTATCCGCAAGCTCAATACTTAAGTAATCAATAATCACCGCCACCATTTCCACATTATCTGCAAATGTACGGCTAAATTGTGATTCACTCAGTCCGATTGCTCTTGCTAGTTTCTTATGCGTCACCGTTGCGGATTTTCGATGAATCAAATCCACAATCGCTCTTGCATTTTTTGTTAATTCATTGCGTGGCATTGCACATTCCTTTGGGTAAATTAATCCCACAGATCGGGGCGAAGCTCAGATTTGGCTACTTCGCCATTCGTGACTTCTTCAATTTTCTTAGCAAGATAGGCTGGCATTGGTGAATACCCTGTTTCAACTTGTCGTAAATAAGATTTGGAAATACCAAGCTTTTTTGCAAAGTCAGCTTTGAAACCACGAGGGCGATCTGACAAATAACTAGTTAAGTTCATTAACACTCCCGTTAAGTAAAAATTAGATTGAGTTTAGATTTAACTAAATACAAAGTCAAGTAAAGTTTAGCTTTTGCTTGTTTAGGAAATTCTAAATAAAATAATTTAAAAATGAAAAGTGAGGTTAATTATGATTAAAGGTATGACTCTGCCAGAGATTCGCAGAAAAAAACTTACAGAATGGTTCAACACAAGAGATATTCCAGAAAAGGAAAAAAGCTACATATCACAATTAAAATCAGGAAAATCATCTTTTGGTGAGCGTGCAGCAAGAAGATTAGAGAATGAATATGGAATGCCTAGCTTTTATTTGGACTATGATGAAGAAACAGAAAGTGCGATTGTGTCTGCTATGTCAATTCAAGAAACACAGTCTCATCAATACCCCATTCATCTAATTGACTTCAAAGCTAAGGCGGGCGAAACAGGTTTTATCAATACTAACTATCCTGAAATTATTCAATCTATCTATTTCTCTTTAGACGGCTTGCTTGAAATTGTAGGGCGAAAATCAAGCAATGGCATTGAGATGATCACCATTCCAACTGATAGTATGAGCCCAACAATAAACAAAGGGGATGTTGTTTTTATTGATACTACAATCAATTATTACAATAACGAGGGTGTTTATATTTTTGTTATTGATGATGAAGTTTATATAAAAAGACTACAAAAAATTCCAGGTGGTATTTATAGAGCCCTATCGGACAACAAGACTTACGAACCTTTTGATATAAAAAGAGAAACCTTAGATACTGCTATTATCCTTGGGAAATTTATTCGAGTATTGCCAATAAATCCTAAAGACTTGTAGGCATTAGCGTAGCGGTTGAGCATCGGAGCTATTTGTAGCCAGCGGTTGTTTTATTGGGTAGAAAGGAAGTTAAAATGAATAATAAACGCATTAAACCTGAACAGTT
>NZ_SMAC01000067.1 GCF_004342115.1 Mannheimia haemolytica | reverse complement strand
TCAGTAATAACGAGTAACAAAAATTACTTATCTTTCAATCTATTATAAGTGATTTTTATGTAAACGTTCCGAAAAAATGCAAAATGTTCCGAAACTGTCTTTTAAGACTGGTGTTTTGAGGAGGGAACACTTTCTTTGATAGGGGTTACTATTGGGGCTTTTCGAATGTATGTTTTGGTCATTTGAACGCTAGTATGACCTAGTTGTTGGCGAGCGGCTTCTTCACCTAGAGAAAGGGCTTTATCTGTTCCTGATTTAGCTCTTAGATCCCGAAATTGGAATGCCATTATTTCATTTGCGTATTCCGGGTTATTCTTGACCGCTTGTTCCCGAATATAAGTGAACCTTTTACCTAGTTTTCTAGCGGTTAGCTTTTCCCCTTTCTTAGTGCTGAATAAGTGTGTTCCAGTAGCTTTCTCCAGCCTATCTTGGATAATATCAGCCAGTTTTCCCACTATCTCAATACGTAGTTTGGCTTGTGTTTTTTGCTGAACAATATGGAGATAACCATCAAAAATGTGTTCTTTCCGGATATTGACCAAATCGACAGGACGTTGTCCGGTGATATAGGCGAGATCCATTAAGTCTCTCATATCCTGATCTGCCACTTCATATACCATCTGAAATATATTGTTCTCAACGTAAATTTCACGCTTTCTGATAGGGTAGCGTTTCATTCCGATATTAGGGCTTGGTAAGTTTGTATAACCCCACTCTCGAGCGTATTGCCAAATATGACTGAACATTGAAAATTCGTTATTAGCAGATCCCGGTGTGTCTTTTCGCCAAGTCATATACTCTCGGATATGTTGAGGGGTGATTTCTTCGAGAGGAGCGTCATTAAAGAATAGCAGTAGATTTTTTATCTTGCATAAATCTGTTTGTGCTGTGCTCGCTTTTTTCTGAGGTATAACTTCATCTCGATAACGTTTGGCTACAAGCCCGAAAGTAATTCTGGCAGTTTGGCTTTCTCTTTCTATATTGAGTTGAGCAGCCTTAATAAAAGCCTCATTTCTATTTGTGCCTAGAGAGATTTCCGTTTTTCCGTGCGTGCGATATAGCCAATAAATGACAGTTTTGCCTGATTTTCGTGTAACTGTTTTTGGACGTAAATTCTCAGGTAAGTAGCGATTCTGTTGTTTGCGTGGTCTTCCCATTTTTCACTCCCATTAAATAAGCAGGTGATTTCCATTTCCCAGTGGATTGAGCTTCTGGATATTGTTGGCGGGGGTGCCCATAGACATCTTTGTATAGCACTAATGGCTTATACTTGTTTTCATCTTGAATTATATAGTGACGCTCCCTCAACCATTCGATTTGTCTTTTCTTTTGACGATAGCCTGTTAAATCAGCAAGTTCGTCTTTCGTTAAAAATTCAGTAGGTTGTTCCATATTCTCTCCAAATAA
>NZ_SMAC01000066.1 GCF_004342115.1 Mannheimia haemolytica | reverse complement strand
TGTGAATTTCGGTTTAACTTTGGTACACCAAAAGAACAGCTCAAAACGTTGCGAAAATGGTGTGAGATTTAGGGCTAATCTACTACAGCCCCAAAAATTTTCATAAGGGAAACGTTTACGTAAAACTCCTCAGACCATTCATTCTTATTTCATATAAAAAATATGATAGACTTCTCATAGTCTCGTTTTTATATTTAAGGAATAACCCAATGAAATTCAATAAAAAATTAATTTTAACATTTGCCGCAACCTTAGTTTTAAGTGCTTGCGGAGGAAGTAGTAGCGGAGGTTCGCCTTCAACACCGAACCAACCCAAACCAGTACTAGTACCAAAAACACAAAATACTCCTCTGGCACAAAATACTCCTCAGGTACAAAATGCTCCTCAGGTACAAAATGTTCCTCAGGTACAAAATGTTCCTCAGATGGAAAATAACACCCAAAGTCAAAATAATTCCCAAATACAGGATCAGCCAGAAGTTGCTCCTCCAGCAACACAAATTGCTCCGTCAATACCTGAAAAGAAAATAGATGGATCTTTTGATAAAATTGGGACAGTAATACTTGATGCAGAAAAACAAACTATTACACTCAATAAATTTATTCTAGTTGATAAACCTGATAGCCCCAAAAAATATGATCGTGTTAGTGGCAAACCAATTATTGAAGAAAAGAACCAGATCATACTACCGTTGGCAGATATTTCTACCGGAGCATTAACATCTGATCAAAACGCTGATTATCTAATAGGACGTAGCGGAGATCTGTTCTATGGCGTTTATCACGATACACAAAGTAATATTCTTGTAGAAGAAGCGGATAAATTCAGCAAATATTTTGTTATTTATGATGAAAATCGTGTTAACAGTAAAGTATCTCAAGACTTAACAGCCACTTATGACAAAAAAGGAGGGGTTGTATATGGTGCAAATGCAGGTATAAAAGAGTTTGAAGCACGTTTAAATAAACTGGGAGATGTTAACATTGAATTCAAAAATGGTAAGGCAAACGGTAATATAAGTGATGAAAATTCCGTAAAACCGATCTTTACAATCACTGGTGATACAAAAAGTTTAGTAATTTCTCCAACAGCAGATAACCCTGTTATATCTGTAATATTAAATGAACGTAAACAGAGTTACAGTCAAGGTATGGAAAAAGCTGTAATGGATATTAAATTTATTGATTCTGCAAAAGGAGCTGGCGACCAAAAATACTTAATCGGTGAAGCAAAAAGCGAGAGCTGGCAAGCTATAATGGTTAGCGAGAAACAATAAAGTTATCTTCTGCTAAAAACTGAAGTAAAAAAGACTGAGTCCGATAATATCGGCTCAGTCTTTTAAATTGTAGAAGATCAAACCTAATCTGACAGTCCCCCGTTTTAAATTACCGTGTCTGTCAGATTAATTTGAGCTTAAATTCTTTTCCACCCAAA
>NZ_SMAC01000065.1 GCF_004342115.1 Mannheimia haemolytica | reverse complement strand
CCGCTTACAAGTGAAGAAAAGGAATCTGGGTACTTTGAAGAGGTTGACAATTTTATTGAACAACCAGAACTTGTAGAAACTAATGGCTGGATTTCGGTTAAAGACAAATTGCCAGAAATCCACGAAGAAGTGTTGGTAACAAACAACTTTATTATGATAGCTAAGTTTAATGGCGAAAGCTGGATTACATCGGGAGGTATCTTAGGTATTCAGCCTGTTTACGATGTTACTCATTGGCAACCACTTCCTGAACCACCAAGGGAACAATAAAATCCTGTAAGGTTTTAGATATGTTTAGAAATGAACTCCAAGTAATGGACGGTAAACGTTATGTCGTGCTTGAATGCCAATTTCGCCGCGAATGGAAAGTTGCAATAGAGTCTAGAGGTACTGTAACGAGTGGCGAAGCTATCGAAATTTGTCAGTATTGGATCAAGTATAAAGGTGTAAAACCTGAGCAGCTTAAAGTTGTTGAAGTGCCTGATATTTTGAAGGAATAGGCATAAGTTAGTTAAGAACGGCGACATTATAAGTGCAGCAACACTTATAATGCCAGCTACGCAAAGCACACTTGCATATAGCCATACGCCGCCACCTAGCTAGGTAGGCGGAATTTTATCAAAAAATGAAGTAAAAGTGTATTTATATGCAATCATTAAGATTAATTGAGATCCGCTGTAAGTATTGCCAAAAATTATTGGCAAAAGCGAAAGATGTACAACATTTAGAAATTAAATGTGTACGTTGTAAATCAATCAATAAATTTAACTGAATTGAGTGTCTGAGCGTTAAGAACGCCTGAACGCCATAGGAGAACTATGGCAAAGCAAATCTTTAAACAAGCCCCACTTCCGTTTGTAGGTCAGAAACGAATGTTTCTAGCTCAGGTTTCTCAAATTTTAAATGAGAATATTCCTGATGACGGCCAAGGTTGGACAATCATAGATGTATTTGGTGGTAGTGGGTTATTAGCTCATACTGTCAAACATATCAAACCAAAAGCTCACATCATCTACAATGATTATGATGGATATGCGGAGCGGCTAAAGCATATTCCCGATACAAATAGGCTACGCAAGCAAATTTATGACATTATTGGGGAGAGTACGCCTAAAAACAAGCGATTAGATCCTGATAAGAAATCTCAAGTTATCAATGTTATTCAGTCTTTTGATGGGTATATTGATGTAAATTGTGTGGCTTCTTGGTTGCTATTTAGCGGACAGCAAATTAATAGTTTAGAGAATCTATTTAACAAAATATTTTGGAATGGTATTCGCCAAACCGATTATCCAAGTGCGGAAGGCTATTTAGATGGAATAGAAGTTACTCACGAAAGTTTTCATAAACTATTACCACGTTTTCAGCATAAAGATAAGGTATTGTTATTACTTGATCCGCCATATCTTTGTACTCGCCAAGAAAGCTATAAGCAAGCCACTTATTTTGATTTAATCGATTTTTTAAGATTAATCAATTTAACTAAAGTGCCTTATATCTTTTTTAGTTCAACAAAAAGTGAATTTGTGAGGTTCGTAGATTTTATGGTTAGCGAGAAAAAAGATAACTGGCAAACTTTTGAAAATGCGAAATGGATTAAAGTTAAAGCTAGTCTAAATTATCAATCTACCTATGAAGATAATTTGGTTTATAAATTTTGACATTTAATGAATGATTGACAATTAACCGCTTGTTCCGCAAGCGGTTATTTTTTGGAGGAAAAATGCACATAGAAGACAAAATCGCTTGGTGGCTTGCCAATGGAGAGACAGGGGTAAGCAGTA
>NZ_SMAC01000064.1 GCF_004342115.1 Mannheimia haemolytica | reverse complement strand
AAAATTATTCTTTAAATCATGATAGAAGAAGAAAACCAGTATCAGTTGCACAGCGTAGCCAACAAAATAAATTGTATGACTATTATGGAGCGACTGGAGCAATAGATAAAGTGGCAAGCTATATTTTTGATGGTAAGTTTATTTTAATTGGAGAAGATGGAGGTAATTTCTTCACTAAAAAAGACGTTGCTTTTATTGTTGAAGGTAAATTTTGGGCAAATAATCATGTTCATGTATTATCAGTTGATTTTAATTTGGAAAAATATTTTTGTTATTATTTAAATGCATTAAATTTACCTAGTATGGGATTAATTAACGGAATAGCTGTACCCAAATTAAATCAAAGAAACCTAAACTCTATTTTAATTGCTATTCCACCTATTTCTGAACAACATAGAATCGTTGAAAAAATTGAAAAATTATTTTCGGAAATAGAGAAATTTTAGAAAAACTTATATGTCCAAGGGCGTGTGAAACACGCCCCTTAAAAATTACCAATCAATAATTTTATTCACAATTTCCTGCTGTTCTGTGCTTGTTTTTCGTAAATAGATCCTTGTGGTTTCTATGCTTTCGTGCCCCATTAAATCAGCAAGAAAAGCAATATCATTAAATCGTTCTAAAAAACTTTTTGCAAAACGATGGCGAAATGAATGTGGATAAACAATTTTAGGATCTAATTTATAGCGTCTAGCAAATACTTTTAATTGGCTGGCAATGCCACGAGTAGTAATTCTATCACCATATTTATTTAAGAAAATAAATCCATTATGCTTATTATTTAATCTCAACCATTCAGAACACTCTTTTTGCAGAGATTTTGGGATGTAAATTCGTCTTAATTTTCCACCTTTAGAATAGAGGTCTAAATAGCCTATTTTAATATGTTCACATTTTATCTGGATTAATTCACTTACTCTCGAACCTGTTGCTGCCATAAAACGAATCACAAAATACCAGTATAGTTCGTTATCTTTTTTTAGGCATTTTTTAAAATAAGTATAATCAGCTTCACTAATTACATTTTCCAAAAATGGTTTTTGTTGAACTTTAACAAAGGATAATTTCCATTTTTCTTTTTTAATAAATTCCAGATAATAATTTATGGCTCTTAGCCTTAAATTAACAGTCTGAGGCTTATAGTTTTCAATTAAGAATACCTTATATCGCTGTAAATTGATTTTAGATAACTGATCAAATTTTTTGTGATATTGTTTTACCGCAAAAAGATAAGCTGATTGGGTATTTTCAGCAAGATTAGATTGATTAAGGTGCTTTTCAAATAGATGGATCATATAGGTTTCCTTTTAGGTTGGTTGAAAACCGATATGATAAAAGATCAATAATTTAGTGACTGTAGGGCGTATCCAACACGCCCAAGAAAGCGATGATGACTCCTACAATTTTTCAATCTCTGCAAATAATTGTTCAATTTTTTGAACAATGCGATGTTGTTCGTGGATTGGTGGTAAAGGAAATAAATAATTGATAATTTTTTCCTTTGATATATTTGGTTGCCCACTTCCCTCACTTTTTTTCTGAAATTCTGCTTTCTGCGACATCAAATAATAAAATAAGAATTTATTATAAATTCCATTAAAAGGAATACACGCACAGCAAGCCTGATTTGTTGTTGCTGCTATTTTTAATATCCCAAGCTTACCAATTGTCGCTCCATACATTGCTATCAAAACTGAACCAACAGGATTTAATCTTACAGAACATTCCTGCAATGCTTTATCTGTAATAAATTCAGGTATAGATGAAATTATTCCGTTGTTTAAGTCTCCTGTTTTTAGCCACGGGATCGTACCATTATAGTATTCAGGATTGTGTCGGTTTGGAGTTGCACCTGAACTCCAATCACCTACTTCCC
>NZ_SMAC01000063.1 GCF_004342115.1 Mannheimia haemolytica | reverse complement strand
TAAATTCCGCCCAGTACGTTGCGTGATAAAATCCGCAAACTGTTCAGGTTTAATGCGTTTATTATTCATTTTAACTTCCTTTCTACCCAATAAAACAACCGCTGGCTACAAATAGCTCCGATGCTCAACCGCCACACCGATAATGCGAATATCTTGTTTCATTGAGCTGAGTGTCGGGAAGTCAGGATTAAGGGGGATTAATTCAAAATGAGGATTGCCGGATTCAGACCATTCGCCTAATTCTCGGTAACGTTTTAAGGTTGCTTCGCCTGTGCCATTGACCGCAGCAACATAATCGCCCGGGTGAGGACGTTTGCGAATATCAATTAACACCAGATCGCCTTCACTAAATTTAGGCTCCATCGACATTCCGGAAATTCTTAAAAAGAAAGCGTCCGGTCCGGCATCAATTTCAGTATCAATATAGTCATAGCCCTCCGAATCTTTGAAATCAAAGGCTTCTGTCCATAAACCCGCTTGTATATTGCTGATCAACGGATATGAGTTCGATTTTGTCGGTCTGGCAAGCTGAACGTTTGTATCAAAAGCAAGTGTTTCTGGAGAAACACCAAGCACTTTGCTGAGTATTTCAATATCATCAAGATCGGGAGTACGATTGTTTCTCTCATAATTAGCAATGCGAGATTGCCCCCATTTGTTATTTTTATCTCGATTATCTATTGATGTACATCTTTCAGCAACTTCATATTGGCTGATTCCTAGCTGTTCTCTGTAAGCCTTAATTCTACTACCTAAGGTTGTCATAGCACTCTCCTATTAGATTTTCCTCATTTTAACACGCTCCGTTATATCCTTGTAAATCACAAAATGAAATTTACAATTAGTTCATTTTGTGATTTAATTAAAAGATATAAATCACAAAGAGAAATTTGTATGAATAAGATAGCTGAAATACGAAACCAAATTGGTATAAGTCAAGCTCAGTTAGCTGTTCAGATTGGTTGGGGGCAACCAAGAATAGCTAACTATGAAACTGGAAATCGTACCCCATCTATTTACGTTGCTCAAAAAATTGTTGAGGGATTGAACGAATTAGGTGCAAACGTACGAATTGATGACGTTTTCCCCGTTGGCAACTAATTTACCCCAAGAGGCTTGCAATGCCACGCAATGAATTAACAAAAAATGCAAGAGCAATAGGACTGAGTGAATCACAATTTAGCCGTACATTTGCAGATAATGTGGAAATGGTGGCGGTGATTATTGATTACTTAAGTATTGAGCTTGCGGATAAAGACGAGTTACTAGAGCTGAAAGAGAAACGATATAAGCGAATAAATCTCGAAGAAGCGAAAACATAGAAGTTACCAACAATGAAAAATTTTTTAGAAAAATTCAATTTTTATTAGAGTGGCAATTTTTATGCTGCTTGCGTGGTGGGTTTTTAACAATTAAAAAACCACCGCTGTAACGGTGGCTCTTTAAAACTAAACAACGAAAGGTATTTTCGATGAATCAATTATTAAACATTTCAGAACAAAAAGCAAGCGTTGCGATAAGTAGTGTCGAAATCGCTCAATTGTGCGAGAAACGCCACGACCACGTTATGGTTGATATTCGCAAAATGTTAGCAGAGCTAAATTTGAACTCTCCCGAATTTTCGGGGCAGTACAAAACCAAAGACGGCAGAATGCAACCCTGCTACTTTCTTCCAAAACGAGAAACAATGATTTTAGTTTCAGGCTATCGCATTGAGCTGAGAGCCAAAATCATTGACCGCTTAGATGAGTTAGAAAAGCAACATCAGCCCTCTATTCCGAAAAATTACCCCGAGGCTCTGCGAATGGCAGCGGAGTTGGCGGAACAAAACCAAGTTTTATTGTTGGAAAAACAGCAGACTACCGCAGAAAACCACGCCTTGAAATCCTACTTTGAACCGGGTTTGACCCCTGCTCAGTTTGTAAAAGGGCTGAATGGCGTAAATAGTAACAAGATAAATGATTATTTACGTAGTCGAGGCTGGTTATACAAAGACAAGCATTGCTGGCGGGTGTTTAGCCACGTTCGGGATAAATATCTGACGGAGTCATTTAAGCGAATTGAAGTTGATCCTGTTGAACGTATTGAGATGGCCACCTATAAGCCAATTTTGCTTGAGAAAGGTGCTGTTAAGATTTTTGAAGCTTATTTACAAGCTAAGTTACCAATGAAAGCCGATTGGAATGGTAAATATTATCACAGTAAGGTGGCGGTATGAGATTTACATCAACAATAAACAACGTCCGCTTAGTGGAATGGGAAATAAATATTACACAAGGGGCATTGGTCGATTTAATCAATCAAGCCTCTAGTTGGGCTAAAGCAGTAGTGATTGATGGCATAACCTATTACTGGATGTCTTTTAGCAAGGTTTGCGAAGAGTTACCTGCGGTTTTTAGCAAAGAAGATACAGTTTACCGCCAATATAAAGCGTTGAAAGAAAAAGGCATTATCGACCACTTCAAAATGGACGGTAAAGATTATGTCCGTTTAACTGAAAAAGGTTGTGAATGGAATAAATTCGAGC
>NZ_SMAC01000062.1 GCF_004342115.1 Mannheimia haemolytica | reverse complement strand
TTTGGGTGGAAAAGAATTTAAGCTCAAATTAATCTGACAGACACGGTAATTTAAAACGGGGGACTGTCAGATTAGGTTTGATCTTCTACACTTTAATAATATATACGCTACATCAGCGTTGAACGACTTTTATGTAAAATCTTAGCGAGCAGGTTCTCTGCTGATTGCTCGAATTGAGAACCCAATTTCTGAGCAAGTTTTTTCTTCTCTTTATATTTTAGCTCGATCACTTCTTTTTCCTTAATTGCATTGAGGAGCAGATCATCACTGGTTGCAATCTCATCAACCAAATTTAGCTCAATCGCTTGCTGACCAAACCAATGCTCGCCTGTTGCAACCTGCTCAATATCCAGTTGTGGGCGGCGTCGAGCCACAAATTGCTTAAACAGAGAGTGCGTTTCTTCCAGTTCTTGCTGGAATTTCTGTTTCCCTTTTTCGGTATTTTCTCCCACCAGCGTCACCGTGCGTTTATATTCACCTGCAGTCATCACATCCACATCAATATCGTGTTTTTTCAGTAAGCGGTGGATATTCGGCACCTGAGCCACCACCCCCACTGAGCCAATCACCGCAAATGGGGCAGAGACAATTTTATTCGCCACACACGCCATCATATAACCACCGCTGGCAGCTACTTTATCTACCGCTGCGGTTAAATAAATATTGCGATCACGCAAACGTTGTAACTGCGAAGCAGCCAATCCATAACCGTGCACCACTCCGCCCGGACTTTCAAGTTTAAGTAAAACTTCATCTTTTTCCGGATTCGCGAGGCTAATTACCGCATCAATTTCACGGCGTAGGGAATTTACTTCGTGAGCCATCATATCGCCATTAAAATTCAATACAAATAAACGGGAAGGGCTTTCTACACATTCTTCGCCTGCTTTTAAGCGTTTTTTTTCTGCTTTAGCTTTCTCTTTTGCTACTTTTTTCTCCTGCTTTTCCTGATGTTTTAATTCTTCTTCACTTAGAAAAAAGCCGGAAAGAGATTTTTGCTGCTCTTTATATTTCTCAGATAAATTGGTAATTGAAATTGAGCCGTTTTCATTCTGCTTTTTCGATTCCAAAATCAGCATCACCACCACTGCAATAATGCCAAATACAGTTAATAACTCTAATAAAAAAATACCATAATTAAGTAATACTTCTTTCCACATAAATTTTCCTTTTTACAAAAAACTAACTAAATTTGACCGCTTGTCGAGCCGTTTAGGAGATCGATAACCGCTTGGGCAGCTTGCTCATCAGCATTACATTGAATTGATTGATGTAGCTGCATAAACTGCTGTTTTAGCAATGCTTTATGTTGTTGGTTTTTCTCATCATCAGCTAAAAATAGAGATAACTCTTGAGCTAAATTTTCCGGGTTGCATGCTTCTTGGATCAATTCTGGTACCAATGGGGCTTGAGCCAATAAATTCGGTAAGGAGATATAATCGGTTTTCACTAATTTTTTTGCTAACCAATAAGTCAGCGGTTTCATTCTATAACCAACTACCATCGGAGATTTGCACAACATTGCCTCTAGTGCTGCTGTTCCCGATGCCAAAAGAGTACATTCTGACGCAATCATAGCCTGACGAGCCTTGCCTTGAATAATATTCAGTTCCAACTCGGGAGCTACTTGCTGTTTAATTGCATTAAATTGCTCCATTCGCTTTTGGCTGACCATTGGCACTAAAAACTGTAAATCCGGAAAACGGGCTTTTAACAACTGAGCAGCCTTCAAAAAAGGCTCAGCCAAAAACTGAATTTCACTGCCACGGCTTCCCACCAAAATTGCCATATATCGCTTGGATTCATCAATATTTAACGCTAAACATGCCTCTGTACGATTTGGTTCGAGTGGGATCGCATCTGCCATCGTATGCCCGATAAAACGACAAGGCACATTGAATTTATCATAGAACGCTTTCTCAAATGGCAGAAATGCCAACACTAAATTAGCTGCTCTGGCAATTTTAAACACCCGCTTTTGTCGCCAAGCCCACACCGAAGGGCTAACATAATGGATTGTTTTAATCCCACTCGCTTTGAGTTTTTCTTCAACGGTTAAATTAAAATCCGGTGCATCAATACCGATAAATACATCTGGTTTCAATTTAAGCATCTCATCAATAACCTGTTTACGACGCTTAAGTAAACGAGGTAAATGTTTAACCACCTCTGCTAGCCCCATTACAGAAAGCTCTTCCATATCAAACAAAGACTGGCAGCCAGCCTCAATCATTCGAGAGCCTGTAACACCGATAAATCGAGCATTCGGGTAATGTACTTTTAACGCCTTAATTAACCCGGCACCAAGAATATCGCCAGAGACCTCACCAGCAACTAAGCCAATAACGGGGAATTGTTGTTTCATATTAAATATTATTGAAGATCTGTAAGTGACTCTATTATAACCAATCATCATATAAACTAACAAAACATTATTGTCTAGCAATGAATATTCACATACACTACCTCCCTTTATCTATTCATATGGAGTGATTTTTATGAAAAAACAACATGAGCGATTTTAGCATCAGCCTTAATCGCAAACTCAGCTCTAGCTATTACGATTTACGATCATAAAGAAACCGGTACACAAATTGAATTTATTGGTTCTGCTCGTATTAAGTGGGAAAGCACCTCAGATAAAACCTCACCGGTAAATGGTAAAGCTACCCGCAACCACGTTAATCACGCAGTGGATAACAACGGCTCTCGTTTTGGTTTCCGTTTAACCCAGCAAGTGGGTCACGGATTCTATGCTTTAGGTCGTGTGGAATGGCGTATGCGTGGCGATTCAAGCTCACAACATAACTGTAGAAGATCAGACTTGATCTGACAATTCACTCTAAAAAGTGAGAGTTTCCCGTTTAGAATATGAGTGTCAAAAATCAATCTAAACAAAA
>NZ_SMAC01000061.1 GCF_004342115.1 Mannheimia haemolytica | reverse complement strand
CCGTCGCCAGAACTAATATCACTGGAGATATAGAGCTTGCCGTCATAACCAGTCGAGACTTCTACTGCGTTAATTTGCGGGGCTTTGTAAAGCGTTCTCGCCGTTTCCACAAAGTGAGCAGCGTTATCTACAATCGCCTCTTTCTGCGGTTCGTGTTGCAATGCCGTAATCGTATTCGTACCGTCCGCATTTTCAACAATCGAGATGGAGCGGTATAAGCCCGAGCTGATTTGTTTAGTCGATAACGACCATACGCCGTAGGTTTCTAAGCCGGTTGGCGTGCTATCTAGCGTGATTTCTTTACCGTTTACCGATTGGATTTTAATGCTAGAGTGCGTTGCCTCACCGTTGATATAGGTAAAATAACTGGCGTTATCAATGCTAATTTCACGGTCAAGGGTAACTTTTCTGCCATTAATCGCCAGTACACGTCCGCCAATTTCCGTACCGGCATAATGGCTGTCGGCAACACGGATAATATCACCCGGCAAGTGCATTAAGCCCTCACGTCCCACGGTAAAAGTAATGGTTTCCTTTTCCCGTTTTTCGGTTTCCAAAATCCATTTTCCGGTACGGTGTGCTTGCCCCCGAGAGGTACAACCGAAAGCAGTAATTTGACTTAAATTTAAGCCGTGCTTTTTGATTTCCTCGTCATCAGAGACATATTCAATCGCACTTTCATAGCCATTTGTTTTATCCGAATAAGTAACTTGCACTGCATTATGGCGTGATTTGCGAGCAGAGTAGGATCGTTCAAATCCACCAACTACATTAGCATTTGTGTAAGTCCAAACCGGATCACGCGGACGGTCGATAATGACCGATACTTCTGTTCCGGTCCAAATCGGAATCGCACGGAATACCGAGCAGAAATCATTCAACAAGTCATAGGCAGTTTTAACTTCCGTGAGCCATACGTTACAGGTGAAACGAGGCTCCATTCCACCCATACCGTCCGGCACAAGTTGATCGCAATAGCGAGCAACATCATACAACGCCCATTTGTCAAAACTGATTTCAACCCCAAGCATTTTGCTTAAAATCGGAGCTAAATCGTAAATTTCCCAAGCAGGGTTGTTCGTCCACGCAATTTTAAATGTGCCGTCCCAAAAGCCGGTGTAAGTGCGTTTAACTGGATCATAATTGCTTGGCACTTTGACTTTTTTCGCTTTAATTAGGTAGTTTCGGGTCGGGATATTATTAAAATACTCCGAATCAAAACTGATACCGGCAACCGCTGAATTAGGGTAAGTAAATTCGGTGTCGATAATTTCGGTATAGCTGCTCCAAATTGTACCGTTTTGTAGTCGTTGAGAATTGCTATCCTTTGTTACACGTTCAACCGAGATATTAAACGGTACAGGAGGCAGGTTATCAAACACCACAGATTCAAGGTATTGCGAGCTGTATTTGCCGTTAAAGCTATGCGAATATTGCCGTGTGCCAATCGTGATTTTTAAATCAACATTGGTGGTATTGGTATCGCCTTGATTATTTTGATGGAATAGTGACCGCACGCCCAACGTTAAACGCAAACGGCTGATGCGTTCATCAGTAACGGTGCGGACGATTGCACCGCTTTTTTTCTTGACTTCTACACCCACACTCACTTCATTTTGTGAGCTGTCGTAACCGTCTAACACATTTTGGTCTTGCGTACCGACATTTAACTGACCACTCACATTATTAAAGTTATAGCTGCCGTCATCGTTTTGGATCTGCGTGCCGTCTAAGTAAATCGATTTAAAGCCATCAACCAAGCCCTCGATTTCGCCCTCGCACAGCAATTCCACAATATTTACAATCTGTTTAGAGCGACCGGTTTCCGGTGCTTCTTTAGGAGTATGATTTTTTCTCTTACGACTAAATAATCCCATAATTATACCTCTACAGTCATCGTCTCAACTCCCTGCGATATCACAAGCGAGCCGGTCCGAATTAAGCCATAAGCCAACGGCACAGGTTTGCCTTGAGCCACCAAGTTATTTAAATTTGAAAAAGCCGTTGAGTTTTCTTTCTCTTTTTCATTACCGATATTCGGGGCATTCGGCATTTTGGTAAGCATTTGAGCAACACCGCCAAGCAACATTGATGCCCCCATTGCTCCCATCATCATTGCGGAAGAAGCCCCTAGAACTCCCCAACCGACCGGCCCGAGAAAAAATGCGGCTCCAATTAAGGCTACACCTAACACAGCTTGGAAAACACCCCCGCTTTTCGCCCCTTTGATAACAGGGGTAAAATGAATGGTTTGCCCTTTCTTCAGGCAATAAAAAAGCCCTTTTTCAAGGGCTGAGGCATCTAAATACTGTTTCCCGATGCGGACTTTATAAATACCGTCTCGCAACGTTTCACGCAAGCCTGTAAGCTGTGAGCATAACGCTCTGATGGCTTCTGCGGTGTCTTTAACTTCAAGTCTAAAGTCTGTACCGAATTTTCTAAGATGTCCGTAAAATTTAACTGTAATCATAGTTACCACCAACGAATAGCAGTGATAAATTCAGGGGCTTTCCAGATGAACGCAAACAAAAAGAGAATTATTGCGGCTGTCCACATTGTTTTTCTGATTTCTTTTGGGGTAATATTAATTGCTTCCATAAGAACTCCTAGAAATTTGAATGTAAATCGTTTATCATTCATTTAATTTATGTCCTCTTAGTTAGGTAAGTGGATATGAAAAACCCCGAAGTGCTGCAAACGCTTCGGGGTTTGTTTTTGTTACAAGCGGTCATTTTTTGTTAGTTATTTACAGCAATATCATTCAATATGCCATCAAAATCTAACTTCTCCGCCAGTTTATGCCGCCAAATACTGTGGGTATGGCGTAACCAGTAGCCATCATATAAATCACGCTTAGATAATCGGTTCGGGCTGTGATGGATTACCATCTGTTCGCCAATATAAATCGCTGCGTGGTTAGGTACATCAGCTCCAACCTGCATTAAAATCACATCGCCGATTTGTGGGGTTTCTACTCGCTCGAAACCTTGCCCTTGAATATTATCCAAATATAGATTTTGCCCGGTATGCCACCAGTCATCTTGTCGCTCGAACTCGTCCATCTCGTAACCGGCAAGCATATAGGCATCACGGTAGAGCGTGTAGCAATCCATTGTGCCGTGTTTAAACTCACGCCCGATTAAATGTGGTACATTGCGGAATTTATGGATTTGCCGATTATGCAC
>NZ_SMAC01000060.1 GCF_004342115.1 Mannheimia haemolytica | reverse complement strand
TTTGGGTGGAAAAGAATTTAAGCTCAAATTAATCTGACAGACACGGTAATTTAAAACGGGGGACTGTCAGATTAGGTTTGATCTTCTACAAATAATGTTACCGTCTTTGTTGTTTAGATCAACTGTTGCTCCTGGTTTAACGTTGCCTTTGTCTTTACCATTTGCTGTTAAGTTCCAACCTGCGTTAGCAACTTCTTGCACTTGATATAACTGGCTACCGTTTACCGCATCTTTGCTGGTTGCAGAAATTTCACCGTCTTGAACGTTAGTGATTTTCTTATCGCCTGCATTGATACCGGCTTTAGTTACACTTGGGCCATCTTTGATAGTTAAACCATCATTATTTACCGTAGTATCACCAATAGTCACAGAACCATCTTTCGTTAAATCAATGTCTTTCGCTAATTTAACCGTTAAAGTACCGTTGTTATTTACTACACCGATATTATTAGCATCTGAGAGCTTAGTTGCATCTTTCTCACCACCGGTAATACTTAACGTTTCGTTTAGTTTCTTAGTAATGACTTTACCATCATCACCAACGAATTTTAAGCCATCGTTTAAGGTTGCTACTTCTTCTTTAACAGGGTTGCCGTCTTTGTCTTTGGTTTCATAAACGATACGAGTCTTCGTTTCGCCATCTTTACCATCAACACCCGGTTTACCTTGCTCGAAAGTCATAGTGCCATTCGAACCATCTTTACCGTTGATACCGATTGTGCCATCTTTACCCGGACCACCGATAGTTAAATCGTTATTTAATGCAAAGGTTACATTGTTGTCAGTCGTTTCTTTAGTAATGATGATATTACCGTCTTCATTATTAAATGAAACTTTACCTTTAGGACCAACATTGGTGCTGTTATTGCCATTTGCTGCAATATCCCAACCAGAGTTCGCTACATCATAAACCTGTTTTAACTGGTCTTCTGTTGCTGCTTGACCACTAGTAAAGTTATTTGGATCAAATGTCTTATTGGTTAAGCCACCGATTGTACCTTTATTACCGTCAACAGTAATCGAATTATCGCCACCTACTGTTAAGCTATCACCGGTTAATGCCGAATCACCTACACCAACAACATTCGTGTCAATATAAGTATCACCGATTGTTACCGAACCTTCGTCTGTTAAGTCAATGTTTCTTGCTAATTTCACCATTAACTTACCATCTTTATTCACAACGCCGATATTATCATCAGATAAATCCTCTAAATCGGTATCGCCGCCTGAAATTTGTAAGGTTTCATTTAGCTTCTTATTGATAACTTTACCGTCATCACCTACGAATCTTAAGCCATCGTTCAGTGTTGCAACTTCCTCAGTTGTACCGTCTGGTTTCTCATAAACGATACGGGTTTTGCTTTCGCCATCTTTACCGTCGTTACCGTCAAGGCCTTTAGCACCGTCTTTTACAGAGATAGTTGCACTTGCACCATCTTTACCGTCTTGACCTTTAGGACCAGTTAATCCGATTGAGCCGTCTTTTCCGTTTAAGGTCACACCAGCTGTACCATCGGCACCTTTAACACCAACCTTACCATCAACACCATCTTTACCGTCTTTACCCGGACCACCAATGGTTAAATTGTTGTTTAAGGCAAAGTCGATCGCATTATTACTTACGGTAGTGATGATGTTTTTATCTTTAGAAGTGTAATTTACGGTTTCCCCTAATTTCACATTATCTTCTTTAGCACCATCTTCCAGTTCAGAATTATCCGCAGTAATGTTAAAGCCTTTGTTGATTAAGCTATCCGTTGCATTACGTACATCTTTAATGTTCGCTGCATTAGTACCTACTTTTTCTAGCTGCTCATCTGTTAAATCATTCACAGATTCAACAGCTTTACCATCTTTACCAGGCTGACCATTAATACCATCAATACCGCTCTTCACGTTAACAATTTGGTTACCACCATTATTTAGACCGTCTTTGGTTAACGATACTACATTACCGTCTTTACCATCTTTTCCGTCTTTCGGTGTTACCGTTAAACCATTGTTGTTTACAACTGTTTTCGGTGCATCTGCATTTATAGAACCGTCTTCTTTGTATTCAACAAAGTTTGCTGTAGCAAGATCTTTTAAGTCACGGTTTAACTGAATTTCAAGCTGATCTTTCTCATTAGCAACAACATTGATATTACCTGCTGCTGATTTAAATGCTTCAGAAGTTGCCTTATCAACACCTTCACCCACAATTTTAACTACTGTGTTTAGCTTGTGACGGTTTAGTAACTCATTATTACCTGTAAAGATTAAGCCATCGTTTAAGGTTGCAACAGTTTCAGGATCTCCTTGTGGGTTACCGTCTTTATCAGTCGGTTGGTAAACGATACGTGTTGTGCCATTTTGACCCGGTAAGCCGTTTTCACCATCTTCACCATTAACACCTTGAGCACCATCCGCTGATTTAAATGTTAAGCCGTCTTTACCGTCTTTTCCACCTACATTGAGGTTATTCGCTAAGTCGAAGTCGATCTTGTTATCGTGTACCGTTGTAACGATGTTACCGCTTTCACTACGATACTCTACTGTTTGACCAAGCTCTACAGTATCTTCTTTTGCATCATCTGCAAGTTTAGAATTATCAGCAGTGATCTTGAAGCCCGTTTTCACTAGATCATCAGTAGCATTACGTACATCATTGATATTCGCTGCATTTGTGCCAACTTCTTTAAGCTGCTCTTCTGTTAAATCATTTACAGATTTAACTGGTTGACCATCTTGACCGTTAACACCATCGATACCGCTCTTCACGTTAACAATTTGGTTGTTACCGTTATCTAAACCTTTATCTGTTAATGATACTGGTTTAGCATCTGCGCCATTTTCACTATTAGCTGGTGTAATAGTGATACCTTTATTAGTAAGCTCTGTTGATGGTTTAGTATTATCAACAACCTCTTTACCATCATCACCTTGTTTGTACTCAACAAATTTCGCATTTGTTAAATCTTTAAGCTCACGGTTAAGTTGAATTTCAAGCTTATCTGTACCATCAGCTTTAACATTGATGTTACCTGCTGCTGATTTAAATACAGCTGATGCTGCTTTATCAACACCTTCACCCACAACATTAACTACTGTGTTTAGCTTATGACGATTTAACGTATCTGCATTGTTACCAGTAAAGATCAAGCCATCATTTAAGTTAGCAACTTGCTCTTCTTTATCGCCATTTTTGTAAACGATACGAGTTTCGCCGTTATCACCTGGTAAGCCATCTTTACCAGTGCCATCAACACCTTGTTTGCCATCTTTAACAGCAATATTTGTGCTTGCACCTGGCTGACCATCAGCACCTTTCGGGCCTGTTAAGCCGATAGAGCCATCTTTGCCGTTTAATACAACAGACGCACCGTCTTTACCATTTACGCCAACTTTACCGTCAATACCATCGGCACCATTACGACCTACAACAACTGATGCTTCGCCTGGTACGCCGTCTTTACTGTCATCACCTTTAATTGAAACACCATCTTTGCCGTCTTGGCCTTTAACGCCGATTGTACCGGCTTCACCTGGCTGACCATCTTTACCGTCTTTACCAACAGATAACGTAGAATTTAAGCTAAATTGGATTTCATTATCTTTAACTGTTGTCACAATATTGCTGTCTGGATCGGTAAATTTAACTGTTTGACCTAACTAACATTAGGGGCTGTCCTAGATAACGACTAAAAACTCCATTTAGGTTAAGATACCCAAATGAGAAAAAGTCGTCTAAGTCAGTACAAACAAAACAAAC
>NZ_SMAC01000059.1 GCF_004342115.1 Mannheimia haemolytica | reverse complement strand
GTTAGTACAGGTTCACCGCTACCGGTTAGCACCTGTACACGCAGAGTAAATGATCGAGTGTCTAAGCCATTGTATGGATTGCAAGTAAATACAAGGTGAGTTGGCAGTTGCAGTGTAGATTTAGCTTCTACCGATTCCATCGCTGATTTTTTGGCTGCGAAATCGCTGAGTTCATGTTCTTCATTTCGGGCGTGGTCAATCGTCATTTTACGCACCGCTTGGACGGCATTTTTAATACTGATTTCATCTTCGTGGTGGTAAGCGTTCAAGTAGATGCCCCAATCTTCGAGGAAATCAGAAAAATCACGCTGTGAGCGACGTGAGCCATTAATTTCGCATAGAGCTTTGTATGCTGCGGTTTTCTTCATCACCAAATTAGCACGATGTTTAGCGTGACCGGCTTGTTCTCGGTTGCCCATATCAAATACAATTTCCGCACTCATTTTCTCTTGGTCAATAAAGCATTGTGCGTTTTCTTGGGCATTGGCGGTAGCATATTCAATCAGGCTACCAAAACGTTGCGTTGAAAACGCTGCACGGAATTGGTTACGGTGAGCTTGGAAAGGCTCTAAATTTTGTAATTTAATGCCTTCTGGTAGCATTACTGCACCAAAATCAGTTTCAAGTTCTTTGGTTGCAGCAACAGCAAGAGCCGAAATTTGTTGAAGTGTCGTTTTGTCCATTTTAAGTTCCTTTTGTTTGAGTAAAAAATAAAGCCACGCATTAACGTGGCTATCGAAAATTAAGCAGCTGCTTTAGAAAGAGCTTTTAAACCGCTAGGGCTTTCTTTTACTGCCGTTTCTGTTTTTTCAGGTGTAGCAGATAATGCCCCACCTTTATGAACATACATTGGTGTGGCGGTCGTATCTTCTTCAGCTGATTTACCACGCTTAGTTGGTTTAACGTAGCTCAATTTGTGCTGAATTTGAACAGATGGGCTGTCGCTATCCATTTTGTCTAAGCTAAATTCAACCGTAACTTTCCCTTTCTTATCGTGGGTCAGTACGCCTAACGCCACGTCTGAAAGAGCTGTAGCCAGCTTTTCTTTGAAAATACCGCAATCTAATTCATCTAAAAATTCAGGTACATTTGTTTTTGCCATTTTGGGTTCTCCTAATTAGGGTTTGAGTAAAATTGTTAGAACGGAATATCATCATCAAAATCTCGTGATTCTGAATCCGTCATTACGTGGCTATATGGATTGGTTGGCGGTGGGTTTCCTGCCGGTTCGGTTGCCCAATTATTATTGCTGTTTCCGCTGTTTGGGCTGCCGAGCATTTCTAGCCGGTCGGCGATGATTTCGGTCGTCCAGCGGTCTGTGCCGTCTTGGGCTTGCCATTTTCGAGTGCGTAGTTTGCCCTCAACATAGACTTGTGAGCCTTTTTTCAGGTATTTGCCGATAATGTCAGCTAAATTCCGAAAGGCGATAATGCTATGCCACTCTGTGGCTTGTTTTTTATCGCCTGATACTTTATCCGTCCATTCGGTCGAAGTTGCCACACTGATTTTGGCGACTGAATCGCCATTTGGCATTGTTCGCATTTCAGGATCGTTGCCTAAACGTCCGACGACGATAGCTTTGTTTACGCCTGCCATAATTAGCCCTCTTGATTATTGATATTGAGTTTACGCACTTCAATAGCTTGAATTAGCTCCGATAACAGTTGCGGATATTCAACGAATTTTTCATCCACATATTTACGCATTTCTTCAATACGCTCATTGGTGTCAGCTTCATTAATCTTTTCAAGCATTTTATCTTTGTGAGCCTCCGCTTTTTTCAAACGTTCCAGCTCCAAATCCACACCGCTCTCTAACCATTCCACGAGCTTTTGCCCTGTTTCAACGGATAGTCTGAACGGATTGCCGTTAGGTGGAAATAACCCTGTACGGTCCTTGCTTGGTTGAGCAAAATTACCGTCGTGGATTAAATCTAACACGGTAGTAAATTCATACTCGATACCGTCATTTTGTTCCGCTTTCATTCCTAGCTTTTGAACCTGTTTGCGACCGTTTACTTCTGCTTGGGTTGTCTCGGTTTTGCTTCTCATTGTCACAATGATGTGAGCAGGGCAAGCAAGCAGATCATCAATTAAAGCACGATGGCGTGCTTTGGTTTCACTCCACGCACTCCACGTATTCCCTTTGAATTTTGCCTTGGCGATTTCGTCGTTTAACTCTAAACAACCGCCAGCCCCCGACCATTCGTGCGTGATACTGTCGATAATAATCACGTTAAAGCCATTATTTACGGCAAGTTGCACCGCTTGGCGGTAGCGTTCAGGTGTATAAGGGGCGGAGAGTTCTAAGACATCAAAATCGACGATGTCAGAATAAAGGGAAGCACTCCCTTTTTCTGTGTCAATCACGGCAATTCTGCCGCCAATGCCTTTTGCGGTAAGCAATGCACCGTAAGTTTTCCCTGAACCGCTAGGACCAGTTAAAGCCAAGCGAAGTTTGGATTTTTTGCGTTCTGCTTTTTGGAATTGCATTGTGATTACTCCGTAAAAGTCATTCGTTTGTAGATTTGGCGGACACGCTCAACATCTTTCGCACAGTATTCTGCTACTTCGGCAATTTTGCCGTCTTTGACGTATTGCCATACTTTTGAGCCGTCAATCTCGCCTTTTTGCTCAATGTCTAGCACTTTACACAGCTTATCGAGCGACACCGTACCGCCGTAACCAGCCCATTCTGTCATTGTGTCGTAGATATTATTGCGACTGGTGGTGTAACAAGGTCTTACACCATTAATTACCGAGCGTTGGAAAATAAAGCGGTCATCGAATTTAGTAATGTTATGCCCGATGAATTGTGGAACGGTATTGCATTTATTCGCTTTTTCACGCAGGAAGTCGTTAAAACGTGCCAGAATATCTGCTTCACGGTCTGCTGATTGCCAATCTTCACGGTAGAATAGCACTGGCGGTTCGTCGTTGATTGCTACACCAATTACAGCAATTTCGCCAAAAGTGCCGTCTAGTGCGGTTTTCGCCACCGCTTCGCCTTTGTTCTGCTCAAACCATTTCGCAATGGTATCTTCACTTTTGTAGTTTGCTGGTGGTTTCAGCGTTTCCGTTACATAGGCTTGGAAATCGGCGTTTTGAGTTGGGATTGTTTCGATGTCGATGTAAATTTTCATTGTTTGCCCTCTTGTTTTGGCGTGGTTTAAGTAATTGGTGTTGGCTGGTAGCGTGGTGTACGCTGTGCCAGTTCGTGGGTCTTCCCATTCGCTTTGCTTATCAACGTCAAGCATTGTTATTCCTTGTAGAGTTTAATAGGTGTATCTCTGCCAATGTTGAACCGCTCAATTTTGCGGTTAATCAACATAATTGCGTTTTGGCGGCTGTATTGTGGATAGGTTGTGTGCTGTAATTTGCCGTCATAGTAAAACTTGGCGACAAATTGTTTACCGACCGCCACAATCTCCACACCTGTTTCAATATTTTGTGTCATATTTCCCTCCGCAGTATTGATTGCCGTTATTTTTAACTACCCAAACACCTTGATTGCGTTCACATTTGTAACGTTGCATTTGTATGTGGTCGTCATAATCCATTCGCCCGACAATGCCTAATAGCAAAATTAGCAAGGCAAATGGGGCAAGTTGTTTCATTCTGTTCATAGGATTGTCCTTTGGGTGAAAAAAAGCCCACGTCTTAGGTGGGCAAAATGGAGAATTACCTGTAGCCGTCGGGGTTTAACCTTTCACGACAATCAAGGTCTTTTTATGCCATTCAAGGCGACACTCGACTTAGGCGAAAACTAGTGCAGAAAAACCTAAGTGTTAGCACCGAATGCCGCCTTGAATGGCGACCGCAGAGAGATTCGAACTCTCGACCCACTGCTTAGAAGGCAGCTGCTCTATCCACTGAACTATGCGGTCAAAGTACCGTTGCTTAACCCAACGGCAGGGCTTACTTCAATCTAAGGAGGATGGCTTTCACCATCTCAAACCGCTCTCTAGTCCATTCGTTTCGCTGGATAACGGCACTTTGGGAAAACATACGCAAAAAACCAAAGTGTGATTATCGGGCTAACTCTTTGTTGAGAGCGGTTTGAGATGGTGGCTCTTTTTATACTTGTGAGCCGTCAAGTTTCCTTATTGTCTCTCACAACTCAAATAAGGATTAAGTTATGAAAAATAATATTTTAATTACTTATGATTT
>NZ_SMAC01000058.1 GCF_004342115.1 Mannheimia haemolytica | reverse complement strand
GATTTGGGTGGAAAAGAATTTAAGCTCAAATTAATCTGACAGACACGGTAATTTAAAACGGGGGACTGTCAGATTAGGTTTGATCTTCTACAAAAGAGGAAAGCGTAACTGTAGGTGACAACTTAGCAGTTCAACAAGATAAAAATAATAATACGGGTGGTAAGAACTATCATGTAACGTTGAATAACACTTTAAACCTGGGTAATGATGGTTCTGTAACAATTGGTGATACAGTTATTAATCAAAATGGTTTAACTATTAACAATGGTGGACCGAGTGTTACAACAATAGGTATTAATGCTGGTAACAAAGTAATTACTAACGTAGCAGATGGCCAGAATGACACAGATGCAGTAAATCTCCGCCAGTTAAAAGCTGTGCAAACTAAAGTAGAAAAAGGTACAAATGTTGCATCTGTCACTGCAAATAAAGATGCAACAGGTGTAACAACTTATACTATTAATGCTGATGGTACAACTGCGAGTGCAGATGAAGCTTCTAAAGATTTCTTAACTGTTACTACGGGTGAGAAAAACCAAGATAATGTAACAGATTACAAAGTTGGCTTAACTAAGAAAGCAACGGATGCTTTAGCGAAGGCTGAAACTGCGATTCAAGAGTTTACTACTTCAGTAAATGGTCAAACTGTTGAAACAATTAACAAAGACAACAAAGATGTTGGTTTTGTAAATGGTAAGGGCACAATTGCTCGTAATGATAATAGTAACATTACCTTTGATGTAGATGTTGATGATAATACTATTAAAGTAGGTGAGGATGGTAAATTAACTGTTAACAAAGAGGCAGTTGATACTAATACTTATGTTACTGGTGGCACAGTAGTGTATGCTGATAATGGCGATGCAACAACAACGTTAAACAAAAATGATGGTTCATCTGTTACTGTAACAGGCATTAAAAATAACTTTGTTAATAAAGCAGAAACCTCTACAGATGGTAAAACTGCAACTTTAACTCGTAATGATGGTGGTACAGTTAATATTGACCTAACTAATACGGTAAACACAGCTGTAAATGAAGCAACAGAGAAAGGCTTTAAGATTTCAGCTGATAAAGGTGATGAAGATCACGTTAAGCTAGGCGAAACAGTTAAATATACCTCTACTGATAAAAACATTATTACGACCGTAACGAATAACCAAATTGATTTTGCGTTAAATTCAACTTTAGCTATTGGTGGCAAAGATGGTAAATCAGGTATTGGTTTAGATGGTACTAACGGTACAATCGGTTTAACTGGCCCAGCGGGTAAAGACGGTAAATCTGCAACAGCAAATATTACTGTTAAAAATGGTCAACCAGGTGTTGATGGTCAAGATGGGGAGACCAAAACTCGTATTGTTTATGATGGTGAAGAAGTTGCAACCCTTAACGATGGCTTAAAATTTGGCGCTAACACAGGTGATGTTCACAATGCAAAATTAAATACGCAAGTGAATGTAAAAGGTGCTGAAGACAATACCGAGTGGAATAAGTTTGATGCAGGTCAGAACATCATGACCCAAATCAGCGGTAATAATATTACTGTTGCATTGGCGAAGAATGTGAACTTGACTGAAGATGGCTCTGTAACTATTGGTGGCACAAACATTACTAATGAAGGTATTACCATTAATAATGGCCCGAAAATCACTAATAAAGAAGGTAGTGTAAGTGTTGCTAATCAAGATGGAAGTCCAACAAAAATTACTAACGTGAAAGCGGGTGATGTAAACAATACTTCTACAGATGCTGTTAATGGAAGCCAGTTATATACTGTACAAGAAATTGCAAATGCAGGTTGGAATTTAACTATTAATGAAGGACAGAATAGCAGTAATGTTAAGCCTAAAGAGACGGTTGATCTAAATAATAAAGATGGCAACATTCAAATTACTAAAGATGCCCATAATGTAACATTTGCATTAAATAATGAGTTAACTATTGGTGGACCAGGTAAAAATGGTGCTGATGGTAAAGACGGCTCTATCGGTGTTAAAGGTGCTGATGGTTCAACTGGTGTTGCTTTAAATGGTAAAGATGGTTCAATTGGCATTAACGGTAAAGATGGTGCTAATGCAAATATTACTGTTAAAAATGGTAAACCTGGTGTTGATGGCGTAGATGGTACAACTAAAACACGTATTGTTTATGAAACCAAAGATGGTCCGGAAGAAGTTGCAACACTTAACGATGGTTTAAAATTCGTTGGTGATGATGATCAAGTTATTACTAAGAAACTTAACCAAACTTTAAATGTAACTGGTGGTGCTGATTTAACCAAATTGGCTGATAACAATATTGGTGTAGTAAATACTAATAATGGATTAGTTGTTAAATTATCTAAAGATGTAAACTTAACTAAAGATGGTTCGGTAACTATTGGTAATACAACTTTAAATGATTCAGGATTAACTATTGCTAATGGTCCAAGTGTGACTAACACAGGTATTAGCGCTGGTAACAAACAGATCACCAATGTATCAAGCGGTTTAACTAATGCAAATGGCGAAAAAACTGATCTTGCCAATGCAACGACAACCAATGCGGTTAACGTAGGCGATTTAAAAGATACAGTTAATAACCTAACTAATGCAACAACGGGTGGCTTTGGTTTAACTGGCGATGATAAGAATACTGAAGTTAAGCAAGACTTAGGTAAAACGATTCAAGTTAAAGGCAAAGATGGTGTAACCGTAACCGCAAATGTTGCTGAAAAAGCATTAGAAATTGTATTAGCCGGTGATGTATCTGTAAGTGGTAAAGACGGAAAAGACGGCTCTATCGGTGTTAAAGGTACAGATGGCAAAGACGGTGTAACTATCAATGGTAACGGCACTGTTGTAGTCGGCAAAGATGGTGCTCCAGGTAAAATTGGCATCAACGGTAAAGATGGTGCAAATGCAACAATGACTGTTGAGAAAGGCGCTCCTGGATTAGATGGTGCTAAAGGCAAGGATGGTAAAGATGGTACTCAAACTACTCGTATCGTTTACACAAACGAAACAGGTGGTAAAGAAGAAGTTGCAACCTTAAACGATGGTTTACGTTTTACCGGTAATAACGAAGTTGAGAACAAACATAAGTTAAACAGCTTAGTTACTATTATTGGTGAGGGTGTAAATAAAGAACAGTCAGGCGCTTTCCAATCAGCAGCAGGCAATATTAATGTTGTTGCAGATGGCAATGGTAATTTAACTGTTAAATTAGCGAAAAACCTAAACTTAACTGATTCAGGTTCTGTAACCATTGGTGGCACAAACATTACTAATGAAGGTATTACCATTAACAATGGTCCGAAAATCACAAATGATGGCGATAATGTTAAAGTTGGTGATGTAAATGGTGCGCCAGTTAAAATCACGAATGTTAAAGAAGGTGATTTAAGCGAAACTTCTAAAGACGCAGTTAACGGTTCACAGCTTTATGCAACTAACCAAAATGTAACCAACTTAAGCAATAAAGTAGCTCAAGGCTTCAATATTACTGCTGATAATGGTACGGCTGACAATGTTCAATTAGGTGAAACTATTACCTATACTTCATCTGATAAAAATATCGTTACAACGGTAAGCGACAATAAGATCGATTTTAAACTGAGTGCTGAAGCTGTAGATAAATTTACGGTTAAATACTTCTCTGTAAATTCAACGGTTGCAGAAAACAGATTAAATGATGGTGCTAAAGGTGTTAACTCTATTGCAATTGGTCCGAATGCAACCTCTGTAGATCAAGGTGCTATTGCACTGGGTACAAACTCAAATGCAAATGGTAATGCTGCAGCGGCTTTAGGTGTCAACTCAAAAGCTGAAGGTATTCAAGCAACTGCGGTAGGTTCTCAAGCAAATGCAACTGCAAATGGTACTACTGCGATTGGTCGTGAAACAACAGCAAGTGCAGGTGAGGCAACAGCTGTGGGTTCTAACGCAAATGCAACATCAGAGAAAGCAACTGCTTTAGGTGTAGGCTCAAAAGCGACAGATAAAGCAGCATTAGCTGTAGGTACAAATGCAACTGCAAGCGCACAGTCTGCAGTAGCTGTAGGTACTCAATCGGTAGCTGATAAACAGTTCGCTGTTGCAGTAGGTATGGGGGCTCAAGCAACCTTAGAAAACTCTGTAGCATTAGGTGTAGAAGATCAAACCTAATCTGACAGTCCCCCGTTTTAAATTACCGTGTCTGTCAGATTAATTTGAGCTTAAATTCTTTTCCACCCAAATCCG
>NZ_SMAC01000057.1 GCF_004342115.1 Mannheimia haemolytica | reverse complement strand
ATCCAAGAAAGAGCCGCCTGTAGAGATACAGGCGGTTTTTTGTTGTTGTGGTAAAGATAAAAAACTCACGGAAAATGACCGCTTGTTAGGATTTTGTGAGTGAAGAGTAGAGGTAAAATAGTAAGCCTTTTTAACCAGTTTATTTATTGTACCTATTTTAGAAAAAAGAAAAGTAGAAAAGAGATATTAGGTAAACTCATAGTGCAAAAGAATATAGAAAAAACTGCTTGTGTAGAAATGGTGCTTAGTTCAGTCCTCAGCTAAAATTTTAGAAAAAAAGCATAGAGATTTTTTACCTCTATGCTTTTTATTGTATTGACTATATTTAACGCCAAGCCTTGAATTGGTTAATTAAACCATTTGTGGAGCTGTCGTGGCTGTTGATTTTTTCATCGGTTTCGAGTTCGGGTAAAATGCGGTTTGCAAGCTGTTTGCCTAACTCCACGCCCCATTGGTCGAAACTGTAAATGTTGAACAGCACGCCTTGCACGAAGATTTTGTGTTCATACATTGCAATTAATGCCCCTAAGCTGTACGGGGTGATTTTTTGCACCAAGATAGAGTTGGTCGGTTTGTTTCCGCTGAACACTTTAAACGGCACGATTTCAGCTACTTCTTCCAACGTTTTACCTGCATCTAAAAACTCTTTTTCAACTGTTTCTTTTGATTTACCGAAAGCTAGTGCTTCAGTTTGAGCAAAGAAGTTAGAAAGCAGTTTGTTGTGATGATCGCTTAACGGATTGTGAGTTTGTGCCGGTGCGATAAAATCACAAGGAATTAATTTTGTGCCTTGATGAATGAGTTGATAGAATGCGTGCTGACCGTTAGTTCCCGGTTCGCCCCAAATAATCGGACCTGTTTGGTGAGTAACCGGTTTGCCGTCACGCCCCACAAATTTACCGTTTGATTCCATATTGCCTTGTTGGAAATAAGCCGCAAAGCGGTGCATATATTGGTCGTAAGGTAAAATCGCTTCTGATTCAGCACCTAAGAAATTGTTATTCCAAATGCCGACTAAAGCTAACGTAGTTGGAATGTTTTTCTCAATCGGCGTGATTAAGAAATGCTTATCCATTGCGTGAGCACCAGCAAGTAGCTGCTCGAAGTTCTCAAAACCTAATGAAAGGGCAATCGAAAGCCCGATGGCAGACCATAATGAGTAACGACCGCCAACCCAATCCCAGAATTCAAACATATTAGCGGTATCAATACCGAATTTTTCCACTTCTTTGGCATTGGTTGAAAGTGCCACGAAATGTTTTGCTACCGCAGATTCATCTTTGGCAGAATCAAGTAGCCATTTGCGAGCTGAAAGGGCATTGGTCATCGTTTCTTGAGTGGTAAAGGTTTTTGAAGCCACTAACACTAACGTGGTTTCAGGATTAACTTTACGCAACACTTCAGCAATATGCGTGCCGTCCACGTTAGACACAAAGTGCATATTAAGGTGATTTTTATAAGGGCGTAATGCCTCTGTTACCATATAAGGACCTAGATCCGAGCCACCAATACCGATATTGATCACATCAGTAATCGTTTTGCCGGTATAGCCTTTCCATTCGCCGGAAATAACACGCTCGCAGAAATCTTTCATTTTCGCTAACACGGCATTCACTTCCGGCATTACATCTTTGCCATCGACTGCGATTGGTGTATTGGCACGGTTACGCAGTGCAACGTGCAATACGGCACGGTTTTCAGTGCGGTTGATTTTTTTGCCGGAGAACATCGCATTTTTTGCTGATTCCAAACCACATTCATTTGCCAGTTGGCGAAGTAAGGTTAAGGTTTTTCCGTTGATCGCATTTTTTGAAAAATCGACTAATAATTGATCTTCAAAACGGAGGGAATATTTGTCGAAACGGTTTGGATCTTCGGCAAAAAGTTGAGGAATAGAAAGGTTGTCTGCTTTATGTTGCTCTAAGGCATTCCAAGCAAAAGTTTGCACAGGGTTAATTTTTTGCATCTGAGTTTCCTTATACTAAATTAAAAAATCGATTATTCATCTGTTCTTTGAGTCAGTTCATCAAGACGTTTTTCTAATTCGGTTAATTTTTCACGAGTGCGGAGTAACACTTGAGATTGAACATCAAATTCTTCACGAGTGACAACATCAAGACGGGCTAATTGGGCTTGAAGGATTTGCTTAAATTTTTCATCTAGATCATTACCGACATTTTTTAAGCTTTGCGGTAAGGCGTTATGGAGTTGTTGAGCAATCGCTTCTAAGTTCTTCGGCGTGAGCATATTTAAATTCCTTACTATAAATGAGTATCTCAATTTTATTGAATTTTGGGTTTAAGAGAAAGCAAATTCTTTGTAAAATATCACCTTTCGCAAAATACAAGCAAAAAAAGACCGCTTGTATTTTTTATTTGTGGTTCGTAAACCTCCCACACAAAAAAACTAAGGACACAAAATGACTCATCAAAAACCAAAAGCCGTTGTGATTTTTTCCGGCGGTCAAGACTCTACCACTTGTTTATTCCAAGCTATTGCTGAATTTGGCAAAGAAAATGTGGAAGTCGTTACCTTTCAATATGGGCAACGCCATTCGATTGAACTTGAAAAAGCACGCTGGATTTCTAACGATTTAGGCGTCAAACAAACGCTGATTGATACTTCGGTGATTAAAGCGATTACTACCAATGCGTTAATGGATAATAATGCTGAAATTCAACAACAAGGCAGTACACCCAATACCTTTGTGGATGGGCGTAATGCCTTATTTCTGCTTTATACCGCCATTTATGCCAAAGGGCAGGGCATTCAAACTATTTTTACCGGCGTGTGTGAGACCGATTTTAGTGGTTACCCTGATTGCCGAGATGTATTTGTAAAATCAATGAATGTAACGCTAAATTTAGCGATGGACTATAATTTCAACATTCGCACGCCATTGATGTATTTAACTAAAAAAGAAACTTGGGCATTAGCAGATAAGCTGGGTGCTTTTGATTATATTCGAGACCATACCCACACCTGTTATTTAGGCGTTGAAGGTGGTTGCCACGACTGCCCGAGTTGCGTATTGCGAGAAAAAGGCTTGAATGAATATTTAGCAGAAAGGGAGGTAAGCAATGTTTAAAATTGCTAAAGAATTTAGTTTTGATATGGCTCATATGCTAGATGGACACGATGGCAAATGCCAAAACTTACACGGACACACCTACAAATTGCAAGTTGAGGTGGCAGGTGAGCTATTTCAAGAGGGAGCTAAAAGAGGAATGGTAATGGACTATTCGGATCTAAAAGCAGTGGTAAAACAACATATTTTAGAGCCGATGGATCACGCTTTTATTTACGACTTACAGAGTGAGCGTGAAAGCCAAGTAGCACAATTATTAATTGATTTAAACTCCAAGGTTTATGGTATTCCAACTCGTACCACAGCCGAAGAAATGGCGAAATATATGTTTGAAAAATTAGAGAAAGTGGGCTTACCGGTTAGCCTAATTCGCTTGTGGGAAACGCCTACTTCTTATTGTGAGTACAGCAAATAATGGCGGAGTTAATTTCAAACCCTCGTTTTCCGATTGTTGAGATCTTTGAAAGCTTACAAGGGGAAGGCTTTAATACCGGAATGCCGGCTATTTTTGTACGTTTTGGCAAATGCAACCTCACTTGCCCGTGGTGCGATACCAATTACAATCAATTTGAGCAATGGACGTTAAGCGATATTCTTGCCAAAGTAAGAAGCTATTCTGCGAAAAATGTGATTATTACCGGAGGCGAGCCAACGATTCAGCCTAATTTATCGTTATTATTAGAACAATTTAAAAAAGAGGGATATTTTTTAGCGATCGAAACCAACGGCTTAAAAGAGGTTCCGGCACAAATTGATTATATTGCGACCAGCCCAAAGCGAATGTACCAAGAAAAGTATCAACGCCGTTGCATTGAATTTGCGAATGAAGTCCGTATCGTCGTTGATGGAGAAGTACAGGGTTTCTGTGAGCAAATAGAAAGCCAAATTAAAGCTGAGCATTACTATCTTTCACCTTGTGAGGTAGAGGGAAAAATGAACTTGCTGGAAACCATCACCCAGATTGGGTTATTAAATCAGCGTCCAAATAAGCCTAAATGGCAGCTAAGTATCCAAACGCATAAAATCGTGGGGATTGAATAAGTAGAAGTTAGAAGATGATTTTCTACAATTTAAATGTAGAAGATCAGACTTGATCTGACAATTCACTCTAAAAAGTGAGAGTTTCCCGTTTAGAATATGAGTGTCAAAAATCAATCTAAACAAAA
>NZ_SMAC01000056.1 GCF_004342115.1 Mannheimia haemolytica | reverse complement strand
ACTACTCATCGTAATGCTTGATTTCTGTTCTGAAATGTTTAATAATTGATTCATCGAAAATACCTTTCGTTGTTTAGTTTTAAAGAGCCACCGTTACAGCGGTGGTTTTTTATTGCCTAACGTTTGCTATACAGCTCAATGGTTGCTGTAATCACCTTTGCCGTTGCACATTGCGAACGGTTTAATAGCTTACTTAATACCTCAGCCTCGGCTTGAGTAACCTCGCCGTCCGCCAATGCCTTTTCCAGCTCTGCAAATAACAAGCCTCGTTTCGCAAGCTCGTGTAACTGCAGTTCAGAAAGTCCCTCCGCATCTAGCTCGTCTGCATTCGGCACACAAAACGCCACCTTGCCAAGCTGACGATTAATTTCATCACTCCAATGGCTTACGCCAAATTCCTGCTCAATCGCAATCAGCTCTTCGTCCTTAAAGCGTTGTCCTTTGGTTTGGTATAAGCGGTTGTTTAGCTCGCTCTCAGTAAATCCAAGAAAGCCGGCTACAGCCGATTTGCCACCGGTGCAACTCTCGATCATCTCGATAATCGTCTGTTTCATCGTCATAATTTCCTATCGTTTTTTGTGGTTTTCATTTTCAGCCAAAAGCCTAAACTAACCTTCAAGCACCGGGTATAAATCCGCTGGCTTGCAGTTTAAGGCTTCAGCAAGTTTTTTAATCGTGGCTAGGTTGGGTTCTCGTAAACCTCTTTCGTAGAATCCAATAGCACCAGTGGTAACACCAATTACAGACGCTAATTCTTGTTGAGATAACCCTATAGCCCGCCGGAATTGTCTAATTTTATTCATAAATTAAAACCTCTTAATGTGCAATTATACATTTAGTGTTATTTATTGTAAAGAGGAGATAACTTATTTACTGGTTTTATGAGGTAAAATGCACCTATGAAAGAGAAATGGAATGACATTGTTAAACGTCGAATTAAAGAGCTGGATATTCATCGAACTGTTTTTGCAGAGCGAGTGGGAGTTTCATCTTCTGGTTTAGGAAGTTGGTTAAATGAAAGTAGAGTGCCAAACCTCGACCAAATAGCCAAAATGCTTTACTTAGTAGGCATTGATAGCGTAACACTACATAGTGCAGACTGTTTAATGTCTGTAAGAGAAAGCTATAAACTCAATAAAATTGAAGGTGTGCCGGTAAAAGGCTCGCTCGCTTTCGGCTTCCCCGAAATGGGCAATGCCGTAGAAAAGGCGACACTCAAAACCGCTGAGCAAAAACAATTTATTGATTTTAGAGCCTCTTCCCCTCGTTCAGAGGCTTATCAAATTTTAGGCACGGCTCTCAGTCCTCGTATTCGCCGCAATGAATTTGTGGTGATCGATCCAAATAAAAAACCACTCGAAACAGACGAAGTGCTGGTGTATTTCAAAGAAACGGAAGAATATGCAATCAAACGTTTAGTCGAACTAGCGAAAAAAGAGGGCGACCCCGTTTTCTTAGCCGACCTGAATCAAGATATGTTGCGTATGGCTGTTGAGGAAGATGCAATCACAATGTATCGAATCGAAGGCTTTGCGAAAGAGAGTAAGGTGATTCGGTAATGAAATGGTATGAGTTCGCAGAGCAGCAGAGGAAAATATGCGGGCTTACCCAAGTAGAGCTGGGGGATAAATTAAACGTTGAGCAAGGCACTGTTGGAAATTGGTTAAATGGACGACGTGAGCCTGAACTAGCAACCATATTAAAAATTTTCCACGCATTAGGCATAACTCAAGTTACCTTTAATTCAGATAGCCAAATAGTCGATATACAAAGTAAACAAAGAATACACTGGTATGAATTAGCTGAACAGCGACGTAAAAACCTAGGGCTTTCACAAGCTGAGTTGGCAGATGAATTTGAGGTTTCTCAAGCAACGGTTGGGAATTGGCTTAGTAACCGTAGAGAAGCGGATATTTACACTATTGCTAAATTATTGGAGCGATTAGGGATTGTCGATGTGGTATTACATACCGACGCCACAATTTCTTTGACCTCAGGTATTTTTGATACAAATACACCACAACTCAAAGTCAGTGCCGCCTTAAAATTTAGGGGGCAGGACATCGGGGAGAAATTAACGCTAGAAGACGAATTGTCACTACATTACTTCTCTCAAGATGTGCGTGCCTATGCAGTACGGATTGATGGCGAAAAACTCGAGCCTCGCATTGTGAGTGGCGAATATATCGTGGTAGAGCCGGGAGCGAAGCTCCAAAGCTATGATGAAGTGTTGATTAAACTCAAAGACGGCAGATATATGATTAGGGTATTACTGACCGGCAGAAATAAAGAATGGCGATATGCTGATCCTAATACAATGCAACAAGATACCGATTTTGACCCAAGCCAAATTGAGACAATGGAATACATCGCCGCCATTATTAAGCCGCCGAGATAATTAATAAGGAGTAACAATGCCAACAGAAATAACCCGATTAACCCTTAGATTTGACGGATTGGATGCAACAGAGCATCAGGTTGATCTTTACAGCCTCGGCGAAGCCTTACAAGGCTTTGCTCGCATCATTTCAACTGCTGGTCATTTTTCAGTTACTCAAACCTACTCTAAAAGTTTTTCTATGCATAGCGTGAAAACTTATGCACAAGAAGTCAGAGCGAATTGCTTTTCGGTTGATATGGTATTAAACTGGGCTCAACAGAATCAGATATTATCCGGTTCATTTGGCATACTGCTTGCAGCGGTTATCCCTTATATTTTCCAGCGAAACAAGGCAAAAACAGAAGAAATGAAAATGTTGAAAGACTCGTTAGACAAGGCTATAGAGGCTTTGGGTAATCGAGATCAAGCTGTTATTGAAAGACTGGCTTCCACCATTGAAAAAATGGCGGAAGAGCTTCGCCCTGCAGCAAGACTTGCTGTTTCGCCAATCGGGGAAAGTTGTAAAACAATCTCCATTATTGATACACAAACCAAGCAGTCTATAGGCATAATTAATGAGTCAGACAAAGAATCGATTATGTCCTTGTCTGAAAATGAAATAACCGGGATTCAGGTATTTGATATACTGATTTCAGAGCTGGATAAAGTTAAAGCAACTTGTAAAGTAAACATCAATAACGCTGAGCAACGCACAAATGCGGTGATTTCAGATCCGCTATTTGGCAGTGCAGAGAATCCTTATTTACAAGCCTTTGCTCAAAACAAAGCAATCAAAGTAACCGGCAAAGCAACCATAAAAGACGGCGAAATCATCAAACTGACGATTATGGATATTCACTAAATTTTCTGCCCGCCATCAGCGGGCTTTTTCTTACCTCAACCCCAAATACACAAAATCCATTATCCCTTTTAACTCGACAACTTCCGGCACTTGGTAAAGACTCATTTCCGCCACATAGTCCCGATACCGCTCTGCTGAGCGTTCAAAACTCTCATAAGGCGTAGGGTGTATATTCAGGTTCATCTTGGCAATCGCCACATCATAGGCGGTATAATCTTGTTTGATGATCGCCTTTACATCAGCCTCATTACAATCGTAATAATGAGAAATTTGCTCTAATTTTGCCTTGTTGCGCTCTACCCACCACTTCATTCGCTCAATGCCACGCACTTTAAACAGCAGGATAATCATCTTTTCTGTAATCGCAAAATCTTGCGGTAGCTGGCGGTGCAATGTAATTAATACCAGCAAACGGAAACGTGGTGGTAAAAGCTGAAATAATGCCATTGCCACAGGGTTGTAACCAAATTTAAACCGGTGGAAATAATCAACAAAAAAGCTGGCGTAAATTTTTGCCAAACAGAAAATTGCTTGGCTTACTTGAAATGATGAAATAGTGCCGGTATAAAGCGTATGAGTAGCAGAATTACCTAAATCACGGATATATTCAACCGCCTGCACTACCGAGCAATGGTAGGAACTTTTAAGCCGATATTCGGCTAAAAAACGGGTTACTTTCTTGTCCCCCAATGTTAAACGCTCACTCGCCTCAATTTTAAGCATTGCCCTAACCAGAATCTCGGTATATTGCCTTATTAATGCCACCTTGCCACGGTTAGATAGGCCTTGAGCATAAAAAATATCATTGACTAAATCGCTAGCGAGCGATTGATAAATGTCATTAAAATTTTTATCCATAACGTCCTCAAAATGTTAAATAGATCACAGAAAATTATAAACAATTTGCTATCCTATAGCCATACAGACAAGTGTAATCCACAACTAAAACACCTCGGTAATCACACAATGTCGCTGATACTCGGGACAATATTTGTTTTAGATTATTGGAGATCATTATGTCAAATACAATTAATATCTTACCTAACGCCACTAGCTCAACTGCTGAACTATTATCCACTGCAGAAATGAGCTTACTGTTACGCTTGTTAAAATTAGCTCACACACAACACGAGCTTATCACAGTAACACTTCCAGCACTGCAACAACTGCAAAGCCCATTAGCAGAACAAGCAGAGGCAACTACTCAGCAAGCGGCAATAATCCGCCTTGTTGAAGAAACCTTGCTTGCTCTCTACCCCACTATTCAAGACTTCGAACTCAAACAACAAATCTTTGAATGGTTCAACTCATAATAACAAGCCCCGTAAGGGGCTTTTCATCCTTGCCGCTCAAAAAACAAGCAATCAATACATTTTGTGTGTATTTTAACTCTATTTGCATTGATTTATATTTAACACATATTGTATTATTACCCCATCAAAACGAGCTACGGCTCAATGCTCTTTAACAATCTAGACAAAACCGCTTTAAGCCTAATGGTGAAAAGTAGGAAGACGAAAGTCGGAGGCAGCCCTTAAAACGCCCACTACTTCAAAGCGTTATGCCCTTTGG
>NZ_SMAC01000055.1 GCF_004342115.1 Mannheimia haemolytica | reverse complement strand
GTTGAGCAGCGACTAGGCAATATGGAGAAGAAAATAGATGGGGTTGATAATAAACTCGATCTGTTACTACAACAATTCAAAAGATAAAATAATATTCCTTGAATAAACCGCCCTCGTGGCGGTTTTCTTTTCTGCTACAAAAAAACACAACAAAAATGTTGCAATACCAACAAAAATGTTGTATTATTTCCTTGCTGTTTTGATAAGGAGGTATCTTATGAAATACAGCGAGTTCCTGAGGTACTTACTTGCTCAAGGTTGCGAAATTGAAAACCATAGGCGAGGCAGTCATCGAAAGGTAACACTAAACGGAAAACAATCGGTTTTTCCTTATCACGGGAGCAAAGAGATTGGTACAGGTTTAGTAAATAAGATTAAGAAAGACTTAGATCTTAAATAACAAAGTCCCTCGAAAGAGGGGCTTTTCTAGGAGTTTATATGTTACGCTACCCAGTTGAAATTACCCCTGATGATAACGGCACATACCTTGTGACTTGCCCTGATATTCCTGAAATGGCAAGCGTAGGTGAGGACTTAGAAGAAGCCCTATTAGAAGCACAAGATGGCTTAGCCACAGCCCTTGAATTCTATTTTGATGATAGACGAGAAATACCAATGCCAAGCCCAATTAAAGAGGGACAACATACGGTTAATCTTACCGTGCTGCAATCAATGAAAGTATTTCTCTTAAATGAAATGATTAAACAAGGTGTACGTAAAGCAGAAATGGCAAGACGATTAGATGTACACTTACCACAGATAGATCGCCTATTAGATTTTAATCATTCCACAAAAGTAGAATTTGTTGAGAAAGCCTATGGTAAGCTAAATCAACGCTTTACTATTCTCCCTCACTAATAAAATAACCGCCTACGGGCGGTTTTCTTTTCCTAAGAACAATAAAACCCTCCGAAGAGGGCATTATTAAGCGTGAGCAGTTTCTCCATAATTTCCACCAAAATGAAAAGGCATAACAGGATTTAACCGCTGCTGCTTTAACTCCCATAAATCATATTTGGTTTGTAAGTTGAGCCATAACTTAGCCGTACTAATTCCTGCTTCTTCTAAACTTAACGCCAAATTTGCAGTCATTGGTGTTTTGCCGTGTAATACTCTTGATAAAGTTTCACGAGAAAACCCAAGATGATCTGCTAATTCTTTAATTTTGATGTTATTTGGTTCAATAAACCCATCTAATAAAACTTGACCTGGATGTGCTGGTTTACGCATAACTCCCCCTAATGATAATCTTCATAATTCAAAATATAAGCATCGCCATTTACAAATTCAAATGTAATCCGCCAGTTGCCATTAACCGTCATAGAATAAATGCCTTTTCGATTTCCTTTTAACTCGTGGCATTGGTAAAAAGGCATAAATTCATCAATACTTTCTGCTGAATCAATCAAATCTAAAATACCATCGATTTTACGCTGATGATTAAGCTGAATACCTTTTGTTATCCCTTTTTCAAAATATTGTTTTAAGCCTTTATGCTTGAAACTCTTAATCATAATGATACCCGCCAAACAAATGTGATATAAATATATCACAAAAAATAAGTAAGGCAAGATATTTCGAGTGTATTCCTGTGTAATTATCCTTTCTCTCTATGCATTCTGTTTAAAAAACAAGCAATCAAACAACCTTTCTAAAAATAAATTCTCTTTAAAATCAATTATTTATAAAGATATCTTTAAATAAATTCTTATTTATATAAAGTTTTATTTAAATAATACTTTACAATAAATAAAGATTTCTTTATTATACACCCATCAAAACAAACAACGCCACAGACAAAGGGGAAACCAAAATGAACGCACAAACAACGCTAAACAACCACAAAGACTACATTTTATGCGGACGCAAAGAAAAACGCACCAGTGATTTCATCAATGTGTTTGAGGTCTTTGAAAATGAAGCCACGCAAGAGTTTGTGATTGAAAGAGCAATGTTCAGAAATGGCAAGTTAATCGACTGGAACCAAAGCGACAAAATGAACGCTGAGCAAGCTCAACAACTTTGGCAAGCCTACATTCACTAAGAATTTTTATCAAAGCCCTTTACTGAGGGCTTGAATAAAGGTTCTAGACCTAGCCCACATAGCAGGCAATAGCCGAGAGATAAGCAGAGACTGTGGGATGTTCTTTAACAATTTAGTGCTTGTGCGGACGATATTAACAACCTCGAGCAGTTGTAAAGTAATGCTTTATCACTCGGCAAGGTTGGTTAGACCCTGACATACAAATTTGAACGACTTGCCAAACAGAGGTGGCAAGGTTTAGGCAACACACTCGCAAGGTGTGGAGAGCTGAAAAGGCAACACTGGTATCAGTCCTAAGCAATCACGCTTATCTCAAGTTTGAGTAAGTACGGATACAAGCAGCACCCGACGGAATGGCAAAAGCCGGACGGGCGACGGCGTGGGCAGACACGCATTATTCCAAAGCGTATTTAAGAAAGTATGTTCTGGAATATTTAACTAGAGGTAAATTATGAAGGTAAAACAATGCTTATTAATTTTATTTATTATCAACGTCAACCCTATTGGTTTGTTGATCCATAGCTGGGCTTTTAATAATTTTATTAATTATCAATGCAAAGACATCCAAGCAAAGGATAAACATTTGCCAAAAAGCTGTAGCAGCGACCAAATAAAAAATATAGAGCAATGTATAAGTAGGTAGTCCTGGTAGGGCATTAGCCAGTAAATGATCTTGTATATCTATTGGTATATATAGCCAACAGATAATAAAGGACAGAAACCAAGTTGTAATACGCATAACTATGTTATCAAAGTGTTCTTTTATTATAGAAAAGATAGAGGGTATCAATACTTCCCACATTGTAAAGTTCCTGATTTTTAGTGATGAGAGGAGAGGTCTTTAATTATATTCCTGCGAGTGGTGAGAGACAAGCAGGGCTTGCTGTCCGTGGCAAGTATAAAATCACGGACACTGTTTACTACAATCTAGACGTAAGTCGCTCCATTTGCCCACCGTAAAACGTGGGCTTTTTTTACCCGAAAGGACAATCCTATGAACAAAATGAAACAACTTGCCCCATTTGCCTTGCTAATTTTGCTATTAGGCATTGTCGGGCGAATGGATTATGACGACCACATACAAATGCAACGTTACAAATGCGAACGAAATCAAGGCGTTTGGCAAGTGGAAAGCAACGGCAATCAATACTGCGGAGGCAAATATGACACGAAATATTGAAACAGGCGTAGAGATTGTGGCGGTCGGCAAATTGCAGCATTCAACCTATCCACAATACAGCCGCCAAAACGCAATTATGTTGATTAACCGCAAAATTGAGCGGTTCAACGTTGGCAGAGATAAACCGATTTCACTTTATAAGGAGTAATAAAAATGGCAGGAATTAACAAAGTGATTATTGTCGGTCGCCTAGGTAACGACCCGGAACTACGAACAATGCCAAATGGCGATTCAGTCGCCAAAATCAGTGTGGCAACTTCGACCGAATGGACGGATAAAGTATCAGGCGATAAAAAACAAGCCACAGAATGGCATAGCATTATCGCCTTTCGGAATTTAGCTGACATTATTGGCAAATACCTGAAAAAAGGCTCACAAGTCTATGTTGAGGGCAAACTACGCACTCGCAAATGGCAAGCCCAAGACGGCACAGACCGCTGGACGACCGAAATCATCGCCGATCAGCTACAAATGCTCGGTAGCTCAAACAGCGGAAACAGCAATAATAATTGGGCAACCGAACCGGCAGGAAACCCACCGCCAACCAATCCATATAACCACGTAATGACGGATTCAGAATCACGAGATTTTGATGATGATATTCCGTTCTAATAATTTTATTCAAACCCTAATTAGGAGAACCCAAAATGGCAAAAACAAACGTACCTGAATTTTTAGATGAATTAGATTGCGGTATTTTCAAAGACAAGCTCGCAACAGCTCTTTCAGATGTGGCGTTAGGTGTACTAACCCACGATAAAAAGGGTAAGGTAACGGTTGAATTTAGCTTAGACAAAATGGATAGCGACAGCCCATCTGTTCAAATTCAGCACAAATTGAGCTACGTTAAACCAACTAAGCGTGGTAAATCAGCTGAAGAAGATACGACCGCCACACCAATGTATGTTCATAAAGGTGGGGCATTATCTGCTACACCTGAAAAAACAGAAACGGCAGTAAAAGAAAGCCCTAGCGGTTTAAAAGCTCTTTCTAAAGCAGCTGCTTAATTTTCGATAGCCACGTTAATGCGTGGCTTTATTTTTTACTCAAACAAAAGGAACTTAAAATGGACAAAACGACACTTCAACAAATCTCTGCTCTTGCTGTAGCTGCAACTAAAGAGGTTCAAACTGATTTTGGCACAGTAATGTTACCTGAAGGCATTACATTACAATCACTAGAGCATTTCCAAGCTCACCGTAACCAATTTCGTGCAGCGTTTTCAACACAGCGTTTTGGTAGCCTGATTGAATATGCTATCGCCAATTCCCAAGAAAACGCACAATGCTTTATCGACCAAGAGAAAATGAGTGCGGAAATTGTATTTGATATGGGCAACCGAGAACAAGCCGGTCACGCAAAACATCGTGCGAAATTAGCAATGAAGAAAACCGCAGCCTACAAAGCTCTATGCGAAATTAATGGCTCACGCCGCTCACAGCGTGATTTTTCTGATTTCCTCGAAGATTGGGGCGATTACTTAATAGCTTACCACCACGAAGATGAAATCAGTATTAAAAATGCCGTCCAAGCGGTGCGTAAAATGACGATTGACTACGCCCGAAATGAAGAACACGAACTTAGCGATTTTGCTGCTAAAAAATCAGCAATGGAATCGGTGGAAGCTAAATCTACACTGCAACTGCCAACTCATCTTGTATTTACTTGCAATCCATACAATGGCTTAGACACTCGATCATTTACTCTGCGTGTACAGGTGCTAACCGGTAGCGGTGAACCTGTACTAAC
>NZ_SMAC01000054.1 GCF_004342115.1 Mannheimia haemolytica | reverse complement strand
ACGATGAAAACAACCCAACATATTTTAGATGAACGTGAACAACAACACGGCAACTACAACAGTTTCGCCAAGATTTATGGTGGTTTACGCAAAGTAAGCGACCCGCACGCAGAGAAACTTACTTGGCGGCAGCAAATCTCGGTTGAAATGATACTGTTTAAACTGGCTCGTATTTTGAATAACGGCTCAAACCACCAAGATAGCTGGCAAGATATTGCCGGATATGCCCTATTAGGCGGCGATATTTATACTCCGCAATCATCAGACAATACCAATACCAAAGGCTTACCAAAACCATTAACAGATAGCATTTATCCCGAATCACATCTTGATAAAAATGCAGTATGGCGGCTGGATTTGGAGTTTGAAACGAAAGAGCAAGCGGTGGCGGTATTGGAAGCCGTAACAGGCAAGAAATATAGTGAAAATATAACTTAGGGGGAATTTATGAGCAAAGAAAAATATTTTTCAGTTGATGTATCAAATGATATACATATCCTAAATCTGCACGAAACCTTAGAGCAAGCAAAACAAAGCTGTTTAAATGGTGCTGCTGAAGCCTATGAGTTTGCCAGTGAAATGGATGATTGCGAAAACTATGAAGCCAATGATTTACCATATGCAGTTTATGGCGTTGTTTTAGGTAGAGCAAAATCAGATATTCGCCCGCTTACAAGTGAAGAAAAGGAATCTGGGTACTTTGAAGAGGTTGACAATTTTATTGAACAACCAGAACTTGTAGAAACTAATGGCTGGATTTCAGTCAAAGACAGATTGCCAGAAATCCGCAAAGAAGTCTTGATAACAAACAATTTTATTATGATTGCTCAATTCAATGGCGAGAGCTGGTTCAAGCCGGGTGGATTCTTAGGTATTCAGCCTGTCTATGGTGTTACCCACTGGCAACCTCTTCCCGAGCCACCAAAAGAGAAAGCAAATGAAAGAAATTAAACTAGGCGTATCGCCACTCACAAATGAAATTTATGCAGGCTATGTCAATAAAAAAGGCGATTTATGGACTGAAAAGCAAGATGTGACAATGCCGGCTCTATTATGTGTAGTTCAACACTGTTTGAAGTTTGGTTCCCCAATCATTATCTCAAAAGAAAATGGCGAGCCTGAATTTGAAATTACTGTAAAGGATTTAAGAAAATGAGTAAAGAAAACAACGGCTGGATTTCCATTGAGGACAAATTACCACCTATTGAAACGGATGTGCTAGGGTTATGCGATATTTCAGGAATGCAGTTAATTTTAATAGTTTCAAGAGAACTTGCCGATAACGAGTGGTATTTTCTTAGTGTAAATCAATATGGGCTTGATGACGATGTGATTGCAGTAACCCACTGGCAACCACTTCCAAAGCTGCCAAAGGACAACCAATGACAGACACCAAACGCTTAGATTTTATCAAAAAGCACAAAATGGAAATCCGCTACAATGGCTTATCAGACGAATTTGTTATTAGTAATCACGCTGAAAACAGCCAGCATTTCCGTATGGCAAGAAATGCCGATTTACGCACGGCGATTGATGAAGCAATGAAAGAAATGAGAGGACTAAACAATGCAACAACTAATTAAAAACATCGAACAATGGGCGGAAGACCGCAATTTAATTAACGGCTCTACCCCACAAAAGCAAATGTTAAAACTAATGGAAGAGTTTGGGGAATTATGTGCAGGTGTAGCAACCAATGAATTTGAAACTATTTTAGACAGTCTAGGTGACTGTCTAGTGATTTGTACGATTATGCGTAAACAGCTCAAAATGGAAAAACTGTTTAGCATTAGCCATTGCGATAATACCAATTTTAATTGTGGAGTTGCGGCTCAGATTGTTCAGGCCAATATTGATTTAGGTAATGTAGCAAGTGAGTTATCTAGAGGTTGTGATTTATCTCGATTAGAAGATTACTTAAGCGGCTTTGAAAATCAGCTTGATCTTATCGCTCAATTCTACAAAACAGACGTACAAACAGCTCTCCTCTATGCTTATATTCAAATCAAAAATCGAAAAGGAAAAATGATTGATGGCGTGTTTGTGAAAGAGGGAGACTTATAATGCCAACCTCTACCGCCTTTCTGTTAGGACTAATTTTAGGCTACTTGATATCCAAAGTGATAAAAGCCATCAAAGAACTTTAACCGACCCTGCCCGTGCAGGGTTTATTTTTATCCACCCACAAGGAAACTCAAATGAAGAAAATCCTCCTTATCGCACCGCTTGCGGTCGCACTTACTGCTTGTTCGCCGTTCTCCGTTGATGAGGGCGAAATCGGCTTAGTCACAAAATACGGCGAAATCATCGAAACAAAATCAGCCGGACTGCACTGGCGGTCGTGGCTAGAAGATGATATTACCTTTTCCACCCGTGAGCAAAAAATCGTTCTCGGCGCATTTGACGGCAACGGCGATCTAGCCGGTGGCATTTCCGCCTATACCCGTGATACGCAGACGGTAACTACTGCCCTTACGATTACTTACAAGCTGACCGATCCAGTGGCGGTATACAAAAACTACCGTACCACCGACAATATGATCAACCAACTAATCGAACCTCGCAGCCGTCAAGCGTTGGAAGTGGTATTCAGCGAATATACCGCTCAGCGTGCGTTAGAAAATCGGGCCAAGCTAACTACCGACATCACAAGCCAAATTCGTGAGGCGGTGAAAGGCTATCCGATTGAAATTACCGCCGTGCAAACCGTGATCCAATTTAACAAGGAATACGAAAAACGAGTGGAAGAAAGCGTACAGAAAAACGTGGCAATCCAAACCGCCGAACGTGAACTGATTATCCAGCAGAAACAGGCGGAAATAGTCAAGGTCAATGCACAGGCAAAAGCCGATGCCGAAGTGATTCAAGCCAAAGCAGACGCTGAAAAAGTCCGCCTTGCCGGTGAAGCGGAAGCCGCCGCTATTCGTGCGAAAGGTGAAGCCCTGAAAGAAAATCGTCAGCTAGTAGAACTCACTGCGGCGGAAAAATGGAATGGCGTATTACCAACCACAATGACACCGAACGGCACAGTGCCGTTTGTGAAGGTAGGACAATAATGGCTGATGTTGTACAAGTCATTTTCCACGTTGTACTAAGTGGGGTTCTATGCTTATCCGCCAATATGTTATGGCATTCAAGAAAGCTGATGAAACGTCAGATTGAAGAAGTTGAATTGCGTATCCAAAAACTAAAACAGGAGTAAAAACAATGTTCATTTTAGGCATTATTACCGGTGTGGCCGTTGCATTCGCCACCCAAGCGTTCTTCCGTCAATATAAATTGACCGAACGAAATAAAGACAAATCCGAGTAAATGAACTGTTCATTGAACAATTGAACAAATGAACACTTGACAACCAACCGCTTGCGGAACAAGCGGTTATTTTTTGGAGGAAAAATGCAATTCCAAGAACACAATAACCGCAAAAAAGCCGACAAATTCGCTGAATACATCACAGGTGAAGCTCTACGCCGTTATGTTGCTGAAAAGGTCAAGCAGTATGCCAGAAATAATGTTTCTGTTTTTGACGGGGCGGCAGGTTCTGGGCAGTTGGAGCAATTTGTCCGCCCAACCTCTTTTACTGCGGTAGAGGTCCAATCCGAAAGCTGCGATGTGTTACGGCACAATTTCCCTACGGCTCAAATCTATAATCAGAGCTTCTTTCTCTATCCTAACGGCGAACCGTGCGATTGCGTGATTATGAATCCGCCATTTTCCCTTAAATTTAAGGATTTAAGCCAAGCCGAACAAGCACAAATTCAATCCGAATTTCCGTGGAAAAAATCTGGGGTGGTTGATGATATTTTCGTCCTAAAAGGACTGGCAAATAGTCACCAATGGGGATTTTTCATTCTCTTTCCCGGCGTTGGCTACCGCCAAACAGAAAAACGCTTTCGAGAAGAAGTTGGCAATCAACTTGTAGAACTCAACCGCATCCAAAACGCCTTTGAGGATACCCCGATTGAAGTCCTATTCTTGGTGGTAGACAAAACCAAAACGACCGATGATTGCTCTCGGGAGTTAATCGATTGTGCTGGTGGGCAAATTCAACAAATTTGTGCTGATAAATGGAAAATTAGACCTGATCATTGGGAAAGTATCCAACCGCCACCACCGCCACAAGAAGAGATAAAACCGCTTGAATTAGAGGCGTTTGCCCGAGAACAAGCGATTGAACGAATTGTCGGCGAGGTTCGCTTATCCAAGCTGATCGCAGAATTTTTTGAACCAGAATTACGCCGCACTTTTAACGCATTTATTGATGATATTTGCGTTGCGGTGCAGGCGGAGAAGATTGTATGAACAACATAATAAAATTCACCTATGGATCTATCTGCTCCGGCATTGAGGCAGCAAGTGTAGCGTGGCACGACATCGGTACGCCGTTATGGTTCAGCGAGATTGAGCCGTTTCCGTGTGCAGTGCTTGCTCACCGTTTCCCCGATGTGCCGAACTTGGGCGATATGATCGCCCTACCTAAAAAAATATTAAACGGCGAAATTCCCGCTCCTGATGTGTTGGTTGGAGGTACGCCTTGTTTTACCGCTGGGCATATGGTTTTAACGGATAAAGGATATATGCCAACCGACCTGAAAATTTAGAGTGGTGTACACGCTCAGAAAATATGTTGCATTGCTCAAGACTTGGAGGTTTTAGCAAGCACTCCGAGAGGATGAAAAAAATGAATATTGAGCGTTGCTCAGTTCCTGTTGCCGCAATAACTCTGGACGGGAAATTATTCAAAAAATACACCTCAATGACAAGTGCAGGTAAAGATGGTTTCTCACATTCAAAAATCAGCCTTTGCATTCAGGGTAAACGCAAAACGCACAAGGGTTACATATGGCAAAAGTTATAATGGCCGTCCCTTGTATGCGGTGGATAGGACAAAGGCTTAACGATTATTTAACTCAATCCCTCTAAATGAGGGGGTTATTTGGAGAGAATATGGAACAACCTACTGAATTTTTAACGAAAGACGAACTTGCTGATTTAACAGGCTATCGTCAAAAGAAAAGACAAATCGA
>NZ_SMAC01000053.1 GCF_004342115.1 Mannheimia haemolytica | reverse complement strand
TAAATTAAAACCCGACGATGCTCTACTCTCACATGGCGAATCACCACACTACCATCGACGTTACTGCGTTTTACTTCTGAGTTCGGTATGGGGTCAGGTAGGACCACAGCACTCTTGTCGTCGGGAAAATTCTTTTCTATTTTTGAATTTCTTTAAGTTAACTTCCTAATCTAACTCTTAGTTCACTTTAATAGTTAGATTAACTTCCTTAACTTCGATTGATTCCTTCTCTAGTTTCATTCTTCTTCTCAATACAAAAACAAGCCTAAAAACATTTGAGCGTTGTATAGTTAAGCCTCTCGGGCAATTAGTACTGGTTAGCTCAATGTCTCACAACACTTACACACCCAGCCTATCTACGTCGTAGTCTCCAACAACCCTTACACACTTATAGTGTGGGAGAACTCATCTCGAGGCAAGTTTCGTGCTTAGATGCTTTCAGCACTTATCTCTTCCGCATGTAGCTACCCAGCAATGCCTCTGGCGAGACAACTGGAACACCAGTGATGCGTCCACTCCGGTCCTCTCGTACTAGGAGCAGCCCCTCTCAATTCTCCAACGCCCACGGCAGATAGGGACCGAACTGTCTCACGACGTTCTAAACCCAGCTCGCGTACCACTTTAAATGGCGAACAGCCATACCCTTGGGACCTACTTCAGCCCCAGGATGTGATGAGCCGACATCGAGGTGCCAAACACCGCCGTCGATATGAACTCTTGGGCGGTATCAGCCTGTTATCCCCGGAGTACCTTTTATCCGTTGAGCGATGGCCCTTCCATTCAGAACCACCGGATCACTATGACCTGCTTTCGCACCTGCTCGACTTGTCTGTCTCGCAGTTAAGCTTGCTTATACCATTGCACTAACCTCACGATGTCCGACCGTGATTAGCAAACCTTCGTGCTCCTCCGTTACTCTTTGGGAGGAGACCGCCCCAGTCAAACTACCCACCAGACACTGTCCGAGACCGCGTTCCGCAATCTTCGTTAGAACATCAAACGTTAAAGGGTGGTATTTCAAGGACGCCTCCACAATCACTGGCGTGACTGCTTCAAAGGCTCCCACCTATCCTACACATCAAAATTCAATGTTCAGTGTCAAGCTATAGTAAAGGTTCACGGGGTCTTTCCGTCTAGCCGCGGGTACACCGCATCTTCACGGCGATTTCAATTTCACTGAGTCTCGGGTGGAGACAGCCTGGCCATCATTATGCCATTCGTGCAGGTCGGAACTTACCCGACAAGGAATTTCGCTACCTTAGGACCGTTATAGTTACGGCCGCCGTTTACTGGGGCTTCGATCAGGAGCTTCTCTTGCGATAACACCATCAATTAACCTTCCAGCACCGGGCAGGCATCACACCCTATACGTCCACTTTCGTGTTTGCAGAGTGCTGTGTTTTTAATAAACAGTTGCAGCCAGCTGGTATCTTCGACCGGTTCAACCTTCATCCGCAAGGGACTACAATCTACGCCGGCGCACCTTCTCCCGAAGTTACGGTGCTATTTTGCCTAGTTCCTTCACCCGAGTTCTCTCAAGCGCCTGAGTATTCTCTACCTGACCACCTGTGTCGGTTTATAGTACGGTTTATAATAACCTGAAGCTTAGTGGCTTTTCCTGGAAGCGTGGTATCGGTTACTTCATCTCCGTAGAGACTCGTCATCACTTCTCGGTGTTAAGGAAGACCGGATTTGCCTAATCTTCCCACCTACCGGCTTAAACAGACATCCAACAGTCTGCTAACCTAACCTTCTCCGTCCCCACATCGCAGTTATTACAAGTACGGGAATATTAACCCGTTTCCCATCGACTACGCTTTTCAGCCTCGCCTTAGGGGCCGACTCACCCTGCCCCGATTAACGTTGGACAGGAACCCTTGGTCTTCCGGCGAACGAGTTTTTCACTCGTTTTATCGTTACTTATGTCAGCATTCGCACTTGTGATATCTCCAGCAGACTTCTCAATCCACCTTCATCGACTTACACAACGCTCCCCTACCCAACAGACTTTCGTCTGATGCCGCAGCTTCGGTGCTATATTTGAGCCCCGTTACATCTTCCGCGCAGGCCGACTCGACTAGTGAGCTATTACGCTTTCTTTAAATGGTGGCTGCTTCTAAGCCAACATCCTAGCTGTCTAAGCCTTCCCACTTCGTTTCCCACTTAATATAGACTTTGGGACCTTAGCTGGCGGTCTGGGTTGTTTCCCTCTCCACGATGGACGTTAGCACCCACCGTGTGTCTCCTGAGTATCACTCTTCGGTATTCGCAGTTTGCATCGGGTTGGTAATCCGGGATGGACCCCTAGCCGAAACAGTGCTCTACCCCCGAAGGTGTCCGCTCAAGGCTCTACCTAAATAGATTTCGGGGAGAACCAGCTATCTCCCGGTTTGATTGGCCTTTCACCCCCAGCCACAAGTCATCCGCTAATTTTTCAACATTAGTCGGTTCGGTCCTCCAGTTAGTGTTACCCAACCTTCAACCTGCCCATGGCTAGATCACCGGGTTTCGGGTCTATACCTTGCAACTACACGCCCAGTTAAGACTCGGTTTCCCTACGGCTCCCTTATTCAGTTAACCTTGCTACAAAATATAAGTCGCTGACCCATTATACAAAAGGTACGCAGTCACAAGATTACTCTTGCTCCCACTGCTTGTACGCACAAGGTTTCAGGTTCTATTTCACTCCCCTCGCCGGGGTTCTTTTCGCCTTTCCTTCACAGTACTGGTTCACTATCGGTCAATCAGGAGTATTTAGCCTTGGAGGATGGTCCCCCCATCTTCAAACAGGATATCACGTGTCCCGCCCTACTTGTTGTTAGCCTAGTACCACAATGGAGTTTTAAGGTACGGGATTATCACCCTCTACGATTGTCCTTCCCAGAACATTCCCCTAACTTTACTGCTATCACTAACTGGCTCTTTCGCGTTCGCTCGCCGCTACTAACGAAATCTCGGTTGATTTCTTTTCCTCGGGGTACTTAGATGTTTCAGTTCTCCCGGTTTGCCTCACACAGCTATGTATTCACTGGGTGATAGTAGGTTCTTCACCTACTGGGTTTCCCCATTCGGACATCTTGGATTAAACGCCTCTTATCGACTCATCCAAGCTTTTCGCAGATTAGCACGTCCTTCTTCGCCTCTGATTGCCAAGGCATCCACCTTGTGCGCTTAGTCACTTAACTATACAACCTCAAATGTTTTCTAAAACTTCTCAAAAATAAAAGTAAAAAAACAATGAAGTCAGTTTTACAACTAAACACTTGACTGCTTTTGTTCAGTCAAGATTTTTTCTACTCAGACTTTCAATTTATTCGTTATCACTTATGTATAATTACTTATGCGTAACGAACTTGAAATATCTCTCAGTTTTTCAGCTTGTTTCTATATTGTTAAAGAACAGAAGACAATAAAAATCATCTTTAAATGGCGTCCCCACGGGGATTCGAACCCCGGTTACCGCCGTGAAAGGGCGATGTCCTAGGCCTCTAGACGATGGGGACAACATTTAAAGATGCTTTCCACTTTGCCATTTAGGAGTAAAATATTCTAGCCAATTTTGCAAAAATCTTCAAGATTTTCACCGCTTGGATGGCTATCTTTCACTCATCTTCTCTCATTCATCTATCAAACAATCTGTGTGAACACTTGCTGTCGTTCTCGATTTTGGTAAGGAGGTGATCCAACCGCAGGTTCCCCTACGGTTACCTTGTTACGACTTCACCCCAGTCATGAATCATACCGTGGTAAACGCCCCCCTTTCGGTTAAGCTATCTACTTCTGGTACAACCCACTCCCATGGTGTGACGGGCGGTGTGTACAAGGCCCGGGAACGTATTCACCGCAACATTCTGATTTGCGATTACTAGCGATTCCGACTTCATGGAGTCGAGTTGCAGACTCCAATCCGGACTTAGACGTACTTTCTGAGATTCGCTCCCCATCGCTGGCTCGCCGCCCTCTGTATACGCCATTGTAGCACGTGTGTAGCCCTACTCGTAAGGGCCATGATGACTTGACGTCATCCCCACCTTCCTCCGGTTTATCACCGGCAGTCTCCTTTGAGTTCCCGACCTAATCGCTGGCAACAAAGGATAAGGGTTGCGCTCGTTGCGGGACTTAACCCAACATTTCACAACACGAGCTGACGACAGCCATGCAGCACCTGTCTCATGGTTCCCGAAGGCACTCTCATATCTCTACAAGATTCCATGGATGTCAAGAGTAGGTAAGGTTCTTCGCGTTGCATCGAATTAAACCACATGCTCCACCGCTTGTGCGGGCCCCCGTCAATTCATTTGAGTTTTAACCTTGCGGCCGTACTCCCCAGGCGGTCGATTTATCACGTTAGCTACGGGCACCAGAGTTAAACCCCAATCCCCAAATCGACAGCGTTTACGGCGTGGACTACCAGGGTATCTAATCCTGTTTGCTCCCCACGCTTTCGCACATGAGCGTCAGTACATTTCCAAGGGGCTGCCTTCGCCTTCGGTATTCCTCCACATCTCTACGCATTTCACCGCTACACGTGGAATTCTACCCCTCCCTAAAGTACTCTAGTTGTTCAGTCTGAAATGCAATTCCCAGGTTAAGCCCGGGGCTTTCACACCTCACTTAAACAACCGCCTGCGTGCCCTTTACGCCCAGTTATTCCGATTAACGCTCGCACCCCCCGTATTACCGCGGCTGCTGGCACGGAGTTAGCCGGTGCTTCTTCTGTGATTAACGTCAATCGACTGTTCTATTAAAACAATCGCCTTCCTCGTCACCGAAAGAACTTTACAACCCGAAGGCCTTCTTCATTCACGCGGCATGGCTGCATCAGGGTTCCCCCCATTGTGCAATATTCCCCACTGCTGCCTCCCGTAGGAGTCTGGACCGTGTCTCAGTTCCAGTGTGGCTGGTCATCCTCTCAGACCAGCTAGAGATCGCGGGCTTGGTGAGCCTTTACCTCACCAACTACCTAATCCCACTTGGGCTCATCTTATGGCAGGTGGCCAAATGGTCCCACCCTTTAGTCCTAAGACATTACGCGGTATTAGCTACCGTTTCCAGTAGTTATCCCCCTCCATAAGCCAGATTCCCAAGCATTACTCACCCGTCCGCCACTCGTCACCCAAGGAGCAAACTCCTATGTGCTACCGTTCGACTTGCATGTGTTAAGCCTGCCGCCAGCGTTCAATCTGAGCCATGATCAAACTCTTCAATTCAAAAAGTTTAATCGCTCAATACTGCTGACATAAAATCGCACTTCCAAATTTAAACCTAATTAAAAT
>NZ_SMAC01000052.1 GCF_004342115.1 Mannheimia haemolytica | reverse complement strand
ATTGCTGCAATTCTGCAAGCCGAAAACCACAATCATACCATTGCTCGCCAGCACAAGGCGGCTTTAGAGCAAGCTGAAAATCCGCTTGAATATGACTATTTGGCGGGGTGGACAAAAAACTATGAGGACTTTTTAAATGAGCAAAATGAAAAGCTATCTCTACCATAACTTAATTGCCATAGACCAACTCTTTAACGCTCTCACCGGCGGAGCAGCGGACGAAACATTTTCTAGCCGTTGCTACCGTGGTGCAGTGCTTGCGGAAAAGCCGAAAAAGCGTTGGCGTTTTTGGTATGCGTTTGTGAATGGCTTGTTTTTTGACAAAAATCATTGCAAGACTGCTTATGAAAGCGAGATTAAACGAAAGCAATACCCGCCGGAGTTTACCGAAATCACTTAATCCTGTTAAACCGCATTTCACAGCCCGAACCGCTCGCAACCCGAGCGGTTATTTTTTAAAGTCTTACCTGTTATTTAACCCTTCCCAACACAAGGATAACTATGTCAATTTTAGATACCTATCTACACGGCGTTGAGGTGGTTGAGGTCAATGCAGGTGGTGTCACCATTTCCACCGCTGCAACCTCTGTCATTGGGGTAGTCTGCACCGGAGACCAAGCCGATGCCGAGACTTTTCCGCTGAATACGCCCGTTTTAATTACTAATCCGCTCAACTACCTTGAAAAAGCAGGTAGCACCGGCACGTTACGCCGCACACTTAATTCGATTGGCTCAATCGTTAAAACGCCAACGGTGATCGTACGAGTTGCGGAGTCGGACGATAACGACACCTTAACCGCAAATATTGTCGGCACGCAGGAAAACGGCAAATTTACCGGTATTAAGGCGTTATTAACCGCTCAATCAACCGTGTTTGTTAAGCCGAAATTGCTTTGTGTGCCACAGCACGATAATCAAGCCGTTGCGACCGAACTATTAAGCGTGGCTAAAAAGCTGAATGCGTTTGCGTTTATTTCAGATAACGGTGCAACCACCAAAGAACAGGCATATACCTATCGCCAAAATTTCTCCCAGCGTGAAGGTATGATGATTTTTGGTGACTGGCAATCGTATAACACCGACAAAAAAGCCTATGATACCGATTATGCGGTGGCCCGAGCTTGTGCGTTGCAAGCCTATATTGACAAAACAGTCGGCTGGCATAAAAACATCTCAAACGTAGAGCTAGACGGTGTAACCGGTATCACTAAACCGGTAGAGTTTGATATTAACGAGAGCTCAACCGAGGCAAACTACCTCAACGAAAAAGGCATTACCATTTGCTTAAACCATAACGGTTTCCGCTATTGGGGTTCACGCACTCTTGCCACCGATACCCGCTGGGCGTTTCAGCAGTCGGTGCGAACAGCTCAAATCATTAAAGAGACCATCGGTGCAGGCTTAACTTGGGCGGTGGATATGCCACTCACACCGTTGCGTGTGAAAACAATGCTAGAGGCGATTAACAACAAGCTCCGCTCTTGGGCATCGGGTGATGACCCTCGCATTTTAGGTGCAAGAGTTTGGGTAGCTGAAGAGATCACCGCAGATATTATCAAATCAGGCAAATTTGTTATTAAATACGATTACCATTGGATTCCGTCCCTCGAAAGCCTAGGCTTAGAGCAACGGGTCAATGATGAATATGTAGTGGATTTAGTCAATACACTTAAAGCGTTATAGAGGTAAAAATGGGATTACCGGCAAAACTTAAGAATTTTAATTTTTCGGTGGACGGCACAAGCTATTTGGGCGAAACCAATGAAGTGACACAGCCGAAACTGGCTATGCAACTTGAAGACTACCGTGCAGGCGGAATGATTGCCCCTGTGGGTATCAATATGGGTTTAGAAAAACTGGAGCTTGAATTTAAAACGGGCGGACACGAAGACGATTTAATCAAGTTATTCGGTGGGACAATCAGTGGTAATGCGTTCCGTTTCAACGGTGCATACCAACACGATGATGACGATTCAGTCGATGCGGTGGAGTTAGTCTGCCGTGGGCGAATCGCTGAAATTGACGAAGGCTCAAGCAAAGCCGGTAATGATACCGAGCATAGCTATAAAGCCTCGCTAACCTATTACAAAAAAACGGTGAATGGTGTCGATATTATCGAAATCGACACCCTCAACCAAATTTACATTGTCGATGGCAAAGACCGCTTAGCGGAAATTCGCAAGGCAATGGGTTTATAGATTTCCCCCTAAATTTTCCCCAAAAGCCCCTTCCCCTTTTTTCAAGGGGCTTTTAACGATAAATAATTAAGGATTAAACAATGAAAAAAGTAACATTAAAACAAGGCATTTTGCGTGGTGAAAAACGTATTACCGAGATTGAGGTGCGTAAGCCATTAACCAAACAACTGCGTGGCACAAATCTTACCTCATTAATGCAGTTAAGCGTTGATGAGTGGTGTATTGTACTGCCACGCATTACCACGCCAAAATTAGACAAAGCCGATTTTGCCACAATGTCGGCAGCAGATTTACTTAAACTTTCCGGCAAAGCCCTAGATTTAATGAGCGAAGACTTCGATGAGGCAGACGAAGAGGACAGCGAAGAACAGGGAAAGGGCGAGATTTTAGCCTAATTCCACAGTTTGTTGATGACGCTATTGCTGATATTGCTACCGTGTTTCATTGGACACCCAATGCCTTTGATGAAATGACGATTGTCGAACTCGGGCAATGGCGAGAAAAAGCCCGCTTACGAAGTGGGGTAGAAAGTTAAAACAAGCGGTCGTGTTTCGCAAAAAATTTGCAAAATTCGACCGCTTTTAGAAAGGTGTTTATGATGATCTTATTTTTAATTTGGCTCGCTGATTTTATTGGGAAAGTTCACGTTATCATTAACGTATTTTTCTTGCTTGCGATTATTTTATGTATTGTTGGAGGTATAACCTTTTGTGCTAACTCCAGTGAGTACGATAAGGCAGAAATAAAATGGCATAATTGGGGGAAAACAAAAGTTTATCTTGCCATTAAAGTAGCGATTGCATCTGCGATTATTGGAGCGATTATCCCTTCAAAAAATACCTATTATGCAATGGTGGGAGTATATGTCGGGCAAGAGATCATCGCTAATCCGACCTCGCAAAGATTATTTGATAAATCTATTCAAGCCATTGAGTTAAAACTTGATGAAGTGATTAATTCAGACTTAAAAAAAGATAAGTAATGCTCCAACAATTCGCAATGATGTCGCTAGGCTATTTTGTGTTTATGCGATCGACAATCCCTTACCAAGACACCAGCCGAGAGATGAACTGGTCGCACGTTCAAAATGATGTGGTTGGGGCAATGCCAAAAAGCCAATTTACCGGCAAGGCAGGGGAGACAATGGAGATTTCAGCCGAGCTACGCCCTGAAATTACCGGGGGCAAAATGTCAATTCTTGCCCTTGAGATGATGGCAGAGCAAGGCTCGGCTTATCCGTTGATTAGTGGTTCAACCTTTATGGTGCTAGGCTGGTTTGTGATTGATCGAATCAGCGAGCAGGAAACCACCTTTTTTGCAGACGGCACTCCCCGAGCGATTAGCTTTTCGATGTCGCTTAAACGGGTTGATGATAGTCTGCTCGCCAATATTATTGATGAGGTCGCAGGGTTTATTTAATGGATTTTTTAGCAGAGCTAACCAATCATAACCACCGCACACCGGCTGTTTCGGTGACGGTTCGCCCAAAGCCAAGCAAAGATAATGAGGGCGAAAAAGCCAAAGATATTTCCAGCCTGATTACTCACCGCTTAATTCAACTTACCTTAACCGACAACCGAGGCTTTGAGGCAGATCAGCTGGATTTAGAGCTGGACGACACTGATGGCTTACTCGCTTTGCCAAGTCGAGGAGCGATTTTATCGGTCGGGTTAGGCTGGCAAAACAGCCCCCTGACCTACAAGGGCGAATACACAGTGGACGAGCTAACCCACGACGGCCCGCCGGATAAAGTGACGATTCGGGCAAGAAGTGCCGACTTGCGAGGCACGCTGACCAATCGACACGAGCGGAGCTTTCACCGCACGACTATTGGTAAAATTGTGAAACAGATCGCCGAAGAGAACAAACTCAAGCCGATAGTGGGCAAGGAGTTTGAAAACGAGGAGGTGAAACACATTGACCAAACCAACGAAAGCTCTATTAATCTCTTGCAACGCCTCGCAGAACAATTCGATGCCATCGCCACTGTGAAAAACGGCAATTTGATTTTCATTAAAGCCGGAAACGCCACAACCGCAAGCGGTAAACCGTTACCCCTGTTTCGCATTACCCGCAGTTCGGGGGATTCCCACAGTTTTTCGATTGCCGAAGGGGATAACTACAAAGCGGTTAAAGCCTATTGGCACAACACGCAAACCGGCAAGCGAGGCGAGGTGACGTGGGACGAAAACAGCCAAGTTAAAAAAGTGACTAAGCCCACAATGCGGAAAAAGACCAAAGTAAAACGTGGAGCAGACGGCAAGCCAATAAAAGGCAAAGACGGTAAAAGCATTAAAGAGACCGTCTTTGTAAAAGGCAAGGGCAGACAAGTTAATGCGGTGGTGCAAAGCAAACCGATTGAAAGCGACAGTGAGGCAATTAAAACCCTACCTCATACCTATATTAGCCAGCAATCAGCGATTAATGCGTGTAAAAACCATTTTGCAAAGCTTGAGCGAGGTGTGGCAACTTTTAGCCTAACTCTTGCCGAGGGCAATGCCGAGCTTATCCCCGAATTACCGGTTCAGGTTTCAGGCTTTAAGGCGGAGATTGATAGCAATGAGTGGATAATCTCACAGGTTACGCACAGTTTAAATAAAGGTGGTGGGTTTACAACAGCGTTAGAGATGGAGTTAAAACCGAAAGAGGAGAAAGAGTAATGACGCAAAATGTTCCCTACGGAAACCCAAACAACCTTTATGACGACAACCAAAAATGGGAAGGCAGAATGAGCGTGAAAAAAGGTAAGGTTCACATCTACCTCAAGCACGATATTCGCCAACCGTTTTATGTGTTACACGGTGCTTGCTGTGGATATTTTGAATGCACTGGAATGATTGAGGACTGGTATATTTACAGCCCTGTTGAATGGGAACCGCTTGCTAACCTATGCCAAGAAATTTCTTCAAACCAGCGGCAACTATGGATTTCAGGGCTTCTTCAGGTAGAACCTTCAAAACCGTGTGAAGAGAAGATTTATCGGATTGCAGTGCATTTAGTACATCTAAGAGGGTGGAGTATTCCAGGCCTTTAAGTGTAGAAGATCAAACCTAATCTGACAGTCCCCCGTTTTAAATTACCGTGTCTGTCAGATTAATTTGAGCTTAAATTCTTTTCCACCCAAATC
>NZ_SMAC01000051.1 GCF_004342115.1 Mannheimia haemolytica | reverse complement strand
AATAAACCAGTCTTGTGTTTAATGAGAGGGTTGTTAGAATAAAACATGAGAGTTTCCTTTTTGTTTAGATTGATTTTTGACACTCATATTCTAAATGGGAAACTCTCACTTTTTAGAGTGAATTGTCAGATCAAGTCTGATCTTCTACACATTAGCAACTGTTTTGTCCACTTGGCATAGTTTTTGACGGATCAGCAACTATTTTGTCTACTATGCCTTTTTGTTACTTCCAGTATTTTTTCTTCGAGGTTTGCCCGATCCCCGGATTAAAGCTGTTGGTTGGATCAAGCTGCCGGTAGAATTTGCGTAAGGTCGGTTTTGCTTCGTAAAGATGACCGACATTATGCTCCGCAGGGTATTGTGCCCCACGTTTATCCAGTAATTCTAACATCTGATGTTCCAACGCCAAACAATCTACACCTTTTTTCACAATATAGTCTTGATGGAAAACATGGCACATAAAATGCCCATAATAAAGTTTGTGCGTGATTTGACTCTCTATTTCCGGCGGTAGCACTTCAAACCACGCTTTATCATTTCGGCGAAGGGCAATATCTAAAGCAACAATATCTTCCACCTCTTTATCGTGAATGGCTCGATAGCGAATCGCTGCCGAAGCAACGGCAAAACGATGTAACATTGCCGCTTGGCTTTCAGTCGGATTACACTCCAAATAACCGCCTTTTTGTGTATCAGCAAAATAACGGGCAAGATAGTCTCTTGCTTCTTGAACGCCTTTTCCACCCATTTTGATAATTAAGTGATGTTCATACTGGTTACGGTAGTCTCGAAGACTTTCCGGCAAATGTTGCGGTAACATTTTTGAGATTGCCTGTAATATTTTATCACTGAGATTTGCCGGTAAAAAGGTGAGTTTCTTCGCCATTCTGTCCACTTTTGCTTTAAGTGAAAAGAGTTGTGGTAAGCGGTGTGTACCGAGTTTTTTAATCACCCAAAAAGTATCTTTACCGTAATCAGCGGCAATATCAAAGGCATCACGATGAATATATTCACCGGAAATCGGCAATACCTCAAAGTTGGCTAACATATAGCGACGAATATCGTTTAATGTGTCCGTATGATTTGTCCCGATATAAAAAACAGCCGTGTCTTTTTCAAGCGGAAAGGTATCTAATCGCACCGCAAACACCGCTAACTTTCCTGCACTACCGGCAGCCTCGTAGTGGCGGGCAGGATCGGCATTAAAACGGGCAGGGGAGTCTTCATCAATTTGGCGGACGTGATTACAATAGGCGTGATCGTGTCCTTTTCCGCACGCTTGCTGAATATCCTTACGCTGATAACGTTGGGCTTGCAGATTTTCTAAAATTTCTTCCGGCGTATCACCTAAATCAATACCTAAATGGTTTTTTAATTCCAGCGTGCCGTCTTCATTTAACTGGGCAAACAGTGCCATTTCAGTATAAGCCGGCCCACGTTGCACTAATGCACCCCCTGAATTATTACAAATACCACCGATAACCGAAGCCCCGATACAGGACGATCCGATCACCGAATGCGGTTCACGTCCGTGCGTTTTCAGCAACAATTCCAGCTCATTTAATGTCGAGCCCGGTAAGCAAACGACTTGATTGGCATTGTTAATTAACTGAATGCCGTTCATTCGCATTGTGTTAATGATCACAATATCCCGATCATAATCGTTGCCGCTTGGTGTTGAACCACCGGTTAATCCGGTATTGGCCGCTTGTGAGATAACAATGACATCGGCGGCGACACAGGCTTTTAATACGTTCCAGTATTCTAATAACGTTGTAGGTTTTACCACTGCAATCGCACTACCCGTGCCAAAGCGATACCCGCTACGATAGGCTTCCGTCTTAGTCGGGTCAGTGATGATATAAGACTGCCCGACAATTTCAGTAAGCTGAGAAATCAGTGAATTATTTGACATTATGCTTCCCTCAAAGGTAGAAATAGATAGGGCAGTATAGCAATAAACAAAAGAGAGCAAAGCAGAATGTTACAAAATTGTGAACTACTGCACAGAATAAATGAAGAAATGAAGTAAAAGAAAGCGAGCTAAAAGAGCGTCGCCCGCTTTATTTGTAGAAAATCAAACCTAATCTGACAGTCCCCCGTTTAAAATTACCGTGTCTGTCAGATTAATTTGAGCTTAAATTCTTTTCTACCCAAATGCGTTTTCCATCAACTAATGTCTCCATCGGTGTTCTTCCACAGCACATTTTTCCTTGATGGGTTCGATGATGGTTATAATACATTAACCATTCATCTAAGTCAGCTTGCAATGCCTCTAAATCCATATAAATCCGTTTTCTGAATGCCACTTGGTAGAACTCCTGCAAAATCGTTTTGTGAAAACGCTCACAGATGCCGTTTGTTTGTGGCTGTTTCACTTTGGTTTTTGTGTGCTCTATGTCATTGATAGCCAAATAAAGCTCATAATCGTGATTCTCAACTTTCCCACAATACTCACTGCCTCGGTCTGTCAGCACTCGTAACATAGGTAACCTCTGGCTTTCAAAGAATGGTAATACTTTGTCATTTAGCATATCAGCAGCAGTGATAGCCGTCTTCATTGTATACAGTTTTGCAAATGCCACTTTACTATAAGTATCAATAAACGTTTGCTGATAAATACGACCCACACCTTTAATATTGCCGACATAAAAGGTATCTTGTGACCCTAAATAGCCGGGGTGTGCCGTTTCAATTTCACCACAGGCAATCTCATCTTCTTTCTTCCGCTCCAAGGCTTGTATCTGTGGCTCACTCAGAATAATGCCTTGCTCTGCCACCAATTTTTCGAGGGCAGTTAAGCGTTGCTTAAAATTAGCTAAGTGATGTCTCAACCAAATGGAACGTACACCACCTGCAGAGACAAAAACCACCTGCAGAGACAAAAATCCCCTGTTTACGCAGTTCATTACTCACTCGAACTTGACCAAAAGCAGGATTATCTAAAGCGAATTGTACAACCGCTTTTTCTGTGGATTCATCCACACGATTTTTTAAGTTGGGAACGCGTCTATTTTGATTCAGCAATGCTTCAACACCACCTTGCTCAACCGCTTGTTGATAACGATAGAATGTATCTCGGCTCATTCCCATTACTTTGCAGGCTTGAGAAATATTACCCAGTTCTTCTGCTAAATTTAATAAACCAGTCTTGTGTTTAATGAGAGGGTTGTTAGAATAAAACATGAGAGTTTCCTTTTTGTTTAGATTGATTTTTGACACTCATATTCTAAACGGGAAACTCTCACTTTTTAGAGTGAATTGTCAGATCAAGTCTGATCTTCTACAGACGATCCAGGTCTTACACATTCTTTCAAGTTTGTAAAGCCTGAAAATTATTTTTTATACTTGATTTTTGTCAAAAAGTCTCTATACTATATGGCAGGGTCAGTTTTCGCTGTTTAACGGTGTTTAATGAGATTTTCATTACTGGCTCTCCTTAATAGAAATTTATGGAAGAGCTATCTGATAGAGTAATCTAGCGATAGCTCTTTTTCATTGAACAAAGAGGCTATATGTATCTTATGTATGTTGATGAGTCTGGTTCTACGACAGATCCTACTCAAAAATATTTTGTATTATCAGGTATCGCTGTATTTGAACGAAATACTCATTGGATTGAGAAAAAAATGAATGTGATAGCCTCTCAATTCTGTCAATATTCTGAAGGGAGTGATCCATATTTCTATGAGTTACATGGTTCACCAATGAGATCTGGAAAGAGTGAATGGAGAGGCATTCCAATGAGTGAGCGTATTAATGCCATTCAAGATTGCTTGAAATTAGTTCAAAGTAATAATATTCGTATATTTGCAGCAGTTATAGAGCAAGGGTATTCTAGTGGTCAGGATACTATTACAGAATGTTTTGAGCAAATATCATCTCGATTTGATATGTATCTGAGCCGTTTACATGCCCAAGGTAATACCCAAAGAGGCATTTCTATCTTTGATAAATCATCGACTGAGAAGTCAATCCAAGCACTTGCAAGAACATTCAAAAATAGTGGGCATACTTATGGGAAACTTAGAAATTTCTCAGAAGTTCCATTATTTCTTGACTCAAAGTCATCGAGATTAATTCAGCTAGCGGATCTAGTTTCCTATGCGATATTTAGACACTATGAACACAATGATAGCTCATTTTACGATATTATAAGAAATAACTTTGATTATCATAACGGGCGTATTCATGGTTTATATTTACGGAACAAAGAAGATATTATTTCATAAAAATTCGCCCCAAAAGGGAGAAGTATCTCCCTTTTGTATTTTTTATAACAAATTAACCGTTTCTCTCAACATTTCCACATCGTGTTCAATATATCCTAGTGTCACACTGATATCTTTATGCCCTAACAGTTTCTGAACCACATAAACATTTTCGGGCTTCTTCATTAATTGAGTAGCAACTGTATGTCGAAATCTGTGTGGTGATGAAGTAAAACCGACCAAGTCAGAAATATGCCGAAATATATGCGTAAGCTGATTTTGGCTCATCGGCTGCCCTCTTCTTCGAGAGCATCGAGAAAATAAATTGAGATTGAACAATTGGCAATTATCTGTTTGTTTTCTTATTTTTAATTCAGTAATAAGCCTTTCTATATGAATATAAAGTGAATCTGAAATCGGTACGATATGGTAATCATGATTTTTATTGATTTCCGGCGAAATATAAATCGTCCTATTAGAAAGATCTACATCACTAATTTTCAGTTTCACTAATTGTCCTCGCCGAATCCCCGTACATCTCAATGTCATAATAATTGCAAGGACAAACCAGCTTGGTTTTAGAAAGTCAGGTAATACAACGTTATTATTGAGTATGTGGTCTATTTTATGTAATTGTGTAAGCGGTCGAATTATTTTGCATAGAATTACACTCAATTTTGCATAGATAAAAATTAAAAACTATGCAAAATAAATCGCAAAAACAAACGCCCTTTAAACCATAATTAAGGGCGTTTAAATTTTTAGAACTTAAAAACCATATTATCCTCATATTTGCCGTTATAACTTGGCGAGGCATTTACTACTATTCTTTCAGCCCCCTCAAACGCTTGCCAGTTTTCTTTTTTGTTTTGAACCATATAGTGAATAAAGCGAATAAACTCGCTCTTGGTTGAGCTAAAGAAGATATAAGGCGGTTTGGTAAGGTCTATCAATCGTAGGAAATCAATTAAATCAAAGTAATTTGCCTGCTTATAACTCTCCTGTCTTGTGCAAAGATAAGGCGGGTCAAGAATCAATAATACTTTCTCTTTGTCGTGAAACCTCGGCAATAATTGATGAAAGGACTCACTAACCACCTCAATATCATCAAGATAACCCGTTGCTTCAGGATAGTTACTTTGCCGCACACAATTCCAGAAATCGTGCTTAAATAACTCATCTAAAGTAGCAACTTGCTCACCACTAAATAACAACCAAGAACTTAAGCATTTGGGGTCTTTAAACCCCTCAAAATCATTGATTTTATTGATGATTTTAGCTTTAACTTCATTGCTAATTCTCTTATTTTTTGGTATAACTCCATCAACAATTTGGTAGATTTCTTGGCGGAGTTGGTTAGTGTCTTTGATATGGTTTAGCCGTTCGGCGTAATTATCAAAATCATTATAAATCACTCTTGCTAACGGTTTTTCACGCTTTGCAGTATGTGCAAGCAACCCACTCCCACCAAAAACATCTATAATAGTCCAATCTTTCCCGTCTGCTTCAATATTTGCATTTAACACCTGTTTGAAATG
>NZ_SMAC01000050.1 GCF_004342115.1 Mannheimia haemolytica | reverse complement strand
AAGCGCTTGATGGCATCGTTATTCACGCTGTCTAAGCTGACTCCAAAGTCAAAGATATTGAGTGTTGAATAAACTCGTTTCCATCGTTTGCCACCAGCCGTCACAATCACCGTGCCGGCATTGTCTGCGGTTGTGGTATCCGCAAAATCAGCATAAAACTCTCCACCGCCTAAATTTTTCCCAGCGTAGTAGGATTTAACCAAAATGCGTTGTTGGTCTTCTGTTGGCTCGATGGTGCGTAATTGAGCAATAGATTCACATTGACCGATGAACTTAAATCCGTCAGGAGAATTAAGTAAATCCTGAGTAGAAATGCAATCCCACTTCCCGAAGTAATTTTCGGAATTGAAATCAGTTGTATTGTTGTCTATCAAGCTAATAAATAGCTTTCCTTTATCATTGCTAATTAATAGTGAACCTTTTGGATATCCTCCTATAGCATTACAAAAGTCCATTTCAAATGGATAAAGGCAACCTTTATTAAGGTGGACAATATGTGTCGATAACTCATATAACACTCCGTTCATATCCTTACCCGAAGGTGCTTTTCCTCCTTCATGAATAGGCTTCATAGTTACATCCGGGAAACCATCTTCGTAAGTCGCCGTGGCGGATGTAACTCCTGAACCTTCTCGATTCAGTGGTATTTCATTTTTTAATCCCTTTTCAGCCCAAGGATGCGTGAGTAGCTTTAAGTTTTCCATGATTTCTCCAACAAAAAACCGTTTATGGAATAAGAACCATAAACGGTTAAGTTAATGAATAATTTAATTTGTTTAGTTTTTATCGCCAATATAAAAAGCAGCTTGCCCGAATGGAGCTAACTCATTTTCATTAAATCCCCAAGTATATAATTGCTCTGGCTCATAAAAGTCACAAAGCACACCGGTTGGACGAGGTAGTAATGTCATAACTATTGCCTTTTCTACATCCAGCAGTTTGAATTCAAAAACATACCTAGCCGTCATTGTTCCCGACTTAACAAAGTAAGCTCGACCTCTTTCTTTAAATAGTATCTGCAGGATCTTATTGATATTCGGTGCTGTTGCATACACAATATTCGTCATTGCTTTAACAAAAAGCATTGACTTATACATTGCATCATTCATCCTGTAGCTAGTTGGGTTAACTTTATCCTTTAGCTCAGTCGAGGCTATACTGGAACCTTGAAAGGTAGTTTGGTCATTAATTTCTACAAAACGAGATAACCCAAGCACCACTCCCCAAAAGTCAAGTCCAACACCTTCAGCAGTATCAATGTCCCAATAAATATTATAGAACTGCCTGAAGCAATCTTTTGTCTCAAGATATTCATCAGCAAATTGAATGATACGGTTCATAATTGGACTGTTTGCATACTGACTAATGATTGTTTTTTGTAGATGAGGTTTATTCATTCTTCCACCAAAATTATATTTTCCGAAAAAAGAATGGGGTATTGATCTATCCCCAGCTGAACCTTATTCTCAAAATTAACACCATCACTACTTACTTCAACATCAAGCAAGTAATCCTTAGGAAAAGATTTAATGATCGAAGAAACGTAATTCATTGCATAAAAAATTCTACCAATCTTGCGATGAGAAGATTGATCAAATTGCATTTTAATTGCTTCTTTCATCTCATTGAGATAATCGCCAACCAGCCCAGACTTAATTTTTACCCTAAAGAAAATTGGCGTATCCAAAGGTCTCATGAAATTGATGTAATATGTTGGCTTAGGAGTAACGTAAGTATCATCAGTGACTACTATTTCAGTATTACCATTAAAGTCACATCCATTACCAGAATATAACCATATCATTTTTGCAATATCTAAATCATTTCCTCCTCTTACAGCAACATAAACACTATGAGGTTTTATAGGATATCCAGTTGCTCCATGTTTTACTGTTTTGTTTGTAGGATTATCAATAACATAGCAATCAATCACTCCTTCTAATTTCATTACATTAGCATGCACAGCAGATGGCATACCTTGAGCATTAATAGCTACGCTTTCTCTATATCGTTCCGCAAAATCCTGTCTGCTTTCCCGTTCTGTACCAACAACCGCATCTTGTGGGTTGGTAACACGGTCTAGCCCGATAATCGATTGATGAATTTTTGTGATCGTATTAGCTTTTGCACCATAAACACCGTTAGCAATAACACGTCCTTCCACAGTGCCGTTTTCTAATATGCTGATCTCTTCATCTAATATCCATTCATTATTGGTGGTATCTTTGATAACTAACCCTTTTGGAATAGTTACACCCGGTAAACCAACAAATTGACAGGTGGCAAAAGAGTTCACTCGCCCTTTTCGTTTTACGAAATAAATTTTAGCGATAGCATCTTGCATAATGCCGTCGGAATAAGTCGGATCAAGATTATTCACTAGCCACGCAATTTGATTATTTTTATCAGCAATAATCGCAGCTATCGAGCTGGCAAGTTGTCCCTGTGGTGTTTCTAAGTTTTGGCTTAGTCCACCACCAAATGCCGCATTAAAGTCCGCCAGCACACCGTTTAGAATTTCTTGTTCGCTCGGTAAAATTAAGCCTTGCGGTGTAAACTGAATTGATGGCACATTCGTCTGTATCGTCATAGTTTCACGCTCATCTGTCTATTTTGTTCATCGGTAAAAGTCACAGAGCCGGTCACTTCCCGACTGGCTCCGCTTTCAATATTTGCTTTGGCAGAAACCACTCCTTTAACTCTGAGGGCTGCTTGCTCTAAGCGATATTGATATAATGCTAGAGATTGCTTCTTCCCAAGTGTTTCATCAAAATAAGGAATCCCTTTCTCCGTGTCATAATACAACTCGCCTTTAAACAGCTTTATGGCACTTGCCACATCTTGAGCTTTAGCATAAGGATCTTTTGCATAAGCGATATTCCCCTCATCATCAAGGCATAAATCCCACCTTTGCGGGTGTAAAAATAACGTTGTCATACATTACCCCGTTTTCCGGTCAGGTTGTGGCCCACCATTGTGCGTGTGCGTATCATAAACCTGTCGCATATTTTTCATTGATTTACCTCCTGATTTGGCATTATCGGTAATATCTCCGGCAGCGTTTACTGTTGAGGTAGTTTCAACAGGGGCATCTAATTTGATTGATGTGCCTTTTAGCAAAATTTCACCGGTAGAAACCAACTCAATGCCCGAATCTTTGAAAAAGAGATATTGGCTCGGCACACCGTTAAGAAAACCGCCAAAATACAAGCCATCTGCATAATCAAATTTTCGTCTGCTTTGTGGGGTCGAGGGGGCTTTGTTCACTTTCACTGAGGAAATATCACGACTGCAAAAACCACACATTCCAATATCGCCTACTTCCGGATCGATAATAACCGCATTGCTGCCACCCTGAAGTCTAAAATAAGGGATATTGTGGATTACACCGTGTGCATACGCTTTGCCACTACCGTCGAGTTGTGCCACCATTGGTTGCACATCTACCGTGCCGACCGGTCCGATGCCGGTTGCATTTACCGCAATCACTTGCACTAATGTCACTGTTTGAATTCGATTCACAATGCCGGAAATAATAAATTCAAATTCGCCTGTGCCACCTAAAACTTGATCGGGCTTTAGTAAACCTAAATTATTTGACAATTTTCACACCTCCGGGGTAAATGGCATCGACTTCTGATAACCAACGCCCTCCTGATACTTCACTTTCTAAATAATGGCTTAATCCAACAACCAGCCATTTGCCATTACAAATTTCAACTAAACTGTCTTTAATTTCCACAAGCCCTTGGAAGCGTATAACAGGATCAAATAAACATTGAAACCTTGTGCCGGTAATGGTTGGGGTTGGATATCCAATTAATCCGCTACTCGGCGAAATAACGGGAACTAAAATATCTCTTGCTTGACCTTGCGGCGTGATAGCAATCGTATTAAATTCCACGACCGCTTTTGCATTGATGGCATCACATAATTTAAAAACTTGATCTAAAGCGGTTTCAGGCAAGTAAGGGTTGCTCACTTTCTCTGTTACACCATTATTCTCAAATCGCATACTCATTTTTTGGCAAATTTGAGCGACCGCTGAAGCCACATCAACTTCACCGTTAAAACTTAATGGCGGAACCGGTCTAATTTTGTGTTGTAAAGCTGATGTACTATCAATCGTTAAGATCACCTCAGGGCTTGAACCATAATTCGGATAGGCATATTGAATAACGCCCTCATAAACCAATATATAGCTTTCTCCCCCATCTTGGCTTGCCTCTACTCTGACGTAATTCAGCTTAGCGTCATCAGTATTCCAGCGGATTTTCGCCAATTTATTCATTACCTTTTGACCAAGCCCGTATATCATTAGCTTTGCACTCGGCATTGGTGCACCGTGTCCGCTTTGGATTGTGACACTCGCCCTCAATCCCTTAACAATCACCGTATTATTTTCATCTTTGTCAAAATGCGGATCTTGCTGTCCAAGCACAAAAGAAAACTTCAGCTTTTTCTTGGTAAAACTTGACATTACGCCCCCCAAAACAAGCGGTATCTTTTGCCTAATTCTTTGCAATGCGGAGCTTGCCGCCCTTGCATATCTTTAAAAAACAAAACGCCTTTCATCGGCAGGTAACCTACATCAATTAAAGGCGTTAAATCTTGACAAATTCGGTTATGCACCACCGCTACACCGTTGCATTTTATGCTGATATAAAGCTGTTCTTCCAAACGGGTATGCAAGGTGATTTCGAGTTCTTGTCCCTCAATTTGGCAGCGTACTCGTTGATTTGCCACCGCTTTAAGTGGAATATGATATAAGTCCAAAATCAACCTCCCATTCCAACGGCGTTCATCAAGCCATCTTTCAGTTTATCAATAACTGCACCGGCCCCCTCGGTTTTTAATGTTTCTTTCATATCACCGATCTCTTGTCCTATATCAAAAAGGACTGAAGTATTGCCGGCTTCAGTATTTACTTTCTCTGGCGTTACATTCCCTTGCTCTTGCACAGCTTCTGCCGATTCTGCTTTAGTTTTCGTGTATTCCACCTCTACCTCTCGAATTTCCTGCAGGTGTAAATTTACTTTAATCAACCTTGCACCGTCTCCGGCTTCACGCACATAGTCATAACCAACGATATTGCAGTTCGGGTAAATAGCTTCAGGAGTGATCACCATAAATAAATCAGTGCTGTTGGCAAAGGCATCGACAAGGGCTAAAAATGCCCCTCGTTCTTTCACACCGCCACTGCCTTTTGTCATTACTACATTCACGGTATAAGGCTCGATCACTTTGTTGTAAGCGGCAAATGAGCCTTTTTCGAGTGGTGCGGTAGAAATCTTTGAACGGCTCTGATATTTCACCGATTTCACATTATCCGCAAGTAAAAGAGGAATGCCGTTTTGATCGAACACTCCCCAATAATTGCCAAATAATAAATTGATACCCAACGCACCACCGAATTTTATTGCCGCATCGCCGATATTTTTCGGTAACCCCGGCACACTCGGTATGCCGACAGAACTCCAAGTCATATTTTCTCCAAAAAAATAACCGCTTGCGGAACAAGCGGTTGGGTTAATTAACGTTGAGCTGTACAAATTTTTCCGTCGCAGTCATTGCCTAACTCTAAGTAGTCAGCAGAGATAGCAAAGGCGGTTAAAAATAGAATGATTTTTGCGTATTTCATCGTCTGTTTCTCTGAATTTGGGTGTAAGAAACCCCTGCCGAATTTCCGTAGAAATAGCAGTCAGGGGGGCTTTTGGGATTACTCCACAATCATTTCGCTAAAAATCCGCATTAGGCTTTTCCATTGGTCTTGCGGTAGGAAATGGTTCGAGATTTCAGAGAGCGACAAA
>NZ_SMAC01000049.1 GCF_004342115.1 Mannheimia haemolytica | reverse complement strand
GTTAAGCAACGGTACTTTGACCGCATAGTTCAGTGGATAGAGCAGCTGCCTTCTAAGCAGTGGGTCGAGAGTTCGAATCTCTCTGCGGTCGCCATCCAAAACCGCTTTACGCACATCATCGATGACGCGCCTACGAAGTGGAAACCTACCGTGTAGAGCAGTTTTGAATGGCTAAGTTGTGTAACTGCTACAACTTAAAAAGAGCGGTTAAAAGGTTTGACATCATGACGGTGTCGGATTAATATAACGTCATTAAATATTATTGACAGTAATGCTGACAATAATTGTTTGTTCTTTGTAATAATTTAGATGACAAAACAGCTTACCAAGGGAACTTGAGTAGGCTTTTTTCGTCTAAGTTACAATAATCTTCATCATCTAGGAGTGAAATATGAAAAATTTAGCTAACTTTACATTAATTGCTAATGAGGGCTGGGAGGTTTAATGGATTACCTTTTACAGCTTTTAAATAAATTAGAGCTGAACACAATAGTCGGGCTAGGTACTTGTTTATTTACTGGGTACTTAGCCTTTTTTGCGTGGTCTCAGCTTAAAGAGCTTCGCAAGCAACATAAGCAAAAATCGACCATTGAACTCCTTATCAGCAATAACAGCAACGAATACTACCGTAAACGCAGAAAAGCCTATATGGCTATGCGTGATAGCGGTGTAAACCTTACTGTTCTAGCGTGTGCATTAAATGATAAAAATGCCACAGCAGAGCAAAAAAGACAGAATTTCATTGTTTTAGATGTGCTTAATGCGATTGAATTTATCTGTGTTGGTATCAAGGAAGACTTATTTGATGAAGCGGTATATAAGCGAATGAGCAAAAGCAGTGTCATTAAAGACTGGAACACGCTCAAGCCCTACATAATGGAGCTTCGCAGAATCAACAACAATAACAACAAGCTCTTTTGTGAATTTGAATGGCTTGCAACGAAATGGGAATCTGAATAGCCTCATATATTATTGAGGCTTTTTTGTTGACAACCGCTTAATTTCGGATTAAGATAACCGCACTTTCAACAGAAAGTCGGGATTGGTCTCCCGAATATCTGGCGGTAGAGAATAGCCGCATACAAGCGGTTTTTTTGTACCCAAAATTTGCAAAAAAACTTTTCAATAAATTTATTGAAAAGCCCCAATGATGGGCTAGGCGGGAGATCGCAAGATCGCCGTTCGCTAGATTCGGTAAGACCAATTCTGCTTAGCTCATCACCAATGATTGGTCTCTGCGGTGATGATTGTTTTAAAAATCAATCTAGCAGGTGTCAAAATGACAAATTCAAGTCTAATTACCGTTTTCAACGGTTCAATCTCTAATCAAACTGTTCAACTTGCCAATGCTCGTGATCTTCATTCTTTCCTTGAGAGCAATCAAGATTTCTCCAATTGGATTTCAAACCGCATTTCTGAATATGGTTTTATTCAAGATGAAGATTACATTACTCTTGAAATAAAAACTCGTGGCAGACCACGCAAGGAATACCATATCACCCTTGATATGGGCAAAGAACTCGCAATGGTGGAACGCAACGAAAAAGGCAGACAAATCCGCAAATACTTCATCGAATGCGAACGCAAGATGAAAGAGCTTTTGCAAAATAATCAACAAATCGCACCGCTTGCCTTGCCGGAAAAACCTCGCAAAATTCAAGGCACAACCCGAGCAGCGGAGGGTGAATATCTCTACACCAGAGAATTTTCCGCAATGGAAATCGACCACCTAGCCAAACTTTGGGACATCGCCGAAGAACAGCACAAATTCATCGAAAGTCTCACGCCATTGTTTGAGACAATGCAGTCTGAACAATGGTTTAAAAAGCATAGCAGAGCATTAAACTGCTTTAACCACCACAACTATTCCTATCATATCCTCAGTGAAATCTGCGAGGACGTTGAGGAATGGACAGGCATTATGCCTTCCATTCGTGCCGTAAAAATGAAAGGAAAATATTACAGCCGATTCTAATTCTCCTTTCCCCTCCGCAACTCACTTTGCGTAATCACTCCGTAATTCCTGCGGAGGGGCTTTTTACACCTAAAATTCAGATTTTTGACTAAAAAAGGAACGAAAAATGGAAGCTAAATACAACATGATTATTGAGCTGGCACAACAACAAGGCTTAACCCATATTCAACTTACTCAAAAACACTGTCTTCATCTTGCTGCATCAGTGGGGAAACTATGTTCTGGAGTCGTTAATAATGCGAAACAGAAGATTAAAACGGCTACGGGAGAAATTTTTACATTACTCACCATCATTAACCATCAAATCCAGTTCGATGAAGACTTAGAGCTTCACACGTGGAAAGCTAGTGGAACAACCCCACCCGAGCAAAGAGCGATACGTATGTTACATCATACCTCGCAATTTGCTTGGTTTGCTCCTTGGTTAGTGGACAGCAATGAAAAAGAACAAAACCAAAATACAATCAGGATTAATTTATTTAACAAATGCTCTGGGATTCTGATTGAACTATATGGCATTCTTAAAGAATACGAGCTAACTCTTGATGAGTGCTTAGATGAATTCTTGAAAAATAAGCATTGTTTGAATGAATTTAGTATTCACAAGGAGTAAAAAATGACGACGTTTAGTATTTATACCAGTGTATGGCACGACAGCTCCACGAAAGGCTTTCGCCACAACATTAAGCATAAACGCCACGATTGCTGGAGAGCGGATATCCGCATAAAGCAAAAAATCAATGATGTGTGGGTGCAGATTTCAAGAATACGCAAACGCTTCAAGTGCCCTGAACAGGCAAAATCCTTTGTAGAACAATGGAAACAAATTGATTCCCCTGCATTTATGCAACACCAAATCAACCGCCAAGCATTAAGAGAAGAATTATCAAACCTTGAGCAACGTAAAATCCAAAAAAACGGAATGCTTGAGGTGATTGAGTATCGTATTAGCCAAATCAAGGAGTTACTGAAATGAAACGCAATAAAGTAGAAAGCTATACTATCCGCTTATTAAAAAATAATCATACAAAACGCTACTTCGGAGAAGTTATATTAAACGGCATAAAAGAAATCAGCACGGCAGAGATGATGTCTGAAATTAACGCTATTAAGGCATTAAATAAGCGTATTGAAGCTCTGAATAAAACCAAAGCCGTTAATTTGCCTAATTATCCTGAAATCAGGGGTCATCAGCCTATTATGTACAATTACACTTTTGAACAAATTGAGGAAGATCCTGAACAGGTTAAGCCTAAACCATCAAAACCAAAACGCAAACCTTTCACACCCTACGGGCTAAACGGCTACTTTGTGGATAGCAACGGCAATATTCGCCTGCACCTAGACAGACGAGCAAGTGCCGAAACAATTACCCTTGAAACTGATTTCTTCAACGCTCTTGCCGAAATGGTAAAACGTACACAAGAGGCAAACAATGCTAAACATGCTTAGACAATGGATTACATACGGCTTATACGCCCTGCTTTTTATGGTTGCCATCACCCTCCTAATGCAATGAAGAGCTTATCCCTGAAAGCACCTGCAAGCCTGAAACTTGCGAATTTAAAGTAACGGAGAAAGTGTGATGATAGGATACGAAGACTACACAGATGCTTCACTTCAACCAGAAGAAGACCCTAGCGAAGAGGCTTTCCTCTTAGTGGAGGAGAAAATTATAGATGTGCTAGAAAACAACGGCTTTGAAACCGTTGCTACTATCCTAGCCGGTTCTGATGGCTGGTGTAACGCAATTAATGCCTACCTGGCCGAACAGAACAAACACAGAAATGAATTTTAGAGGAATAAGATAATGACAAACCAAAATCAACAAGTAGCACAAAAGCAAGATAAATTCCCGATTAAAACCCTATTTGAAAGCCCGAATGTAAAGCAAAAACTACAAGAGCTTTTAAACAAAAACGCAGCCACGTTTACAACAAGCGTGTTGCAGATTGTGAATAGTAACTCAATGTTACGCAATGCCGAACCGATGAGCGTATTCAACGCCGCTTGTATGGCAGCAACGCTTAATTTGGCATTACAAAACGGCTTAGGTTTTGCCTACATTGTGCCGTACCAAAACCGCAAAGAGAAAAAAACCGAAGCTCAATTCCAACTTGGCTACAAAGGTTTAATTCAACTGGCTCAACGTAGCGGGCAATTTAAACGCCTTGTTGCCGTGCCGGTGTATGAAAAACAACTGCTTGCCGAAGACCCCATCAACGGTTACGAGTTCGATTGGAAACAAAAACCGGCTAAAGATGAAAAACCGATTGGCTATTACGCTTATTTCAAACTGATAAATGAATTTACCGCCGAAATCTATATGACCACGCAAGAAGTCCACGACCACGCCAACCGCTACAGCCAAACCTACCGCAAAGGCTACGGCGTATGGCACGACAACTTTGAGGCAATGGCTCTCAAAACTGTGATGAAGCTCTTGCTTTCCAAACAAGCTCCATTATCAGTGGAAATGCAACAAGCGGTCTTGGCAGATCAAGCGGTCGTAAAAGATGTTGAAAATGCAGAATTTGCCTACCCTGACAACGAAATCCAAGAGGCGGAATTTACCGAACTCAAGGTCAGCGATGAGGTGTTTGAGAAATGCAAACAAACCATCATCAACAAAGAAAGCACCTTGCAAGATATGTGCGATAACGGCTACGAGTTCAACAAAGAGCAATATGCGGAGTTGGAGAAGTTAGAAAATGAACAGCAATCAAATGTATAAATTCAAACCCCGTTGCTCAATGCTCCACCAACTAATGAGCGAACCTCGCACCAAAGCCGACCGTGAAGCCGGACTGATTTCCGACACCGCAAAAGCAGCGGTGCGTGAAGTGGCTAAATTTGACCTATTCGGTTATCAATCCTTTGACGGCAACAAATACACTGAAAAAGGCAATCAGCTAGAAGAACAAGCCATTAAGTTAAGCGGTTTTACTCGTGGCCTGGTTCTAAAAAAGAACACCGAACGCCGAGAAAACGATTGGATTTCAGGCGAGTGTGATATTTATGTACCAAGCCGAAAGCTGATTATCGATACAAAATGCAGTTGGGACATCGGCACGCACCCGTTTTTTGCAGACGAAGCCATCGCCAAAGCCGAAAAAGCCGGATATGACATTCAAATGCAAGGCTATATGTGGCTGTGGGATTGCGAAGAGGCTCAAATCGATTTTGTGTTATTCCCTACTCCAATCGACCTTATCGGTACTTACGAAAGCACAGAAAAGCTGATTGACCTTGTGGAACAAATCCCCCAACAAAAACGCATTACCACCGTGACGGTTAAGCGTGATGAAGCCATCATTGCCAAAATCAAAGACAGAGTGAAAGCAGCCAGTAAGTATTACGACAAGCTTATACAAGAAGCTATGAATTAATTCAATCGCCCCGAAAGGGGCTTTTTAATAGGTAGCCAATATGACAACCCAAAAGAAATACGAACTACTCCAAAACGACACAATCAACCACAACGGCAGAACACTCTACCGCATCAAAGCCATAACCACATTTGGAACAGTCTTTGCAGGTACACTTGGCGGCTATATTGAAAAAGAGAGCAACCTAAAACATTTAGGAAATGCTTGGGTGTATGACAACGCCGAAGTTCACGATGAGAAAACGAAGCGGGAATATCAGCTACTGATTGAGGTAGCAAAAAGCAGAATTTTAGGAGAAGCGACTTAATCAGTCGCTTTTTTATTGGAGAATAAAATGAAACCATTTGATTTAAATAAAGCATTGGCAGGTGAGCCAGTAAAACTAAGAAATAATGATAAGGCATTTGTAAAATACCTAATTAGTGATGACTATATTAGAGATAATAAAGACCACCAAGTACAAGGGTATACAGTTGATGAAGAAAATGTATTTTTGTCAGAAGTATCGTGGGCTGTTAGCGGATCTCATTTCAATGATGGAACAATAGCTCAATATGATATTGTTGGTATGTGGGAAGAACCAAGACCTACAGTAACTCTCACTCTTCCTTGTCCATTAAAAGAACCAAGAGATGGAATGTGGTTTATTGGCGATAATTTCAATGTGATAAAATCAAATTTCCCTACACATTCTTATATAGAAAAACTATTTGATCAAGGGTTATATTTCGCTTCAGCAGAAGATGCTAGAGCGTGGTTAGATGCACTTAAGAATAGCATGAGATAGTATGCTTATTATTCTCTCAACTATTGGTATTTTGGAGAAAGAAAATGAATGAAGAAAACAACGGCTGGATTTCGGTTAAGGATAGATTGCCAGAAATCCGCAAAGAAGTCTTGATAACAAACAATTTTATTATGATTGCTCAATTCAATGGCGAGAGCTGGTTCAAGCCGGGTGGATTCTTAGGTATTCAGCCTGTCTATGGTGTTACCCACTGGCAACCACTTCCCGAGCCGCCAAAGGACAACCAATGACAGACACCAAACGATTAGATAAACTAAACATTAAAGGTTTCCTAAATGAAAAACAAACTTAAGCGTATTTTACACAAAATCAAAACTGAGCAAGATATGAATTTCATTTTTTGGTTATGTGTTGTAGTTCTACTCTTTAACTTGGTCCCATACTTATACGGATTAATCTAATTGACACCGCCCCCAATTCGGATTAAGATAACCGCACTTTCAAGCCGTATTTCACGGCTTTTTTTGTACCTAAAAACGGAGAAACGAAATGGCAAATAGCGTAATGATTGTACAAGGCGTGGAGGTCAAAGTAACCGCTCGTGATGGCGAAGATTACATCAACCTTACTGATATGCTACGAGCCAAAGACGGCGATTTCTTCATTAGCGACTGGTTACGCAACCGCAATACCCTTGAATACATCGGCATTTGGGAAGAAATGAACAACCCGAATTTTAATTATGGCGAATTCGCCACAATTAAAAATCAATCCGGCTTAAACCGTTTCAAAATCAGCGTCAAAGAATTTGTTGCTCAAACGAATGCGATTAGCTTGCAAGCCAAAGCGGGGCGATACGGTGGCACTTATGCCCATAAAGACATCGCTCTTGAATTTGCGATGTGGATTAGCCCCGAGTTCAAGCTCTATCTCATCAAAGAGTTCCAACGCCTCAAACAGCAAGAAGCGAACGAAAGTAAGCTCGAATGGAGCGTAAAACACATTTTAAGCAAGGCGAACTACCGCATTCATACTGATGCCATCAAAGATCACATCATACCGGCATTGCTGAATACAAAACAACATACTTTCGTTTATTCCAGCGAAGCGGACATTCTCAATCAAGCTCTCTTCGGACAAACGGCAAAACAGTGGAAAGACCGCAATCCGAACCTGAAAGGCAATATGCGAGACCACGCTACCGTTGAGCAACTTACCGTCCTTGCTGCATTGGAAAGCCAAAACGCCCTACTAATTGAGCAAGGTTACAGCCAAGAAGAGCGACTGGCAATGCTCAACCGTTTGGCTATTCAGCAAATGAGCTCGCTGTTACAAACCAGAGCGATTGAAGAACTGAAAGAAAAGCCATTGCTAATTGAAGAATAAAATCTAATTGACAAAAACCGCCCTTTCGGCTAAGATAACCGCACTTTCAACAGTAAAGTCGGGAACTGCAATTCCTGAATACCATACGAGCGGTGAAGAATGATAGTCGCTCAATGCGACTTTTTTTATAGCCGGAATCTAGTCAAATCAAGGCACTGTCAATTTGACAGTACCCCTAAATAAGGCACTTCCAATTTGGAAGTACCCCCTAAAACTAGGCGCTTGCAATTTGCAAATCCCCTATGTTGTCAATGATGGGCTAGGTAAGGAGATCGAAAGATCTGCCGTTGTCTCGTATGGACGGTTATTGCAGACCTTGCCTAGTTCATCACCAGTACTGCAATACTCGTGATGAGTTTTTAAACTTACATATGAGAAATTCAGAATGACAACATTAACTTTCCAAAACACTACACTTTCCGTTATCGATCAGAATAATCAAAAATGGATGCCCGCCTTAGAAGTTGGCAGAGCGTTAGGTTATAAAAATCCATCGTCTGATATATCTAAGCTGTACGAACGCAACAAAGATGAATTTACTCCATCAATGACAGCCATCATTGATATGGATACCGCTAGCGGTATGCAGAAAGTCAGAATTTTCAGCTTGCGTGGTTGCTGGCTATTAGGTATGCGTAGCCACACCAAAGTCGCCAAAGACTTCCGCAAATGGGTGCTGGATATTTTAGATAAAGAAGTTTTGCAAAATAATCAACAAATCGCACCGCTTGCAGAGCCAACAATCACTGCCGAAGAACAGAATATGCTACAAAATGCGGTGAAAGCCACGCACGAACGCACCAAGCTCAGCTACGGCGAAATCTGGGCAAGAACCAAAAACAAATTCAGGGTGGCTGAGTACAAGCAAATCAAGTG
>NZ_SMAC01000048.1 GCF_004342115.1 Mannheimia haemolytica | reverse complement strand
CGGATTTGGGTGGAAAAGAATTTAAGCTCAAATTAATCTGACAGACACGGTAATTTAAAACGGGGGACTGTCAGATTAGGTTTGATCTTCTACATTTTTATATCTATCTCACCGCCATTTGAAATAAGATTACTTCTGCTTGGCAACTGAAAGTTATCCACATTTTCATCAGAAAGCCATCTATAATGGGTGTGATTTCACTTTGAATGTCGCAAGGCTCGGTTTCTACCGATTTTGCTTTTTGTGTGAAAAATTCGACCGCTTGTACAGCTATTTCTTCACTATCATACACTGCTTCAAAGGCAATTTGGCGGTCTGAGTTATCTAACATAGAGTCGCCTTTTAGCTTACACATATTATGTGCATCAGCGGCTTTTTGTTGCATTGTTTTGCTCATATCACACCTTATCTGCAATCTCTTTTAACCAAGTATAGGATTGATGCTGTTTTTGCTCATCGAAAATGTAGCTTACCGCCATAATTTCATCAATTTCAATGCGTGCTTTTAATGACTTGAGCTGTTGTTCAACGCTCTCTCGGCTACCGATAAGTGAACAAGCAGTCATTTGGCGAACAACGGTTTTCTCTTGGTTGTATAACGCATTTTGTTGGAACGAAACAGGCCCGAAATGCGGTACGATTTCCGCTTTCACAAAATTTTCCCACACTTTATCATCGGATTCGACGGGCGGTTGTAAATAGTTTTGGGCATTGGTAACAACATTTAAGAAAAACTGAGTCTGAGTGGTAGCAAGCTGTTCTGCCTCTTGGTCGGTTTCTGCCGCAATCGCATTCACACCTAAAATCACATAGGGTTTATCTAACACTTCAGACGGCTTAAAGTGTGTGCGATAAATTCGCACCGCATCGTCCATAAAACGAGGAGCGAAATGTGAAGCAAAGGCATAAGGCAAGCCACGTTCTGCTGCTAAATAGGCACTTTCAGGGCTTGAGCCTAAAATATAAAACGGCACATTCAACCCCTGTGCAGGGTAGGCAGACACAGGATTTGTGCCTTCAAAATAACCTTTTAGTTCGCTGATTTCATCAGGAAATGGCAGACTTTGTGCATTACGGCGTAAAGCGGTAGCGGTTCGCATATCGGTGCCTGGTGCTCGCCCAAGCCCAAGTTCTACACGGTTAGGGTAGAGTGTTTCAAGCGTACCGTATTGCTCTGCCACAATATAAGGACTATGGTTAGGCAACATCACGCCACCTGATCCCACTCTTAATTTTTCAGTGTGAGAAAGGGCATGCTGAATGAGGAGCTGTGTTGCCGAGCTGGCAAGGTTTTTCATATTGTGGTGCTCTGCAATCCAATAGCGTTCAATGCCGATACTTTCCGCGTGTTTTGCTAATTTCACCATAGAATCGACCGCTTGTTTGGCAGTTTGCCCTTCACGAATAGGTACAAGGTTTAGGATAGATAACTTTGTCATTTTGTTCTCCGAGTTTGCATATAAAAAATGCTGAATAGGATTTACCTACTCAGCATTGTAAAAACCCTAACTATTTTAAGGGGTTATTTCTTGCTTAAGAACACAACCGCATCAACATAACGTTTGATGAAATCATTCGTTGATGAAGAATCTGCAAAGCCTTCTAAGTTGAGTTGGTATTGACCATTTACGAAGAATGCAGGCACACCACGAATTTGGAAGTCTTCCGCTAATTGAACTTGTTTATTCACTAAGCCATTTACCGCAAAGCTATTAATACCGCTATCAAACTGTTCAGCTGTAATGCCGTTTGCTAAGAATACAGAGCGAATATCGTCCATTGATTTGAATGCGTCTTTTTGAGCACCTTCAAATAATGCGGTTTTTACTTTATCTTCCGCACCTAATGCCATTGCTAATGCCCAAGCACGAGTTAAATCTTCAGATTGGCGACCTAAGAAATTAACGTGATATTGCACTAATTTGCTATCGCTTGGTAATTTTTCTTTGATTTGGCTTGGGATTTTGTAGCTTAATTCAAAATCATAACAGTGTGGGCAGTAGAATGAGAAAAATTCCACCACTTCTTTTTGTGCAGAAGGTGCTTTACGCACTTCGATATATTCTTTGCCTGCGGTTGGATCAGCAGCGATTGCCGTTGAGTTAAATGTAAAAAGGGCAGAAAGTGCAACAAATGCCGTTTTTAATGCCAATTTTTTCATAATGATTCCTTCAAAAATGTTGATAAATAATAAATGCTAAACTAGCTAACGGATAAGACAATCTTAATCGTTTAAAATTCCACGAGCTCGCAATAAAGCCGTTTTAAAATCATCTTCATAATCTTTTTTTATGCCGGGAATAGGCTCAAATTTGCCTGCATTTCGCATTTTAAGCTGATAGATTAACACTTCATCGCTTAACGCTTTGAAATTATCAGGCTCGCCCACTTCAACTGAAAGCTGCTGCAAAATATCAATGAGGTGTAAGTCAGGATTTTTACGCCAATGTTCGCCAAGTAACTCTAATAACTCTTCTAAACGTTCGCATTTCATCTTTTACCCCTTAAAAAACTTGTTGGAAATTAAACGAAATAATATACTTTTACTCTTATTTTTGCAAAATTTTAAGGGATAAAGCTGTGAGTAAAACAATAGAAGAACGCATTTCAGCCGTGATTTTAGCGGGCGGTTTAGCTCGTCGAATGAATGGGGTAGAAAAAGGGTTACAACTTTTTGAAGGAAAACCGCTTATTTCACACATTTTAGCCCGACTTTCACCACAAGTTAGTGACATTTGGCTTAATGTCAATCGTTCTATTGAGCAATATCAGCAGCTTTATCCTGCTTTTTCTTACTATCAAGATAGCTTGCCTGATTTTCAAGGTCCACTCAGTGGAATGCTGGCAGGATTTGAGCAAATTGAAAGTGACTATTTGCTTTTTGTGCCTTGCGATACGCCCTTTATGCCTGAGCTGTTATTGCAAAAATTAAAAACTGCTTTGCGGATAAATAACGTACAAATTGCATATGCCCATGATGGTGAGCGTCCACATCCCACTTTTGCGTTGATTCATCGTTCGGTACAAGAAGATTTGAAAGCCTATTTAGGCTCAAACCAACAGCAATTGCTTGCGTTCTTCCAATCACAAAAAAGCGTGGCAGTTGATTTTTCCGAACAAAAATCGGCATTCACCAACGTGAATACATTGGAAGATTTAAGCCGAGTAAGCCAATTCCCTGTAAAAAACCTTGCAATTACAGGCTACAGCGGCACAGGTAAAACCACCTTATTGGAAAAATTAATCCCAAAATTGACCGCTTGCGGTATTCGGGTTGGGCTGATTAAACATTCCCACCATAACGTTGATGTAGATAAAAAAGGCAAAGACAGCTACCGCCTACGTGAAGCAGGAGCAAACCCGACAATGATTGTGTGCGATGAACGTTGGGCATTAATGACAGAAACCAAACAAGCGGTCGAATTTTCTCAATTAATTGCAAAATTCAACCCGCAAGAGGTTGATCTCGTTTTCGTAGAAGGCTTTAAACACGAAACCTTGCCAAAAATTCAGCTCCACCGCAAAGGGATTGAAAAACCATTGCCAGAGCTAGACCAATGGACGATTGCCACCGCAACGGATTACCCGCTTGAGAGAGAAAATTGGTTGGATATTAATAATATTGGGGGAATAGCAGATTTTATTAAGAATTGGTTAGAAAATAAGGCAAGTTAGATACTCTTTTTAAGAGTAGAAAAAGCCCCTAGAAATAGTTCTAGGGGCTTTTTCTTACCAGCTATATCCTAGCTTAACACCAGCAAAATGTTGTTTTTTGATTTCGTTGCCGTTAATGAAACCAGCGTGTAAGTCGAATTGCCATTGGTTATGTTCAAATCGGATACCAGCTTCGGTTTTCAGATAGCGACCGAAACGTTGGTTGATATTGTTATTATTGACGTTTACTGCTAAGCGTTTGTTACTTGCATCCACATAGTGGGTTGTAATGCTTGGTTCAACTTTCCAGTCATCCAATGAAAAGGTTTTACTAGCTTTTAGACCCGCTTGATATGTCATAAAGTGGGTATTTGGTGAGCTGATTTTCGCTCCTCCTAGTGTATAGTCTTGGCCGCTGAAATGGTAGTATCTTGCTCCTATTGTTGGCTGAATTTGAACTCCTGCGAGGTCAAATTGATGTCCAATGTTAGCACCAATAGAGGAAATTCGGCGGGTAAAGTGGTTTTCACCAAATAGGTAGAGTTGGTTTTTTGCTTTACCGTAGCTGCCATCAAGGCTGATAAAAGTGCCTTGTTGAGATTGCCACTTACCATATAGGCTTGCCATTAGTAGATTCGATTTACCGTTTACACCCTCGTTAAATTCCGCGTTAGCGTGGTTTTTAGATAATGCAACTCCAAACATTAAACCGTTATCTATCGGCATTTGTATGCCCAGTTGGGTCAGGTTGGTTTGTTGTTTATACGGGCGGTATAAATCTGATTTATGCTCGGTTTTCTGATGTTCGACGCTGCTCCATACGTTGAATTTATCGCTTTGTTTGAAGAGTTGGCGATCTAAGCTATTACTGATTTGCAGAGCAGAATTAGCCTGTGCCGAGAGTTCAGAAAGTGCTGTGTTAGCGTATTGGCTTATCCAATCTGCTTGAATAATATTCATCATACTCGTATCTTGATTAGTTGCTTGCATTGCTGGAGCAGAGGCTTTTATTAATACAAGATCGTTTACAGAGCCTAGAGCTAATTTGGCTTCTTCTAGCTTTTGATCTGTGAGTTTTACAGTTGCATTAGCGTCATTAAATATTGTTTGTGTTTGTTTAATTTTATTTTGAATAATGCTAATTTGTTCTAAAACTGCCTGCTGAGTATAGTAACCTAAGCGACGAGAATTCACATATTTTTGCAATACATTCAGTTGTGAATTGAGTCGTCTTAGCTCAGATTGAGCATTTATCATAGATTGTTTTGCTTTTTGATTTTCTAATTGGTGTGCTGAAAAATCTTTTTGTAGTTGAGTAAGATTTTGTTCAGTTTCTTTCTTATCTAAAGTAGGAACATTAGTAACAGATTCCTTTTTTGGAATAGAGGATACAGATGTAGCATTCATCTCTTTAGAGGTTGAATTTGGTATTAATGGATTAAATAAATGGTAATTGTGATTACGATTTTCTAATACATAACGATAAGTACCTAGATCAACATAATTATTTTCTAGAGAAATAGAAACTTTATTGCCTTCTTGGTTGCTATTTTTTAAGCTTAGTAGGTTTAATGAGCTTTTTGGATTTGCTTCAGTTGTGCTATTTCTAACGGCAAGGACAAAATTTCCTTCAGCAATACCGTCAACTTGGAGATGATCAGATTCGCCCTTGGCTAAATTTGCGGTATAGTTAATTCGTCCATTACCTTTTAGATTACCTTGGATGATCATCTTGTTGAATCGGACTGGGATTTCCGTGGTAGCAAATTTATCGTTTAGGCTAAGGATCGACCCTTTTTCCATTGTAAGATGCCCAATCTGGCTCGTACCATTGTTTAACCAGTGACTGTGATTTGCTAAAGTGATATGAGTTGTTTGATCAGCTTGTACAGAACCAGTGAGGTTTGCTTTGCCTAAATTTAATTGGCTATGGTTTTGTAATTTAACATTACCTTTAATGGCGGTTGTTGCTAGATTTGCAAAAATATTATCGGAAATGACCGCTTGCACTTCACAATGTGTAGTGCCTGTGTATTCAGAATCATAGCAACTTGGCGTTGAACGATTAATAAATCCTAAATTGAGTTTGGCTTTATCAGTCGCAGTAAAGTGACTATTTACTTCATTGACATTTCTCCCGATATAGAGTTGTGCCATTTTATTTACCGTGATATTTTTAGCAGTAAAATGGCTGTCTTGCCAATCGTTTTCACGCACAACATCATGCTTATTCTTAATATCATAAGCGTGTGGCGTTGGGTGACCAGAAAGCAACAATGTACCACCTTTAAGGGTGAGTTCACCATTAAGGTTAAATCCTCCCGACATTGTGTAGATATTCTTTAATTTATCTTGTTCTGTATTTACTTCTGTTTTTGTATCAAACACGACATTTAATATCCCATTAGTTTTATTGGAAGCATCTTCCCCTATAAAACCATTAAACGTGTCATAGCGCTGTCTTAAGTTTTTGGCATCTAGGATTTTCTGTATTGCTTGCTCGCGGTTACTGGAAAGAAATTCCCAGTGATCGTTACTTGTAGCATTCGTTGGATAATATACTCTCGAATTACCTTTCAGACGGAAGTAATCTTTGCGTTTATTTTGATAAGGATTGGTATATTCGTAAATGTCTGCTGGGCTATTACTTGCCCATTTTCCCCATATAAGATCATTACTAGTGAGAGGATCTTGGCCTTGTATTATTAAGGTAGAAATGTGATCGCGATTGTGGTTTACAATACGAGCATGTTTATCGCTGTTTTGAATACGTTTAAAGGCGATGCTGTTACCGTTTAGGTCTAAACGACCTCCGCGAAATCCAAAGTAAATATTATCGGGATTAACTTGATCTGCACTACCTAGCACAACAGTGGGGCGACCACTTACGATTCCTACTGTATTAAAGGCCTGTTTTCTTCCTTGGTGATCGGCTTGCTGGTTAAGTATTACAATACCATCACCTACACTGATATCGCCAAGATTCTGTCCACGTCCATTTACATAGAGTGTTCCTTCCCCGAGTTTAGATAAACGATCGCCTTGTGGATTTTTTACTTGCCAATTCACTTTTTTATCTTTACCGACGATAATACCTGCACCTTGCCAAGTTTGGTCTGTTTCAGGACGAATAGTGAGATTAGCGTTCAGATTTAATGCACCTGCACCTTGGTCAATATCCTGTTTTAGTACAATAGTTGCATCTTTACCATTAAAATTAATGGTTTTACCGTGATTTTCTTGTGGCAGAGAAGTGTTTTGGTTTGCAATGCTACTATCTTTTAGATCAACGTTGAGTTTTTGCACATTATTTGATTGACTAAGAGAGCTGGATTTACCTTGAGCAGTCCAATTGAATTGTGCATTTTGTACGGTATTATTGATTGTTCCTGCAATATCTTCGGCAAATTTTTTCTCGTGGAAATCTTTACGGATAATCGCAGAGCGGTTGAATTGATTATCCATACCATTATAGAAATTGAGCACACCAACTAATACCCATCGTTTTTCGTTCATATCATAGGCGTAAGAACCTGAACCACTATCACCAGGTAGTGCATAGGTTGAAAGTGGTCCATAGCTTACTTGATAAAGGTTACTTGAATAATCTAACCAGTGATCAGGGGAGCTTTTAGATAATTGTAATGTGGTACCGCCAGTAAGATATTCATAAGCACCAGCGATTCCAGTTGTTTTATTACTTTCTTTTCCTCTTAGCGCTTGTGTCCCTGAACCAGCACGAAGAAACATAGGGAAGCGTTCTTCATTTAAGTAGGGTTTAATAGATGTACCTGCATTGGTGACTGCGGCAGGCACAACTTCTGTTACTAATTTATTTAATCGAGGAGTATGATAGTCTGGGTGCAACCCTCCTTGAACCTTTTCATAATCATTGCGGTCAACAATTTTATAAGTATAGTGATGTGAATCAGGGTTATAACCTGCAGCACCAAATTGAACATTTTTATATCCAGTATTATGTGCAACACTAACTAAATATTGTGGTGCAATTAAAGTAGAATATCCACCTCTTACCATAGCACTAAAATCAACCATTGGTAAATTATGAAGCATCGTGCCTACAAGTTGTCCATTGTTGTCTTTAATATCAATATTCATTGAACCAACTGAAAATGGTCCTTTATTTTCGGCAAAATCGCGGAAGTATTGATAGTCCACATCATTACGTACAACAGATGCTACAGCAGGTAAACTTAATACGATTGTTACAAAAGAAGCAAGATAAGAACGAGTAAATGTTTTGGTCTTCATAAATGAGAAGTTTATCCTTATAAGTAATAAAAAATTCTGGCTATTCTGTCTTATAACTGATAGTTTGGCAAGATGTCTTCCCTTATTTTATATAAAATTACTAAGTAGTGTTTGCTGTCAATTATTTTAGTCATCAAAGGAATAAATTATGAACTTGAGTAATGCATTAAAATTAATCAAATATAATGAATTAGACGTGCTAGAAGTTAATCACAATAAATTCAAAGCTAAAATTGCATTACAAGGAGCACAATTGCTAAGTTGGCAGCCGTATAATGCAGAGCAAGATGTGCTGTGGTTAAGTGAGATAGAACCGTTTAGAATTGGCTCTGCGATTCGTGGCGGTATACCAATTTGTTATCCGTGGTTCGGTTCAATAAAAGAGCCTGCCCACGGCACAGCTCGCATTCAAGAATGGCGTTTAGTTGAGCATACTTGTTCTGATGAAAATGTCGGTTTGGTATTTGCCTTAGAGAATAAAGCGAAAATGGAAATGATGTTAGGCGAAACTTGTGAGTTATATTTTACCCATTTAGATCCAGAACCAGCACAACTGGCATTGCACTCTTATTTTAATATTGGTGATATTGAAAAAGTGGAAGTGCAAGGCTTGCCAACTCGCTGTTTTGATAAGCTAACCGATCAAGAAGTTGAAGTGCCATCACCTCGCAAGATAAGTGAAAATGTGGATTGTATTTATCCGGCACAAGCGGTGAATTTTATTCAAGATTTTGCAAATCAGCGC
>NZ_SMAC01000047.1 GCF_004342115.1 Mannheimia haemolytica | reverse complement strand
GGATTTGGGTGGAAAAGAATTTAAGCTCAAATTAATCTGACAGACACGGTAATTTAAAACGGGGGACTGTCAGATTAGGTTTGATCTTCTACACAATTATCTAGATCATAGATGATCAGCTCTTTATGTTCACGCTTTTGCTTGTTTAAACTAAAACTCACTATACTGCGTTTAGCCAATTTGCCGCTCTTGGTAAAAATTAACCATTGTTCAACACAATACAATCCAATTTGTTCACTTTGGTCAACTAATTTTTCTGCAGCTGCTATAGGTAAAATCAGTGTAATTTTCCCGTTCTCTGCTAACCATGGTTTTGCTTTTGCCAGCCAATTCAAGTGGCTGTAATGGCTAATTGAGCGAGCTAAATCTCTCTCTGTGGTTCGAGCTGCAAGTGAATCTGCAAAATAAGGTGGGTTACTAACAATCAAGTCAAATTTCTGTTCAAATGCCTGCTGCATCACATCACCTTGCAAAACGGAAATCCGATTTGCCCATGCAGAATTTTGGGCATTTTCGACCGCTTGTTGGTAGGCATTTGGTTCAAGTTCCAACGCAGTAATGTGACAACAATCATCTGTTCTCTGAGCAAGCATAAGTGCTACTAAACCAGAACCTGTACCCAGATCTAAAATATTCTGACAATCTTTTATGTGAGCAATCGCTCCCAATAGAATACCATCTGTATTGACTTTCATTGCACATCTGTCGTGCCGAATAAAAAACTGTTTAAATTGAAATCCTTGCGACATAGCTATCTGAAAAAGTAACCCCCGATAATCTTTCATTATCGGGGGTTAATTATATTATTGCAACTTAGTTACAAGAACAACCTTGTGCGTAGTCTGAACATTCAGCACAAGCTGCAGTGAACATCCATACTAATTTTTCTTGTTCTTTGATGTAATCACTCATTTGAGAAGCAGTACCTTCATCGTTTGCATCACTTGCTAGAGCAAGAATTTCACGTTGTTGTCCCAGTAATGTTTTGAAACCATTTAAAGTACCACGTAAACATTCTTGTGCAGCTGAAACACCAATATGTTCTTGAATTTGTGACTTGGTTAAATATTGGCTGAACGCATTTTGAGGTGTGTGACCTAAGGTTAAAATACGTTCTGCAATTTCATCTACTTTTGTCACTAAATCATCGTAGATTTCTTCAAATTTTGCATGTAATTCAAAGAAGTTCACACCACGTACATTCCAATGGTAGCCACGTACATTAGTGTAAAACACTTGGTAAGTAGCTAATAAACCATTTAACTCATCTGCTAATTTTTTTGCGATTTCTTTATCTAAACCGATATTTGACATTGCCATAATATGCTCCTCTTAATTGTTAATCTTAAAAAATTAAATTAGATACTGCTTATTTAATTTATTACTATATTACAATCCAAAATGAAAACTAGCAAATGGTTATAATATATACTTTTTATAGGTATAACCTATCAGATTGTGCGTCTTGAATGATAATGGCTATCAAATTTATTTTTATTCAATTGGTGCAACTTCTTCAGTAGGGATTGGTTGCTTCCCTTCAGCTTCTTCTGCTTTAGCCTCGATATTTTCTTTTTTCAGCGAAAGTGCATCCCAAACACTTGGTTTTTCTGTAGCCACTACATTACCTGCACTGGTACAATAACGTTGCCCTTTATCTCGCCAAACTGGAATTTGTCTGCCACTATCGCAATTCCAGCTACCATAGCTATTAATCCCCACCCATTGCATCGTATTAAGTTTCGGTAATCTATACGCCTGAGGCAAGGCTCTCTCAAGATATTGCTTATACACATACAATGCACCACTTGAACCGGTGAGGTTGGTATCCCCATTGTTATCTTTACCCAGCCAGACGGTCGTGACGTGTTCGCCATCAATTCCCACAAACCAAGTATCTCGAGCGTTATTGGTTGTACCGGTTTTGCCGGCTAATTTCAGTTTGGCAAAATCGTTTTGTAAGCTACGAGCCGTACCTCGTTCCACAACCTGTTGCATCGCATACATTGTTTGAACCGCAGCTTCCGGTGGAAGCACCTGCTCGCTCACTTTGCCGCTATCTCGCTGATAGAACATTTCGCCATTGTGCGAAATAATCGCCTCAATGGTGGTTAATGGTGTTTTCAGCCCTTCGTTGGCAATTACTTGATAAGAGCGGGTTACATCGTAAGGCGAGATCGAATATGAACCTAGCAAGGTTGATGGGTAAGGCGGAATTTCCGCATTATCCCAGCCCATCTCTTTTTGTTTGGCAATGACTTTTTTTAAGCCAACTTTCATACCAATATTCACCGTTGGAATATTCAGAGAGCGGACTAAGGCGTCCATTAACATCACCGAGCCACTAAAACTGCGGTCGTAGTTACGGGGTGTCCAGTAGGTTGAACCAACCTTAATTGAAATTTGTTTATTTTGGATCGGTGTATTTAAACGGAATAATTCAGGCTGTGCCAAGGCAATCGCATAAACCGATGGTTTGACTAAAGAACCGATTTGGCGTTTTGACTGAATCGCACGGTTAAAGCCGGCAAATTGGGTTAAGCGGTCTCCTACTATCGCCCTCACTTTACCTGTGCGGTATTCCGCCACGACAATAGCCGATTGCAAATCGCTGACTTTTTTATTTTTACTTTCCAGATTTTCCAAACCGGTAATCACTGCTTGTTCGGCTGAACGTTGCTGTTTACGGTCAAGGGTCGTAAAAATTTTAGTACCGGAAAGTTGAGCTGACTTAATTTCGCCTAACTCATTTTTCAAATCAATGGTTAATGCCTGCATAAAGGCAGGTTGCTCACGGTAAATCGTGCCTTTTTCACGAATATTAAGCGGGCGGGAGCTTAACAGAGCGTAAAGTTCTTGATTGATCACTTGATGATCCAGCAATAATCGCAACACCACATTACGTCGCTCTACCGCACCTTGCGGATTTCGCCACGGGTTATACAGTGATGGACCTTTTACCATTCCCACCAATAACGCAATTTGGTCTAAGCTAATCTCTTGGATCGGACGACCAAAATAGAATTGGCTTGCCAATGCAAAACCGTGAATTTGGTAGCTACCGTTCTGCCCTAAATAAATTTCGTTGAGATAGGTTTCTAAAATGCGGTTTTTATCGTAACGGAAGTCTAAAATCACCGACATTAACGCTTCATTTACCTTACGCACCAACGATCTTTCATTACTTAAGAACAAGTTTTTCACTAACTGTTGCGTTAAGGTACTGCCACCCTGCACTGTTCTGCCAGCTTGGTAGTTAGTGATTAAAGCACGGGCAATACCGATTGGGCTAATCCCATCGTGCTGATAAAAGCGGCGATCTTCGGTTAAAATCAGTGACTCAATTAACAAGCGAGGGTATTGTTGTAAGCGTAATGCTTGACGTTCTTCATCGCTATCGGAATGCAGTAACGCCAGTAATTTCGGATCCAAGCGGAACTCCTCGATCAACTTACCCTGCACCAAATCTTCAATATAAGTTAATTTATCTTGTTTGAAAGTTAAACGAAGCACTCGTTGCGATTCCGGTGTTTCTGGAAACGGGAAAGCTCGGCGTAGCAACACCAGCTGATTTTCTTCAATTTTGAAATCGCCTGGTGTCGCAACTTGAGAAACTTGACGATAGCCGTTATCCAGCAACGCTTGTTTGGTTTGCTCAAGCGTTAAGTTGTCTTCAATTTTAATGCTTTCAATACGAGCATACACCTCAGCTGGTAATTCCCATATCTGTCCATCCATTTTGCTACGGATTTTACCGTCTAAATAAATGCCGTAAAAAGCCATACTGCAAGCTCCTATCACCCCGATTTTGAATAAGGTTGAAAGGAAATAGTTTCGCTTTTTCGGTTTTTGCTCAGGCTCTTGCTCGCTCTGCTCGTTTAACTCAACATCTGACATAAAATTAACTTAAATTAGAAAAGGTAAGCGGTCGATTTTTGCAAATTTTTTGCAAAATCGAACCGCTTGTATTTGCCGTCAATTATGGATTGCGGCGGAATTTGCTGAAGTCCGGCTCACGTTTCTCGTTGAACGCATTGCGTCCTTCTTGCCCTTCTTCTGTCATATAGAACAACATTGTTGCATTACCAGCAAGCTCTTGCAGGCCAGCCTGACCGTCACAATCTGCATTCAATGCTGCTTTTAAGCAACGTAAGGCAATCGGGCTGTTTTGTAGCATTTCGCGACACCAACGCACAGTCTCTTTTTCTAAATCAGCATAAGGCACAACGGTATTGATTAAGCCCATATCTAACGCTTCTTGTGCATTATATTGACGGCATAAGAACCAAATTTCACGCGCTTTTTTCTGACCGACTAAACGTGCCATATAGCTTGCACCCCAACCGCCGTCAAATGACCCCACTTTCGGGCCGGTTTGACCGAATTTTGCATTGTCAGCGGCAATGGTTAAATCACATAACATATGTAAAACGTGTCCACCACCAATCGCATAGCCGGCAACCATTGCCACCACCGGTTTCGGGCAGGTACGAATATCACGTTGGAAATCCAACACATTTAAGTGATGCACACCGCTTTCATCTTTGTAGCCGCCGTAATCGCCACGCACTTTTTGGTCGCCGCCGGCACAGAACGCATATTCGCCTTCACCGGTTAATACGATGACGCCGATTTTTTCATCAAAACGGGCATCAGAAAAGGCTTCAATCATCTCTTTTACCGTTTGCGGACGGAAAGCATTACGCACTTCCGGACGATTAATGGTGATTTTAGCGATACCGTCTTTTGATTTATGGTAACGAATATCGGTGTAACCTTCGCTGTGATCAACCCACTCAACCGGTGCATATAAAAATTCTTCGCTTGGATATAACATTGGTAAATTCCTTGAAAAATGACATAAAAAATTCTTGTGATTATAACGGAATCGAAGGAAAAAGGTGAGGAAATTATTTTGTGATCCGCCTCACAATTTTTCACATAGTTGATTGCCCTATTTTATAAGAGAATTAAAGTGTATTCGTATTTATATCTTTTTGATCATAGGGCTTTTATGTCGTTACCGAATTACTACCAAGACCCGAGTGTGTTGCACCTTAATACCACGCCACACCACGCTTATTTTATTCCTTTTGCTAAAGGGCAAACGCCGAATCAGTTGGAACGGGAACAATCTGAGTTATTTACTTTGCTAAATGGCGATTGGAAGTTTAATTTCTATCCAAGTCCGCACGATCTGCCGGAGGATTTCCTCAACACCAAATTTACCCACCAAATCCCCGTGCCGTCTAACTGGCAAACTCAAGGCTTTGATGCCCATCAATACACTAACATCAACTACCCGATTCCGTTTGATCCGCCTTATGTGCCACACCAAAACCCTTGCGGGGTGTATCAGCGTGAAATCACGTTTAACCCCAAGCCTAACAAACGCTATTTGCTAAATTTTGAGGGCGTAGATTCGTGCCTGTTTGTTTATGTAAACGGCGAATTTGTCGGCTACGGGCAAATCAGCCACAGCACCAATGAATTTGACATCACCAAACAGCTTAAACAGGGCAAAAACAGCCTCGTCGTGGTGGTGCTAAAATGGTGTGACGGCAGTTATTTGGAAGATCAAGACAAATTCCGAATGTCAGGCATTTTCCGTGATGTTTATATTTTGGAACGTGAGCAAAACTACCTGCAAGATTTCTTTATCCGCTACCAGTTAAACGCTGATCTTTCAAAGGCAGAACTCAAGGTGGAAACACAATTTTCCACCTACACCGAAGCTGTGCATTTTCAACTTTTCGACCCTGAAAACCGCTTAGTCTGCGAGCAAACAAGCGGTGATTTTTGCCAAGAAATTTGCAATTTGTGTTTGTGGAATGCGGAAGATCCGACACTCTACACGCTATGCTTGAGCTACCAAAACGAAATTATTGAGCAAAAAATCGGCTTTCGTCAGATTCGTGTGGAAAATGGCGTGATGCTATTCAACAACGCCCCGATTAAATTTAAAGGGGTAAACCGCCACGATTCCGACCCGAAAACCGGCTACAGCATTAGCCGTGAGCAAGCGTTGGTGGATTTACGCTTAATGAAAGCCCATAACATCAACGCTATTCGCACCGCCCATTACCCGAACGCTCCGTGGTTTAATGAATTGTGCGATCAGCTCGGTTTTTATCTGATTGCCGAAAGTGATCTTGAATCTCACGGCTCCAGTGCAGTGTATATTGAAAGTCCGGAAAACAGCATTTTCCTGAATGTGCCAAACCCGAACAAACAGGAAGAAATTCGCCAACAAGCGGTCGATAATTTCTGTTATTTTGCAAGAGATCCGCTGTTCAAACAGGCGATTTTAGATCGCAACATTGCCAATGTGGAGCGAGACAAAAACCGCACTTCGGTTATTATTTGGTCACTTGGTAACGAATCCGGCTTTGGTGAAAATTTTGAAGTCGCAGCCCGTTGGGTAAAACAACGGGATCCAAGCCGTTTAACTCACTACGAAGGCTCGATTTACCAACATTCGGCACATCAAAACGATCTTTCAAACCTCGATTTATACAGCGAGATGTACCCAAGCACCGGCGGTTAGAGGAATATTTTTCCGACTCTGCCAACCACAAACCTTTTATTTTGTGTGAATATTCTCACGCGATGGGCAATTCGAGTGGTGATATGGAAGATTATTGGCAAACCTTCCAACGCTACAGCGGTGCGTGCGGTGGCTTTGTGTGGGAATGGTGCGACCATGCTCCTCTGCTCCCCAACTCTGAGCTAAGTGCCGAACAGAAGACCGAAAAATACGGCTATGGCGGTGATTTCGGCGAAACCTTGCACGATGGCAATTTCTGTATGGACGGCTTGGTTTCCCAACAGCGTGTGCCACACTCTAATTTGTTAGAAGTGAAAAATGTGAATCGCCCGGTGCGAGCTGAGTTAAAAGCGGGCAAAATTTGGCTGAAAAATCAGTTGGATTTCAGCGACTTAGCTGATTATCTGACCGTGCATTACTGTTTCAGCTAAAACGGCGAAACCACCCTGCAGGGACAATGTTTGGTAAATTGTCAGCCAAATCAGACCGCTTGTTTGCCGCTAACGCTGCCCGAACCAAACGGCAAATTGCAACTTTTAACCCTTGATTATTCTTTAAATGAAAGCACGGCTCTGTTGGAAAAAGGGCATCACTTAGGCTTTGACCAAATCACGCTGCATCAAGCGATGGTCACTCCAGCACTTAATCCACGCCCGCAAGCGGTCATTTTTGTGCAAGATTTTGCAAATGAATGGCGGATTCAACAGGGCGACTATCGCTACACTTTCGATAAACTCAAAGGCATTTTCAGCCGGATTGAGAAAAACGGCGAGGCAGTAATTGAGCAACCGTTGGATTTCAATATTTGGCGAGCCCCAACCGATAACGACCGCTTAATTCGTGAGTTTTGGAAAAAAGCCGGCTACGATAACTGTTACACCAGGGCGTATCATACCGAACTGATGCAAGATAAAAACGGCGTAAACATTACTGCCGAATGTGGCATTGTGGCAACCGCTCAAAGTCGGATTTTAACCCTGAAAGTGAATTATCATCTTGCCCCGAATGGCGAAATGACGATTCAGGTTCAGGCAACCCGCCCCGCTCATTTGCCGTTTTTACCTCGCTTTGGCTTGCGGTTTTTCTTGAATAAACGGAATAACCAAGTGAGCTATTTTGGCTATGGCGAGCAGGAGAGTTATATCGACAAATACCATTTGGCGAAACTCGGAGCTTATCAAACCAGCACCCGAGAAAATCATACCGATTATCTCAACCCGCAGGAAAACGGCAGCCACTTCGGTACGCATTATGTGCAAGCAAATGGGATAACTGTTACTTCTCCACAGCCGTTTAGTTTTAATCTTTCGCCTTACACACAGGAAGAGCTAACCACTAAAAGCCACAGTTATGATTTGGTAGAAAGCCCTTCCACCGTGCTGTGTGTCGATTACAAAATGAGCGGCATTGGCTCAAACTCTTGCGGCCCGAATTTGAAACCGCAATATCGGTTAAATGAGACTAATTTTGAGTGGCTGCTTAAATTGAATTTTTAACGAAAAATGCTCGTTCAAATTTAATTGAACGAGCATCTCCTTTTATTTCAGCATAATATATTGTGTACTAATACTTTCTACTATATAACCGATATTGTCTTCAAATCTTAACTCAATATGCTTAAGCCCAAGTACTGAATTTCCTAAATCCATTTTGAGTAAATCGCCTTTAATCTTTTCTAAAACCTCATTTTTGTGTTGCTGGGTAATAGATAAATGATGTTTAGCAAAGATTTTTTTCAAAATATCGTTAATGTTAAATTCAATAGTAGTCCCAAGTCCTTTAAAGTAGATAACAAATTCAGTAGGATCTTGTGTTATTGAAGAGCAGTCTTGAGCCGTTTCTGAGTATTGATACTCAATATTTAATATATTTCCCTCAAAATAGTAACCTTGAGAAAGGAGTTTTTGGCATAGCTTATTTTCTATTTTTTGATGGGAAAATGAATTAGGCCGATATAATTGGCTACTAAATGTAATATATTCACGAGCATTTGCCATATCTGCTTTAGTTAAGCGAACCAGCTCAGAATTAGTAGCTTCAAAATAACGTGGGTCAGTATTTCTTTCTCTTATTTCACTCATTAAATCGTAGCTTGAATTTACGCCATATTTCTCTTTAAATTGTGCAGCAGGCATTCCTCTGGCAACATAGTGGAGCATTGAATAAAAATATTCGGCTTCATCTCGGTTTTCATTTAATGATTCTTGGTATTTAAGTACAGCTTTTGTGCTGATTTTGTTATTTACATCTAATAATTTGTGTTTTAGCAAATAGTTGTCCAACCGCTTGGTTTGATCTTTAAGCGCAACTGTTTTCGGATCTAAAATAAACACTGAAATTAAAATAATTGCTATCGACACTGCAGAAAAGAGACGATATTGCGCCAACTGTTTAAATAGTAATAAGGTATAGCAAATAGATAAGGTTATTGTGCCAATCACTAAATAAATACGGGCTTCAGTTAAGCCATAATGGCTGAAACGAATATAGATGGCATACCAAATTAATGTTAACGGCAAAAGTGCTAAATAGGTAAAGAGAGAATAAAACCACTGCCATTTTGCATTTTTTAGTAATAATTGCACCGCTTGTATAGCTAGGCCGAAAGCTAAATAGGGAAGCGCTACGTTTGCAACAACCCCATCTGGCATTTGCCCCTTAGCCGCAATAAAAATTACATAAGCATAAATAATTGCAGTATAGATAATTAATGCCGGAGACAAAATCCAGTTTAGTAACATTTCACTAATGCGGTTTAGATATCTAGAATCATTGGTAGTCTGTTGTTCAAGAGTTAAAAATAAAACAGGGAATGCCCAAAAACTAGAAAAAATGCCAAATTTTTCAAAAATATGAAAGTTGTTTTGTTTATTTAAATCAAATAAAGCAATAATGGCTATGGTAATAGCGCTTAATGTTGCAAAAATAATGCCAGATAAAACTGTAGCAAAGACAATGTTAACTAATTTATTAGTTGTTCCGGCTACAAAATAATGGTTGTTTTTGTACCAATATTGACTGATCAAACAAAGGAATACACAAAATATGGTAGCCCAATAACGAGAATCTTCCAATAATGTTAAATTAATTTGATCAAAGAAAAAGACGATTGCTATCGGAATCAGAGCGAATAGCCAATAAGCTTTGGTATCGCGTATCAGGTAAAGCAAAATAAAGCAAATAGGAAAAAGAGCAATTAGATTTTGAAAGCGTTTGATTAATTCGTAGTCGCTCACATTATTGATAAGTAAAATCGTGACGTAAGTAACGAATAAAATTTCCAGTGGATGCTTAATGATGGTGCTTTTTATCATTAAGGTAAAGCGTTGTAGCTTACTTAGCATAATAGATCTCCTACCTATGAAAGGAATATCTCACAGTATACATGTGAATAAATAATAGGTAAACAGTTTTAATCTTTATTTGTTTTTAGAGGTGAACATATTCATTAAAATAAGAAAGCCTAAGTTATTCAACTATAGGCTTTAAAAATAAAGGGGCTGTCCTAGATAACGACTAAAAACTCCATTTAGGTTAAGATACCCAAATGAGAAAAAGTCGTCTAAGTCAGTACAAACAAAACAAACTC
>NZ_SMAC01000046.1 GCF_004342115.1 Mannheimia haemolytica | reverse complement strand
TTGTTTAGATTGATTTTTGACACTCATATTCTAAACGGGAAACTCTCACTTTTTAGAGTGAATTGTCAGATCAAGTCTGATCTTCTACAGATAAAGTTTATGACCTTCTTTCAAATAAGCTTGTACTGTTTTACAGTCTTCTTTGAGGTATTTAGACTCAAAGTTTTCCCCTACCGCACGACCGCTGATTTTTTCCAGATGTGCTTCTAGTTTATCTTGTGGGTGTATCACAATCGTGATTGCCATAATGGTTGATTCCGGTAACAAATCAAATAGGGCATTAATATTTCTCCCACGTGTGATTTCTCCCGTAATCAGACCGACTTCCGGCTGCTTCCTCAAATTATTAACAACGACAACTTCATGTGGCTGATTATCAAAATACCAATAGCTTCCTTTATTCTGCGGTTGAGAATAGAAAAGATCTTCACTAAAATCGCTAAATGCGAGAGGCAAATCGTCATCAGATTCTTGTTTTCCGAACAAGTGGTAACAGTCATTATTGGAAAGCTCATCGAAATTGATTGAAGGATTTGGGTTAAACCAACGAAGTAACCATTGCCGGATTTGCTCACTATCCATTCGCTGAGAGTGTAACCCTGCTGTAGTCAAGGCACCATTTATGCGAGCACAAGCATTATTTAATTGCTCTGCAATTAAGGCAGTATTAAAATCATTTTGCTTATTTTCTACATAGCGATAAATCACCATTCTTGTTGTACGAATGCGTCCTGACCAAGCGGTATTTGTCACTCTGTCATCAATAAATAGTCCTCCGGGCTTACCAATATCCTTGAAGTGTTTCCCCATCACTCTTAACCACTCTTCACTAAAAGCGCTGCCCTTAGCAATAGGGGATATATACTGATGTAATTGTTCGGTATAAGGCTGTAAATCATCACTATCTTGGCAATAGAATTGAATTACATAAGGGTTGGTATCCAGTTCATCGAAGCTATCCTGTAAGGCATCTTTGACTAAATTACGAACTCGAGTTAAAAACTCAATACTTCGACCAGCAGTTCCAATCGGTTTTATGTCAAATACGGCTCCCATACTGCGAGCATCATCAAGGAGTAATACGCCATATTCATCTAGATATTCTCCCCAAGGCAGGTGCTCAATGAAAGAAGGCTCTTGAGAATATAATCGTTGATGATGCTGTGATTGACGTAATTTTCCACTGCGTTTAATTGGTTGAATAGTCACATCATCTAATACCATTTTTTCTGACTGTTCTGATGTGTCCATATTGATAACCGGATTTGATACAGTGGGGGATTTACTTAATTTAAACGAAGAAAAAACTTCACCTAAAAAAGACATTGTTATAGCCCCCTTATACTATCACCTGGCTGCGCATATTGAACTCGGCCATAAAACGGTAGTACCGTAGAATATCCCGGAATACTAAGCGGCTCACCGGAATTTGTCTGATGAGGATAGATATACATAATTAAATCTGGGTTCGGCAAACGTGGAAATAAATTATTGATTTCATTTTCTGCTGTACGGGTATAAGCACGTTGCTCACTATTGGGGATATAATTGACAGGATCGAGTTTTCGTCCATTTTGTGAGCGGTAGATATGTAGCTCATTATTACTCGCTCCTTTATCCCAAATGTCTTTCATTGTGCTACCGTTAGTTGGCAATAATTCTTGTGTAGAGGTTGTACAACCAGTGACAGCCAATGCACTTATGATGATGTAAAATAAACCTTTCATGTCGAACTCCCTTTTAATCAAGCTGTGTATTGAATGATTTTGCTCCGTATTTCACTTTACGGCCTTGTGGGTTGTAATCAATTTCGATTTCTTTCTCAATATGAATGGCGACACGATGACCAGGCGGCACATAAACGGCATCAAAATTTTCTGCAAAGCGTTTTCTAAACCAATCTGCCGATTCTTTTAAACCATTACCAATCGCTTGCCCTAAAATAAATTTACCTTGGTCGCCGGTCACTGCTCCCACTACACTGCTGCCATCCACAACAGTTGTAGTTTGAGATTGTGAAAATCCTTGAGCAGCAGCACTAGCCGCTGCTAAAAAGAAATTTGTACCCAAATATTCCGGTGCATTAGTTTTTCGCTCGCCAGGAACACAAGGAATACCTGAACTATCGGATAGCCAACCAATTTTTTCACTATTATTACCACTTCCTTTATGAGAGGTGCTAACGATTCGTCCATCATTAAAGACAAAGGTCATACTGGTTACCTCACCGCGAACACAAGATAATGTCCAATCACCGGTTGCTGTTCCTGAAACAATCGCCCCCTCCACATCAGGTAATTCAATCCCGTTAGCAATCAAATTTTCACGTCCAATCAATACTTTGAATGGGTAAGCATCAGACACCCTATTATCGATAGGAATACGCCCAATGAGTCCAGTCATTGCTACAGAATCTAAAAAGGTTGAATTACTTGGTACAGTATAAAATGGAGTAACCTGATTTTTTCCGGTTCCTTTTGCTTGGCCTTGTTGTGAGGTAACTGTGTCTGTCTCTGGGAAAAACGGCAGACCTTTCTTTTCTGCATTTGCTCCTGGATATTGCCCAGCTTTGAAATCAATAGGGAAGCCAAATTTAGTCGCAATTGTATTGCCTGAAACAGGTTTTCCATTTGCATCCAATCCCATTTGATCACTAGGCTCAACCCAGACCATACCATTAAAATCAGTATTGTGGCTATTTAGCGTTGAAGCACCACCAATCGGTAATTTATCTGTTGCAACAGGCGTTTTTTTACCCTGTATATCCGCATTTTGCTCTGCTGTAGAGGCTTGTTCTTGTATGACGGGCTTATTGCTTACTTGACTTGCCATATCAAATAGCTGCATTTTCAAATCAGCGATTTGCTCTTGAAGCTTACGGGTTTCATTATTCACGGCATCATTGATACGACCACCAATCTGTTCTTCTTTTTCTTTAAGCTGACGGTCTTTTTCATTAATTAAGGCATCCATACGTCGTTCATTAGATTTTACTGTAGTCACTAATGTACGAAGGGTATCTATCGGTGAATCACCTTGAATGCCCATTGATCTGACTTGTTCCGGTGTTAAATCTTTAATGGAAATATCTAAAATTTCCTGTTGTGTCGGTTGTGGAACTGGCTCACTACGTCCAAATAAGGCATAGACGATTCCACCGACTAAGGTAAATACAATACCCAGTATGACAAATAAGGCTTTATTTGCTTTCATTGCCTATCCTCCTTATTTTGCTGATTGTGCCGGTTTAGTTTCGACTTTGGTGGTTTTCTTCACCTTTTTGGTTACCGGTTTTACCTGACGCGTTTCAGGAATCAACGCATTATTGGCATAGCCTTCAGTAACTAAATAAAGCGTGGTGGTATCTTCATTGCTCCCATATCTCCCAAGCCAGTTATGTTGGAATGTCGCAGCATAAAACTGCCCTTGAAGTTCGCGAGGATCTAGAGTAATTTGACTATTCCCTTTATTTTGCAAACGAATCGCCGTGACTACATAATAATCAAGCTGCCAACTAATAAGAGGGGTTGCATCAATAGAATATGCCGGTAGTAGCGTCGTAATTTTTTTCGGTAATCGATGGGCTACTCGGCGAACACCTTCTAACGGCTCAACTGCACGAAGCGGGGCATAAAGCGATTGTGCGGCATAACGGGTTAATGCTGCCGGTATCGGTAATTGTGGTCGTGTGCCGGTCAAAGATAGATCAGGTTCATCATCTCTATTCGTTGAAAAAGATTGTTTTTCTACCGCAATATCAAATACCATTCGTATTGATTCTTCCGGATTAGCTACTTTGGTTGCAGAAACAATATCAAAGAGGAAAATTTCACCTGTAGAAACATCACGAAATTCAATACGGGTAGAAGGGAATGTCTCTAGGGCTTTTAAGTACACTGCGCCACCCGTTGATTGAATGCGTAATTTGCCATCTAATTCAGCCGGATAACCAACTTTGACATTTTTATCCACAAAAATAATCCGCTCTTTATCTACCTGCAAAGCAATCGGAAGAGGTTTTCTCTCCCATTTCATTAATACATCAGCAACGCTATGACTTGAAAAACTTAATCCAATTAAAGACATCAATAAAATAGGTAAGCGTTTCATCATTTTTTCTCCTCAGTTTTCGGCTCAACACCTTCTAGAAGTTTTGGAATGGAGTTATAGCAGTTAAAGCCTAATCCCCAAGGATTTTGTACAGAGTCCACCTCCATTCTGACAATACTGATTGGAAAGCGAATATAAGTTCGTTTCACCGGCTGACCTTGAAAATGTTCATCAACCCCAAGATCTAAATTCACTGCCCAGCTATCTTCACTGAAAACAGTGACCTTATCTTCACTATATCCACGGCCTGTAATCTCATAGACCATACGAGTTCGCCCTCTTAATTCATTATTGCGTAGGCGATCTTTATAATCTTGACGTAAAAATGCTTCGCAATGGGGTGTTAAAAATGGCTTTAATGCCGTAATATTTTTCTCATAATCCTCTTCACCATTATTTAACCAGCGATTCACTTGTTGAAAAATTTGGTAGGAGAATGCGTAAATCGTAGGTTTAGGGATTTCCCACCATGCTCTCTGACTACCGGCACGGAGATCAGGCGGGTTATAAATAGTTAAACGGCTTGGTGAGGTATAAATTACCCCAGCCAGGACTAAAATAATGATAAAAAATAAGGAAGCAAAAAATCGTGCTGTTTTAATGTGTTTATCTTTTTCGTGTAATAGGCTTTTAAGCTGGCTCATGTGTTACATCCTTTTGTATCGACGGATGGACCAAAAACCTTCACGCCGAATAAATTTGTTACCATTAAGTAGGTCATCAAGTTTCTTTTCAATAAGGCGATTCAAGTAGGCTTCCGGTTTACCTCGTTTAATTGCAGCAACAACAACTTTTCCAACTAATACCGTTGCAATACATAAAAGCATTGCCATTGCCGGAATAAGTAACCAAAAGTCTGTCAATATCCAGAAAAAGAGACCAACAATCAAACCAAGAGCAAAGCCTAAACTGGCTGAAATCCCAAATTCACTCACTGTCATTCCACCAAAAACAGTAGCTTCTCGATTTAAACGAGTAGGTAAAAAAGAGATTGTTTGATCATGTTCCGACATATTGGTCTCCACTATAGCTTTTTAGAATAATCCTACTGCCAGTTTGACTAACCATAAGCAGAAGAAGATCACAATGAAGCCGATAATTAAAGCTCCAATAAAGTGCCCCCAGCCTTTCTTACCATTTTCAGATGTAGCTTCGTTATAGATACTGATTAATGCTTTTACAACAACGAAAATAGCTACTGCAGCTAAAAGTACGGCAACAAGCGTGACAAAACCTTTGGCCACAATCCAAATAATTTCCATAGGATCTTTGGTATTGCTATCTACTCCGGGAATCTGGAAATCCGGGATTTTAGAGGCATCGGGACCAGCAGCTAATGCATTGTGGATTGTTCCCCAAAAGAACAGCATAACAGCCAAATAACGGCTATGGAGATGTTTCGCAATAGATTGAATACGACGCATACAGACCTCGAATCTAATAGATGAAGAAATAGGTAACACAAATAATGAGTGCCACCCCTTTGAGGAATAAAACTAAAAGTGAAAAAGGTCCTTTATCTCGAAATGAAAATCCTTTAAAACCACTATTCACTGCCCAAGCTGCAGCTAAAAGCAGTCCTGCAAGCAATATAATGGCAATCGTGATTTTCAATCTGAAGGGTTCAATACCGCTGGCAGCAGAAAAAGCCTTAGAAGCAGTGTCAGAATATGGCATTATTTCCCCCTAAGCTGACTGTAATCCTCTCCAAGTGTGCGGAGTGTGTTTGGATCACGAGGCAACATTCTGCTAGGGCTAATATATTGCTGGATTCCTTTTTTCACGGTTTCAATATCACGATGAACGGCAGAATAGTTAAAATACTCCCGCGTTTTCGGTGAAGCTTTTGCTACTTTTTCTGCACGTTGTAGTGATAGCTTGGCAGCTTCCAATTGTTTTATCGCTTGAGCCAATTGTTCTTGTTCTGTCGTTGCATATGCAGATAGGCAACTACAGCTAACTACAAGTAAAATGGCACGTCTTAACGCTATTGAAATAGACATAGAGAACCTCTCATTTTTAATTTCACCTCAGATTAAGAGTGCCAAAAGCAACTTTAAAATTTAATGAGAAACTCTATTGCCAATTGGAAGAGATATTGACAGGAAAGTATTGAAAATGAATAAATAATTCGGTCTATAAAATGAATGGAAATATCAGTTATTATGCTCCTTGAGGTATTCCCCTTTGTGATAATGATTTGATGAAATATCTATTCATCCCCCTTCTTTTTCTCCCACCTGCATTTTCCCTTCCTCCCACACATAAAGTAGGGAATATCTGCCATGCAGAAAATGCACCATTTAATTATGGAGGCGTTTGGGAATTAAGCCTTAATGGGAATTTAATCTGTAACTATTGGCAGTTTTTAAGCGATACAGAACGTAAATATATAGAATCGCAGCTAAATGAATATGGAGAATTGACCGAGCAACAAATTGAGGATATTCAATCTGATGATGAGGAATATACGGATAATTATTGGGAAGTCGATGATTGGGAGAGTTCTGATTGGGATACTGAGGCAGAAAATGAAGATACAGAGACAATAACAGAGGAATAAACCCCGGCGTATTGCCAAGGGCTTATGAAATTTACAAGAATTTCTTGAAACTCGCCGCAGTTATACAGATGGATAAACCAAATAAACAAGCCGCCGGGACTAAAATAACGTTCGGGTGAATTGAAAACGGGATAGATAAATAAACTACCCAAGCTGTGACCATCATTGGCATAATATAACGTCTAGCGTGATGGTATAGGTAGGCAGATTCCCGTCCGGCACCAAATTTCCGTATATCCCGTAATGACAGTCCTTCCGTTAAACCGGAAAGTGCGGTCAATAAAAAGAGCGGACTTGTAAAAATAATAATAATGAGGCGAATAATAAAGGTGATCACTACATAAATAACAGATTCAATATAGGCTCTGCCGTAGTGATGTATCCATTGTTCCATACTGCCGTTACCCGGAGAGAGCAGCCAGTCCTTAATACCGGTATAAACAAACAACCAGTTATAGACATTTTCAATAATCGATGTTGCAAAAGCAGTTGAGGATTTAGCAAACAGGCTTTGAGAAAAATCATCTGATAGCCATTGCATCTCATTGAGCATCATTGTTTGGCTATGCAAATGTCCTTCTTCTGGCCACCAAAACGCAATTCCTACCCATTCTAAAATGATGCTGAATATGAGAGATACTGCGATTGCAGCCAGTAACATATTGATTTTTCCCAAAATCAGACTGATTAAGCCTGATTTTCGACGAGGTTTAGTTTCTTCACTCATTGCAAACTATCCTCTCTATCGAGCTGGCACTGGACAAGGATATAGCCGGAAGGATTATTATCAAAAGCAAGATAAAAGGCGAAAATATCTTTGGATTTATCCGAGTTACGCATAGATACTTCATCGGCAGACCATAACGAAAGCCCTTGAACTGCGAATTTTTCGGCAAATTGATGGAAGGAATAACCTTGTTCAAACCATTCAATAAAATAGGATTGACTATGAATCAGGAGTTCTTCCGCATTATCTAACCCACAAGAAACAGAAAACTCACCATCAAAGTTACGGTATTTATTGGGTAAATCTAAGAGGTTGGTTCTATTTTCTTCTCTCATTTTGGCACTACTCATCGTCATTTTCCTCTTCATCAATATCATAAGGTTCATCTATACCAAAATTATCTACTTGGCTGTCTATAGGCGTTTTATATTGAGGCTCTGACATTGCTTCAAATGCTTCTGCAATGTCTCGGGACGGCGTATATTCTGTAAATGCCGGTTGCCACCAATTTTCAACAACGTGATAGTTTTTACGCATATAATCTGTCAGCTCTCGTAAAGATTGAGGCATCATATCATCTTTATCAACAGCAGGTAACGGCATCCGAATTTTCCATAATTTACTCCCATCCATTAAAGCGAATGCTTGTCCTTTTGGTAAATTGGTAATGTTGGCCGGAACCAGCATAGGAACGGTACTTTCACTGATACGCTGTCCAGTATTCGAGCTAAATGCCTTATCATCGTCAGGGTTGCTAGAGTCCGTCGTACTGGACGTGACCGTGCTACGCTTAATTGTTACTTCGTGTAACTGCTTAGTCAGCAATTCAGCCGTTGCAGGTTCTTTTACCCTCAGCATATAAAGTGTATTGAAGTTACCTAAGGTTTGCCCCGCTTTCGGTTTGCTGCCGATACGAGCCTCAATATCGGAGAGTGTTTGCGTATAAGCAGTAACTTGTACCCCTGCACCACCACCTTTGTTGATGAGAGGAATAAATTCATCGCCCATCAATTCATTGAATTCATCGCAATGGAGATTAATTTTCACCGGTTTTGATTTTTCTTTGAATGCTCCCGGTAATCCTTCATTTGTTCCAAATTTATACAAATGACCTGCCATTGATACTAAATCCGCAAACATACTGTTTCCCACGGCAGCAGCAACCGTTGCATCAGAGAGTGCGTCTAAACCAATATAAACAATTCCCCGTTTACGAATAATGGATTCCCAGTCAAAAATCGGGCGTTCATCCAAAATATCGGCATAATCCGGAGATAAAAGTTCGGAAATTTTTCCGGTCGTTAATTTCTCCAATAACGGCAATAACGAAGCAACAATTTTATCAAAATAGGTACGGTCATAGCGTACTGCACTAGCAAGCCCTTGTAAAATGGGGTCAAAGACAGCACTTTCAGCGATGTACTTGTTGATCACAAAAATCAGTGGGCGGTCTTTCATCCCAAAAGGGAGAGCTTTCTCATCCAGTCCGGCAGCGATTGTTGCTAAATTTTCCCAGATTTTTGGATCGGTTTTACGAATGAATTTCTCCGCATAATCAAGGAATAGTGAGTCAATGTTTTGTACAAACTGGGAAATTTGAACATAGTTTGGACGATTCCCCAACTCTACCAATGCACGTGCAACAATATTGACAAATCGCCAAGCGAACTCTTTAAATGCCGCAGAGTTACCCGCCCCACTTAGCTGTCCTGAAATACGGCCAGCGACTTCCGAAATACGGTTAAAGCGTCCTACTGGGTTATAACGGGCAGAAATTTCAGGATAACCTAAATGGAACACATAAAACTCATCTTCTCGCCCCGCTCGTTTTGCCTCCGCATATATTCGTTTGAGCATATCGGCATCGCCTTTCGGATCAAAGAATACCACCACTTCACGTTCATCAGGTGTTCTACCTCGGTGGATATCTTGGGTAACAAAAACCTCAGCTAAACGGGTTTTACCAACACGGGGCGTACCAAACACTGCGGTATGCCCAACTCGAGAGCTGATCGCTTGAACAACATCCACCTCATTTGGCTCAATTCCGTGAATAGCCGGAATACCTTCAACTGGTGGTAGCGGTCTAACTGGATTCCATTGACTATCTTTTGTGGTAAGGCGTGTTAGTAAGTTTTCGTGGCGTTTTTCATACTCTCTTGCCATTTTAAAGAGTTTGGACGGTTCAAGGTATTTAGAACCATTATCCGAAAAACAGTCGTGTAATCTCTGTGTGTGAATAGGTTTCCATTCAAATCCTTTCCCGACAAACAAATACTTACTACTGACAGGAATTTGCTTACTGGTCATTGAATAATTAGGCAAACGTTTCAGGTTGCGATGGTAACGCACAATTTGCCAACCTTGTTTTGCCCGATAAAAGCTCAATGCTCCAAAACCAGCTGCAATACTGTAACCGATACTTGGATGGAGTGCCAAAGACCAAGGAGCTGCAGCACTGACAAAAGCACAAGAAGCGTGAACAGTTGCCGGAAAAAACTCAACAGGAGGACGTAACCAAGCTTCCAATGTATGTTTAGCAGACATTATTGTGAAACTCCGCTTTCAGTGATTCAGACAGGGTAATGTGCAATACCAATTCGCTCTGCAAGGTCATCTCCGGGAGTTGGTAATATTCTCAGTTCCGGCACAATGTCGCGTAATTGATTAAGTTCGGAGAGTGTTTGTACATTCACTACAAGTCCTGTTGCATTCAACGTGATCAACTTATCTCGATTTTGTTGCAGCCACTGAGCTGAGGTATTATCCGCTCCAATTAAGAAAATGGCTTGTATTCCTGTTAAATCAAACGGTTTTTCTTTAATAATCCCGGGAGATAATTTATGGGAAATAATGGGTAAAATGTCAGCCTCGCTAACTGAGGCTTGAATGGAATTCGGATAGTTTGGTGCATTTTCATCGTGTTCCGGTTGCAAAGATTCATAAAAACGTACTGCACTTTCACCGCCGAAATCAGCAATCACAGTTAAATCAGCCCAAGCGAAATGGGACACATATAAACTAAGTAATAATACTTTTACCTTGTTTTGCATTTTTACCTCTGAAGAGTATTTTGGGATTCTACCCAAACCATTGCATTTTTAGGTTCAACCCAGATCATTTGTAGAAGATCAGACTTGATCTGACAATTCACTCTAAAAAGTGAGAGTTTCCCGTTTAGAATATGAGTGTCAAAAATCAATCTAAACAAAAA
>NZ_SMAC01000045.1 GCF_004342115.1 Mannheimia haemolytica | reverse complement strand
ACGATGAAAACAACCCAACATATTTTAGATGAACGTGAACAACAACACGGCAACTACAACAGTTTCGCCAAGATTTATGGTGGTTTACGCAAAGTCAGCGACTCACACGCAGAAAAGCTCACTTGGCCACAGCAAATCGCCGTTGAGATGATGTTATTCAAAATTGCCCGAATTTTAAATAACGGAGCAAATCATCAAGACAATTATCAAGACATTGCCGGTTATGCAATGTTAGGTGGCGGGCTTTATAACCCGAAAGTGTCAGCAGAAGTTAAAGCATTACCAAAACCATTAACCGATAGTATTTACCCCGAATCACACCTTAATAAAAGCTCTGTTTGGCGGCTGGATTTGGAATTTGAAACCAAAGAAAAGGCGGTTGAGGTTTTGGCAACTTTAACTGGCACAACGTGTAATATGGGTAAAATTGAGGGTGTTTAGCCCTCAGTGCCTGTTATATTCTCTCGTGATTCATCAGGAATCATTGCAGGTAAAGTAAACGTATAGCGTAAAAATAATTGCGTAAATAAACGAAGCTCTTCTAATTCATCTACAGAAAAATCATTGTAAGTATGGGAGGCTTCAGCACTTAATGAACGAATATGTAGTGCGAAATTTTTTAAATCTTTTGTTAGCTTTCCATCATCAAAAAGTTTTTCAATTCGTTTGTTTAATTTAGCTCTAGCATCATTTCCAGCTAATTCACATAATGCTCTTTCGAGCGTGGTGCGATAAGCATTACCGGTCGCTTTAACAAAATGCGGTTTTGCTTTAATTTGAAGGTATAAATCTTCGGCTGTTTTAAGTTCCTCAACAACACTATCTGGTAATTTATCAGGAATGTCGGCTTGTTTCCGGTGATTAGGATAAAAGTTAACTATTCCTGAATAAGCTTCAGATAAATTATAGTAATTTCTACTCATTAATTTATTTCTAAAAGCATCAATTTTAGGCGTGCTATATTCTCTATCATAATCATTGATTTCTATATCGGCAATGATACTACCATCACAGCTGTTACAAGTTGCTAATATAGAAAATAACGACACATTTGAATATTTTTGATTTTCGTAGTGAATTTTAACCTCAAATCCACTTTTTTCAATCCCACAATGTGGGCAACAATGTCCAAAGGTAATCATAATGAATCTCCAAGACCATATTTATTTAATTGATAAGTTTCTAGAAGGGCAAAGACCTGAAACTACTCTGTATACCTATTTTAAAAATCAAGATGCTGAAACACAACATAATTTTGTTGTTGCATTAATAGGTAAGGTAGTCAGCACTCAAAAACTTTACCAGCACGAATTAAGCAAGTAATTTGACAACCGCCCCAAATTCGGATTAAGATAACCGCACTTACAAAACACCAGCGGTTATCCGCACCCGAAAGCATAGCGGTTTTTATGCCTAAAATTTGCAAATCCTCAGATCTGAGGATTTCTCTAAAAGTACAGAACTGTACCTTTCAGAGATCGGGTCGAGAGAGCGAGATACAACACATCAGAATAAGCTCCGCCGACTGGTGTCGGTAAGTTGAGACCCGATCAACCCTACTAAGGTTGTTCGAATAACTTAAATAAACACCAGAGGGCATAAAAATGTCAAATTTAACCATTCTTAACACGGCAATCCGCCAACACGAAAACCTATTCAGCTTAAACGACTTACACCAAGTCAGTGGTAATAGCAAAAACCATCAACCAAGTAATTTTTCACGTTTAGAAACTACCCAAGCCCTTGTTTCCGCTATTCAAGCCGAAGGCACAGCGAACCCAATTAAAACCCTACGAGGCACACAAGGCGGCACATATGCCTGCAAAGAAATCGTGATTGCCTATGCAGCGTGGATCAGCCCACAGTTTCATCTTGTGGTATTGCGAGCGTTCCTTAACCAGTTGGAAAATTTGCAAAAAAATAGCGAAATTCAACCGCTTGCACCACCGCCAAAGAAATACACTTTCGACTTTACCGAAGATGAACTCCAAAGCCTCGTATGGGCTTGGTTCGCTTTCGTGCGTGGCATTCATACTTTCCGCTATATCTACCCGATGTTTCAAAAACTCGGCTCAAATATGGCGGGCACAATTTACGGACAGGGTTTTGAATATAGCCACACCGCACAATCGGCACATAAAATTCTTGAACGTATCACCAAAGACTTTGATTGCGACCCGATGACAAACTGGCGAGTACTCAAACACCTTCGTGGTTTCGATCCGTCATTTAAAAAGCCAACGTTCTAATCACAAAAAATCATAAAACCGACCGCTTGTGAAACATCAAGCGGCGGATTTCTACACCCAAATTTTGAGGATTAGACGATGAAATACGCAAAAATCATTCTATTTTTAACCGCCTTTGCAGTTGCTGCCGACCATTTAGAGTTAGGTAATGATTGCGATGGCAAAATTTGTACAGCTCAACGCTAACTAACCCAACCGCTTGTTCCGCAAGCGGTTATTTTTTGGAGGATAATGTGGAAACATTAAGCATTAAACAGGTAGCAAATATCCTTAATGTATCCTATTGGACTGTTTTCAACAATCGCCATAGATGGGGATTTTACCAAATGGATGGCTCCCGGTTATGGCGAGTTGATAAATCAAATCTTGATTTGTTGAAAAAACGATCTAATAATGACCGTGGGCTTGCTCTATCGGTCGGAGAGGAAAAATTATGCCGATCAGAAAAAGAGGTGACGTCTATTACATTGACCTCTACACCCCTAGTGGAGAAAGAATTAGACGCACTATTAAAACAACTGTAAAAAAAGAAGCTCAGCAATACCACGATAAATTAAAAGCTCAGCTGTGGCAAATTGATAAGCTAGATCAAAAACCTGATTACCTCTTTGAAAACGCATTGGTTTTATTTCTAAAAGATGCGGAGGGAAAAGAGGATACATCAACCAAAAAACGGCACGCAATTTATTATCGAAATATTTTTGCTGGTCGAATACTAAGTTCTTTAACAAGTGATGAAATACTGGAGGCGATTCCAGAAAGGCATATGTTAAAAGGTACGCCATTGACAAATTCTACTAAGAATAAATATAGAACGTCGATAATGCGAATTTTAAAATTAGCTTATCAGGCAGGATATATTGATAAAATGCCGTTTATCCCTAAAAAGAAAGAGCCTCCAATTCGTGTTCGTTGGATTACCAAAGAACAAGCCAAGCAGTTTATTAATAATATTAGTACTGATTGGATGAAAACTATCTGCTCTTTTGCTTTATTAACAGGAGCAAGGCGAACAGAAATACTTTCTATGACTTGGGATAAAATAGATTTTATCCGTAAAGTAGCGATTGTTTCAAATGATATTGCCAAATCGGAAAAAGCGAGATCGCTTTTACTTAATGATGATGCACTTGAATTACTACAAAAGCAGAGAGGGAAAAATCCTAAATATGTTTTTGTAGGAAGTAAAGGGCAGGCATTACAAGATATCAACCGCAAAATATTTAACAAAGCGACTGAAAAATGTTTATTGGTTGATTTTCATTTCCATGATTTAAGGCATACTTGGGCCAGTTGGCACGTTCAGGCCGGCACACCATTATTTACCTTAAAAGAATTGGGTGGCTGGGAAACATTAGAGATGGTAAAGAAATATGCCCATCTTAATGCAGACCATTTACTCAACCACGCTAACTCAGTTAAATTCTAGTCACAAATTAGTCACAAAGTATTTTTGACATAGAAAATTAATAACTGATATTTAAATGTAACTATTTGAAATATAAGGATAAATAATGGCACGCCCTAAAGGATTCGAACCTTTGACCCACGCCTTAGAAGGGCGTTGCTCTATCCAGCTGAGCTAAGGGCGCAGATGAAGATAATATAAAAAGAAGTGGTCGGCGAGATAGGATTTGAACCTACGACCCACTGGTCCCAAACCAGTTGCGCTACCAAGCTGCGCTACTCGCCGACATAAGATGTTGTTGATTATAGATTTCTTTGCACAACAGTCAATCTTTTTTTGTGAATGTCGGCTTAAATGATTGAAGTTTATCCGTTATTCAAAATTAGCTTATCAAAAAGGCTATTTTTTGAGAAAATGACGAATGTTTTGCCAAGTGATATTTCGGGAGGTAGTAATGACTGCACAAATTATTTCTGGGAGTGAGGTTTCTTCACAAATTAAAAAAAAAGTGAGTGAGAAAATCGCTCATTATGTTGAACAGGGTAAACGTAACCCCGGTCTTGCGGTCATTTTAGTGGGGAATGACCCAGCCTCTCAAGTGTATGTGGGGAGTAAACGCAAAAGTTGTGCTGAAATTGGGATTGAGTCGAAATCTTATGATTTACCTGAAGAAACTACAGAGGCTGAATTATTAGCTCTGATTGAACAGCTGAATCAAGATGATTCGGTCGATGGGATTTTAGTTCAATTACCGTTACCTAAACAAATTGATTCGACTAAAGTGATTGAAGCCATCTTACCACATAAAGATGTTGATGGATTTCATCCTTATAATGTTGGGCGTTTATCTCAGCGTATTCCCACTTTACGCCCTTGCACGCCATACGGTGTGATGAAGTTGCTTGAAACAACAGGGGTAGATTTATACGGTCAACACGCAGTGATTGTAGGTGCGTCTAATATTGTTGGTCGCCCGATGGCGTTAGAATTGTTGCTTGGTGGTTGTACAGTCACTGTCACTCATCGCTTTACCAAAGATTTAGAGCATCACGTTCGTCAAGCAGATATTTTAGTTGTAGCAGTCGGCAAGCCTGAATTTATTCCCGGGGAGTGGGTTAAAGACGGTGCTATCGTGATTGATGTAGGGATTAACCGTGGAGCAGACGGCAAACTAAAAGGTGATGTAGAGTATTCAGTTGCCTCGCAAAAAGCGGCATTTATTACCCCTGTTCCCGGTGGTGTAGGCCCGATGACGGTGGCAATGTTAATGCAAAATACCTTGCAGGCGTATGAAAACCATTTACAAGTGGTCTAATTTGACAGATATTTTGCAAATCCTCGGCATTGGTCGAGGATTTCTTTTTCTAGGCTTTTTCAGCAGAAAAGGCTAAAATACTCGCCATTTTTGTCACACTATTCTGATTTAAATATGAAATTTATCATCAAACTTTTCCCTGAAATTATGATTAAAAGCGATTCTGTTCGGAAACGCTTTATCAAAATTTTAACCTCAAATATTCGTAACGTATTATTAAAAGAGACTGAAAATGTGTCTGTGGTTCGCCATTGGGACTTTATTGAAGTTCGGGCGAAAGTGGAGGAAGAAACGGCATTAGTGCTGGATTTACTTAAACGCACGCCGGGTATTCACCATATTTTAGAAGTGGAGGAAACCCCTTTTACGGATATGCACGATATTTTTGAGCAGACTTATGCCGCAGTGAAAGCTGAACTAGAAGGCAAAACGTTTAGCGTGCGGGTTCGCCGTAAAGGAAAGCACGATTTCCGTTCTCTTGATGTAGAGCGTTATGTCGGTGGTGGGCTGAATCAGCGGATTGAAACGGCGAAAGTGAAATTAACCAACCCAGATGTTACGGTCAGAATTGATATTGAACATGATAAAATGTTGCTGATTAAAGCTCGCCACGAAGGGTTAGGCGGGTATCCAATCGGCACACAAGAAGATGTGTTGTCATTGATTTCGGGTGGTTTTGATTCGGGTGTATCGAGCTATATGCTGATTCGCAGAGGTTCTCGTGTGCATTACTGTTTTTTCAATTTAGGTGGTGCCGCACACGAAATTGGCGTGAAACAGATGGCATATCATATTTGGAGCCGTTATAGTACCTCGCACAAAGTCCGTTTTATCGCCATTAATTTTGAAAATGTAGTGGGTGAGATTTTAGAAAAAGTTGATAACGGACAAATGGGCGTGGTATTAAAACGTATGATGGTGCGAGCGGCAAGCCGTATTGCCGAGCGTTTTGATATTCAAGCGATTGTGACCGGTGAGGCGTTGGGGCAGGTCTCTAGCCAAACACTGACTAATTTACGTTTAATTGATAAGGCATCAGATACGCTGGTATTACGTCCGCTCATCACTCACGATAAAGAGCAGATTATTGCAATGGCAAAAGCGATAGGCACTGACGATATTGCTAAATCAATGCCGGAGTTCTGTGGAGTAATTTCTAAAAATCCGACGGTTAAGGCAATCGAAACTAAAATTTTGGAAGAAGAAGGCAACTTTAATTTTGAGGTACTAGAACAAGCGGTTCAAACGGCGAGTTATTTAGATATTCGTGAGATCGCTCAGCAAACCGAAAAAGAGGTTGTTTCGGTTGAAACCACAACAGAATTGAGTAAAAACGATGTTGTGCTAGATATTCGCAGCCCGGAAGAGGTTGATGAAAAACCATTCCGTTTAGACGGGGTTGAAGTAAAAGAACTCCCGTTTTATAAACTTTCCAGCCAGTTTAGTACGCTTGACCAAAGCAAAACCTACTTGCTCTATTGCCAACGTGGGGTAATGAGTAAACTGCAGGCTCTTTATTTGAAAGAGAATGGCTACAGCAATGTAAAAGTGTTTCGAGTGAAATAATGCCTCTTTGATTGCACCTTAATGATTGATTAAGGTGCAATTTTTTACCAAATAAGGCTTGCTAAAAAGAGTAAGATCACAGGAAATTCAAGCATTCCAACTTGTTTAACATTCCAGCCAAAGCTTGGCACAATAATGGCTCGGGCAGTTGCAATTAAATAAGCAAAAAAGACCGCTTGTAGAGAGCAGAGTATGTAAAGCATTGCTAAAACCAAATGTATTGCAATACTGATTTCCATATAAATTGGGTTTCTTCGCTCTCGCACCATACTCTTTATATAGAAAGTCGTAGCAATAAAAAATAGGGTAGGGTGGAGCAGAATCTCAAACTGATATTGTTTCGTTACCAGATAATAAGCTGCCATTCCCATTATGCCAAAGGTTAGAATGCCGGCAACATCATTCCATAAATTGCGTTCATCTTTTTGTTTGGCGTAGTGAACTTGCACTAACCCAAGCGGTAGAATTATCGGTAAAAATTGCAAAATCGAAGGCTGAGCGTAGATCAAAGGTAATGCAAATAGAATGCTTAAGCCAAAGTAGATTTTCGCCCATTTTTTATTGCGTTCAGTTGGCTTTTTACTGAAAAGTGAGAGAAAAGGGTAGGAAAAGAAGTAGAGAAACAGCCACGACAGCCCAAAGAAAATATGCAAAGTGCTAAAACCACTTTCAATAACGGCGTAGAGAAACGGCAACATTGCCATTGCTAATGCACCGTGTTGGTTGGATATAACGGGTTTTTCTTTGAACATTTAATTTCCCTCTTAATGTGGCAAATAAAAAGGCGACTAAACAGCCGCCTTTAAATTGTAAGAAAAGTTAGAATAATTTTCTAGAGGCTTCAAATAATTCTTCTTTGAACGGACGACGCATATTATTGATCGCATCAATAATATCGTGGTGAACCAACTGCTCGTTTTGAATACCGACACAGTGACCGCCAAAGCCTTGCAGTAATAATTCCACCGCATAGACGCCCATACGGGAGGCCAAAATACGGTCGAAGGCACAAGGCGAACCACCACGTTGAATATGACCTAATACGGTTGCACGGGTTTCATTGCCGAAACGTGCTTCAATTTCTTTCGCTAATGCGTGAACATCGGTCATCAATTCTGTAATTGCAATAATTGAATGGCGTTTACCTTTGTGGAAACCTTCTTCAATGCTTCGCATTAATGCATCTTTATCTAAGCCTTTTTCCGGTACGATCACATATTCGCAACCACCGGCGAGGGCAGCACTTAGGGTTAAATCACCACAGTGGCGACCCATAATTTCCACAATCGAAATACGTTGGTGTGAACTTGAAGTATCACGCAGGCGGTCAATCGCATCTAATGCGGTTTCAAGGGCAGTTTGATAGCCGATGGTGTAATCCGTTCCCACAATATCGTTATCAATCGTACCCGGAATACCGATACAAGGGTAACCAAATTCTTCGGTTAATAATTTAGCCCCCATATAAGAACCGTCGCCACCAATAACCACTAATGCATCAATGCTGTATTTTTTTAAGGTTTCGACACAATGTTTGCGAACTTCTGGTCTTTTAAAATCAGGGAAGCGGGCAGAACCTAAGAATGTACCGCCTCGGTTGATGGTTTCAGACACGGAACGGCGGTCAAGTGGGATCACTTTATCGTGGTAAAGCCCATAGTAGCCGTCTTGAATACCACAAACCTCTAAACCTTCATTAAGTGCGGTACGAACCACACCACGGATTGCCGCGTTCATTCCTGGTGCATCACCACCACTGGTTAATACTGCAATTTTTTTGATTTTTTTACTCATTTAAAAACACCTTGTTGATAAATTAAAGTTAAATTGGAAACTGGTGCAAGGTTACAATATTCAGCCTTTTCGTTCTACTAAAAAATACGTATTTTTTTGATTTAGCTTAGCTTTCTTGCAAAATTTCAAGGGTAAAATCTAGAGCGTTGAAAAAATGCTCAACATCTTGTTGATTATTGTAATGGGCAAGTGAAAGTCGAACTGTTCCGACCTCTTCTAAATGGCGTAAATAAGGCTTGGCACAATGCTCCCCTTGGCGGATCGCAATTTTACTTTGGGTTAAGAAAGCGGCAATATCGGCAGGGTGCTGATTTTTCACCACAAAGCTAATAGTCGGTGTATTTTGTTGCCCGATAATTTGCAAATTTTGATAAGAATTTAACCGCTTGCAGGTGTATTCAGCCAAGTCATAAAGCTGATGATTAAGATCGACAAAATCCCATTTTTCGAGCCAAGCTAGCACTTGCCCAAAGCCGATAATGCCGGCGATATTCGGCGTGCCAGCTTCCAAGCGATAAGGTAACTCTGCCACAGTTAATTCACTTTCCGTAATGTTTTTCAGCATTTTGCCGCCAAATACAAGCGGTTGAATTTGCTCCAAACTTTGCAATTTGCCGGTAAGCACGCCCACACCGTTTGGACCATACATTTTATGGGCGGAAAAAGCGTAGAAATCTGCATCTAATTTCTGAACGTCCACTTGCTCTGAGCAAACTGCTTGAGCAATATCTAACACAATTTTAGCAGAGCAAGATTGGCGGATAAGCGGGATTATTTGTTCCGCTGGCTGGCGAACTCCTGTTACGTTAGAAACTAAATTAAAGGCAACAATTTTGGTTTTTTCCGATAACGCATTTTTAAGGGTTTCAAGCTCAATTTCATACTTATCATTAAGTGGCAACACCACGAGTTTCGCCCTTGTACGCTGTGCCAACTGCTGCCAAGGAATAAAATTAGCGTGATGTTCCGCCACTGAAATTACAATTTCATCGCCTGCTGCAATTTGATGCTCCAAGCCATAAGCCACGGTGTTAATACTTTGGGTTGTACCGCTTGTCCAAATCACCGCTTCACGAGTTTCCACATTGAAACGTTTTGCGACTAAATCTCGAGCTAATTCATATTGTTCGGTTTGTGGCAAATCGTACTGACTGCGATGCACCGACCCCGCAGAAGCGTAAAACTCACTTGTTGCTTCAATGAGTACATCAGGTTTCAGCGTTGTAGCGGCAGAATCTAAATACGTCCATCCGTCAGATTTTTCAAAAAAAGGGAAATGGGTGCGAAATTGGGTGTTAAGCATAAGTTAATTCCTAAGAGTTGTGGAAAATTGAGTTACCAAGAAAATACCTATTATAAAGGAATGTTTTGAGGTAAGAAGCATTTCAAGAAATAAATAGATTTATTTTGTTATCTTTTTGTTAAATTCGTGTTGACTAATAAAATTATTTTTATAAAATCCACATAAAAAATATGGTCTATTTAGGGGGGTAAAAAATAAATATTACTAATGTATGAGAAGAAGATAATCTATATTTTTTAAAATGCCCTGAAATATATTCTATTCGTTTTAACCTAAGAGAGGTTATATGAAATTATTTTTTAAAAATGCGAATAAAATCATAAATATGTTTTTGTTTTATATTTTTATATATTGTATATCTTTAATAATATCATCATTTTTTAATGTGCATGTTGCTTATTTTTATTTTGGAATATTATTTTATTTTTTAATTATTTTAAGAAAATAGTCACTTTTTTGTTAAAAGTGTGACGTTTATTTTTGCTGAGTTTTTAGTTTTATATTTAATGCTGTAATATGTTTGTATGTGAGGTTTTTATGTATCTTAAAGTATTGTTTTTTACATCAAGTATTTTGCTTCCTTTTGTATATAAGGATATTTGTATGTCAGCAAATAATAGTCTTTATTTTTTTATGAAAAAAACTATATGGAAGGTTTTGTTTTTTTCGATGCTGTCTAATTTTTTCTTTTTTATAAAAGATGGATATATGAAGGAACTTAATGTTTTATATATTGTGGAAGATGTTGTAAGTATAGTATTATTTTTAGAATTATTTTTAATATTGGTTTTTGTGATCAGAATTAGATTAAAGGGAGAATGAAATGAAAGAACCATCAATTTTACAATTAAGCTTAGTAGTTGGAGGGAATTCTGAAAATAAGGCTAATCAACCAGATCTTGTATCTTATGGCGTTGCTTTTGCTACAGGGTTTGCAAGAGGGGGGCTTTAGGCGGTTTATCCAGTACTTCTGTTAATTTAGCCCTTGATTTAGCGAGGAGCCTACCTATTACAATACATGAAAATTCTTTACCTAGCGGTGTAAAAGAATTAATTCCATCATCTTTACCAATAAAGCCTACGTTTGGAGTTCCAGGTAGAACGAATAATAACCAATCTGGCTCAAACTACGATTGTGGTGATGGTACAGATTATCAAGGCTAGTGGAGATGAAAATGAAAATTCAATTTCCAATTTCTTATCAAGAATTTCGTGAAAGTTATTCTGAGAAACAACCACTTTTAATGAAAGGTGCTATAGAGTAGCAAGATTTACTTTCTTGGAAGGCTATCAATGAAGTATTACCTCGTTGTGATTTACTTTCTGAAGATGCAATTAAAGTAATGTATAAAGTAAGTTGAAATACTTTAATGGAGAAAGTATGGTGGATTTTTCTATTTTGATATTAGTTATAGTATTGCCTGTTATTTTTGTGAAAGTTATAGATGTACTGTTGCTTAGTAAGTTAGATATGAGTAAGGAAAAAAATGACAAATGCCAAATAATAATATATTTATTTATAATAATTTTACTTGGGGCATATAAGAGCTATTTTATTCAAAAATAAATAAGAGGAGAGAAAATGAAAGATCTTAGTATTAAGGATTGTGAAATAATATATGGAGGCATAGCCCCTTTGTGGTGGGATGGTACTGGCATTACATCATACTGGGAACTAAATTATACCACCCTACCACTAGTATTTTAGTTTATACGGCTAGATAAATATGATTTTTGAAAAAATATTACTTATATTGATTATCCCATTCATATTATCAAGAATTGTGTCTATTCTTCTTGTAAAGAAGATTGTAAAAAATAAAAATGTACAAGATGTTATTGAGGCTATAGTTCTAATAGTATTTGTTGTAATTATAAACATCATAGAGGAATATCTCTTATGAAAGAGTTAAAAATTGAGGATTGCCAATTTGTTTCGGCAGGCTTGCACTTGTTATTGTAGGAGCTGTTGCTGGAGCTGCATATTATGTTGGGAATAGTATGATTTCTGGGGAAAAAATGACTTGGGAGAGTTTGGGAGCATCAGCTATAGGTGGGGCTATTGGTGGCGGTATTGGAGCAACAATGAAAGCTGGTGCGGTGACAGCGTCAACCTTATCTGCTTTAGGTGGTGGTATGGGGGAGGGCTTGTATAAAAGTACTTCTCAAGGTATCAAAAATAGTATTGGTATAAAGGCGAGTTGCAATCAATCAGGTTCGGATTATGGTGATGGATGTGATTATCAATAAGAGAGTATATTATGAAAATTCAATTTCCAATTTCTTATCAAGAATTTCGTGAAAACTATTTTGAGAAAAAACCACTTTTAATGAAAGGAGCAATATCTCAGAAAGATTTACTTTCTTGGAAGTCAATAAATGAAATATTACCTCGCTGTGATTTAATTTCTGAGGATGCAATTAAGGTAATGCATAAAGGGAAAAGGGCTCATAAAAAAGATTAGGGGCTGTAGTAGATTAGCATCACTGCTATACTACAAAAATGAAGATAACCCATTGTAAATTAAAGAAATCTTTGCAGAAAAAGCTTCTTGAATT
>NZ_SMAC01000044.1 GCF_004342115.1 Mannheimia haemolytica | reverse complement strand
CGGATTTGGGTGGAAAAGAATTTAAGCTCAAATTAATCTGACAGACACGGTAATTTAAAACGGGGGACTGTCAGATTAGGTTTGATCTTCTACATGTTAGGCGACCAAATGGTCGCCTAATTTTTTGTGTTTATTTATGTTTGAACACGCAATTATTCACATGGTCATTAACCAGCCCCATTGACTGCATAAAAGCATAGCAAGTAGTCTCGCCTACAAACACAACCCCACGTTTTTTCAACGCTTTTGGCATTGCTTTTGAGGTTTCTGTATGAGCAGAAACAGCTTCAAGTGTTGGTACATCATTAATTTGCGGCTGATAATTCACAAAAGACCAAATAAACCGACTGAAGTCTTCGCCATTTTGCTGCATTGTGATATAAGCTTTCGCATTTTTTATAATGGCTTCTAACTTTGCTCGGTGGTGGATTAAGCTAGTGTTTTGCATTAACAAATCAATTTCTTCTTCACCCATTTTGGCAATTTTTTCAGGATTAAACTGATGGAATGCTTGGCGGTAGGCTTCCCGTTTTTTCAACACCGTAATCCAAGAAAGTCCGGCTTGTTGCCCTTCAAGGCAGATTTTCTCAAACAGTTTGAGGCTGTCAAACTCCGGTTTTCCCCATTCTTCGTCGTGATATTTCATATAAATTTCACTGCTTTTACACCAATCACAACGTATTTTAGTCTCACTCATAGTAAATTTTCCAACCTTCAGCTTTTTTGAGTAAACGAACTTTTCCGTCTTTTGAAATATAGCCTCCTTTAACCGCCTCCAATAACATAGAAGATTCAGAGAGCTTCGTTGAGAAGACTTCGGCTTGAAATCGATCTTCAGATAACAAAATATAAATGCGATGTGAAGGCTCGGTTGGATCCAATAATTGAATGTCGGCTATACTGAATAAAGGTATGCACGTTTTTTTAAGAAAGAGTAGCGAAAAGAAGGAGAGCAAGTGTAAGCATCGCTTGGGCTAGTTGGTGTTGCTCGGTAGTCCGAACAAGCTATCAGCAGTAACGAACTTATCATGTGTGCGATATATTTTTTCATTTGCATAATTTTCCTAAAAATTGACCGCTTGTAGTACACAAGCGGTCGGATTATGCTAAAAAGTTACTCTTATTTTCTTGGTAAATAACGAGCCGGATCGACAGATTTTCCTTTGTAACGAATTTCAAAATGTAATTTATTCGTATTGGTTCCTGTACTACCTAAAGTCGCGATTTTCTGACCGGCTTTCACCGTTTCTTGCTCATCAACTTCAATAGTATTGTTGTGTGCATAAGCACTTAAGAAATCATCGGTATGTTTGATGATGATTAAGTTACCGTAACCCTGCAAGGCATTACCGGCATATACCACTTTACCTGCGGCGGCAGCACGTACATCTTGTCCTTTATTGCCGGCAATATCAATGCCTTTATTACCTCCTTCTGCTGAGGAGAAGCCTGAAATTACACGCCCGCTGGTTGGCCATTGCCATTTAATTGATGAAGCTGGTGCAGAAACAGTATTACTACTTTGTACGGCACCACTTGCTGTGCCATCTGTGGCACGAATGGTGGAGGCGGTACGGTCCTCTGTTGCATTTACTGTACCGACAGAAGCAGTTACTGCCGGAGCAGTTGCAGTTGTTGCTTTAATACCGTTATTAACCGGCGTGACATCAGCGTTGGCTGTGCCTGCTTTTACCGGCCCAGTAATATTACCGCCAGAAGCATAGGTTGTGCCGTTTGCACCTTGTTGGTAGGTAATTTGTGGTTCAACCGGTACGGTGACTTTTTCTTCCACGGTAATAGTTTTCGTTGCAGATTTGCCGGTTTTGAGTTTTTGCCCTACGCTTAATTGGTAAGGTTCGCTCATATTATTAAGAGCGGCGATTTCTTTTACATCTTTACCCACAATATAGGCAATCAAAAACATTGTGTCGCCTTTGCGTACGGTATAGGTAGAGCCATCGTAGAACCCTTTTTGAATTTGGTTGTACATTGGGGCATTGTTGGCATCACGCGGGATCTCAAAATTTTGATCCACTTTTTTCTCGACCGTTTTCGTTTTTTTCACGATTTTGGTCGTGGTTGTCGGCTGTGGTGGTTGTTCGGTAATCACCGGATTGGTAATTGGCTGCGGTACAGTCGCCACAGGTTGTGGCACTGAAACCGGCTGGGGCATTGTTTGCACCGGAGTGGTATTCATCGAGCTTGGCATTGGTGCAGATTGAATATCAGACTGCCAGCCACCGCTTGAATTAATTGCACCTGCACTCACATCAACAGGCTGCATCACGCCCGGGCTTAATTCGTTATTACCGGAAGCATTCACCACCGGTGCTGGATTGTTTGAAGAACAGGCTGCCAAAACAGCAGAGACTAAAGGGAGAAGAATAAATTGTTTTTTCATTAAATGATTGTCCTAAAATTATTTCATACTGTCAGGCATTGACGTTGATTGAATATCAGACGGCCAACTGTAACTGTCTTGGCTTGCGCCTGAGCCTTCAATCGGTTGTAATGTGCCTGCAGGTAACATATTTGGATCTTCAACTTGTGGCTGAGTAGGCGAGCTACAAGCGGTCAAAAATGCACAAGAAATTGCAAATGCTAAAAGGGTTCTGTTCATTTTCTCTGCCTATTAACGAACACGTAAGACTTGCCCGACTTTCAGTGGAGAGCCGGTATTTAAACCATTTAGCTGCGCAATTTGATTGGCATTGGTGCCGGTTAGATAACCGATTAAATAAAGCGTATCACTTTTACCTACCGTATAGTGACTTTCTGTGTAGCAGCCTTTGGTAATTTGTGAATAGATAGGAGCATTATTCGCATCACGCACCACTTGGCAGTTCCCTACTGTTTCAACTTGAGAGCTATCACTACCACTTGAAACAGGCATTGGTGCTGGTGCTGCCGAAATTGGTTGTGGTGCAGAGTAAGTCGGCTGCTGATAGGTTGGCTGAGTGGCAATAGGTTGATTCATCGAGGCAGGCATTGGTGCAGTTTGAATGCTATCTGCTGATTGCCAAGTTGCATTTGCTTCTGTTGTTTCTACCGCAGAAGTGGATTCACCCGAATTGCTTGAACAACCCACTAAAGCAAAAGAAATCAGAGATAAAACAAAAAGTGATTTTTTCATTTTTATATCCTTAAAATTTATTTCATTAATGTATAAATTATATAGGCAACAACGGCTAAAACGATTGTTCCCCAACCAATTAATTCAATTGAGCGGCGAATTTTTTGTTCATATTTTTTGCCACCCCAAGCAGAGAGTTTTGCTACCAAAATAAAACGGGCAAAGCGAGAAATCGCAGCAGTAATCACAAACGGGAAGAACGCCATCTGCATTACACCGGCACAGATGGTAAATACCTTATAGGGAATCGGCGAAAAACCGGCTAAAAATACTACCGCAACCCCCCAAGTTTCAAACCATAATTTCGCTTTATCAAAGTTTGCTTGCATTCCCCAATTTGCGATGACGCCTTGCACCCAATCGGTAGCATATAGGCCGATAAAATAGCCGATAACACCACCGGCAACCGAAGCAAGGGTAGTGTAAACTGCATATTTAAACGCATTTTGCGGTTTTGCCATCGACATCGGAATCAACATCACATCCGGCGGAATCGGGAAAAAGATCGCTTCAATAAAACTGACAAAACTCAACCAAAAAGCAGCGAAACGGTGCTTAGACCACTGCATTGTTTTGTCATAAATTGTTTCAAACAGTTTCATTAAAAATGCCTTTTAAGGTTGCTATCGTTTTATGAGCGGTCATATCCACCTGAATCGGGGTAATAGAGACACAGTCTCGGTTTAATGCATAAAAATCGGTGCCAAAACTTTCATCAATCGGATCACCGGTGACGCCAATCCAGTAAACATCGGCATTGCGAGGATCTTTTTGCTTCACAATTTCCGCTGCAGTTGAACGAGCACCCAAGCGGGTGATCATTGTGCCTTTTAGCTCTGAATAAGGTAAATTCGGCACATTCACGTTTAGGACGTGGTTTTGTGGGAATGGCTGGTTTTCCATTTTTTCCAATAAATCTAACACTACCTGTGCTGCCGTTCCAAAATGATTTTCACCGTCTAAAAACGAAGAATGTTTACGCCCAACCAGTGATACTGCAATACTCGGTAACGGTAAGTGGCGACCTTCTAACGCTGCCGCTACCGTGCCGGAGTAAACTACATCATCGCCTAAATTGGCTCCGTGATTAATGCCGGAGACCACTAAATCAAATTTTTCCGCAAATTTGCCGTCAAATAAGCCGTTTAAGGCTAAATGTACGCAATCGGCAGGCGTGCCGGCGATCACTGCATAATTATATTCATCAAAACGATGCACTCGTAGCGGATCAACTAAGGTTAAGCAACTTGAAGCTGCACTGCGGTTACGATCCGGTGCGATAATGGTCACGCTATGTCCGGCTTCACGCAAGGTTTTGGCTAAGGTTTGAATGCCGACAGCGTGAAAACCATCGTCATTACTAATTAAAATTCGCATAATTTCCTTTAGATCTTACATCTTGATAGAGTCTAAATACAAAGATCGCAATTCTAACAATTTTTCGACAGTTTTTTTAGTCTAAAGTGTAAAAAGCGGTAAGATTTTACCAAAGTTTTACAAATTGCAAAAAATCATTTAAATCTTACCGCTTGTGAGTGCTTAGGCTTCGTTCTGTTCGGCAAGTAGAATTAACTCTCGCACCAGTGCAGTGGCATAACTGCCTGAATCTAAAAAGAATTTTAAACGTAAACCCTCTTGTTCAAATTGCCATTCAAGATTTTGTGGCTTACAAAGCATAGCTCGGCGAGCGGCTGCCATACGCTCTTTTTGCATTAATGCAACCAGTTGAGCGTGTTGTTCGATGATAGTTTTTTCAGCAGGATTGCATTCTAATTCAAGCGATCTTTCGCCTATCAACGGGGCGGTGAGAAGTAGATCTTGCTGTGTTAAACGGGCTTGAGTCTCGGCAATTTCGTCCGATTTCACGCAGAAAAAGCTGTTAGAGCCGGCAAGTTGAACGTAATCATTTTTTAATACTTTTTGGATTAAGCCGTCACTAATCCGCTGTGAAACCACTAAATTAAACACTTCCGAGCGGGCAGCAGAAAGGTAGAAACTACGTTTTTTGCGATCTTTCACGCTAATTTCCCCATTTGCCCAACGCAGGGCTTGAGTCAGGTTATGTCCGTCTCTCCCAAAGCGTTGTTCGGTAAAATAATTGGGAAATCCGACCGCTTGTAACTGTTGCAAACGGTAAATCAACTCTTCGCTTTCTGTGACATCACGCAGTAATAATTCAAAATGATTGCCGGCTAAAGAGCCAACCCGAATTTTGCGGTTGTGGCGGGTCACTTCCAGCACTTCCACGCCTTCGCATTCAAAGGTGGAGAAATCGGGCGTTTCTTTGCCTGCTAAATGCAAGCAGAACCACTGCTCAGTCACAGCGTGGCGGTCTTTTAAGCCCGCATAACTCATTTCACGCTCGGAAATGCCGACAAATTTGGCTAACTTTTCCCCCACAAACAGCGTGTTGGCGCTGGTTTTGCGGATTTTAACCGCCACAAATTCCCCTTCGCCGGCTAGTTCGTAGCCCAGTTCTTCACGCACAATAAAGTCTGCATATTCGGCTTTTAGTCGCCCAACAGCTTGAGGAGGAGAGTATAAATAATTCAGTTTCATCAGGTTCTCATATTAAGGATATACGTAAGATTGAGAAATTATACGTTAAACCTTTCGATCTAGATCATAAAAAGCAAAATAAAAAGCACAAAACGGCTACAAAATTTGGTATAGTGCTTGATGTTAGATTTAAGTTCAACTTCATATAGGAGAAACAAAATGGCACGTCGTCCACTTGTAATGGGTAACTGGAAATTAAACGGTGATAAAGCCTTTACCAAAACCCTGATTGCAGATTTAAAAGCAGAATTACACGGCGTTGAAGGCTGTGATGTAGCAATCGCTCCACCGGTGATGTATTTGGCACACGCTGAAGCATCACTTGCCGGTTGTGGCTGTGGTTGTAGCGACAAAGGCTTAATCGCACTTGGTTCACAAAACGTGGATGTGAACGTAAAAGGGGCATTCACCGGTGATATTTCACCTGAAATGTTAAAAGAGTTTGGGGCGAAATATATTATTATCGGGCATTCAGAACGCCGTACTTACCACAAAGAAAGCGATGAATTTATTGCTCAAAAATTCAAAGTATTAAAAGATGCCGGCTTAGTGCCTGTATTATGTATCGGTGAATCTGAAGCCGAAAATGAAGCAGGTAAAACCGAAGAAGTGTGTGCAAGACAAATTGATGCGGTCATCAACGCACACGGTGTGGAAGCATTCAACGGTGCAGTTATTGCTTACGAACCAATTTGGGCAATCGGTACCGGCAAATCAGCCACTCCGGCACAAGCACAAGCAGTACATAAATTTATTCGTGACCATATTGCAGCTAAATCACAAGCAGTGGCTGACCAAGTGATCATTCAATACGGTGGCTCTGTAAACGATGCCAATGCAGCAGAGTTATTCACTCAACCGGATATTGATGGTGCATTAGTAGGTGGTGCTTCACTTAAAGCGCCTGCATTTGCGGTGATTGTTAAAGCGGCAGCGGCTGCTAAAGCCTAATCTAACCGATTTTACAAGCGGTCATCTTTCCTCGGTTTTTTGCAAAATTTCAGGGAAAAATGACCGCTTGTTGTTTTGTTTGCAAACTATTTCTGCTCACTTTCCTTTTTATAACCGCCAAAAAAATCCACTACCGGTTGAAGATCTTCCGCATTTTCAACATCGGCAAGTAGCCTTCTTCCGCTATGTAAATCAATTACCAAAATTTTTTCGTCTGCTTTTCCTTCTGCAATATTGACTTGATAAATCTTGTCGTAATTAAAAAAGACATTCGCAAAGAAAAAACCGTGCTGTTTTAACAACAAGCGAGGGGTGCGGAAAAAGGCGAGATAGACCGACAGAATAATGCACGTCGCCAGCAGGTAGAGTGTAAAGGGCTGGATTTGATTTTGTACGCCATAGCTAATTGACAAGACGATTAAACCAATCAATAACCAAGTATCAATTGTTTTTTGCTTTTTTAAACGGATTTCCAGTAAGGTTGTTCCTTTGAGTTTGTGCATAAAAACTTGGTCATAAATGGCGAACCCTAAGCCAAGTAAAATAAAGAGAATAAGGATGGTATTGGTCATAATTAAGCAAGTGAATTTATTTAGGCTAAAGCGTATAAAAAACCGCTTGAATGTTCAAGTTCAAGCGGTCTTTTTCACAGAAAATTTTGCAACTAAGCTAATGCACCGGTTGAAGCGCCGAGGATACCGATAACAAAGAAACCGAGGATAATCCAGATAGCATTTACTCGATTACGCAGTAACCACATACAAGCAAAGGTTAATAATAATGGGAGTAAGCCTGGCATTAAGCTATCGAGAATGCTTTGAACCGTTGTTACTTCAGTTGTACCGTCTTGTTTTTGAATGGTTGAAAGCACAAGCGGAACGTTAATGCTCGTCCATTTTTGTACCAATGCCCCCATAATAAACAGACCTAAAATTGAAGCACCTTCGGTTAATTTTTGCAATAAACCGCCGCTCATATCTTGCACAACATCTAACCCTTTTTTATAGCCATACACTACGCCATAATAGCGTGCTGCTAAACGCACTATGTTAAATAAGGCGAAAAACAGGATTGGACCTAAAAGCTCGCCTTTTAAGGCTAAGACTGCCCCTAACCCGGCAAATACAGGGCGAATGGTTCCCCAGAAAATTGGATCACCCACACCGGCTAACGGCCCCATTAAACCAACTTTAATACCGTTAATTGCGGCATTGTCGATTTCTTTACCGTTGGCTCGTTCCTCTTCCATCGCAATCGTTACCCCTAAAATCGGTGCAGCTACGAATGGTTGAGTGTTAAAGAATTCAGAATGGCGTTTAATCGCTTCTTTGCGACCCGGGTCATTTGGATCCGGATATAAACGTTTGATAACCGGTACCATCGCATACGCAAAACCGAGAGCCTGCATACGCTCAAAGTTCCACGAACCTTGGAATAAGTTTGAACGACGTACAACGGCATTCAAATCGCTTTTTGTTACTTTTTTGATTTCAGTTGTCATTTTAAATGCCCTCTTAGTCTAAACGGTTGTCTAAATCATTTTTTGGTGCAGCTGCCACCACTACCTGCTGGCTTTTGTTATATTTAGGGTGCATATGGATATAAACCATTGCAATAACCGTACCTAATACTCCAAGGGCAACAAGGTTAAAATCGGTAAAGCCTGCAATTACAAAGCCAGCGAAGAAGAACGGCATTAAATGACCTGCACGCATCATATTGATTACCATCGCATAACCTACCACGGCAATGAAGCCACCGGCAATTTTCAGCCCGGTTGTAACCACTTCAGGAATGGCATTTAACATTGTTTGAACCGCATCTGTACCTGCTGTTAATGCCACGATTAATGCCGGAATGGCAATACGCATTGCTTGAAGCAATAAAGCACCGCGATGTAACCAGTCTAAACGGCTTAAGTTACCGTCTTCAATTGATTTATCTGCTGCGTGTTGGAAACCCACGGTGATTGCACGCACAACATAGGTTAATACTTGGCCGGCAGCTGCAAGCGGAATAGCGATACCGGTTGAAATATCTTGACGACCTACAATGACTAAAATGGTTGAGACAATAGAGGCTAATGCAGCATCTGGTGCAACAGCGGCACCAATGTTCATCCAACCTAAGGCTAATAATTCTAATGAGCCGCCAACAATAACGCCGGTAGTCACATCACCAAGCACTAAGCCTATCATCGTACAGGCAATTAACGGACGGTGGGTTTGCCATTCATCAAGAATTGAGCCCATACCTGAGATACAGGCAACGAGGAATAAAAACACAATTTGTAATGCTGAAAGTTCCATAGTAATTTCCTTTAGATTAAGTTATGTTTTTTCAATAAATCCATCATATACTGACGGCTATCGCTTGAGACTTTGCGTACTTCTAATTCAACACCTTTCGCATCAATTGCTTTGAAGGCATCAATATCTTTTTGATCAACCGCCACAGCATGGCTAACCATTTGTTTCCCTTCTTTATGCGAAATACCGCCCACGTTAATGCTATTGAGTGGTACACCGCCTTCAATTAAGGCTAAGACATCACTTGGGTTGGTAAAGAGTAACATTACACGATCATCGGCATATTCAGGGTTGTTATAGACACGAATCATTTTAGGTACATCAACAACGTGAGCCGTTACGCCAAGAGGAGCAACACTTTTTAGCATAGTAGTTCGTACACTATCTTTTGCTACACCTTCGTTTACCACAATAATGCGATTGACTTTACTTTCTTTTGTCCAAACCGTCGCAACTTGACCGTGAATCAAGCGGTCATCAATACGGGCAAGGGCAATGGTCATACGACGTCCGTCATCAACAATTTCAGGCTGTTGAACAGCTGCAGTTTCTTGTGCAGGAGTAGCGGTTTGCACCTCAGCCACTTCAGGTTGGTGATTAAGTGAACGAATCCCGGTTGAGCCGGCTTCTAATGCGACTTCCACCAATTCTTCCAACGACTCCACATCATCACGAGCCATACAGGTGTTCACTAACATAGGAATATTCACACCCGCAACAACATCCATACCCGATTTTCCATCTTGGAATCGGTTTGCGGCGTTGAATGGGCTTCCTCCCCACATATCCACCAAAAACAGCACTTGGTCACAGTGTGATAGTGGACCTTCAACCAATGCTTGATATTTGCCCATAATCGTTTCTGCATTTTCGCCGGGAACAAAGTCAATGTAAGCAACATCTTCTTGTTCACCAATCAACATCTCAGTTGTTTTGAGAAGTTGCTCTGCAGCAACACCATGGGTTGCTATGATAATAGCAATGCTCATTTGTTACTCCTTGCGGTTTTTTAAGTTGTTTATTTACTGGGGCGAGATTTTAATATGATAATTATTTCACACAATGTATTAATTACAAAAGTGTGATCTATATCACAGACAATAAGCTTTTTTGGCTATAAATTGGGCTAAATGTCTTTTCTTTATAACATTTTGTTAACGGAGATATTTTCGATCGTTTTTACTTATACAAAAAAATTCTTCTTTTGGAGTGTTTTGCACAAAGTGAAATTTAATTGGAGTAAAACTTTAGAAATAAATTAAGGAGAATTCTTGAGTAAATTCTCCTTAAAAGAGGTATAGAGAGAAAATTTAATTGCCTATCTCAGGAAACAGCATTTTGATTACCGCTTTGGTTAAACGGCGGGATTTGCCTTGGTAAGGGAAAATGTGCATCATCATCATTGGGTTGAAGTTTGCCTCAATGACGCCCCAAGAGCTTAAATTTGGCTCGGCAGGTTTGGTGAGATCAGGAATGATCAAATCCACCCCACACACTTTAGCCCCCATTGCCTGAGCAATTCCCACTGCAATTTGTCTATAGCTTTCGTGCATTTGGTCGGTCATATCAATCGAATCGCCGCCGGTGCTGATGTTGGAATTGGCACGCAGTTGAACTGTTTGACCTTTCGCCGGTACGGAATCTACGGTTAAGCCTTGCTCTTTAAGTTGTAACTGCTCAATTTCACCTAAGGCAATTTTTTTCAACGGGCTACGAGAGCCATCGCCACGTAGCGGATCGTCATTTTTACGCTCCACCAGCTCTTTTACACTGTGAATGCCATCTCCCACTACATTCGCCGGTACACGCAGTAACACCGCAAGGGTTTCATCGCCCAGTACAAAGAAGCGGTATTCAGTACCGACTAAATAGTCTTCCACCATCACCTCTTTGTCTTCACGGAACGCAATTTCAACCGCTTTTGCAAAATCTTCTCGATTTTTGACCGCTTGTTGGAAGATGGTAATCCCTAAACCATAGTTAGTCGATTTCGGCTTAATCACCACCGCTTTGCCTTCAAATAGCGGATAATGTGCCACAGCCTGTTCAAGGTTGGTAAATTCAACGCTTTTCGGCACGTTAAAGCCGGCTTTTGCCAATACTTTTTTCGTCACCACTTTGTTTTCCATAATCAGCGGTGAAATGTATTGATCTCGGCTGGTCATATTGCCGTTTTTCACATATTCCAAATGATCGCCAAATTTCAGGGCGAGGAATTGATCGTTTTCGTCCAGTACTTCCACCTCAATCCCTTGTTGGATCAAATCAAAAAACAGGGCTTGGGTGGAAAGTTCCATATTATCAAATGCCGATAACGCATAAAAACGCTCAAAGGCTTGTGCCTTATAGGTTTGAGCCAATTTAGCCCCCAATGCTTTATAACTGCCGACTTCCTCTATTGCGGCAATTAAACGTCCGTTCAGGGTTTTGCTTGGATCAGCAAATTGAGCTAATTTTTCCCGCACCAAATCTAGGCTTTCCTGACCGGCAGATAATTCTTCAAGCATCGCTAAAAGTTGATTTAAAATGGCTTCACCTTCGGCACGGAAAGCGGTTTCTGTTCTTGGATCTTCAAGTGCGACTTGGTAAAGTTTCTGTTTGCCGATTTCGACCTCTTTTTGACCGCTTGTTTCCTCCAGCCAAAGCATACCGAGTAAGAAATAATGGATAAATTTGGCATCATTCAGCTCAATGCCGTAAGGGGCGAAAGGGTTTAAATCAAATAAACGGAATTCGGCGTATTTCACACCGTTTTCCAATAGCTCACGGGCTTTTTTGCCCCCTCGTAAACGCACATTGGAATAGAATTCTTTTTCGGCAATTAATAATCCGTTGGCAACATTGGCTTCAAGGCTTTCAACATAGCTTTCTAAGCTGTCGTGATTAACCACCACTTTTTCCGAATTCACATAACCATAAGGGCTTGAACGCAAGCTGCGGACAAGTTGCCCTCTCGCAAGCGGTGATTTTTCATAAAAATATTGCGATTCCACCGTAGGCGTGGCAGCCAATAAATAGAGCAAAATCCATTGATAACGCAAAAAGTTATTAGCTAACTTCATATAAAGTGCGTTTTGGAAGGCTTTCAGCTCGCTATATTCCGTTTGTAAAGCAAAGGCTTTTTCGACAAATTCCGTTGAAAGTTGAAAATTATAATGCACGCCGCTTACCATTTGCTTATATTTCCCATAGTTTTTGGAAAGGTGTTGGCGATATTGCACATCTTCAGGGTTGTCAAATTGTGCTTCTTGAATTTGCTCTTCCGGCGGCAAGCCTGCCGGCATACTGAGAGGGAAGATATATTCCTCCTCTGGCAACGAACGCAATACCACTTCGTGAATAGCAGAGAGCCAACGAAAACTGTCTTCTAATTTAGCATTCGGGGGAGTGATTAACTCTAGCTGACTTTCGGCAAAATCGGTTTGAATATAAGGGTGGTAAGAGCGATTACCGAATACGGCAGGGTGGGGAGTAGTAACGATATTGCCGTTGCGATCAACCCGTTGGCTCTCTTTCTCAAGCCCAAAATTCCCTTGTTGAAATAGCAATGCTAAATGATTTTCTCGGATAAGTTTTTGTAGTTTCATCATCTATCCTTTGTAGTCAAAAAAATGTATCGGCACAATAACACAAATGAAAGACTTAGTGAAATAGTGGGTTTTAGTTTATTGGAATGAAGTAGATGATTTGGTTATAACAGAAATACTGCTTCGGATAAAGCCCCTTATACCATTGAACCACCTTTTGAGATTCCTGAGAGTTGGGTGTGGGTGAGGTTGGGGGATATATGCCTAAAAATTACAGATGG
>NZ_SMAC01000043.1 GCF_004342115.1 Mannheimia haemolytica | reverse complement strand
CCATCTGTAATTTTTAGGCATATATCCCCCAACCTCACCCACACCCAACTCTCAGGAATCTCAAAAGGTGGTTCAATGGTATAAGGGGCTTTATCGGCAGTTTTTTTGTTTTTTTTGATCTTTCCTTCTGCAATCAAGCGGTCTTTTTCTGCTTGGATTTTGCAAAGGAGTTCGCTTGCCGGTTCATCATTTGGATCTTGTGGAACGAGCTTGCCTTGGATTGCTAGTTGTAGGATTGCGTTTTTTAGCTGTTGGGCTTTCATTTTTTATTCTCAATAATCGGTTGTTATTTCTTAAAGTATCTTTGATTACGGTGTTTTGGGTTTTCTGGGAATTGCATTTCGATCACACCAAGCGTTAGTGCAGGTTTTAAATACTGCATACGGAAATGCTTATCATCTTTTAACCTGAGTTTTTTCATAATTTCTTTGCTCTTCATCGGCTCAAGCAACACTGAAAGTAAGCGATTTACTTCGGGGGTAATTTGTTTGCTTTGTTCTGGGGTAATTGTTTGACTTGCTTCACTTTGCTTTTCTTCGGGGGGGCGCCCTTACTCTCACTAGCTTTATCAAGTTGGTCGAAAGGTGGATTAAAATAATCATCTTGTGATTTCTCTGTGATTATCCATTCTAAATTCACTAGGGTATAGAGTTGTTTTCTCGGACTCCCCGAACTGGTTAGTAAGCCTTTTTCTTTCAGTCGTGCTAGTGCCAAAGTAATATTTCTGCGTGGATATTGGGGCAGTTTTTGTGCTAATTCTGCAAACATTGCTTTACCTTGATTGAAGGCGATAAAGAGTAAGCAATCTTTTTGAATAGGCTGTAACTCAGAGAAATTTTTGCCAAAGCAAGCGGTAAATTTTTCCTCAAAATCTGCAATCATACCTGATTGAAAAGTTAAGGTGAGTTTAGTGTAATCAATTTCACTTTCTAAAAGCGGTGAATTGAAATTTCGGCTTTGCCAATATGAATAAATATCCCGAACGCCTTGTCCTTGTCGCTCACATAGCCCTAAACGGTGGAATAAGTTATGAATAATAGAATTACGGCATTCCGATCTTTGCCCTGCAATAGCCGTGGGAATATCAACCAACATTACTCCTGCATTTTCAAAAATCAGTTTGTTATCTTTGGTTTTAATGACTTTTAGATGGCGAACATTGTTAAAGTAATCTGCGTGAGTAATTGCATTGATGAGAGCTTCCCGTAGCCCGTCAGTAATTTCATTTTCCTCAGTACGGGTTAAATTATCTAATTTGAAATGTTTATCTTTACCAAGCTCTTGAATAAGTGGCACAATTTTCAAGTAAAATTCAAAGAGATTGCCTTCTTCAAGATCAAAATCGGTAATCCGTAATGTATAGCGTTTTACATCACCAGCTTCTTCGTAATATTCAAAAAAGAAGTGGGGAAATATGCTTGTAATGGCATAGTGCTTACCAAACATCAATAAGCCTGCATTGGTAATGCCCTCGCTATTCTGTGCTAAATCTTTTTTATAAGCCCCAATTTCTTGCAGCAATTTCTCATCGGATAACGTAAGTAATTTTGATGTGCTGTTATGGGCTTTCAGCAGATTTCTGTATTTATCCAATGTGCTTAAACTGATATCATCAATAGAAGCATAAGGCACAATTCTCCCATCAGCATCTTTTTGGCTATAGCTTGAAATGAAAGAACGCAGTTCAGAGGAGGTGAGTTTATGATCGCCTGAATTTAAACGAACATAAGAAAGTCGATAATCACCATTTAAATGGATAGGACGGTCTAAAATATCAGCTGCTTTCACATAAATTGCAATCACGCTTTTATTTTCAACTTGAAAGATTTTCACATCATTATCCTTTAATAAGGATTTACTGACTTTTTCACTACGAGATTGGGAAAATAATTCATCAATGACTTTATCAGGATCATTAACACCAGAAATTAGCAGTTCAGGAAAATGTCCTTGTTCATTTTCCTTTATTCCTAATAAAATAAAGCCACCATTGCTGTTTGCAAAAGCCGAATAAGTATGCCAAAGATCTTTTGGCACACTATTTTTTGCCTCTTTATATTCAATTTCTGCCTTTTCTCGGATAAATTGCTGATGTGCAATCATTTTTTCGATATGTTCCCAAGTCAGCATTTTATGCTCCTATTACAGTTTAATGCCTAAAATATCGGTAATTTCTGCTAGAATCTTATCAATATCAGCATTGTAAGCGGTGCGTTTTCGCTGATAATCTGCAATTAGTTCATCAGGCGGAAGGATTTCCTCTTCTTCGTGAGGAAAGCCACATAAATCGAGGTTGTATTGACGGTCGGAAATTTCCTTTAATGTAAAACTTTTCGCTTTGTCAAACCCTTCGACTTCAATCACTTGGCGATTTCCCCACCATTCAACAACTTCGTTGAAATGTTCCAATTTCATCGGTTTAGTTTTGGAGAAATTTTTATAACCCTGTGGCATATCAAGGCGATAAACCCAAGTTTCACGGGTTGGCTCGGTTTTATCAAAAAACAGAATATTAGTCGTAATCGAGGTATAAGGGGCAAAGACACTATGCGGTAAGCGGATAATCGTATGCAGATTAAACTCTTCTAATAGCTTTTTCTTAATCGCAACTTTGGCATTATCTGTGCCGAACAAAAATCCGTCAGGCAGCACCACCGCAGCCCGTCCATTCTGTTTTAGGCGGTACATAATTACCGACATAAACAGATCAGCGGTTTCACTGCTCTGTAAAGCCGTAGGGAAATTCTTTTTAATTTGCTCAATTTCTGAACCTCCGTAAGGTGGATTCATCAAAATCACATCAAATTTATCATTTTCGGTGTAATCTTTGACCGATTTTTCTAGAGCATTATCGTGATGTACATTCGGATTATCAATATCGTGCAACAATAAATTGGTAATACAAAGCAGGTGAGGAAGGGCTTTTTTCTCAATGCCATACACAGAATTATTGAATAAAGTGCGGTCAGAAAGGGTTTGAATTTGACTTTCCAATACCTTTAACGCCGAAGTTAAAAAACCACCCGTCCCACAGGCAAAATCGGCAATGCGTTCGCCAAGTTTCGGTTTGATTGCTTGTACCATAAAATCGGTTACAGCGCGAGGGGTATAAAATTCCCCTGCATTACCTGCACTTTGTAAACTTTTGAGGATATTTTCATAAATATCGCCAAAGGCGTGTCGTTCTTGGTAATGGGCAAAATCAATTTCATCAATGATATTGATAACCTGACGTAATAACACCCCATTTTTCATATAGTTGTTATTATCTTCAAAAGCAGCACGGATAATCCGTTGGTTCATCGGCGTATCGGCTGAAATAGGCAGATTTTTTAAAGTCGGGAAAAGTTCGTTATTGACGAAAGAGAGTAATTCATCACCAGTCATCGCTTTGCCGTCTTTTTTATCTTCCGCCCAATTTTGCCAGCGTAAAAAATTCGGCAAAATTGAGTGATATTCATCGTTTTCCAGTTCCCACTCTTGTTCTTTAGCATCGTAAATTTTCAAGAATAAGATCCAGACGATCTGTTCAATGCGTTGGGCATCACCGTTAATCCCTGCATCGTTACGCATTACATCTTGCAGGCGTTTTACTATGTTGTTGAGGCTCATTGTGATCCTTGTTTATCTGTAAAATTTTGTTGTAAAATAACCGCTTGTTATTCCGAATAAATCATCTTTTCTAAGCCTTTTACCGCTTTCTGGTAGAGTTCTTTACCGCCGAAATTTTTAATAATAGACACTAGACCTCCAAAACGGCTGAATTGCGGTGTCTTTAAAATTTCGGTTTTAGTCAGATCTTGATTGCCGGATTTGACATATTCATTAAGAAGCAACCCTAAAACTTGCTGGTTTTCGGGCGAATACTGCTCCACATAGCCACTTTGTTTCACTTTTTCTGCTCGTTCGGTTTTAGTCAGTGGTTTTTTGCCAAAGGAGATGTGGCTTAATACATCAAAGTCTTCAACATCGTGGCTGAATTGGCGTGTTTGGCGAAGGGCTGCCAGCCATTTTGGATCGGTGTAAAATTTCGAGAAAATTTCACCGCTTGTTGTCCATTGCTGTTGGAACTGTTCGTAACTGCCGAACTCTTTTTGCATTTCCCGTTTTGAGAACAGATCAATATCTTCAGAAACCAGCTCGCCCTGCTCATTCAGATATTGGACTTTCTCGTCTAAAATGCGTAATTTGAGTGTGCCGAAATCGACAACTACCGGGATTTTATATGGCTTTAGCTCGGGGTCTTTAATGATGTCCTTATCACTGGGTTTAGGAAGCGGTTGTTCGACAAGTGGCTTATTTTCCGGTACATCTAAAATCACCACCGGCTCACCATCAAATGCCGGATCAGCAAACAGGCGAGTAACGCCTCGAAAATCTAAAATGGTGAAAAATTCTTTGCCGAAATCAGGGCGAAGACGAGTGCCTCGTCCGATAATTTGTTTAAATTCCGTCATTGATTGAATGTTTGCATCAAGTACAACCAGCTTACAGGTTTTGCTATCTACACCTGTTGTCATCAATTTAGAGGTTACGGCAATCACAGGGTAATCTTTCCCTTCATTTGCTACATCACAAAATTCTTCTAAATCAACGCCTTTGCCTGATTGGTCGCCTGTAATTTGGCAGACATATTTGGAATTGTGTTTCAACATATCGGCATTGAGGCGTGAAAGCTCTGCCACCATTCGCTCTGCATGGTTGATGTTGGCACAGAAGACTATTGTTTTCTGCAAGCGGTCGGTTTTGCGTAAAAATTCGCAAATTCTCTCCGCAACCAAGCGGGTGCGATCATTTAGCACAATGTTGTAATCGAAATCTTTGACTGTATAGAGGCGATCTTCAATCTCATTACCTTGATGATCTTTTAAACCTTTGGTTGGTCGCCAGCCTTTTAAATCACAGTCCAGATCAACACGAATCACTCGATAAGGGGCAAGAAAGCCGTCTTCAATACCTTGTTTGAGGCTATAGGTATAAATCGGCTCGCCAAAATAGGTAATGTTGCTGGCATCATCGGTTTCTTTGGGGGTTGCAGTCATACCGATATGGGTGGCGTCCTTGAAATACTTCAAAATAGCACGCCAGTCAGAATCTTCTTTTGCTGAACCACGATGACATTCATCGATCACAATAAGATCAAAGAAAGAGGGTTGGAACTGCTTAAACAGTTCGTTATCGGTTTCACCGTCAAGCTGTTGATAAAGTGCAAGATAGACTTCATAAGCACTGTCGAGCTTTTTATTGCTGACTTTCACCATTTTGTCTTTAAACGGTTTGAAGTCTTGCATCATTGGCTGATCGACTAGTACATTGCGATCGGCAAGAAATAAAATTTTCTTTTTCGCACCACTGGTTTTTAAACGATGGATAATTTGGAAAGCCGTATAGGTTTTACCCGTGCCTGTTGCCATTACCAATAAAATCCTCTGCTGACCTTTTGCTACAGCTTCAACAGTACGGTTAATCGCAATTTCTTGGTAGTAACGAGGCTCTTTAAAGGTGTCAGTGCTACTGGTGTAATAAGGCTGTTGAATAATTTTCAGCTCTTCGGTGGTATATTGTTTCGCCCAACGTTGGTGGAGTTCGTCGGGAGTAGGAAATGCTGACATCGGAAGGGTTCGTTGTACGCCAGTGATAAAATCGTGTTCCACAAACTCATCACCATTTGAGCTATATGCAAAAGGGACATCAAGCAATCGAGCGTATGTCATTGCTTGCTGTAAGCCGTGTCGGGAAGAGTGATGGTTATCTTTGGCCTCGACCACGGCAATTTTTTGATTTGCGGAAGTATAGAGCAGATAATCAACCCGTTTTGCTTCGATGCGTTTAGTTTGCGTCGTTTTTGGATCAACAACTACTTGCCCATCTGTAAATCGTTTATTGGTTTTAAATGTGTACTCTTCGCCAATTTGTCTATCCGACCATCCTGCATTTCTAATTGCAGGAGAGATTAATCGAGAGCGAATTTCTTGCTCGTTCATCTGCTTTAATTCTTGAAGTGTGTACATATTTTTCCTTCCGATAAGAGTTTCTTATCGGAAGATTATAGCAAACAGTTTAGGTAAAATTAACTCAGGATTTAATTGATAATTCTACCCAACTCTTCCCCCATTCGGGTTTGCATTCCTGCAATAAGTGCAGGGTTGAGATGTACTTTACCTTTCGGGAAGAGGTTAATTACGGTTGAGCCTAAACGGAAAGCTCCCATTTCTTCGCCTTTTTGGAGTTTGATGGCTTTTTCGCCTTCGGTTTCGTAATTCCAAACTACCACTTCATCAGCTCGAGGCGGATTAATTACGCCAGCCCAAACCGTACTCATACTTGCGGTAACCGTTGCACCGACCAAAATCTGTAGCATTGGTCCGAATGCGGTGTCAAATTCACAAATCACACGTTCATTGCGAGCGAATAAGTTTGGAACGTGTTCGGCTAAAAACGGATTGACGGAGAACAATTCGCCCGGCACATAAATCATTTTACGCAATGTTCCATCGCACGGCATATGTACACGATGGTAATCAGTTGGCGATAAGTAGGTGGTAATAAATGTGCCGTCTTTAAATTTTGCCGCCATTTCTTCATCATTTGCCAATAAGGTTTCTAGCGTAAAATGATGCCCTTTTGCTTGTAATAAACGGTTATCCGAAATTTCGCCTGATTCGCTGACTTTACCGTCTGCCGGTAAGCAAAGTGTATTTGGATCTTGATTAATCGGGCGTGCGTTTTCTTTTAATTCACGGATAAAAAATTCATTAAAAGTAGCATAATCTGACGGCTCGGTTTTTTTAGCTTCAGATAAATTGACTTTATACTGTTTTGCAAACAGTTTGATGATAAGGTGAGTAACTACGCCCCATTTTTGCTCTGCTAACCAACCTGCCGCACGGGTAATTGCCAGTTGTGGCAGTAAATAGTGCAGAGCGATTTTCACACGTTGGAAATAGGTTGGAACTGGATATTTTTTTAATTGCATTGCGTTTTCCTTTTATTTAAAAACGAGAATTTGCGTTTAATTGGGGGCGAAGTATAGCAAATACAATGCAAAATAGATAAAAAATCTTTAAGGTGTTGAAGTGGCTACAAAGAAAAAAACAGATAGGGGCTTTGTAGGAATTCCACTTCAACAATTTGGTTGTCTTATTCTAAAATAATATTGGCTCGATTTTTTTCTACCGTTGCTTGCCCAATTCCGGAGACTTCAGCAAGTTGCTCAATGTTTTTAAAATTGCCGTTTTTAGTACGGTAATCGACAATCGCTTGAGCTTTTTTCTGCCCAATTCCCACTAGCTTGTCTTGCAATTCAGCAGCACTAGCAGTATTGATATTTACCGCATTGGCGTTGGTGATTTGTGTTTGCTGTACGGGTTGAGTGACTGCATTTTGTTCAACAGGCATTGTAGTTGGCGGTGTTTGGGCAAAAGCCATTGCATTTAAGCCAAACAAGAATGTTAGACCAAGTTGTTTGATTTTCTTCATAGGATTTCCTTATTAGTTGTTGAAAGGTCGAAAGGAAGATTAAGAGGGAATAAAATAGAACTCAACCGGCAAAAATAAATTTTTCGACACAGATCGAAAAAATAGAAAATGGCTAAACTTCTAGACTTGCATTTGGTCTGAAATTCAATGAAAGTAAATAGATTTGCAAAAAATTAGGCAAAAATGACCGCTAGTTGCGTAAATTTAGTTAAATAAATTCAAATAGCGGCTGAATTGCTTTAGAATATCGCCATTTTTATACTCATTAACAACGCTATTATTTGGAATTAATATGACACAAAATAATTTTCGCAAAGAACCGGTTTTTGGTGAATCTTCGGTTACCTCTCAAGACGCTGAAGCAACCAAAGCAGATACAGCTCAAGCCCCTTATGTTTCGTTGCGTTCAACCAAAGCACCGGGGCATACGTTTACCCCAATTATGAAAAGACCTGATGCTAAAGTAGAAGATCATACGGCTGATGTCTTTTCGGCTAAGCAGGCAAAAGAATTCCAATTTACTCCAAGTTCAGAAGCTACAGAAGCAGTAGAGCCGGATAATACCATTCATTCGGTTGAAGAAAGTGTATCAACCGCATCTTTTAACACGGTTGAAGCACAAGAAAATGTGGAAAAAGAAGTGGTTAAACCTGCACCCGAGAGTTTCACTACTGAGCGTATTATTCCAAATGCGGCAACAGCTGCCGCAGCAGCCACTGCGGCAGCTGCAGCCACTAAAACCAAAGAGATTAAAGCTAAAATGCCACCTAAAACCCGCCGTTTATTATTAGTGGCATTGTTGGCGTTAGCATTATTGGTACTGTTTTTCTTGTTAAAACCAAGTACGCCGGAAACTGTCGAAGAGCTACAATCTCAGCAAGGTGGTAGCTTGCCGATTGAATTCCGACCGGTTGATGAAGCTGAAGCGAAACATGCGGAAGAACAAGCTCGTGCAGAACAAGAAGCCGCTGAAGCTGCAAAAGCTCAAGAACAAGCTCAAGCCGCTCAACAAGAGTCTGTAACAGTTGCTCCAGCCCAAACCGAGCAAACAATGGCTAAACCGTCACAAGATAGCCAGTCGCAAACACAATCACAAGCAGTAGTTGAGCAACCTGTTGCGGTGAAACCGGTGGAAAATAAACCGGTTGTTGCACAACCGGCGATTAAGCCTAAAACGGAAAATAGCGTGGTGTTCCAACCTGAAACAACGGTAAAACAACAGCCTAAAGCCCCTGCTAAAACTGAAGTGAAAACCGAACGTGCTACACTGGCAGCAAAAGAAACGGCAAAAACAGCAGCTAAACCGGTTGAGAAAGCTCCGACAAAAACTGAAGCGGTAAAAGCAGCACCGGCTGCCGAGTCGGCAAATGCGGTAGCAACCAAAACAATGACTGTGCCAAAAGATGTATCACTAATGCAAGTGTTCCGTGATAACAATTTAAATATCTCAGACGTTAATGCGATGAGCAAAGTCAATAACGTGGTGAGTAATTTAAAAGTAGGCGAGCGAGTAACCGTTCGTTTAGATAAAAATAACCGTGTGGTTGAAATGAGCATTGGCTCAGGCGGCAAATTTACCCGTCAAGCAAACGGTAGCTATACTTTTAAATAAAATGAAGAAAAAGAGCAACGCTACAAACGTTGCTCTTTTATTTAAAAAGGAGATAAAGGATGAATTTATTTTGCCCCTCTTACAAACTTATCTACTTAACGCTAAGCTCAGCGATGTTAGTTGCTTGTAGTACAGTGGTTACCCCTGTTGAGCAAATTCATCAAGTACAAAAGGAAAAAGAGCCAGTAAAGAAAGTGACTAAACTGATAGCGCAAGCACCTAAAGTGAGTTTATATCGTTGTGAGAATGATAAGAAGGTTGAAGTTGAACGCCAGGGACGAACAAAAAAAGCGTTAAAAAAGGAAATAGTCACAGTGAGTTATCAAGGGACAACGCATCAGCTTTCACCTTCTGTAACGAGAGATGGTAAAAAATACACTAATATCCGTTGGACTTGGCATGAAACCCGTAGTGGTAAAGCATTTTTGTATAACAACACTAAAAAAACGTTAGCGGCAAATTGCATAAAGCAGTAACAAGCGGACACAAAAAGTATCGCTTTTTGAACGTTGGCTTTGCCAACGGCAGCGAAGCTGTGAACAATCCTTACAAGGATTGTGAATAAATTTTTAAGAGAATTTTGCAAATGAATATTTTAGTTATAGGACCGTCTTGGGTGGGTGATATGATGATGTCGCACGCACTTTATCAACAGCTTAAAATACAGTATCCGAATTGCCAAATTGATGTAATGGCACCCGATTGGTGTCGTCCGCTTTTAGCCCGTATGCCTGAGGTGCGTAATGCGATTTCAATGCCGATTGGACACGGTTCATTTCGTTTGTGTGAACGCTACCGACTCGGAAAATCCCTGAGAAATCAATATGATATGGCGATTGTATTGCCTAATTCATTAAAGTCTGCCTTTATTCCACTGTTTGCGAAAATTGCGAGACGTCGTGGTTGGAAAGGGGAAAGTAGATATTTTTTCTTAAATGATCTTCGCAGTAATAAAAACGACTACCCAATGATGGTGCAACGCTATGTAGCCTTGGCGTTTGAAAAGGCTACTGTTCCAACCGCACAACAGTTGCCGATTGCTTATCCATACCTCACAACTGATAGCGAACAAATTGAGCAGACCAAAGCGAAATTTGAAAAACAGTTGGCTTATGCGGAAAACCGTCCTGCCATCGGCTTTTGTCCGGGGGCTGAATTTGGACCGGCAAAACGTTGGCCGCATTATCATTATGCAACATTGGCAAAAATGTTGATTGAGCAAGGCTATTCGGTACGGTTATTTGGCTCGAAAAAAGATGAAGCCGCCGGTGAGCAAATTCGCTTGGCATTACCTGAAAATTTACAACGCTATTGCCTGAATTTAGCCGGGCAAACCGATTTAAACCAAGCGGTAGATTTGATTGCAGATTGTAATGCAGTCGTGAGCAATGACTCCGGCTTAATGCACATTGCCGCAGCACTAAATAAACCGCTGGTCGCCTTATATGGACCGACCAGCCCACAATATACGCCGCCGTTATCCCAAAATGCCGTGATCATTCGCTTAATTGAAGGCGGTTTGATTAAAATCCGCAAAGGCGAAGGGGCAGAGGGCTATCACCAAAGTTTAATTGATATTCAGCCTGAAATGGTGATGGACAAATTAGCTGAACTGTTAATTTAAATGGATAACAAGCGGTTGAATTTTGCCAATTTTTTGCAAAAAAAGACCGCTTGTTTGTTTATAAAAGATGAAAATTTTAATCGTTAAAACCTCATCAATGGGAGATGTATTACATACGCTTCCAGCCATAACCGATATGCAAAATGCTATTCCCGATTTAAAAGTAGATTGGGTAGTGGAGGAGAATTTTACCGAAATTCCTGCGTGGCATTCAGCGGTAAATAAAGTAATTCCGGTGGCTATTCGCCGCTGGCGGAAAAACCTTTGCCAAAGACAGACTTGGGTAGAATGGCAGCAGTTTTTAAAACAGCTAAAAAGTGAGCAGTATGATGCGGTAATTGATGCTCAAGGGCTGATTAAAAGTGCGGTGTTAGTAACTCGCCAAGCCAAAGGCAAAAAATTTGGCTATGATAAAAACTCTGCCCGAGAAGGGTTAAGTAGTCTGTTTTACGATGAAACGTTTAATATCCCCTACCAACAACACGCTGTAGAACGCATCAGAAAATTATGTGCAAAATCATTAGGTTATGCTTTGCCAACCGAACGGGGCGATTATTGCATTGCACAACATTTTGCAAAAAATCCTCAAAAAACGACCGCTTACATTATGCTGATTCACGCCACTACCCGAGCGGATAAACATTGGCAAGAAGCCTATTGGGCGGAGTTGATTCAAGCGTTGGATAAGCACAATCTGGCAGTCAGATTGCCTTGGGGAAACCAAGCCGAAAAAGAACGGGCGGAGCGTTTAGCGAGTGTGGCGAATAATGCTAAGGTATTGCCAAAAATGAGCTTAACCGATATTGCTACTCAACTTGCGGGAGCAGCGGCAGTGGTGTCGGTGGATACCGGCTTGAGCCATTTGGCGGCTGCGTTAGATAAGCCAAATGTGATTTTATATGGGGCAACCGATCCAAAACTTATCGGGGCTTACGGGCAAAATCAGTTTTATCTAAAAGCAGATAAAATGGAAAATATTACCTCTTCACAAGTGCTGGAAAAATTACTTCCATTGATTAACAAATGATCGTTGTTGTTATCTTACTGTGCTTGACTTTTATCCACATTCAATTTAAAATTTGCCGTCCTTTCGTGTGAAAGGATGTTTTTAATTTTATTTTTAATAATTTTAACTGGAGCTTTTTTAATGGCAACTATCAACCAGCTAGTACGCAAACCGCGTGTGAAAAAGGTTGTAAAAAGTAACGTTCCTGCATTAGAGGCTTGCCCGCAGAAACGTGGCGTGTGTACTCGTGTATACACTACTACACCTAAAAAACCGAACTCAGCATTACGTAAAGTATGTCGTATTCGTTTAACAAATGGCTTTGAAGTAACTTCATACATCGGTGGTGAAGGTCACAACCTTCAAGAACACAGTGTTGTATTAATCCGTGGTGGTCGTGTTAAAGACTTACCGGGTGTTCGTTACCATACTGTACGTGGTGCACTTGACTGTGCAGGCGTTAAAGATCGTAAACAAGGTCGTTCTAAATACGGCGTTAAACGTCCTAAAGCTTAATGGTTCTCCGTTGAGTAAGGCCAAACGTCTAAATTTTAATATTTAAACCATAAACTCCAGTCAAGATGCCTTAAGGCAGATTAGATGAGTTTTGGATATCCTGAAGATTTAATATACGGAGAAATTTCCAATGCCACGTCGTCGTAGTATTGAACCACGCAAAATTCTTCCAGATCCGAAGTTCGGTTCAGAATTACTTGCAAAATTTATTAACGTGTTAATGGTAGATGGTAAAAAATCTACTGCAGAAAAAATCGTTTACGGTGCATTAGAAACTTTAGCACAACGTTCTGGTAAAGAAGCGTTAGAAGCTTTCGAAATCGCATTAGAAAACGTACGTCCAACTGTTGAGGTTAAATCTCGCCGTGTGGGTGGTTCTACTTACCAAGTTCCTGTAGAAGTTCGCCCAACCCGTCGTAATGCTTTAGCAATGCGTTGGATCGTAGAAGCCGCTCGTAAACGTGGTGACAAATCAATGGCATTACGTTTAGCTAACGAATTATCGGATGCAGCAGACAACAAAGGTTCAGCAGTGAAGAAACGTGAAGACGTTCACCGTATGGCTGAAGCTAACAAAGCGTTTGCTCACTTCCGTTGGTAATCGTTTAAGTAAGCTTATAGAAGGCTTCATCTCAGTTTGCGGTGAAGCCTTACCCTTATTAAGAATTTTAATTTAAACCCCAAACAAGGTAATAAATAAAAATGGCTCGTACAACCCCTATTTCACTTTACCGTAACATCGGTATCAGTGCGCACATCGATGCGGGTAAAACAACTACTACAGAGCGTATCTTGTTCTATACAGGTGTAAGTCACAAAATCGGTGAAGTTCACGATGGTGCTGCAACAATGGACTGGATGGAACAAGAACAAGAGCGTGGTATCACGATCACATCTGCTGCAACAACAGCATTCTGGTCTGGTATGTCACAACAATATCCACAACACCGTATCAACGTTATTGATACTCCGGGACACGTTGACTTTACTATCGAAGTAGAACGTTCAATGCGTGTACTTGATGGTGCGGTGATGGTTTATTGTGCAGTTGGTGGTGTTCAACCACAATCTGAAACTGTATGGCGTCAAGCTAACAAATATAAAGTGCCACGTATCGCGTTCGTAAACAAAATGGACCGTACAGGTGCAAACTTCTTACGTGTTGTTGAGCAAATCAAAACGCGTTTAGGTGGTAACTCAGTTGCATTACAACTTCCAATCGGTGCAGAAGACAGCTTCAAAGGTGTTGTTGATTTAATCAAAATGAAAGCAATCAACTGGAACGAAGCTGATCAAGGTATGACCTTCACTTATGAAGATATTCCGGCAGATATGCTTGAAGCTTGTGAAGAACACCGTGCAATGCTTGTTGAAGCAGCAGCTGAAGCTTCTGAAGAATTAATGGAAAAATTCTTCTCTGGTGAAGAATTAACTGAAGATGAAATCAAAGCAGCATTACGTCAACGTGTATTAGCAGGTGAAGTAATCCCTGTTTGCTGTGGTTCTGCATTTAAAAACAAAGGTGTACAAGCAATGCTTGATGCGGTAATCGATTACTTACCGGCACCAACTGATATTCCTGCAATTAAAGGTATCAATGAAGATGAAACTGAAGGTGAGCGTCACGCAAGCGACGATGAGCCATTTGCTTCATTAGCATTCAAAATTGCAACAGACCCATTCGTAGGTAACTTAACCTTCTTCCGTGTTTACTCTGGTGTAATTAACTCTGGTGATACAGTTTACAACTCAGTAAAACAAAAACGTGAACGTTTTGGTCGTATCGTACAGATGCACGCAAACAAACGTGAAGAGATCAAAGAAGTTCGTGCGGGCGATATCGCTGCAGCAATCGGTTTAAAAGATGTTGGTACAGGTGACACATTATGTGCAATCGATGCACCAATCATTCTTGAGCGTATGGAATTCCCTGAGCCGGTAATCTCTGTTGCGGTTGAACCAAAAACCAAAGCTGACCAAGAGAAAATGGGCTTAGCTTTAGGTCGTTTAGCACAAGAAGACCCTTCATTCCGTGTTCACACAGATGAAGAATCTGGTGAAACGATCATTTCAGGTATGGGTGAGTTACACTTAGACATCATCGTTGACCGTATGAAACGTGAGTTTAAAGTGGAAGCAAATATCGGTAAACCACAAGTATCTTACCGTGAAACTATCCGTACTCGTGTTAATGATGTTGAAGGTAAACACGCAAAACAATCTGGTGGTCGTGGTCAATATGGTCACGTTGTGATCGACTTATACCCATTAGATGCTGAAGGTCCGGGTTATGAGTTTGTAAACGAGATCAAAGGTGGTGTAATCCCTGGTGAATACATTCCTGCGGTTGATAAAGGTATCCAAGAACAGCTTAAATCTGGTCCGTTAGCAGGTTACCCGGTAGTAGATTTAGGTGTGCGTTTACACTTCGGTTCATACCACGATGTTGACTCATCTGAACTTGCGTTTAAACTTGCTGCATCATTAGCATTTAAAGCGGCGTTCGCAAAAGCAAGCCCGGTATTACTTGAGCCAATCATGAAAGTGGAAGTTGAAACTCCACCGGATTACGTGGGTGATGTAATCGGTGACTTAAGCCGTCGTCGTGCAATGGTTAACGGTCAAGAAGCGAACGAGTTCGTTGTTAAGATCAATGCTGAAGTTCCACTTTCAGAAATGTTTGGTTATGCAACAGACTTACGTTCACAAACTCAAGGTCGTGCATCATACTCTATGGAACCTTTAAAATATGCTGAAGCACCGAAAAACGTTGCTGATGCAATTATTGAAGCTCGTAGAAAATAATTTGTTTAACCTGAGCCATAGCAATAGGGCTATGGCTCATTTTTTAGGAAGATATTAAAGTGTCTAAAGAAAAATTTGAACGTACAAAACCGCACGTTAATGTGGGTACAATCGGCCACGTTGACCATGGTAAAACAACTTTAACAGCAGCAATC
>NZ_SMAC01000042.1 GCF_004342115.1 Mannheimia haemolytica | reverse complement strand
AAACTTAAGCAAAAGCAAAATAAGTACAAATAAACAAAGTACAAGTAATCCAAGAAAGAGCCGCCTGTAGAGATACAGGCGGTTTTTTGTTGTTGCGGTAAAGGTAAAAAACTCACGGAAAATGACCGCTTGTTATCGGAGAGGAAAGAAGGCTCAAGAATACAAGCGGTTGTTTTTTTAGGGAAAATCTGCAAATGCTTTTTTAGCTCCATTCAAGCGTATATCAAAGGCTTAATACCAATCCCTTTACTATTAAGACAGTCTTGTAGATTTCTAATATTATTAACAATATTTTCGGTAATTAGGTTGGCTTGTTTAACTTTTTCTTCAGTAACATTGGGATCTTTTTCGTTGAATAAAATCGCATTTAATAATCTTTCTGCGTGCATACCCTCTCGGCAGTAATGTAAAACACCGACATCATTAAATGCAGTAGCTACAGAGCTAATTTGTGTAGTGGCTATGCCTAAAGCACCATCTTCTCCACCTAATTCTTGGAAGAGCTGATGTTGTGGAAAGCCGCCACAAGCGAGGAAGAAACTACGCCGAAATACAGTGTTGCCTGCACCAGTCATTTGCATATATTGCCAAGCTAACTCAAAATTAGGGTGAGAGCTGTAACGTTGATCTAAGTTTACCGGTTTTAATGCTAACCGAACCAAGCCGGTTTCCGGTTTAAACTCAAAAATCTTTTCAGCAACTTGCAATGCCCCGTTTTCATAAGCATCATCAGCATCTAAAAAGGCAATTAAATCTGTTTCACTTTGTAATGCTCCCCAGTTGCGTGCTTTGGCAACACCGCCATTTTGAGGCATTTGTTCCACTCTAATTTTATCAGGCACTTGGGCTTGTAAATGTTTAGCTAAGGCAAGCGTATTATCCGTTGAAGCATCATCAATAAGCCACAATAGATTTAATCCAGACTGATTTAATACACTTTGCACTGCACGAACAAGGGTGTTTTCGGCGTTATAGCAAGGAATAATCACATTAATCATATAAATTCAGCTCCTTGCTCGGTTACGCTTAAAATAGAGGCGTAATTTTCTTTCCAGTCGCCTAATACAATGCGGGTAAATCCATTATGCTGATGGATTGCTTGTCGATGCGTATGCCCGTGTATAAGTTGAGTTGTATTGTATTTTGCGACAATTTGAGCGGTAACTTCAGCGTTTACGTCCATAATTTCAGCGGATTTATCACGCTTTTCTTGTTTGCTTTTGGATCGAATTTTCTCCGCAATACGAATTCGCCAAGAAAGCGGAAACATCAAAAAGATAGCTTGTCGCCATTTTTGGTGGACTTTTTTACGAAATTGTTGATATTTCACATCATCAGTACAAAGCGTATCGCCGTGGCAAAGCAAGGTAGATGTGCCGAATAAATCTATAACGTGATAATCAGGCAAAATAACCATACCCGTTTGTTCGCTGAATCGTTTGCCAATTAAAAAATCACGATTTCCGCAAATAAAATAGCATTTTGTACCGCTTGTAGTGAGGGTTTTGATTGCCTGTTTAACGGTTGAAATGAGTTCAGACTGCTCATCATCGCCAATCCAGAAATCAAACAGATCACCTAAGATATAAACCGCTTCTGCAAGTAGTGCTTTTTCTTGCATAAATTGCAAAAAGAGGTGGGTAATTTCAGGCTGATTTTCATTTAAGTGGAGATCGGCAATAAAATAGTACGTCATTTGATATTGTTGATAAAAAAGAAAACGGTTCAATTTTTTACAAAATCGAACCGTTTGTCAAAGGTTAATCGGCATTAATCTTTAAAAATGCCACGAATAAATTGTACTGAGAGGAAGAACAAGAACGCCAATACGGCATAAAGTACATAGCTCATAATTGGTTTGCTGACTGTTTCTGCTTCTTCTAATGGCTTGATTGAAACAATATTTCTAAATTCATTTAGCCAATTGATTCGCCAGCCGTAATATTTAATTTGCACACGTTGTTTTTCGTTAGCGTAGGCTTGAGCTTTGGCTTGAATGTCGGCAGATCCGAATTTGAAATAAGGAGGCAACCCCCAGCCGGTATCTTCATTACGATAAACCATTACCTTTTTGGTTTCAGGATCTTCCGTGAATAAGAAATAAACATCGCGCACCTCGCCATCAGCAGGATTCGCTTTGCTGATAATACCATCTTTATCCATTCGGCGTACTTCCATACCTGTTACTACGGTATCTTCATAACTTGGCATTGCATAATTAACTGCACCGCCTAATACAATAAAAAATGATAGTGAGACAAGAATCAGAAAATACTTAAGTATTGCTCTCATATTAGTTCCTTATAATTTAATGTTGAATAAGTGTTGCACATTTTCGGTTGTAATGCGAGCTAATTCTTCAGTTGAAACGCCTTTTAATGTCGCCACATATTCGCAAGTTTCCCGCACATACGCCGGCTGGTTCGGCTTACCACGATAAGGAATCGGGGCAAGATAAGGGGAATCTGTTTCAACCAATAAGCGATCTAACGGCACTTTTCGCACGACTTCTCGGAGTTCTTCTGCATTGCGGAAAGTAATAATGCCCGAAATTGAGATATAAAAGCCGATGTCTAAAGCCCGTTTTGCCATTGCCCAATCTTCGGTAAAGCAATGCAACACCCCACCGCATTTTTCGGCATTATTTTGTTCCAACATATCCATCGTATCTTGGCGTGCCGAACGAGAATGGATAATGAGTGGCTTATTGAGTTTGTTTGCAATTTCAATTTGTTGAACGAAAAGCGATTGTTGCAACGCTTTGGTTTCCGGTGTGTAGTGATAATCCAAACCAGTTTCCCCAATGGCAACCACTTTCGGATCTTGAGCGAACTGAAATAATTTATCGTAATCAAAAGGTTCATCTTCCACATTCAACGGGTGAACGCCACAAGAAAGTGAAACGTCATTACGATGGGCGGTTAAGTTTTTCATTGCTTCAAAACGCCCAACTGTAGTGCAAACCGAGATAAAATGATGCACCCCTCGGGCTTTGGCATTTTCAATTACTTCGTCCACGTTTTTGTGACGAGTTTCGTAGTCTAGAGAATCTAGATGACAATGTGAGTCTATGATAAATAAGTCTTTCATTTTTCTAAATATAGCGTTTATGATTCATTTGGTTATGTAAGATGCGAACAATAAATATATGATCTGCTTTTATTCGATAATAAATTGTATGAGATTGATGTGTGTGCATTCGCAAGCCACCACGAATATGTTCCGCAGAAGTTCCCATTGTTGGAAAATCAGCTAATAAATTCAAAATATGCTTTAGATCTGCAAAATAAGATTCTGTTTGTTGAACACCAAATTGAGAGATACTGTAACGAAAAAGTTTCTCTTGATCTCGGAGTGCTTGAGCAGAAAGTTTATACATTAAGTTCCGCCTTTACTCTCAACATCATTTCATCAATCGTTTCGGTTGCATAACCACTAGCATCACCATCATCAATGGCTTGTCGCAACTGAGCTAAGTATTGCTCTTTTTCCTCAAGCATTCGTAAAGCGGTTCTCACTACTTCACTGGTAGAGCCATAACGCCCACTTGCCACCATTTCATTTACAAAATCATTTAAAGGTTCGCCTAAAGTCACGCTGGTTGTTCTTGCCATAATATTCTCCTTGTGTGAATTATTCATACAATAACAAAGATAGATAATTTTGCAAGTTATAAACTATATTATAGGGCTAGAAGCCTCTTTTTACGGCTAATTGAAAGCTACCTTCTATGAGAGAGGGCTTTTACTCAAACACCAAAACCAACTTCGTCAGGCAATCTAGCAACATCAATTCCGGATTGACGGCGTTAATTTCGGTTAAATCCCGCTGGGTTTGTTGGAGAATTTGATGCCCTTTAAGTAAGCCGTGGGTCGTTAGTTGTTGGCTAAAAGGGAGAATGCCGTTTTGGAGATCCGGGTTTAGCCAACCGTGGCTGATTGCCATTTTAGCTTTTAGGGCATCGCTAAAGAAACTTTCCAGCCATTCGAGTTGCTGTAAAATCAGCTCTTTTTCTTGGGCGAAGGCTTGGAATAACAAGAAGACATCGTGGCTTTTGTAGAAACGCCAGAAGGTTTGCAAAAAGGTTTTTCGCTGTTGCAAGCGGTCATTTTCGATAAAATTTTTGCAAATTAGTGGGCGTGAGTGGCAAAGGCGGAGTGCAATCTCTAAGTCGTCGGTTGAGATTGCCGGAAATTGTGTTTGTAGCCAAGCCATTACTTCTGAGGCTTGTGGGGCGTAAAGTACCCAAGTTTGGCTGCGGCTTTGAATGGTAGCTAAAACTGTTGCTTGAAGCGGTGCTTCGAGCAAGAAATAGACGTTTTCACGTGGCTCTTCCAAGGTTTTGAGCAGGGCATTACTGCTTGCCTCGGTTAAACGATCAACTCCTCGAATATAAACGACCGTATTTCCCCCTTGTTGGGCGAAATTCTGGAGTTTATAAATCAACTCACGCACTTGGTCGATACCAATATCTTTGTCTTCAATCGGCTCAAGAATGTGGAAATCGGGGTGGTTGTTGCTTTGCATAAGCAGGCAACTTTTGCATTCAAGACAAGGTTGATGGCGGAGTTTTTGGCTGCAAAGCAACCATTCAGCCACCTTGTAGATTAAGGTGTCTGTACCAAGACCAACATCTGTTTTGAACAGTAAGGCGTGATGACCTCGCCCCTGTAAAAATGAATCGGTAAGTTGTTGATAAGTGCTTTCGAGCCAAGGGTACATTATTTCAGCCAGTTTCTAATTACTTGTTGAATATCCGCAGTCACCTGTTCGATGGGTTGTTCGGCATTGATGATCACGGCTTTATCGTTGTGTTGGGTTAATTCTAAATAACGCTCTCGTGTGCGGTAGAAGAAGTCAAGGCTTTGCTGTTCGATGCGGTCTAATTCGCCTCTGCCTCTGGCTCTTTCTAAACCAATCACCGGATCGAGATCGAGATAAATCGTTAAATCTGGCTCGAATGTGCCGAGTACCGATTCTTTTAAGGTTTCGAGTAAGTGACGATCCAACTTACGTCCACCGCCTTGATAGGCTTGGGAAGACATATCGTGGCGGTCGCCCAGAACCCATTTGCCTTCGGCAAGGGCAGGTTTGATCACATTTTCGACTAATTGAACACGAGCAGCGTAGAGCATTAGCAGCTCAGCCTTATCGTTAATGGCTTCTTCGGTTTCGTGTTTAATTAAATGGCGTAACTTTTCGGCAAGGGGGGTGCCGCCGGGTTCTCGGGTCATTACTACGTCATTAATGCCGGCTTGTTCCAACTCTTTGAGAATCACTTGGTGAGCAGTCGTTTTGCCTGCGCCCTCTAAGCCTTCAATTACAATAAATTTTCCACGCATATTGTTCTCACTATTTTTGTTCATTTTTGCGTTTGCGTTCAATTTGAATCCATTCTGCCACCGCTTTATTATGCTCATTCAGTGTTTTGCTGAATTTATGACCGCCCGTGCCGTCTGCCACAAAATAGAGGTAGGGTGTATTATCCGGGTTGGCAACCGCTTTAATCGAAGCTTCACTCGGCATGGCAATCGGCGTTGGCGGTAAGCCGTCAATCTGGTAAGTATTGTATGGCGTTGCCTCTTCTAAATCTTTGCGGCGGATATTGCCGTTATAACGATCGCCCATTCCGTAAATGACGGTTGGATCGGTTTGCAGTCGCATATTGTTGCGTAAACGGTTAATAAAGACCGATGCCACTTGTGGGCGTTCGGTCGCAATGCCGGTCTCTTTTTCCACAATCGAGGCAAGAATCAGCATTTCGTATGGTGTTGCAAGCGGTAGATTTTCCGCTCTATTTTTCCAAGCCTGTTCCAACGCCGTTTTCTGCTTTTGATAAGCCCGTTTAAGCAAGGCTAAATCGGTGGAATTGGGCGTGTAGTTGTAAGTATCCGGGGCTATCCAACCTTCGATTTTTTCGTGTGGAATGCCGAGTAAGTCAGCGATTTCTTTTTCCGATTTGCCTTGTAGCGTGTGCTGTAAATAATCGGCTTTCGCTAGTTGTTCCCGCCAAATTTTAAAAGTTTTGCCCTCAATAAATTGCACGTTAAGTTGCACTTCTTTGCCGGAGCTTAAATGAGCGAGCAAATCTTTTACTGTCGTTAAGCCTGCGAGTGAATAAGCACCAGCCTTGAATTTGCTTAACTCAGGGTATAATCGCATTAAATAAGGGATAAGATCGGCGTCATCGTGGGTGACAATGCCTTGCTCTTCTAACAGAGCCGCTAATTTTTGGCTGGAAACGCCTTTTTCCAATACGAAAAGTTGATTCGGCTGAACCGTGATCGGGTGTTCGGCTAAAGAGGTGAGTTTTTGGTAGCCGTAAAACAGTCCACCGCAAGCAATAACGCCGGCTAAGCCTAATGCAATAAGGATTTTTTTTAGCATTGATGAATAAAATAAAAGTGATAAAAATTGACTGAATTCTACTATAAAGCGGTTGTTTTTTCAGAAAAATTTGCAAATGGGATTTGAGTAAATGGTGGGTCATGAAGGATTCGAACCTTCGACCAACGGATTAAAAGTCCGCTGCTCTACCGACTGAGCTAATGACCCTCAGAGGAGTTTTGAAATTAATGGTGGGTCATGAAGGATTCGAACCTTCGACCAACGGATTAAAAGTCCGCTGCTCTACCGACTGAGCTAATGACCCTTAGAGGTGTTTTGAAGATTAATGGTGGGTCATGAAGGATTCGAACCTTCGACCAACGGATTAAAAGTCCGCTGCTCTACCGGCTGAGCTAATGACCCATAATCTTGCGTAACGAGGGCATATCTTACGGATTTTTAAAACTTTGGCAAGTTTTTTTTATCGAAAAATGGTTGAGTGTGCGGTTTGTAAGCAATTTAGCAAAAAATTAGCCGGATTTGTTGGCGGAAAATGAAAAGAGAAACGGGCTTTTATCTTTTTCTGAAAATAGGCTATAATCACGCCGTTTATTTCACCTATTATAGAAGGAAACCAAAATGGGCTTAGAATTAGTTCCTGCCGGTAAAGAATTACCGGACGATATTTATGTTGTAATTGAAATTCCGGCAAACTCTGATCCAATCAAATATGAAGTGGACAAAGAAACCGGGGCATTATTTGTGGATCGCTTTATGGCAACCGCAATGTTCTATCCGGCAAACTATGGTTATGTGAATAACACCTTATCATCAGACGGTGACCCGGTTGATGTATTAGTGCCAACACCATATCCGTTACAACCGGGTTCGGTGATTCGTTGCCGTCCTGTCGGTGTGTTAAAAATGACCGATGAAGCCGGCGGTGATGCAAAAGTGGTTGCTGTTCCACACACCAAATTAAGTAAAGAGTATGACCACATCAAAGATGTAGGTGACTTACCGGCGTTATTAAAAGCACAAATCCAGCACTTCTTCGAAAGCTATAAAGCATTAGAAGCGGGCAAATGGGTGAAAGTAGAAGGTTGGGGCGATGTAAACGAAGCTCGCCAAGAAATCTTAGAATCATTCGAGCGTGCTAAGAAATAATTATTTATTTTTGAATGCCAAGCAAATTTGTTTGGCATTTTTTGTGGGATATAAAATGAAATTCATCAAAAAATTAAGTTATTCAGTTTTTTTAGCAACAGTGATTACCGCTTGTGCCACAACAGAAAGCATTAACCAAGAAGCGGCTCAAAGTTATGCTCAAGTGAAAACCCAAGCTCGTCAGCAAAATGCGATTGACAATTCGTCTGCCACCGCTAAGCGGATTCACACTGTTTTTCATAAAATGAAGCCTTATGCGGAAAGAGCCAACCAGACTGGTGTACCTTTTCATTGGGAAATTACCGTATTGAAATCGGATGAACTCAATGCGTGGGCGATGCCGGGCGGTAAAATGGCGTTTTACACGGGGTTAGTGGAAAGACTTAATTTATCGAACGATGAAATTGCAGTGGTAATGGGACACGAGATGGCTCACGCACTGAAAGAACACGGTAAATCAGACCGTACGGTTAGCGCTATTACCAGTATTGTAGGTGCTATTGCAGATGTGGCTGTGACTGCCTCAACAGGCGTAAGCACCGAAGGTTTACTCAGCACTGGCGTGGATTTGATTGCCACCAAGCCATTCTCTCGCAGCCAAGAGACTGAGGCGGACGAAGTTGGGTTAATTTTAATGGCAGAATCAGGCTACAACCCATCAGCAGCGCCGAATGTTTGGGTAAAAATGAGTAAAGCCAATGGCGATTCAGGCTTGTCCATTTTCTCAACTCACCCATCAAATGCTGACCGTCAAGAAAACTTAGCCCGCCTTGTGCCGGAAGCAATGAAGATTTATAACGCCCGTAAATAATTGACAATCGGTTCTTTTTTGCAAAAATGCTCTTGAATCCTCAAGAGCATTTTTCATTAAGTGTTAGTAACGCACAAAACCGACTAATTCATATACCTTATCTAACGTTGCTTTGGCTTGAGCTCGAGCTTTTTCTGCCCCTTCACGGTAGATTTTTTCCAATAATGCTTCATCTTGGCGGTAGTGGTGATAACGTTCTTGCAGATTGGTTAATAGTTCGGAAACCTTATCTGCTACTTCTGTTTTCAAATGACCATACATTTTGCCTTCAAATTCGGTTTCTAATTCGGCAATGGTTTTGCCGGTAATGGCGGAGAGAATATCCAATAAATTCGAGACACCGGCTTTATTCTGTACGTCATAACGCACTACTGGCGGTTCATCGCCATCGGTCATTGCCCGTTTGATTTTCTTCGCTACCGCTTTCGGATCTTCCAATAGTCCAATCACATTGTTACGATTATCGTCCGATTTTGACATTTTTTTGGTCGGCTCAAGTAGCGACATCACTCTTGCCCCGGATTTCGCAATAAAGACTTCCGGCACTGCAAAAACAGGCTCGATCAGGTTGCCTTCGGAATCTTTTTTGCCGTATAAGGCATTGAAACGGTTGGCAATGTCACGGGTGATTTCCAAATGTTGTTTTTGGTCATCGCCTACCGGCACTTGGTTGGCTTGGTAAAGCAGAATATCTGCCGCCATTAATACCGGATAAGTAAATAAGCCCACATTGACATTCTCTTCATAGCGTGCCGATTTATCTTTAAATTGCGTCATACGCCCCATTTCACCGAAATAGGTGTAACAGTTCAGCACCCAAGCTAATTGGGCGTGTTCCGGCACGTGGGATTGAATAAAAATAGTGCTTTTGTTTGGATCAATGCCACAAGCTAAATACAGGGCTAACACATCTAAAGTTGATTTGCGTAGCGACTCCGGATCTTGACGAACGGTAATGGCGTGTTGATCGACAATGCAATATACACAGTCATAATCATCTTGCATTTTCACCCAGTTGCGTAACGCCCCTAAGTAGTTACCGATAGTCAATTCACCTGAGGGCTGCACGCCACTAAATACAATAGGTTTGCTCATTTTATCTTCTCGTTTGATTTGAAAAATATAGGTTATCTTAACGGTTATTGGGAAGGGATAAAAGTACAAGCGGTCAGATTTATTGATGATTTTGCAAAAAATAGAGCAAATCAGACCGCTTGTATCTTACTCAAAAATCACTGAAACCCTTGCCATAATTTCATCAAGTAGGCTTTCGGGTAAGGCTTCGATAAATTTTCCATGGCGTTGTGCAATATCGACTGTGCGAGGTTGATCGCATCGAATAATCCCTGTTGTTTTTAAGCCGGCATCTTTTAATGAAACGGCAAAGCCCAGTCTTTCAGCAAAAGCTCCACCGTTAGTAATCGGCACAACCACAGGCAGTTTACTGGCTAGATTAAATGCAGTTGCGGAAACAATTACAACGGGGCGGAAGCCTGATTGTTCGTGTCCTAAGGTTGGATCAAGATCGAGCCAGTAAATATCGCCACGTTTCATAAAATTTCTTTTCCTATTGCCGGCTCGGATAACCACGATTGGCTTTCTTCATTCCTTGCTGCCTCAAAATCGGATTGTCTTAATAATTCCTCTAAGCTGTATTTCACTTTTGGGCGGGCAGGATTAATCACGAGTTGGTTGTCGTTTAAAGACAAATCCACTTTGCTACCGACGGAGAGCTTGAGTGCCTCTAAAAAAGCAGGCGGAATCACCATTGCAACCGAGCCACCGACCTGACGTAATGCGATTGTTGGCATACTTTACTCCTTTAAATCTTTAGGTTCGGAAAGTCTAAAGCAAACATCAAAAGAAAACAAATGTTTTCTTTATAACCCCACAATTTTCAACACATCTTTAAATTCAGATGTCACAAAAGTCGGGTTAGATTGTTCAATCGGCACATTGTAGTTATAGCCGTAAGTTAGTCCAACCACATCACAACCGGCGGCTTTGGCGGCAATCACGTCATTTTCTGAGTCGCCGACAAAAAGTAATTCTGATGGGGTAATGCCGAATTTTTCGCAGATAAAAAACATCGGGTCAGGGTGCGGTTTGATTTTGGGGAGCGATTGCCCACCAAGGGTTTCATCGAATAAATGATAAATGCCGAAAGCGGAAAGCACCGGCTCGACTAATTTGGTCGGTTTGTTGGTAATCACCACCAGCGGGTAGTCGTTTGCTTTGAGGATTTCTAAGGTTTCTTTCACATTTGGGAAAAGGGTGCTTTCCTCGCACACATAGGTGGCGTAGTATTTATCAAAGCTCACTCGCATTTTCACCAACTCATCGGCTTGGAAAATTCTGCCGGTGTGAGCAACCGCATTTTGGAAGAAAATATCTGCCCCTTTACCGATCCAAGTCAGCACTTTTTCTTGTGTAACCGTTGGCAAACCGGCTTCTAGAAACATTGAATTGGCGACAAGAGTGAGATCGGGGAGGGTGTTGATTAGCGTTCCGTCTAAGTCGAAACCGATGACTTTGTATTTTTTACTCATAGTATATCCTTCAAACACAAGCGGTCGTTTTCTGCAAATTTTTTGCAATTTTTGTAATGAGGGCAAATATTGACTTGCCCCTACGTTTATTTCACTTTGTTTACTTTATACGCCCACGCCATAATCAGTATGCTGCCGATAATCATCGGTAAAGAGAGTAGTTGCCCACGAGTGATTAAATCTGCGGTGGTATTGACGTTATGGTCGATTTCTCGGAAGTATTCCACAATAAAGCGGAATGTGCCGTAGCCGATTAAAAATAACCCTGAAACCGCACCTGCCGGGCGAGGCTTTTGAATAAACCAGTTGAGGATAAAGAGTAACACCACACCCTCTAAAAAGGCTTCATAAAGCTGTGACGGGTGGCGGGGAAGATAGCCACCGCTTGGAAATAACACCGCCCAAGGCACATCGGTTACACGCCCCCAAAGTTCATCGTTAATGAAATTGCCGATACGCCCCATACCTAGCCCGAACGGTACTAGCGGTGCGATAAAATCTGCTGTCTGCCAGAAATTGCGTTTTTGGCGGTAGGAAACCCAAATCATTGCTACAATGACGCCGATTAAACCGCCGTGAAAGGACATTCCGCCTTCCCAAATGCGAAAGAGGTAGAGCGGATCTTGTAAGAAACGGTCGAAGCTATAAAAGAACACATCGCCGATACGCCCACCTAATACTACGCCCCAGAAGCAAGTATAGACTAAGCTATCCACTTGCTCGGTTGTCCAAACTCCATTGGAATTTTTCGCCCGTCTCATTCCCAGCCAGTAGGCAAAGGCAAAGCCGGCTAAATACATTAGCCCATACCAACGCAGGGCAATCGGACCGATTTCAAACACAATCGGGCTAATTTGTGGAAATTGGATAAATTGTTCGTTCATAGTGTCCTTATTTTAAAAACATATTGATGGCGATACAGACCAAAAGCACCGCAAAGGCTTTTTTCAGCATCGGCACAGGTAGAGCGTTGGCGGCACTTGCCCCCATTTTTGAGGTGAAAAATGAAGTTGCCGTAATACCAAACAGAGCCGGTAAATAAACATAACCGAGAGAATAATCAGGCATTCCTTCTAAGCCCCAGCCACTTACAATAAAGCTGATTGTGCCAGATAAACCTAAAAATGCTCCGCAAAATGAGGAAGTGCCGATGGCACGTTTCATTTCTAAGCCTCGATCGTTTAAAAATGGTACAATAAAGGCTCCACCTGCGATCCCTGCCATACTGGCTAACGCACCGATGATTGAACCTCCGATTATCGTCGTTTGAACGGTAAGTGGTTTATTTTTCGGTGCTCTTTTTATTGAAAAAATCATTTTACCTGCAAGGTAAAGTACCATTACCGCAAAAATTCTAGACATCAGTTGCGGATCGAGGCGGCTTACCACCAAGCCCGATAGAAAAACCGAAACCATCAACGCTGGAATAAAATATTTACTGGTTTGGATATCGACATTGCCTAACTTATGATGGCGTTGTGCCGATGCAAAGGCGGTAATAATAATGGTTGAAAATGATGTGCCGAGTGCGGTGGACATTATATATTCCGGCGGTACACCTGCCATGGGCAGTAGGAAGACCAAACTCGGCACGATGATTAACCCACCACCAATGCCGAACAAGCCGGCTAAAAAGCCGACAAACACCCCTAAAAAAAGGCAGCTTAATAAAATAGTCATCTTATTTTCCTTTTTGATTATGTTGATGCCAAGGACGATAAGGCTTACGAGCTTCTCGTTTATAGGCTTTGGCAGAATCCTGAGAGGTTTTTTTATAAGTATGGGGCGAAGTCTCGCCACGCTCAATGCGTGGTTTCTCACCGGTTTTATCGTCAGTCGCTTTTTGAATATTGTTTTGCAAAACCTGTGCAAACTCTTTCATCGCTTTGCGATAAACATCTCGTTTAAAAGAGACCACTTGGCGGACTGGATACCAAAAGCTGACCCAACGCCAGCCGTCAAACTCCGGATTTTTCGTGGTTTTCAAATTAATCAGGCTTTCATCACCGATTAATTGCAGTAGAAACCAACGCTGTTTTTGCCCGATACAGACAGGACCAGAGCCTTCATTACGTACCAAGCGTTTTGGCAGTTTATATTTTAGCCAATATTTAGACGCCCAAAGCAATCGTACATCTTTTTTACTTAAGCCGACCTCTTCATAAAGCTCACGGTACATTGCTGCTTCAATGTTTTCCCCCTCATTAATTCCACCTTGCGGAAATTGCCAAGAGTTTTGACCAAACCGTTTTGCCCACAGAACTTGCCCGTGCTTATTACAGATAACGATTCCAACATTTGGGCGGTAGCCATCGAAATCGATCACTCGACCACCTAATTGATAAAAATTCTAGAATGGGAGAATTGTTTCATACTTTGGGTTGATTTGCAAAAAAACCATAAAATATAACCGCTTGTGAATAACTTTGTGGATAACTATTGAATATAAGTGGTATAAGTTGAGGATAAACAGGCGGAACGTTGTAAAACAGAGCAATTAATCAGATCTAAAAATGCGATCTTTTTCTTAAGCAATGATCTGGATAAAGATCAAGTTGTTGCGTTTTTTCTCGTCAAAATAAGTTTAAATTTTAAAATGAATAAGCAGGGCAATTTTTGCTTCGTAAATAAAGCAGAGTTATCCCCACCATTTGTGGATAAAGATGTGATAGTTTTTCAAATTAGGCGTGAATAACTCAAATCAGCCTTTTGCTATTTCCATAAATTATAATTAAATCAAATAGTTAGTGTCATCTTTTCAATCTGTGAATAATCAATTGTTTTGTTGGTTGCTTTTTGTGCAATTGTATTTTTATGCTAATTAGTTTGTAACAAAAATGTGATCTATTTCTCATATTTTGCAAATAATAGTAATTCTTATTTTTATTTTAAAGTAGAATAGCCACACTTTTTTCTTAATGATTTATGAGGTTTTAAATGATCATTTCATCTGCAAACGATTACCGCCGTGCGGCAAAACGTCGTGTTCCCCCTTTTATGTTCCATTATGCGGATGGCGGTTCTTACGCCGAGCAGACCTTACGTCGTAATGTGAGCGATTTGGAAGACATCGCCCTGCGTCAACGTGTGTTAAAAGATATGTCGCAACTAGACACCGGCATCGAGCTGTTCGGCGAAAAACTGTCTATGCCGGTGACCCTCGCCCCTGTCGGTGCATTAGGAATGTATGCCCGCCGTGGCGAAGTGCAAGCGGGCAAAGCCGCAGATAACAAAGGTATTCCGTTTACCCTTTCCACTGTCTCTATTTGCCCGATTGAAGAGGTTGCACCGGCAATCAAACGCCCGATGTGGTTTCAGCTCTATGTGTTAAAAGATCGGGGCTTTATGAAAAATGCATTGGAACGAGCCAAAGCCGCCGGTTGTTCCACGCTAGTGTTTACCGTAGATATGCCGACCCCCGGCGCACGTTATCGTGATATGCACTCCGGAATGAGCGGCCCATACAAAGACATTCGCCGTGTGTTGCAGGCAATGGTTCACCCGTTTTGGGCGTGGGACGTGGGCATTCACGGTAAACCCCACACGTTAGGCAATGTGTCAAACTATATGGGCAAACCGATTGATCTGAACAACTACATCGGCTGGCTGACCGATAATTTCGACCCATCAATTTCGTGGAAAGATTTAGAGTGGATTCGTGAATTTTGGGACGGCCCGATGGTGATCAAAGGCATTCTCGACCCAGAAGATGCTAAAGATGCCGTAAGATTTGGTGCGGACGGTATCATCGTCTCCAACCACGGTGGTCGTCAGTTAGATGGGGTACTTTCTTCTGCCAAAGCCCTGCCAAGCATTGCCGATGCAGTAAAAGGGGAGATCAAAATCCTTGCCGACTCTGGTATCCGCAACGGCTTAGATGTGGTGAGAATGCTGGCTCTCGGCGCAGATTGTACGATGATCGGGCGTTCCTTTGTTTACGCTCTTAGCGCCGCCGGTCAAGCCGGTGTGGAAAACCTGCTCGACATCTTCCTTAAAGAAATGAAAGTGGCGATGACACTTACCAGCAATGCTAAAATTAGCGACATCGGCAGAGATGCTTTGGTAGATTTAAGTAATCTTTAGCTCAAATAGCCACAATCCGCACGTTTTAGGTGCGGATTGTTATTTTAGATAGGCTAATTTGGCATTTTGGTAATATTAATGCGGTAATATTTCAATGTATCTTGGTTGAAAAAGAGAAATTCATCGTTATCTTTAGTTTTTTCGCCCAGCACATAAATGTTATTGCGATGAATAGATAAGACATAATATCGCTTATTTTCAATTTCAAGATAATCATACGTTGTTCTCAGCTCAGGGCGAATGTAGCCAATACTCAAAGAAAGTAAGCTAAAATAGATGAAAATAAAAACATAGAAAAAACCGAAGCGTTCTTCGCTTAACATTTTTTGAATATCTAAGTGGAATACGCGGTGGTCCCAATGTTTGTGAAATAATAATACTGATAGGGTAGTTGTCCCTAGATAGAGTAGGTGTAAATACATTGGCACTTTGCCAATAAACAGATAGAAACTGATCATTACTGGCAAGCTAAAAATAGTAACAAGAACACTCACCCGTAGCCAGCCAAGGTATTTAAAGTAATGCAGCTTAAAAACTTTATTAACTAAAGCGTATCCTATCAAATAAAAAAGAAAGATAGTTAAAAATGTGCCAAAAACGTAGGCTAGTGCGCGAGCTATACCGGCATTACCAACCTCAACATGCCACCACGGGTAGCCATGAAAAGCAGCAATACCCCAAGCATAACAGTAAGCGGTAGAAAAAGAGATTAAAGTAAAGAAAGCGAGAGTAAGAGAAGAGTTGATGAATTTCTGGTTAGTCATAACAGTAAATAGATTGCACCTACTTAGTTAAAGATGAAACACAAGAAAGCAGACTGAGTTTAGCTGTAGAAGATCAAACCTAATCTGACAGTCCCCCGTTTTAAATTACCGTGTCTGTCAGATTAATTTGAGCTTAAATTCTTTTCCACCCAAATCCG
>NZ_SMAC01000041.1 GCF_004342115.1 Mannheimia haemolytica | reverse complement strand
TTTTTGTTTAGATTGATTTTTGACACTCATATTCTAAACGGGAAACTCTCACTTTTTAGAGTGAATTGTCAGATCAAGTCTGATCTTCTACACCTAACATTAATTCAGATTATTGATTGTTTTGAACGTAATCAATTGCTGATTGAACTGTAGTAATTTTTTCAGCTTCTTCATCTGGAATTTCGATATCGAATTCTTCTTCTAAAGCCATTACTAATTCAACAGTGTCTAAAGAATCTGCACCTAAATCTTCAATGAATGAAGCTTCTGGTTTTACATCTTCTGCTTTCGCGCCAAGTTGATCAACAATGATTTTTTTTACGCGTTCTTCAATGCTCATTTTGTTTTTCCTATAGTGAATATCGCATAAGTGCGAGAGTTAAATAGTGTAATCGAAATAAGTTTAAATACAACCTTTTATAAAAAGGTCAAACCAGACTATTCCTATACACCAGAATATATCTGTTTTTCCATTCTATCATTATGTTTGTGTTTAATCTATAGAGATAAATCAAATTTCATTTGATTACCCTACTTTCCGTAATTCATCTCGCATTTGTGCAATCACTGCTTGATAATCTGGCTGGTCAAAAATCGCAGAACCTGCCACAAACATATCTGCTCCTGCGGCTGCAATGTCGGCAATGTTATTTATTTTCATACCACCATCAACCTCTAAGCGAATGTTATAACCGCTCTCATCAATACGACGACGGACTTCTTTCAATTTATCTAAGGTGGACGGAATAAATGATTGTCCGCCAAAGCCCGGATTCACAGACATCAATAAAACCACGTCAACTTTATCCATCACATAATCTAAATAGCTCAATGGCGTTGCCGGGTTAAACACCAAGCCTGATTTACAACCTAAATCACGGATAAGCTGTAAATTTCGATCTATATGTTCCGTTGCTTCAGGGTGGAATGTAATATAATCCGCTCCGGCTTTGGCAAAATCCGGAATCAAACGCTCAACCGGTTTTACCATTAAATGCACATCAATCGGGCATTGAATGCCGTAATCACGTAAGGCTTTGCAGATCGCCGGCCCGAAGGTCAAATTCGGCACGTAGTGGTTGTCCATTACATCAAAGTGAATTAAGTCTGCACCGGCTTTTAACACCTCTGCCACATCATCACCCAAGCGAGCTAAATCGGCAGATAAAATAGACGGTGCAATTAAATAAGGATTCTTACTCATATTTCCTCACTATCAAAAAATAAATCTACGTTAGATTACCATAATTTTAACAGCGAAAAGAGTCTCTCTTCCTAAAAATCCGTTTTTTTACAAAACACCATAAAAAAGTTATGGAATTGTATTTAAAGTTCGTATATTATGTATCCCATATTTTAATTATGGTTAATGACCTTATCTAAATTCTGGAGAAAATATGAAAAAAGGGATTCATCCTGAAAATTATCGTGAAGTGTTGTTCTATGATGCCTCAGTGCAACAAGGCTGGGTTATCCGTTCTTGTGCGGCAACCAACAAAACAATGGTATGGGAAGATGGCAAAGAATACCCACTTTACACCTTAGACACCTCATCGGCGTCTCACCCTGTTTACACAGGTAAACGCCGTGAAGTGAATACAGAAGGTCGTGCAAGTCAATTTAAAGATAGATTTAAAGGCTTTGCTTCAACGCTTTCAAATCAAAAATAGAGGATAAAATGAAAATCTTAAACTCACTTAAAACCGCAAAATCACGCCACCCGGATTGCCAAATTGTCAGACGCAAAGGCAAACTTTATGTGATTTGCAAAACCAACCCGAGATTTAAAGCTCGTCAGCGTTAAAAACCAGCACCTTAATAAGCTAATTTATTAAGGTGTTTTTTATTTCATCTTCTCAATATTACCTATTTTAACCACATCAACGATTTTATTATTTCTTATTCCATTTAGTTATTTGCAAGCGGTCAATTTTCCCCTTAAATTTGCAAAAAATTTATTTTACCAATTAAAAGGAAATGATTATGTTGAAAAAATTATCAATTGCTGCATTAGCTCTTACCCTTTCTGTTTCTGCATTTGCTAAAGAGAGCCTACTTGAGCGTATAAACAACAAAGGGACTATTACTGTGGGTACGGAAGGAACTTATGCCCCTTACACCTATCACGATGCGAGCGGTAAATTAACCGGTTACGATGTAGAAGTAACCCGTGCGGTGGCTGAAAAATTAGACGTAAAAGTGGAATTTAAAGAGACACAATGGGACGCTATGTTAGCCGGTTTAAAAGGTGAGCGTTTTGACTTAGTGGCAAACCAAGTGGCTTTAACCAGCCCGGAACGTCGAGCGACATTTGATAAATCCGAATCTTACAGCTGGGACGGTGCCGCCTTATTAGTGCGTGAAGATGAAACTAAAATCAAAACCCCTGCTGATGTAAAAGGCGTGAAAACTGCCCAAACCTTGAGCTCAAACTATGGCGAGATTGCCCGTGAAAACGGTGCAGACATCGTGCCAATTGACGGTATGGCTCAAGGCTTACTGTTAATTCAACAAAAACGCGCCGATGCAACTTTCAATAGCCACTTGTCGCTATTAGATTACTTGAAAAAGAACCCGAATTCCGGCTTAAAAATTGTGTGGGAAAAAGAAGAAAAAGTGGGTGCAGGCTTAATTGCGAATAAAGGCAATGACGAAGCATTAGCGAAAATCAGCAAAGCAATCGTAGAATTACGTGAAGACGGCACGTTAAAAAAATTGGGCGAGCAGTTCTTCGGTAAAGATATTAGTGTACAATAATCCATATTGGATTAGGCTTGGGGCGAATTCGCCCCTTTTATTTTTAAATCTCCCTCAAAACGGGAGATTTTAGGTTTTTCAGATGTTAAACGATCTACTTCTCTCAATCCCCTTTATGACCCAAGCTCGGGTCGATTTAGTGCTAAGCGGTTTTTGGCCGATGGTACAAGCGGCATTTTTAGTCTCTATTCCGCTGGCAATCGCCTCATTTATTATCGGTATGTTAATTGCCGTTGCAGTTGCATTAGTGCGAATTAGCCCTGCAACAGGCTTTTTTCACCGCTTGCTACTGTGGCTGGTAAAAGGTTATATCTCGATTATTCGCGGCACGCCGATGTTGGTTCAGATCTGTATTGTGTTTTATGGTTTGCCTGCAATCGGCATTTTTATCGATCCGATTCCGGCGGCAATTATCGGGTTTTCACTCAATATCGGGGCTTATGGCTCGGAAACGATCCGTGCTGCGATCTCCTCCGTGCCAAAAGGACAATGGGAAGCCGGTTATACTATCGGTATGACTTATATGCAAACTTTTCGCCGTATCATTGCCCCGCAAGCGTTTCGAGTTGCTGTTCCGCCACTTAGCAACACCTTTATCGGTCTGTTTAAAGATACCTCTCTTGCCTCCGTTGTTACCGTAACCGAAATGTTCCGGGTTGCTCAACAGGTAGCGAATATGTCTTATGACTTCCTACCTGTTTATATTGAAGCCGGTTTGATTTATTGGTGCTTCTGCTGGGTGCTATTTTTAATTCAGGCGAGATTGGAAGTCCGCTTTAACCGATTTGTGGCGAAATAAGGAGGAATTGTGCTTAAAATTCGCAATATTCATAAAACCTTTGGCAACAACGCTATTCTACGCGGCATTGATTTAGATATTCAAAAAGGGCAAGTGGTAGTAATTTTAGGCCCTTCCGGTTCAGGCAAAACCACCTTTCTTCGTTGCTTAAATGCACTGGAAATGCCCGAGCAAGGCACATTGGAATTTAGTGGTAATGCTCCGCTGAAAATTGATTTTGCCGTAAAACAGAGCAAAAAAGAGATTTTAGCGCTACGCCGCAAATCCGGTATGGTGTTCCAAAACTACAACCTGTTCCCGCATAAAACCGCATTGGAAAATGTGATGGAAGGACCGGTATTTGTGCAACAACAAGCGGTCGAAATTGCTCAAAAAAATGCAAAAGCCCTGTTAGAAAAAGTCGGACTGGCGGATAAAGCAGAACTCTACCCGTTTCAACTGTCAGGCGGGCAACAGCAACGGGTTGGCATTGCACGAGCATTAGCAATTCAGCCGGAGCTGATGTTATTTGATGAACCAACTTCGGCACTTGATCCTGAGTTGGTGCAAGACGTGCTAAATACGATGAAAGAACTGGCAAATGAAGGCTGGACAATGGTCGTGGTTACTCACGAAATCAAATTTGCCCTTGATGTTGCCGATGTAGTGGTGGTAATGGACGGCGGTGAAATCGTTGAACAAGGCTCGCCACAGCAACTGTTTAACCACCCACAACACGAACGAACTAAACGTTTTTTAAATCAAATCAGAGCGGGTAAATAAGAAACGATAGCGCTAGCGTCCACGCTAGTGCTATCTAATAAATGGTACAAGCGGTTAATTATGTATAAATTGTTATACTGTTTTGGCACGAGCGTGGACGCTCGCGCCATCGTACAGTAAAATCAGCTAACAAGGTTCCCCATAAAGGATAAATAAGACAAGGCTCCTTAATCTTTTAGATTAAGGAGCTTATTTTTAGATTTTAGAAATCCGATTTAAGCCGCAGCCCATAGTCCACCAAAAATTTGGTAGAACAAGCTATTTAGTAGCAATAAGCCGAAACCTAGCACCATTACCGAGAAATCTAACATTCCCGTTCTTGGCAGGAGCTTGCGGATAAAACCTAACACCGGTTCGGTAATTTGTGCTACCGTGTAGTCTAATGGGTGGTTGCCTTGAGTGACCCAGCTCATTAATGCACGAATCAAGGTGGTGAAAAATAGAATTTGTCCGAAGGTTTTGACCACACTTAATAAGCCGATTAATACTGCTCTGGGTAAATCTACGCCAAACAGAATAAACTGTAACGTTACCAAAGCGGCGGCAATTAATAGTGCCGGAAAGCAAATATTTTTAACGGTTGGAATCAGCTTGCCAACCGGTGAAACCATCGGTTCGGTAATTTTAAGTAAGGTTTGTGAAATCGGTAAACGAGGATCAACCCGACAAAATTGCAGCCAAGTTCTTAGCACCAGCACAAAACTTAAAAAGCCAACAATAAGCGAAATAACAGGAGCTAAAAATTCCATCTCTTTTTCTCTTTCTATACAAAACAAGCGGTCGTTTTTTAGAAAAAATTTGCAAATTTTCAGTAAAATCTGACCGCTTGTATCTTATTAAATTAACTAGGCAAATTAAGCTTGTGCTGGGTAGTCCCACCAAATATCAAATAATTCGCTCACTTGAACCTCTTTTAAGCCGTTAGTTTCTAACCAAGTTTTCACTAATTGGCGGTGAGATTCATCACATTTGCCTAATTTTTCTAAGCAGACTAAACCTTCCCAGTTTAAGTAGCCGTTCGCTTCAAGGGCTAAACCGTTTGGTCGAATCACTTCATCGATAAAACGATCTACGGTTTCATCAATTTGGTCAATGCCTGTGCCTTCAGCAAAGGTGAATTTAATTAAGAAACCTAATTCTTGGTATTCACCTAAGTGCATTTTTTTACGTTGGCGTGCGTTACGTTGAATAGCCATTTTTTCTCTCCTCTATGAATAAATCATTTCTTTGTAAAATATAAATCCCACACCCCGTGTCCTAAACGATGCCCTCGCTCTTCAAATTTGGTTAGCGGGCGGAAATCCGGACGTGGAATAAAATCATTAGTTGCTGATGTATTTTGCAACTCGCTCTCAAATTGGCGTAATACTTCAAGCATATGTTCTGCGTAATTTTCCCAGTCGGTGGCAAAATGAATAAAGCCGTTAGGGCTTAATTTTCTGATCACACGGCTGATAAATTCAGGCTGCACAATACGGCGTTTGTGGTGTTTTGCTTTTTGCCAAGGGTCTGGGAAGTAAAGCTGTAAGCCACCTAATGTACCGTCAGCAATGCTGTCTCGCAAAATTTCGGTGGCATCGTGGCAAATTACTCTTAAATTCTTCACGCCTTTTTCTAACGCATAAGCGATACAAGCCCCCACCCCGGGCGTGTGCACCTCAATGCCGATATAGTTGCGATTCGGGTTTTGCTCTGCCATTTCCACCAGCGATTTTCCCATTCCGAAGCCGATTTCTAACACTACCGGGTTGTTATTGCCGAAAATCTGCTCAAAATTAAAGGGCATTGGCTGGTAATCTAAGCCTAAATTTGCCCAGTTGTTGTTCATCATATCACGTTGATAATCGCTCAAACGACCGGTACGTAATACAAAACTCCGCACTTTTCGTAAATAACGCCCATCTTCGGTAAACTCGGCTTGCTCAACGGTTTTACGTTTTTTATCTGCAAAAGTCTGTTTTTCTGACATTTTCTTGCCTTAAAACTTCACTAATACCGAACCCCAAGTCCAGCCACCGCCGAATGCTTCAAGGAGTAGTAATTGCCCACGTTGAATTCGCCCGTCACGCACCGCTTCATCTAATGCCACCGGCACTGTTGCTCCACTTGTATTGGCATATTTATCAAGGGTAACCACCACTTGATCCATTTCCATCTCTAATTTTTTCGCCGTTGCGGTAATAATGCGTAAATTCGCTTGGTGCGGAATCAGCCAATCTAAATCGGATTTTTGTAGATTATTCGCTTCTAAGGTTTCTTCTACCACGCTTGAAAGTTGGTTTACCGCAATTTTAAAAGTAGCATTGCCTTGCATTTCAATAAAGCCGGAACGCTCTTCGCCACGTTTTTGGCTTCTTAAAGTTAAGTTATTCTCTAAATCCGGCGAAGCGTGTAAATGGGTCGAAATAATACCTGGCTCTTCACTCGCTTCTAAAATCACCGCCCCTGCTCCGTCACCAAATAACACAACCGTGCTGCGGTCGGTTTCGTCCAGCATTCTGGAGTTGATGTCTGAACCAATCACCAATGCCTTTTTCACTTGCCCGTTACGCACGAATTGATCAGCGACAGTTAAAGCATACACAAAGCCGGTACAAGCCGCCGCCACATCAAAAGCAATCGCATCTTCAATCTGAAGCAAACCTTGAATTTGGCAAGCTGCACTTGGGTAAGCGTGGGAGTTGGTAGTTGTTCCCACCACAATTAAATCAATGTCATTTGCCTCAATTCCTGCCATTTCCAGTGCTTGTTGAGCGGCTTTTGCCCCCATTGTTGCCACTGTTTCGTCAGGCTCGGCAATACGGCGTTCACGAATGCCGGAACGGGTTACGATCCATTCATCAGAGGTATCGACCATTTTTTCTAAATCAGCATTGGTACGCACCTTTGTCGGTAAATAGCTTCCCGTTGCTAAAATTCTACTATTCATATTTTTATTATTCTCAATCAATTAAATGATAATCCGTTATTATAGCTTGAAAACCAACAAATATATAGGCTTTACAAGCGGTCATTTTTAGCAAAAAAGTTGCATTCACGAACGATTTTGCACTAGAACCACCTCTTGCTAGTATTTATTTCGCTTGAGCCTCTTCGTATAGCCACTTCGCTACTCGCTTGGCGAAATAAGTTAGAATACCGTCTGCTCCTGCCCGTTTAAAGCAGAGTAATCCCTCCATAATGCACTCACGCTCTTTCAGCCAGCCGTTTTGGATTGCCGCCATATGCATCGCGTATTCGCCCGAAACTTGGTAGGCGAAGGTTGGCACGCCAAAATTCTCTTTCACACGCCACACCATATCCAAATAAGGCATACCCGGTTTCACCATCACCATATCTGCCCCTTCTTGAATATCCATCGCCACTTCGTGCAAGCCTTCGTTGCCGTTAGCCGGATCGACTTGGTAAGTGTATTTATTACCGCCTTTTAAGTTGCCGGCAGAACCTACTGCATCACGGAACGGTCCGTAATAATTAGACGCATATTTAGCCGAATACGCCATAATTTGCGTATTGATAAAACCGTTTTGCTCAAGGGCTTCACGAATTTTGCCGATTCGACCGTCCATCATATCGCTCGGGGCAACAATATCCGCCCCCGCTTCTGCGTGCGATAACGCCTGTTTTACCAATACTTCAGTAGTCACATCATTCAGTACATAGCCTGTTTCATCAATAATGCCGTCTTGTCCGTGCGTGGTAAACGGGTCTAACGCCACATCAGTAATCACGCCTAATTCCGGAAATTGAGCTTTTAAAGCTCGCACGGCACGCTGTGCCAACCCTTGCGGGTTATAGGCCTCTTCTGCCATCAGTGATTTTTTCGCATCACCCACCACAGGGAAAAGAGCCACCGCAGGCACGCCATATTTAACCAGTTCTGCGGCTTCAACTAAAAGCTGGTCGATAGTTAAACGCTCTACACCCGGCATAGAAGGCACTTGTACTCGCTGATTTTCCCCTTCGATGACAAAAACAGGGTAAATCAAATCATTAGCGGTAAGTTGATTTTCTGCCACTAAGCGGCGGCTGAAATCGTGCTTGCGTAAACGACGCATACGGCATAAAGGATATTGGGATTGAATTACTTGCATTTTTAATTTCCTAATTCTTAAAATACCTATTCTTGAAATAAGAAAGGCATAGCAAACAGGTGCTATGCCTTTTCAAAATATTACTGTGCAACCTGCTCTGATGGTTCATCATCATCTTTGGGGCGATAAAACCGAGCAAATAGCACACCAACTTCAAACAATAAACACATTGGAATTGCCAATAATGTTTGCGAGAAAATATCTGGTGGGGTGAGCAACATACCAATTACAAATGCTGCCACAATAATATAAGGGCGTTTTGCCTTTAAATCTTCGGGTGTGGTTACGCCTGCCCAACATAACAAGATAATCGCAACCGGCACTTCAAAGCAGATCCCGAATGCCATAAAAATGGTTAAAACGAAATCAAGATAGCTACTAATATCCGTTGCCATTGTTACCCCTTCCGGAGCGGTAGAGGTTAAAAAGCCAAATACAAGCGGAAACACAATATAATAGGCAAAAGCGACACCACAATAAAACAGCAATGTGCTAGATACCAATAATGGGTAAACCAAACGCTTTTCCTGCTTGTATAAAGCAGGGGCGACAAACGCCCAAATTTGGTACAAAATAAAAGGAACTGATAAAAACACCGAAACCACAATGGTTAATTTAATTGGGGTAAAAAACGGAGTGGCTACATTGGTTGCAATCATTGTTGCACCGTCTGGTAAATTGTCCGTTAAAGGTGTTGCCAATAAGGTGTAAATATCATTGGCCCAGTAAACCAATCCGCAAAACACCAAGAGCACACAGATAAAACTACGCAGTAATCGGTTTCTCAGCTCAATTAAATGTGTAATCAGAGGTTGAGACTCATCAACTTGCGACATTATTTGCCTCCGATTTCTGCGCTGATTCTGATGATTGAGGCGTAGCTAAATCATCATCTGGCGGATAGTAAGATTCCAACGTTAAAAGCGATTCGTCCATTTCTGCTTGTTCAGCCAGCTCATCAGCCGAAAGTGGCTTTTCTGTCCGCGTAACATTAAGTTGCTCAGATAAACTATCCACTTCAAGCGGTTTATTTTGCGCATTTTTTTGCAATTCTTGCGCCTCTAACACCTGGCTTTCTTGCTCGATTTTTTGCTGAATTTCTGCGACTTGCTCATCGGTTAATTTAGGAATTGTGCTGCTTTCCGCAGCCGTTTTTTCCAACTCATTTTTTGCAGAATTAAGCGAATCTTGCAACTGGGTGGCTGACATTTTCAGATCTTCCACCGTTTTATTTAATTCTGGCGAAAGGGAGCTTAAATTCAACTCTTCTGCCTTTTTAATGCTCTCTTTTAATTCTTGCAGTTTCAGCTCTTGAGCCAGTTCATTTTGTACGTTTGCGGCTAAACCTCGAATTGTACTCACCCAGCCCATTACGGTACGAATCGCAATCGGCATACGTTTCGGGCCTAGCACCACCAAGCCCACAATCATAATCAGTACTAATTCAGAAAAACCTATATCAAACACGGATTAAGCCTGCTCTTTCTCTTTTGCTTTCTGCTCTGCTGAAATTGCATCTTTTGCTTCCACTTTTTCAAATTCAGCATCTTTTTTCTCATCTGCCATTGCTTTTTTGAAGCCTTTTACAGATTCGCCCAAATCCGAACCTAAAGTACGTAATTTCTTCGTACCGAAAAGTAATACGATGATTGCAACCACAATCAGAAGCTGCCAAATACTAATACCGCCCATAAAAACTCCTTTCATTTAATAGGGAATAGATAAAATAAAACGCTGTTTATTATATGTTACTTTGACATATAAAAAAGTAATTTTGCAAAAAATTTGTCAAAAACAACCGCTTATTTGCGTTGACTCAAAATCAATACCAGTGGAAATAAAGTTAATAACGGCACACTTAGCCATATCGGCAAAGATTCAAATTTCCAAAATGCGCCACAGATCACAATCGCTGAAATTGACAGCACAAGAAAACGGCTATTTGCGTTTGAATTCTGTGCTTTTAAACTTTCGTTAATTTCCGCTAAACGGAAATTAATTTGCTTTTGCTCTTGTAAGGCTTTAAACAATGCCTCCGGAAACTCCGCAAAATGCTCCCGATATTGCGGTAAACGTTGCTTAATGTCTCGAACCATCGCTTTCACACCTACCTGCTCATTCAGCCAGTTTTGTAAAAACGGTTTTGCGGTTTGCCATAAATCCAACTGTGGATAAACCTGCCTGCCCAAACCTTCAATATAAAGAAGTGTTTTTTGCAACAACACCAACTGCGGCTGCACTTCCATATTAAATTCTCTTGCCACATTAAACAGGTTGAGCAAAACGTGTCCGAATGAAATTTCCGATAACGGCTTAGCAAAAATCGGCTCACATACCTCACGAAAGGCTTGCTCAAATTTATCAATATCGGTATCCGGCGGCGTCCAGCCCGATTCCACGTGCATTAAGGCAACACGGCGGTAATCTCGGTTGAAAAATGCGACAAAACTTTCGGCTAAATAGCGTTTGTCATTGTGGTTCAACGTGCCGACAATCCCGCAGTCAATGCCGATATATTGCGGATTTTCCGGGTGTTCTCTGTTCACAAAAATATTGCCGGCGTGCATATCGGCGTGGAAAAAACTGTCACGGAATACTTGGGTAAAAAATACCTGCACACCACGCTCTGCCAGCAATTTCATATCGGTGCTGTTCGCTTCCAACTCGGCAATGTTAGACACTGGAATGCCATAAATCCGCTCCATCGCAATCAAGTTTTTATGGCAAAAATCTTGATACATTTCAGGCACATACAGCATTTCGCTATTTTCAAAATTCGCCCGAAGCCGAATGGCATTGTGCATTTCTTTGCGTAAATCCAGCTCGTCTAAAATAGTTTTTTCGTACTCTCGCACCACTTCAACCGCCCGTAGCCGTTTGCCGTCATTCGATAATTTCGGGATAAAGTGAGCAATTTCATACATCAACTCTAAATCCGCCTTAATCACCGGCTCAATGCCCGGGCGAATCACTTTTAACACCACATCTTTGCCTGCAAGCGGTTGATTTTGGTTAAATTTTGCCGTGTGAACCTGTGCAATCGAAGCAGAAGCTAAGGCAGTTTCATCAAAGTTTTCAAACCAAGTTTCAAGCTTTCCGCCCAAAGCCTGCTCGATAATTTGACGAGCGATTTTGCCGTCAAACGGTTCAACATTATCTTGTAGCAAGGCGAGCTGGTCGGCAAGCTCCGGTGCAAACAGATCACGTCTGGTAGCTAACATTTGCCCGAGCTTGATCCAAACCGGTCCAAGCTCTTGCAAAGCCAAACGTAAACGTACACCGTAAGGTTTGTCTGAATGTTGATTCTTCACCCAAAACAAAGCCTTACGCCCTAGCTTTATTTTGCGGGTAATTGGCAGATTCGGAATGGCTTCATCAATACCATAGCGAAGAAAAGTGCGGATAATATGGTAAAAGCGGTTGAGATTTTTGATGTTCATTGAAATATATATTTAATGGTAATTAGGAAGATTTTAGCAAAATTCTGTAAAAATTTAACCGCTTGTTGGGCTACTATGGGTATTTCTGCTCAAAATTCTCAATTTCTTTCTGTACTTCCGCAATAAGTGTTTGTTCAGAGGGGAGGTAAAGTTGGTATTGGCTGGCAAAAATTTTATTCTGATTTTCCGGTAGCGAAAATTTTACCACCGCATCATTTTTATCGGCACAAAGCAAGACACCAATAGTGGCATTTTCGTGCGGCAGTTTTTCAACTCGGTCAAAATAATTGACGTACATCTGTAATTGCCCCAAATCTTGATGGGTGAGCTTGTGGGTTTTAATTTCAAAAATCACAAAACATTGAAGTAAACGGTTGTAACAAACCAAATCGACAAAAAAATCATCACCGTCTAGGTGCAAACGCTTTTGGCGTGCGATAAACGAGAAACCGTTACCCAATTCTAGTAGAAAATCCTGCAAATGCGTAATGATGGCTTGCTCTAAATCCTTTTCGTAATAAGCACTTTCCCGTTTTAGTCCGAGAAATTCCAATACCATCGGGTCTTTAATGAGCTGTTTCGGATCAACCGGCTGCTGCTCATTTCTGGCAACAGCAAGCACACTTTCCTTATCATTACTGAGCAATAATCGCTCGTATAGACTACTATTAATTTGCCGTTCCAGCTGGCGTGAACTCCAATTATTCTTACAACTTTCAGCCAAATAAAATTCCCTTTTGTCAGAATCGGAGATTTGAATTAGACGACGATATTGTGTCCAATTCAATTGCGACCGCAGTGCGGTCGCAATTGGAAACGCACGATAAAACTGGCGATAACGCTCTAATTGACGGCTACAAAAACCACTTCCAAATTCTGGCTCAAGCTCTTTTGCGAGCATTTTAATCAGGTATGTTCCATAATCAGCACGCTCTTGCCCTTGTTGCTCCTGTTCAAAAATCCGTTTTCCGATGTGCCAATACATCAGCACACGTTGGAAATCTACCGCACGAACCGCATTTTCACGAGCTTGAGCAATAATTTGTTTAATATCTTAGATCATCGTTGTTTCTATTAACATAAAAGCCTCCGTTTTGGATTAAGTTTATGCTTAATCTATCCGGAGGCAATTTCTTTCACTCAACTTTTCGAGTCATATCACAATTTTATTTTGTTAAATTTAATTTTGCACAAACGCTTGCGTTTGAACATCAGCTTTGCTGATGGCTCGAAGAGCGAACGTAGTGAGTAAATTTTTGCTCTAATTTGAGCGCTTGTTGGGCAAGTTCTTCGACTTGGTCATAGAAATGCACCGCCTGTAAACGATGCACCAACACCGGTCTTTCTTGGATTAAATTCTCAACCAAATGTTGATTATTTTGCTCAAATTGAGCTTTTACTTTACCTAGCAATTTTTTAGCAAGATCGGTGCTAGTTTGAGCCACTACATCGCCAACAAAAGGGGAAAGCAGTTCGGCAGGGTCTTTTTCGAGCTGTTCAAGTAATGCAGTGAAATGTTGCAACACTTGAATATCGCCCGTCAGCACCAACGATTTATTATTAATCAGCTCGGTTAATTTTTGCTTATCCGCTAGTTTCGGCAGGGTGTCAAATGCCAGTTGCACCGTACAATCTGCTTCCCCCTCGTAGTTGCCAAGCCAATCGGTTCGGCTTTCGCTAAACAACACAAAAAAGTCGATTTTAGGCGAAGTTAGGGCGATTTTTAGCACTTTTCCGGACAATTTACGCAAATTCGGTTCAATATGAGGCGAGCGTTTAAGTAACGCATTAAAAGCGGTTTCAATCAGACCAAAGGTAAATTGCGGGAGCATTAATTGTTGTTTTACATTATTTAACATTCGTACCTACTTACCCTCTTCACTTTTGGGAGAAGGATAGATTGTTCTTCATTAAGAAGCAAAATCAGGGAGAGGGGTATTTGCAAAATATTGAATAAATATGACCGCTTGCCCCCTCTCTCTGCTTATTTCGCTAAACGCTCATAAGCGGTCTCTCTCCCACAAAGGGAGAGAGTCATTTAAGAGAAAACTAAAATTTATAACCTCTGTGTAATGCCACAATGCCGGCACTTAAGTTGTAGTAATTCACGCTTTCAAAGCCAGTTTGTTCCATCATTGCTTTTAGCTCGTCTTGTTTCGGGTGCATTCGGATCGATTCAGCTAAATAGCGGTAACTTTCGGCGTCATTTACCACCACTTCGCCCACTTTCGGCAAAATATTGAATGAGTAGAAATTATAAAGCTGGCTGATTGGGTCGATAATCGGTTTTGAGAATTCCAACACAAGTAAGCGACCGCCCGGTTTTAGCACGCGGAACATTGAACGTAGGGCTTTGTCTTTGTCGGTAACATTACGCAAGCCAAAACTAATCACAATACAATCAAAAGTGTTATCAGCAAAAGGCAAGCATTCGGCATTCGCTTGAACGTAGCTCACATTTCCAACCACGCCTAAATTGCGTAATTTTTCCCGCCCGACTTCCAACATTGAGCTGTTAATATCGGCTAAAATCACCTCACCACTTTCACCAACAATGCGAGAGAATTTTGCGGTAAAATCACCCGTGCCGCCGGCAAGATCCAGCACTTTTTGCCCTTTACGCACGCCACTGCAATCAATGGTAAAGCGTTTCCACACTCGATGAATGCCGAAAGAAAGCAAATCGTTCATTAGGTCATATTTGCCTGCCACCGAGTGAAACACATTTGCGACCAGTTGCTGTTTTTCTTCTTTCGCTACGGTTTTAAACCCAAAGTGGGTGGTTTCTGCCGATTGTTGCACTTCATCTTTAGGTGCTAATTGTTCTACATCGCTCATTTTCTTGTCTCTAGTTGCAAAATTTAGGCGTAACCATAGCAAAAAAGCGGTCGTTTTTCTTTAATTTTTTGCAAATTTTCTTAAGTAAATAACCGCTTTCTTGACTAGAAAAGCCAAATTCTGTAACATTCGCACACTATTTTTTCTTGAGGATTACACATTTTGGACAGTCATAGTCGATACTTACCCGTTTAACCTATCTTGTCTAACCTCAATGTTACCGACAAGGTCGGTAATGCTCGCCTAGTATCTTTGTTCCTTTTTGTTCCAAGCCTCCTAACTATTTGGAGCTAAACATGATCCGTGCTTTTGGACTAGATAACGCATGTTTAATCAGCGTTGATGAAACTAACCCAACTTTATTAAATGATGCGATTTGGATTGATCTCATCGATCCATCAGAAGCTGAACGAACCGTATTAGAAAACCGCTTAGACCAAACACTCGCTGAAGAACGTGAATTGGAAGACTTAGAGGCGTCTGCCCGTTTCTTTGAAGATGAAGACGGTTTGCACCTGCACTCGTTCTTTTACTGCTTAGATGATGACGATTACGCCGATATTGCCACTGTCGCCTTCACTATTCGTGACGGGCGTTTGTTTACCTTGCGTGATCGGGATTTACCCGCATTTCGCTTGTATCGAATGCGTTCCCGCCGTGAGAAATTGATTGACAGCAACGCCTATGAACTCTTACTCGATTTATTTGAGACCAAAATCGAGCAGCTTGCAGACGTAATTGAAGAAGTCTATGCTGACTTAGAAAAATTAAGTCGGGTTATTCTAAACGGTCAGCAAGAAAATGAGAATTTCAATGATGCCCTTTCTCGCTTAACTGAATTTGAAGATGCAAGTTCAAAAGTGCGTTTATGTTTGATGGATACGCAACGGGCGTTAAGTTTCTTACTGCGTAAAACCCGTTTGCCGAATAATCAGCTAGAACAAGCCCGTGACATTATGCGAGATATTGAATCTCTGCAACCGCACAATGAATCCTTGTTCCAAAAAGTGAATTTTTTAATGCAAGCGGCAATGGGTTATATCAATATTGAGCAGAACCGAATTATGAAATTCTTCTCGGTGGTGTCAGTGATGTTCCTACCTGCTACGCTGGTTGCTTCTACTTACGGTATGAACTTTGAATTTATGCCGGAACTTCATTTCCAATATGGCTACCCTATGGCGATTGGTTTAATGATTGTTGCCGCCTCCGCCCCTTATCTTTATTTTAAACGTAAAGGTTGGTTATAATTTATTTTGGGGCTGTCCTAGATAACTAACCTAAACTACCCTTAACCAATTGTTTTAAAAAGGATATTTGAGATTTTAAGTCACTGTGATTAAAACGC
>NZ_SMAC01000040.1 GCF_004342115.1 Mannheimia haemolytica | reverse complement strand
TGTGAATTTCGGTTTAACTTTGGTACACCAAAAGAACAGCTCAAAACGTTGCGAAAATGGTGTGAGATTTAGGGCTAATCTACTACAGCCCCAAAGATTATTTAGAAGAATATAATGATCTAGGTACTATTCGTTATAAATTTCAAGAAGAAAATTTATATGGTTTTTTAAGAGATGGGGCAACATTAGTCGCAAATGGTATTGTAAATGAACCAAGTGTTGATTGCTTCTCTCAAGAGATAGCTCAATTTACAGGCTGTCATATTTTTTCAAGTTTATATATTGCGTTTAATACTCAAAGATCTTTTAAAAGCCATTGGGATAGTCGTGATATTTTTGCAGTTCAAATGCAGGGTAAAAAGCGTTGGATTATTCACACTCCAACATTTAAAAAAACCATTGTTTATGCATCGTAGTAAAGATATGCCTGAATATGCTCCTAATCTTGATGATGTATATATGGATATTGTATTAGAAGCTGGAGATGTTCTTTATTTACCTCGTGGCTGGTGGCACGATCCTATTCCTGTTGGAGAAGAAACTGTGCATTTAGCTGTAGGCATTTTTCCTGCTTATACTCATAACTATCTGACTTGGGTATCTCAAAATATGGTTGAGAAAGAAATTGCCCGAGCTTCTTTATCGCATTATGAGTCAGATAAAGAGTTGATAGCACAGTTGGCAGAACAAACAGCAGAATATATTAAAGATAAAGAGAATTATCATAAATTTATAGAGAATTTTTATGATCAGAAGCGGGTTGAAAAGCCACTTAATTTGGAAACTTTAGGAAATTATCAATATGATTCTATTTCGGAAAATCAAAAAATTTCATTTAAAGCCAAAAATCACTACTTTGGTTATGAAAATAAGATAATTTCAAATGGATATGGTATTTCTCTTGATGAAGAGTTTGGAGATGTTATTAAATTTCTTAAACAGGGTCAGGAAGTTTCATTAAATGATATTTTAGAAAAAATATCAGAAGATAAACGAGATAAAGTTTCTCAGCTTATTTGGCAGTTATCTTATATTGGTGTGCTAAAATTGAGTTAAATAAGTAAGGTTTTACTATAGTTATTTTGTTAGCCTCTAGATAGAGGCTAATATTAAAATAATTTATTAGGTTGAGCTATTTTTTCTCTAAGTTTAATTATAAATATAGTAATCTTATAATTTATCCTAAATACTTCAGAAGTATAGATTATAAGTTATGAATGTAGGTGGTATCGATGTTGCTATTGATTCTTAGGACGTTATTACCTTTAATAATGTTATCTGCTTGTGCTGACTATCAAGAATATGATAAAAAGGATAGTAAATGTTATTATTCTTCCTATGGAAGTGGAGAGGCAAAAGATTCTGTTAGGAAAAGAATAGAGTATAATAGATGTTTAAGAGAGAATAAGCCTTATTTCATAAGTGGCAATCATTGAATAATATATCTTGTCTGTATAGATGTAAGATTAATTAATGTATGTAACTAAATTTTATTGCGAGTGTTTTATGAGATTTGTTACTGTAATTTATATTGCGTTTATTTATTTTATGATTTACAGATTCGTTTATCCATTATTACCATTCGAGTGTAATACAGAAGTTTATGATATAGTGTTGTTTTGCTTTTTGTTTACTTATTCTCTTCTTAAGAAGTAACATGTTTATAAGATTAGCTTTTAATGTATATAAAATAAATGTGCTAATGTAGTAGTGTAAAATTGGTATTATATGTTCAGAGAAGAAGCTATTGAATATCAATCGAAAAAATGGAAAAGCACAGCTGTACTATTTAGCAGAGTTCCAGCTTTGGTTGTCTTTTCCATTTCTTTCTTTATCTTTACTGCCTTTATTCTATTTATTGTGTTTGGTAATTATACCCGCCGTGAAACGGTTGTGGGTGAATTAGTGATGCAATCTCATCCGATTTTATTATCTGCCCCAAAATCCGGCTATATATCCGAAAATTATATTCAACCACATCAGCAGGTAAAAAAAAGGGCGATCCGCTGGTTAAAATTACGCTGGATAGAATTACGCATAGCGAAAATATTAATGTTAATTCTATTCTTTCGTTGAAATCACAAATTCAAGCAACAGAACAAGCGATAACTGCTTTATATAAGAATAAATCAGAAACTATTAATAGCCTTGAAAAGCAGATCAAAAACAGTCAAAAAATTTATCAAGATAAGCAGAGTTATTTAGTGGAAATTGAAAAAAGTATGAATGACTATGCGGAGTTGGTTAAACGCTATGAGAAATTATTAAAAGTAGGGCATTCCAGCCACGATGAAGTGAATATTCAGAAAAGCCGTTATTTCCAACAAAAATCACTGTTTAATGAGCTAAAGCAAGAATTAATTCAATTAAAATCCACCCAACTTAGCTTGGAAAATGAAATTGAAACCCGTAAAACCGAATTTAATAATCAGATTATTCGCTATGAAATGCAAAAAAGCGATTTAAACATTCGTTTAATGGAATTTGAATCTGTTTCAGATATTATTGTTAATGCCTCTTTAGACGGAAAAATTGAAAGTACCAGCGTAACAGTTGGGCAAATTATTAAAGAAAATGACCCGCTTGCACAAATTCTGCCACAGAATAAAGGAAATTATCAGCTAGTGATGTGGGTACCGAATAGTGCCATTTCATTTATTAAACAAGGCGATGAGGTGAATATTCGCTATGAGGCTTTTCCGTTTGAAAAATTCGGGCAGTTTAAGGGCAAAATTACGTCAATTTCAACCTTACCAGCTTCTTTGCAAGAACTTAGTTTTTATAAAAATCTCCCTGTAAATTTAGAGCAAGGTATTCCGCTTTATAAAATTCTGATTGAGCTTGCCGATCAAAACGTAAAATATAATGATACCTCCCTTTATTTTATGAGTGGAATGAAAGCCGAAGCCACGTTATTTTTAGAAAAACGTAAACTGTATGAGTGGATATTTTTCCCTATGTATCAATTACGCAAAAATATGGAGCAATAATGACAGGAATTAAGCAGTTAAAATTTGATTTTCGGAGAAGAATACCTGTTATTTTGCAAACTGAAACAGCTGAATGTGGCTTAGCCTGTTTAGCGATGATGTTGGGCTATTACGATAAAAACACCAATTTATTTGAATTGCGAAGTCAATATGGTACTTCCTCTCGTGGCGTAACGCTGCATACTTTAATTTCTATTGCAAATGACTGTGGTTTAATAACTCGCCCTCTTTCTCTAGAGTTAGATGAAGTACCACAACTTCGTCTGCCTTGTATTCTTCATTGGGATTTTAATCATTTTGTAGTATTAACTCACGCAAGTGAAAAACAGTTTATTATCCACGATCCTGCTTTCGGTAAACGTAAATTATCCCGTGCTGAATTTTCCAACCATTTTACCGGAGTCGCTTTAGAAGTTTGGTCTGAAGTTAAATTTGAGAAAAGCAACAATGAAAATACCATTAGTTTGTATGAAACCTTAAAGCATATTTCTGGCATAAAAGGTGCATTAGTGAAAATTTTTGCCCTTTCAATGCTCATTGAACTCATTGCCTTATTGATGCCAATTGGAACACAGTTAGTGATGGATCACGTTATGCAAGCGAAAGATCAATCATTACTTTTAATTATCTGTATTGGGCTATTTTTATTTACCCTTTTTCGCACAATGGTCAGTATGTTTAGGGCTTGGGTTTCCTTGAAAATGAATTATTTAATTGATTTTCAATGGACAGCCAGTTTCTTTTCTCATCTCTTAAAATTACCGCTTGATTTCTTTGAAAACGCCAAGTAGGTGATATTCATTCCCGATTTAGTTCATTAAAAACCATTCAGAAAACTCTAACTTCAAGCATTATTACCACGATTATTGATACGATTATGATCATCAGTTTAATTATTATGATGGTGTTATATGGCGGTTGGCTCTTTTGGGTAGTATTAGCTTTTTCCTTTATCTATTTTATTCTTCGAATGGTTACTTATTTAGTTTATCGTCAACTGAATGAAGAGCAGATTATTAAAGGAGCAAAAGCCCATTCGCATTTTATGGAAACTTTATATGGTATTACAACGTTAAAATCATTAGGATTGGAAAATAAACGACAAGAACAGTGGATGTCGCTCAATGCGGATGCTTTTAACACATCAATTAAGGTAACTAAATTTGATATGCTGTTTTCCGGTATTCATACCTTTATTTCTACCATCGAACAGATTTTAATTCTTTGGATTGGGGCGACAATGGTGATTGAAAATGTGATGACATTAGGAATGTTTGTCGCTTTTAATGCCTATCGAGGCTCTTTCTCTTCACGAATGGGGAATTTAATTGATATTATTTTTAGCCTAAAAATTCTTTCATTACATAGAGAGCGGATTGCAGACATTGCTTTAAATGAAGTCGAAGATGAAAGTAAATATCAAGAACTCAGATTTGAACATAACCAAACAGATATAGAAGTTAAAGACCTTTGTTTCAAATACGATCCTTTTTCTAAAAATGTGCTTGAAAATGTCAATTTAGTGATCAGAAGTGGGGAAAGTGTTGCTATTACCGCACCATCAGGTTATGGCAAAACAACGTTATTAAAATTAATTGCAGGTTTATTAAAACCAACCTCAGGTTCTGTGTATTTTAACGGCATTGATATTTATCAGTTAGGATTAAGTCAATATCGGAGCCAAATTGCTTGCGTATTACAGGAAGATAAATTCTTTTCTGGTTCCATTTTAGAGAATATTGTTAGTTTTGAAAGTAATTATGATCGAGAATGGGCTATCGAATGTAGCAAACTTGCGAATATTCACAATGATATTATGGCAATGCCGATGAATTATGAAACCTTATTAGGAGAATTAGGAAATAATTTGTCTGGCGGACAAAGATAACGATTGTTTATTGCTCGAGCTTTATATAAAAAGCCTAAAATTCTTTTGATGGATGAGGCGACTAGCCATTTAGATGAAGAAAATGAGAAGCTTGTCAATCAAGCTATTTCACGAATGAAGATAACAAGGATTATTATTGCTCATAGACAATCGACTATTCAGTCGGCGGATAGAATTATTGCCCTGAATGACAGGTAAATTAATTCCTATTTTTCTGTTCTTGCCGATAAAGTTTATTGCACGGAATGCTGTCGTTGTTGCCGTCTAGCTCTTTCCAGCCGCATTGTTGAAAGTAGCGTTTTGCCTGTGCGTAATTGCCGATTTGGTTGCAGCTTAATTTAATTTGGCAATCAATCGTTGGTGGCTGGTTTGCAATATTTTCCGGTTTTTTGACCGCTTGTGGTAAGGTTGAGGTGTGTGTTTTTCGCCATTGGCTCGGGTTAATCGGGAATTTGTCCTGCCATAAGCCGATTTTAGCTTGCTGTGCTTGATCTTGTGCTTCGATATATTCCCGCTTTGTGGTGTAAGCCCACGCCATACCGTTTTCCACTAAGGCTAAGTTGATGTTTTTATCGTTTAAGTAGAGGGTGGCAAGTAATCGTTGGTAACGATCATAGCCTGAAACTATGGCAGTAATGTTTTGTTGAAACACGAATTGAGCCAGAGCTTGTTTGGCTTTGTTGCCGTAAGGCTGCGCTTGTTCGGGGGCATCAATATGTTGTAGCCTTATTTTTAGTGGTGTTTTATTGACCAAACAAGTGAGGGTGTCGCCATCGCTAATGCCAACGACTTTGCATTGTAGTTGGCGTTCGGCGGCATATACCGATGAGAAAAATAAGCTAAAAATCAGGGCGTAAAGATATTTCATTATTAAAAAAGAGAGGGCTAATAAGCCCTCATTCTATCATTTTTTATTCGGCTTTACCTGTTTTAAGGCGAGCGAAGAAATCTTTTGTTTCACTAATAATCACTTTGCGTAACGCAATCAATGCGATTAAATTCGGGAATGCCATTAAGCCGTTCACGATGTCTGCCAGCGTCCAAATTGTATCGAGTTGTAAAAATGGAGCAGAGGCGATGAGTGCAATAAACAGCAAGCGGTATAATTTAATGTATTGGGTGCGACCTCGAGTGAGATAGACAAAACAGCGTTCACCGTAGTAGCACCAGCCTAAAATGGTGGTAAAGGCAAAGAAGACTAAACCAACTGTCACAATTATCGCACCGAATGAGCTGTTTAAACCTTGAGTAAAAGCGGTTGTGGTGAGTTCTGCGCCTTTTACATCGCCTGCCCAAGCCCCTGAAATCACAATTACTAAGCCGGTCATTGTGCAGACGATAATAGTGTCTAAGAACGTGCCGGTCATTGAAATTAGGCCTTGACGTACCGGCTCTTTGGTTTGGGCGGCAGCGGCGGCGATGGGGGCAGAGCCTAATCCTGATTCATTCGAGAAAATACCACGTGCAACCCCTAATTGAATCGCTTGCATGACGGTGAATCCGACTGCTCCGCCTAATGCCGCTTGTGGGTTGAAAGCTGCGTGTACAATAGTAATAATTGCTTGTGGGACTTTTTCCATATTCAGTAGAATGACGGATAAAGCGGCGATGACATACCCAATAGCCATAAACGGTACAACAATGGTTGCAATTTTAGAAATCCGCTGCACGCCACCTAAAATAATAGCGGTAACGATAAGGGTTAAAATGATCGCACTGAAGATAATCGGCACATCAAAGGTGCTTTCTAAGGCGTGGGTAATGCCATTCACTTGGGGGAACGTGCCAATACCAAGCAAAGCGACCAATACGCCAAAAAACGCAAAGGCTTTAGCAAGCCAACGCCATTTTTTTCCCATTCCCAGTTCGATATAGTACATCGGACCACCAGCCACAAATCCGGCTCTATCTTTAGTTCGATATTTAATTGCCAATAAGCCTTCGGCATATTTCGTAGCCATACCGAATAAGGCAATCAGCCACATCCAAAATAATGCTCCAGGCCCGCCCGAATGAATAGCGGTTGCCACGCCGACAATATTCCCCGTGCCGATAGTAGCTGCTAGGGCAGTGGAAAGGGCTGCAAAAGCGGAAATATCGCCCGATTGCCCTTTGCCTTTTTCCGGTTTGAACATATAGCGAAAGGCTTGCCCTAGTTGGCTTAATTGAATACCTTTGAGTGAAAAGGTTAAATATAACCCTACGCCTGAAATTAAAATCAGGAGTGGCGGGCCCCAAACAAAACTGTTGATTTGATTAAGAATAGTGTCGATAGACATTTGATGTTCCTCGTAAAAACTGCTTACAAGGAAAGAAAAGGAATGCAAGAGACAAGCGGTCAAAAAACGGAAATTTTTTGCAAAGAATTAGCAAAAAAACACCGCTTGTATCGTATAACTTTTCTCCCCTGTCCTTTTGCCTGAGCGTTTCACACATTGCTGTATTTTCGCCTTCGGCGGCGGATTTTAATCCGCTCTCTCCAAGGGTTCGTCCAGTAACAGTCCCCGCAGTGTTCACTGCACCTGAAAGAGTTTACCTCGTCGGTGAAATGTTAATTCATTTCTCTCCAGCTACCTTCATCCGAACAATCTAATTTATTTTATAATGTAAAATAAAAAAGATTTGCCAAATTCTAGCAACTCTTTTGCTTCCGTCAAGTGAATTTAACGATATTTTTGTTCTTTCGGTACTTCTTCTAAATCGCTAAATAATACGGCATATTTTTGGGTGGCTTTATTGGATTCTAATGCCACTTTACACGCCATCGTAAGTGGAACAGAAAGTAACATTCCTACGGTGCCAAGTAACCACCCCCAAAATAGAAGTGAGAGGAACACTACAAGGGTAGAAAGCCCGAGTTTCTTGCCCATTAATTTAGGTTCAAGCGCATTACCCACAACCATATTAATCACGACAATGCCGATTAAAGTGCCTAATCCTATAGAAAAGCCATTGAGTACCAAGGCTTGAATCACAATTGGAATTCCCGCCAAAATAGAGCCGATATTCGGGACGTAGTTAAGCAGGAAGGTTAGAATTGCCCATAAAATCGCATATTCTACGCCTAGAATTTCTAGTAAGATCCAAACTAACCCTCCGGTGAGTAGGCTCACAAAGGTTTTAACTCCAAGGTAACCAATCACCCCTTCAAGTACTTGGTTGATATACTCTTTTTCGTTGCTTAAATCATCATCTGGGCTAAGTGCGAGGGCTAATTTATATTTGGCAACCGGCATTTCCAATAGCATAAAAATGACGACTAAGAAAATCACAAAAATATTCGATAATGCACCGGATAGCCCCATTAGCAGTTTGCTGACCAAATTCATTATTGAGCTTGGGTCAAATTTGCTCATAATCTCTTCTTGTGAGAGGGTAAGTGGAATATGCCATCTATGGGCGAGTTCTAGAATCACCTGGATTCTAGATGAAAGCTGAATTTTGTATTGCGGAATAGCATTAGTAAATTCTTGCAAGGTGTTATTAATAATGCCTGCTAAGAAACTGAATCCTAAGATAAAAACAATAAGTAAAATGGTAATGGCTAACCATAATGGCACTTTACGCTTAGTCATAAATTTGATCATTGGTGAACAAATAATGGCAATAAATAGCGAAAGTAAAAATGGCACAACAATTTCATTGGATAATTTAATCCCTGCCAGAATAATGATAATGGAGGCTATCGCCACGAGAGTTTTGGTGGAATGTGTCATAATTTTTCCTTTTACAAGCGGTTAAAAATCAGCAATTTTTTACAAATTAGTGATTCTCAAACCAACTTTCTAAAATTAAACAAGCGGAAATGGAATCCACTTTATCCTTTTTTAATGCTTTGTAACCACCACGAGAAAAAATTTCCGCTTTTGCCTCAACAGTAGTGAGGCGTTCATCTTGTAGCTCAACCGGCAGATTAAAGCGTCCGTTTAAGCGATTGGCAAATTTTCTGGCACGCTGAGTTAAAGGCTGCTCTGTGCCGTCCATATTCAAGGGTAGCCCAACAACCAGCATATCTGGTTTCCAATCTTGCAAGAGTTTTCCGATCTCTTCCCAGTTTGGAATACCGTCTTGGGCTTTAAATGTAGTTAAACCTTGAGCTGTGCCGGTAATACTTTGTCCAACTGCACAGCCGATGCTATTTGTGCCAAAATCAAAGGCAATCACGGTTTTTGTTGTGGTTTCTGTCATTAAGCTCTCCCAGCTCTTGACGGTATGCTTGAAAGCCCCATCATTTCATAGGCTTCTGCCCAACGCTCTAAATAACCGGTTTCAAACAGCGTTTTTTCATTCGCATCAGACACAATCCAATAATTTTGAGCAATTTCTTGCTCAAGCTGGCTGCCACGCCAAGTGGAACAACCTAAACACACAATAAATTTTTCAGGTGAAGCCAGTGTGCCAAAGGAGTCTAACACATCACCGGAGGTAGTGAGCGTAATTTTATCGGTGATCGGATAAGTGTGAATAAAATCATTGGCGGTTTTGGTGTGAATAATAAAGCCACGATCTTGATTTACCGGCCCACCGCTTAACACCATTTGGTCTTTTTTGTAATCACGCTGGTTCGCCATTTGGAAATCCATTCGGGTAATCAGCTCTAGAACCGACAGATCGGTAGGAGTGTTAATTACTACTCCCATTGCACCTTGCGGATTATGTTCGCAAATATAGACCACCGTACGCTCGAAATAGTCATCGTCCATTTCCGGCGTGGCAATTAAAAATTTACCTTGTAAATTCTCTAACATTAAATATCTCCAAAACAAACTTGTAACGCAGTAATTGCCGCAAGTGAGGCGGTTTCTGTGCGTAACACTCGTTTACCCAGTAATACTTCAGTAAAACCTTCGCTCTCGGTCATGGCGATTTCTTCGGCAGATAATCCGCCCTCAGAGCCAATCAGTAAACGAACACCAGCTTTCGGCACATTCGGCAGTTCACGAATGGTATATTTGGCTCTTGGGTGCAAATTCAGTTTCAACATATCGTCTTGTTCTTTGCACCAGTCGGTGAGTTTCATAATCGGGCGAATTTCAGGGATTTCATTTCGTCCGCATTGTTCACAGGCGGCAATCGCAATTTTCTGCCATTGCTGTAATTTTTTATCTTGCCGTTCATCATTGAGTTTCACGCCACAACGTTCCGACCAAAGTGGGGTAATAGTTTTTACCCCCAGCTCCACCGATTTTTGAATGGTAAATTCCATTCTATCGCCTCGGGAAATCACTTGCCCTAAATGGATCGGCAGGTTGGATTCTCGGTCATCTAATTCACTTGAATCAATTTTTGCAATAATTTGCTTTTTTTCGACCGCTTGTAACGTAGCGTGGAAAACGTGGTTTGAACCATCAAATAAAATGATTTGCTCTCCTTGTTTCATTCGTAGCACTCGCCCAACGTGGTTAGCGGCATCTTCACTTAACACGCAACTTTGAAGACCAGCTAACGGCTGTGGGTGGTAAATTCTTGGGATTCTCATAATTATCTAGTTATAAATTAAAGGCAGACGATTGTCTGCCATAGGTAAGTTAAAACGGGTTAAGGATAAAGTCTTGAACAATGCACAATAGTAATAATCGAAATTTCATTCTCTTTAACTTCACACACTATTCTATAGCCGTTATGATATAGTTCTCTCGTATTAATAATTGCACCTTTTACACCCATTGTAGGAAAAATGGCTAAATTATTAATACTATTTTCCAATTCTTCTAGTATCCTAATTCCACTACTTGCATAACCGGTAAATTCACTAACTGAGATGGCAATATTCTCTAAATCTATTAAGGCCTCTTCAGTATAATAAATATTATGCAACTTTTTTGGCATTTTCAGCACCTCTAAAAGCGGCAGCAATAACTCTTTTTCTGACCTCTTCGGGTGAATAAATCCGACCGTTTTTAATATCTTCCTTTCCTTGCTTTACTTTTTTAGCAAGATAATCAAGATATTCTTGGCTAACATTATGATAAGGATTATTCATATTTTTCCTCCCTGCGATGAGTCTCTATTGTGGGGGCTACTGATCGTTTAATCAAGTTAATTTATCTTATTTTTCGAGCCACATCACAAAACGAGAAAACAACAAGCGGTCATTTTTCCACGTTTTTTGCAAAAAATCGAAGAAAGATGACCGCTTGCCAGAAAAAATTAATTATTTGAACTGGTGAATTGCATTGGCGATTTCATTATCGTTGTAAATAGCTTTCACCACATCAGAATAGGCTTGGTCTAACACTTTCTTGATTTCATCATTGCTTGCACCAAATGCACCTTCGTAACCACGGGTAGCGTTGAAGTTTTTGCTAAAGTTTCCTTTAGAACCTTGCACTGCCACTTTTACACTCACTTGTGCATCGGCTTTGTAGCGTAAGTTTCCTTGTTCTACTGTGGCAAAGAATTTACGAATATTCACTACCACATTGGCATTCGCTGCACCTTGTACAATTTGGAAACCTTTTGCATTCAGGTCTTGTTGGACGGCTTGTTGGAACATTGCAGCAACTTCAGGCACTGCGGTTAAACGAATGACCTCTCCGTTTTTAGTGTAGCTTGCGATTTCACGCGAGGTGCGTAAATCTTGTGTCATTACATTCACCGCAGCCGTTTGATTGTTTGTGTTAAATACAGCAGTTGGCGTTGGGGTAGAGAATGTTAATGTGTTGGATTGGCTTTGGCAGCCGGCTAGTAATGCGGCAACAAAAGTAGTGGCTAACACTAACGTTTTTTTAGAGCGTTTCATAGTAAATCCTTCTATATTGAATAAATTTCGAGAAAATTTCTGCTTAGTATAGTATTATTTCGTTTTGATTTTCAATGAACGAGAGCAAAAAATGTCGGTAGAACAGACAATTATTCAAAAAATTAAGACAGAATTTCAGCCGATTTTCTTTAATGTCGAAAACGAAAGCTATATGCACAGCTCAGGTAGAGGAGCAGAATCGCATTTTAAATTAACTTTGGTGTCAGATAAATTTGAAGGGCAGAGAACAGTTGCACGTCATCGTGCTGTCTATGCTTGCTTAGCTGAGGAATTAGCTAATGGCGTTCACGCACTTGCTTTGCACCTATATACCCAAGGTGAATGGGAAGCGACTGGCGGACTTGTACCTAAATCGCCAAATTGCTTAGGTGTTGGGCAATAAGTGGATAAAAATGATTTATTTTATTTTGTGAAGAAAATACTTGAAAGAACCGTGTAAAATTGCTATATTTACGCCATCTTTTTGTTGATTCGGTGAGATGTCCGAGTGGTTGAAGGAGCACGCCTGGAAAGCGTGTATATGGGAAACTGTATCGGGGGTTCGAATCCCCCTCTCACCGCCATTCATACTGAAAGATTCCTTACTGTTTTCATAGATATTTCCTTGGTTAAGTTAAAGTAGATAATACTTTTTCATTTTTAGGTTATCCCCGAGCAAACATTGCTTGGGGATTTTTTTATGCGATCGGCGATAGATTACAAAGAAAAAGGATTCCTAAGAATCCTTTTTATCTGCTTTTAACGTACTTTACCTAGTTTATAGTTATTGCTGTTTTTTACCGTGTTGCCATTTGGGTCGCAAAGTTCAACGTGTTGTTCAGACACTTGGAAGGCAAGATTGCCTGATGCTTTTTCCAGACGAATCACATTTGGCTTATTGGGTTCCCAACTGTATGTGCCTTTGTCTCGGTAAGTGTATTCTTTTTTATCTTTAAAATATACCGTATCATATTGGTAGGTTTTATCTGCATTTAAGGTTAGCTGGGCTTGGATTTTCTCACAGTCAGCACACGGTAATTCACCTGCATAAGTACCGCTAACGCTTTTTTGTGGTAGCAATGAGCAAGCCCCTAGCATTGCGGTGGTAAAACCAATGAGTGCGATTTTTTTCATACTATTTTCCTCTTCAAAATTAAATTATGTAACACTCGGATTTACTCTAAATTCAAGTTGGGTTATTTCAGGTAAATCGGTTTGTATCTGTTTTAGTAACATATTTTGTTGCAAGATTAAACCTTGCCGTACGGTTGCATTCTTAACGCTCACAATAAGCTGATTATCAACTAAATTCACTACTCGGTAAAGCCCACGATAAGATTCTGGCCATCTTTTCTGAATTTTTTGGTTTAAATCGTTAATGAAGTTTGCTTTTTCGACAATACGGCTTAAGCTTGAGTTCTGTAAAATGTCATTAATCTTTTTAGGTGCTGAATTTTTCATCTGTTTCTTTACATTTCGTCTTATTTTAGGCTTGATTTTACGATACTTGACCCAATAATTTACTCATTCGGCTTTACTTTAGCGTATAATTAGCCCAATTTTTTCGTTTATCTTAATTTAATGAGCTTATTTTTAAAACACTTTCATCGAACGCCTTTTTGGTCGCAACTCTTTTTGGGAATGGTTGCGATACTTGCTTTACCTGAAATTCAGGTTGCGTACGCCAATGAAAGTGAACAGGAAACCGTTCTTAATCAATCTTTTCTTCAATATGCTCAATCCGCTAATGATATTGAGCAACAATCGCTTTTTATTGCAGAGTTAATCCATAAAATTGTGGAAATTAAACCACAAGCGGTGCATTTTTGCGAATTTTTTGCAAACTCCTACCGCTTGGATAGACAAAATGCTTACCCCATTCGAGCCGGGCCACAAACCTAAATATAATTTAATTTTACCATTAATTGATTAACCCATTTTTATATTTAGGAATAACACAATGATTTCAAAATTACTGACTTCTATTTTTGGCTCAAGCAACGATCGCACTTTAAAACGTTTAAGAAAGCGAGTGGCACAAATTAATAAGCTTGAACCAACCTTCGAGCAATTATCTGATGAGGCGTTAAAGGATAAAACAGCGGAGTTTAAGCAACGCCTTGCAGATGGTGCATCGCTAGATAGCCTATTACCTGAAGCTTTTGCGACAGTGAGAGAAGCAAGCAAACGAGTATTAGGTATGCGACCATTTGATGTACAGCTGATCGGCGGTATGGTGCTAACGGGGCGTAATATTGCAGAAATGCGTACTGGGGAAGGTAAAACCCTAACTGCAACTTTATCTTGTTATTTGAATGCTTTAACCGGTAAAGGTGTTCATGTTGTTACGGTGAATGATTACCTCGCCCGCCGTGATGCGGAAACCAACCGTCCGTTATTTGAGTTTTTAGGCTTAACCGTTGGAGTGAATATTCCGGGGTTACCTTCTGATGCAAAACGTGCTGCATACCAAGCAGATATTACCTATTCGACTAACAGCGAATTAGGTTTTGATTACTTGCGTGATAACTTAGCTCACGATAAAAACGAACGTTTCCAACGTGAGTTACACTACGCATTAGTTGATGAAGTAGACTCTATTTTAATTGATGAAGCTCGTACGCCGTTAATTATTTCAGGGCCTGCGGAAGATGCGACCCAAATTTATCAAGCGGTAGATCAAATCATTCCGCATTTGATTGCTCAAGATAAAGAAGACAGTGAAGAGTACACCGGTGAGGGCGATTTTACCTTAGATCTGAAAAACAAACAGGCTCATTTAACCGAGCGTGGTATGGTGAAAGTAGAGGATTTCTTAACTCAAATGGGGTTAATGGAAGAGGGCGAAAGTTTATATCACCCTGCTCGTATTTCGCTGTTACACCATGTGAGTGCAGCATTGCGTGCCCATAAATTATTTGAACGCAACGTAGATTACATTGTAAAAGACGGTGAAATTGTGATTATTGATGAGCACACCGGTCGTACAATGGCTGGACGTCGTTGGTCTGACGGCTTACACCAAGCGATTGAAGCTAAAGAGCGTGTGGCTATTCAGGGCGAAAACCAAACTGTTGCCTCAATTACTTACCAAAACTATTTCCGTTTGTACGAAAAATTAGCCGGTATGACTGGTACGGCAGACACCGAAGCCTTTGAATTCCAGCAAATTTATGGCTTAAATACGGTGGTGATTCCAACCAACAGACCGGTGATCCGTGATGACCGTACAGACTTAATGTTTAAAAGCGAAGCGGAGAAATTTGCGGCGATTATTACTGAAATTAGAGACTGTATCGAGCGTGAACAGCCTGTTTTGGTTGGCACAGCATCGGTGGAAAAATCAGAGTTATTATCGGCAGAATTAACCAAAGCCGGTATTGCTCATAACGTATTAAATGCGAAATTCCACGCTCAAGAGGCTGAAATTGTAGCGGAAGCGGGAGCTCCGGGGGCGGTTACTATCGCAACCAATATGGCTGGTCGTGGTACGGATATTGTGCTTGGCGGTAACTGGAAAATGGAAGTAGCCAAGCTTGAGAACCCGACACAAGAACAAATTGATGCGATTAAAGCTGCGTGGCAAGAGCGTTATGACATCGTAATGCAAGCCGGTGGTTTACATATTATTGGTACAGAACGCCACGAATCCCGCCGTATCGACAACCAGTTGCGAGGTCGTTCTGGTCGTCAAGGTGACCCGGGGTCATCACGTTTCTATCTCTCTTTAGATGATGCCCTAATGAGAATTTACCTCAATGAAGGTAAATTAAATATGATGCGTAAAGCCTTTACCGAAGAAGGTGAAGCGATGGAGTCTAAACTGTTAACCAAAGTGATTGCCTCTGCACAGGCGAAAGTAGAAGCGCATAACTTTGATGGGCGTAAGCATTTATTACAATATGATGATGTTGCCAATGAACAGCGTAAAGTAATTTACGAACAACGCAATCATCTATTAGAAACAGATAATATTGCCTCAATGATCGAAAGCATTCGCCAAGATGTATTTGAAAGCACGATTAACCAATATATTCCGCCTCAATCTATCGAGGAAATGTGGAATGTGCCGGGCTTAGAAGAGCGTTTACGCCGTGAATTTGGGTTGGATTTACCGATTTCTCACTGGCTTGAAACTGAAAAAGACTTGCACGAAGAGACTTTGCGTGAACGTATCTTAAATATTGCGATTGCAGAGTACAATGCGAAGGAAGAAATAGTAGGCGCAGAGGTAATGCGTAATTTTGAAAAAGGTGTAATGCTACAAAACTTAGATGAGCTTTGGAAAGAGCATCTAGCCTCAATGGATTATTTACGCAAAGGTATTCACTTGCGTGGTTATGCACAAAAAGATCCGAAGCAAGAGTATAAAAAGGAATCTTTTGCGATGTTTACCAATATGCTTGATACCTTAAAATTGAATGTAATTAGCATTTTAAGCCGTATTCAAGTGCGTAGCAAAGAAGAGGTGGAAGAAGCGCAACGCCAGCAAGCTGAAATGGACGCTGCAAGTACGCCAGTTACACAAGCTACCGATTCTGCTGCTGGTAGTAGAGAAGAAAATAGCGCAGAGAGCTTAAGTGAAGAAGAGTTGGCAAACTTAAATATTGGTCGAAATGACCCTTGCCCTTGTGGTTCGGGCAAAAAATATAAGCATTGCCATGGTAACAAAGCGAGATATTCGTAATTAACAAGCGGTCATATTCAGTCAGGAATTTGCAAATTTTCTGCTTAATATGACCGCTTGAATTTATAGAAAGAGTGAAGGAAACTATGTCAAAACCGATTATTCAAGTCTCAGCAGGGATTATTCGTAACGAATTTGGGCAAATTTACTTAACCCAACGTTTAGAAGGGCAAGATTTTGCTCAGTCTCTTGAATTTCCCGGGGGGAAAGTCGATCCCAATGAAACCCCTGAAGAAGCACTAAAACGAGAATTAGAAGAAGAAATTGGTATTCAAGTGTTAAGCGCTTTTCCGTATGAAAATTTTTGCTTTGAATATCCAACAAAAATCATTGAATTTTTCTTTTATTTGGTGGAAGAGTGGGTAAATGAACCTTACGGAAGAGAAGGGCAAGAAGGTTTTTGGATCGCACAATCGGATTTAGATGAGGGAGCTTTCCCACCGGCAAATGCCCAATTAATTAAACGCTTAAAAGAACACGCATAATTTGTATTGAGAACTGTATCTAAAGTAATTTAGCTGCGGTTTTTTATTGGATACGCTATTGAGACATTTATAAAGCTGATGTAGGGGCGAATTACTATTCGCCCTTTCTTTTTTGCAGAGTTTTAGTAAAAATGACCGCTTGGTATACCTAATAAATAATGATTGTATCGGATTTAGCACAACTTATATTATTGAGGAGCGTCATTAAAAAATGGTAATAAAATGTAGAAGATCAGACTTGATCTGACAATTCACTCTAAAAAGTGAGAGTTTCCCGTTTAGAATATGAGTGTCAAAAATCAATCTAAACAAAAA
>NZ_SMAC01000039.1 GCF_004342115.1 Mannheimia haemolytica | reverse complement strand
TTATCGCCCAACAAATCCGCTTAACCTTACGCAAGACACAAGCTACCGTCATTGAATTTGCGGACTTAGTGTTGTTTGCGAGTATCAAAGGTTTGTTAAATGAGTTAGATGATAATGCCTTACAGCACTTTTTAGGTTATCCGGCTTTGAATAATAGCGGTGTGAATAAAGAAAGTAATATCGGCTTTGATGATGTGCCGAATGCTCGAGCCAATCTAAAACAATGGGCTGAAAAGTTAAAACTGAAAGTCGAGCCGGAGCCGTTGGCGGCATTTATGGCAAAACCGAAATTACAGCGGTTTGAATGGCGGAAGTGGTTGCAGTACGTAAAAGCTCAGCCTTGTATGTGTTGCGGTAAACAAGCAGACGATCCACATCATATTATCGGCTATGGCGGAGCGATGGGGAGTAAACAGCACGATTTATTTGTAATACCACTCTGCCGAATCCACCATGATGAATTACATCGTAATGTGGGTAAGTTTGAGCAAGATTACGGCTCGCAATTAGAGTTGTTGATTAAGTTTTTACATCGAGCGTTAGGTTTGGGGGTATTAGAAATAGATGGTTGAATTAATACTGCCCTATCCGCCAAGCGTAAATGACTATTGGCGGTGGGTAAGCAAAACAAGACGAGTGGTGTGTAAACGAGGTAAAGATTACCAATGGGCAACATTTCTTGCTACTCGAAATAAGCCGAAATTTGGCGGACAGGTTGAAATTGAGTGTGATGTTTACTTCCCCGATAACCGAGATCGGGATTTGGATAACTTAGGTAAGTGTATTTTAGATTCGTTGGTATATAGCAAAGTGATTGTTGATGACTCCCGAAAATATGTGAAAAAGCTCACATTTGAGGACAAAGGCAATCAAAAAGGCGGTGCGGTCATTGTGAGAATTAAGGAGCGTTTGAATGTTAATTGATATTAAAGGTGTATTAAACTTATGGGGTAGTTTCGTTAGGTTTACGGATTGCAAAGGCTATCCAACAATGCAGGCGTTTATGCGTGAATCTCCGCAAGAGAGAGAAAAACAACGCTATTTACCTCGATTAGATGATGATACCTTAGCCAAGGTTGATCGGCAGATTAGAAAACTAGACCCAGCCGGTAAAGCCAAAGCATACCTTGCCAATTTAGCTAAACCGAACGATAAGCGTGAGGAGTTAGAATCACTCGAGAGTGATGAACTGCAATTTGCTATTTTGTATCTGCGGTATGTTGCAGGGCTAGAAAATAAGCCTATTTGGCAGAAGTTGTCGCTCAGCAAGGGGGCCTTTGAAAATGAATTGCGACTTGCCGAGCGATTTGTGGAGGGAGTATTAATTGGTAGTGAGATTCGTCTGTTCTTGTAGTTTCTCAACGGCTAACTTAATCAGTTGGTTTTGAGGCATATCTAACTGCTTCGATAATTGTTCAATAAGAGCAATAGTTTCGAGGCTTAGCTTGTAAGATTTCGCTCTCACCCCTCTTCTTTCATCAGATAGTGCTTTTAATTCATTGGTTGACAATTTCATTCTAAATTCCTAAAATGACCCTGTTTGAAGAGCTGGGAGCTTTCGCCCCCAGCGAGTTATTTCAAGTTAGTAGGCTGGGGAGCTGATAACTAACAAGAAGATAACTAGGACAATGTACTTAAACATCGTTTGTTCCTTCTTCAAGCGTGAGGATTAAGCCTCACACTCACTTTCAACCCGAACCGTTGAAAGTGAGATTATTATAGTTCGGAACACCGAATAAAACAAGTGAATTTTCATTAGAAAGCCCATAGTTTTGTAAATTATGGGCTTTTTTGTATTTGTTTGATTAAAAAGTGTTGTATAGCTTAAGTATAAAGTGTATTATTTGTGGTAAGTTGCGGTTCATTGCATAGGTGGTGAACTTAAAAAGAATTTTACAGCCCTGAGCAGAAATGCTTGGGGCTTTTTATTTTAAGGGTGTAGCTCAATAGGTAGAGCAACGGTCTCCAAAATCGTTGGTTGTTGGTTTGAGTCCAGCCACCCTTGCCAAACGTGAGTAAATGTTATGTATAACCTTGATGATGCAATTCAAGAATGCAGAGAAAAATTTGGTGAAGATAAGCCTTATTTTTCTGAAGCTGGAACACTTACTTTTGCTGGTTGCAAAGCCCTCTCTCGATTAAGAGATGAAAAGTTAGGAATTAAGGCTCCGCCAAATTTCCCTTTCCCAAGGGTTGAAGATCTATCTTAGCTACAAAAATCAATGAGGGATTGCTATGACGGAACAACTAAATACTCAGTCAAAAAGCGGTGAAGAAGATCAAGAAAAATCTCAAGATCGCTATGCCGTGGGCTGGCCATCTCGACGTATATCAGATTGCGTTCAGCACTTCCGAAGTAGGAAAATTTATCCATTTGCCAGTAATAATGACGTGAAGCAAGGTTAAATGCTTCTGATGGGACAGAGTAAATTCAATCATTTTTACCCTCTGCTAGTTTATTTGTTGGGGAACAGTATTCTAGCAGAATTTTTAACCAAAGCTCAGTCTCACGACTGGGCTTTTTTATTGCCTCGAAACGGGGTGGAGTATGAATACAATGCCTGAAAAGAACCCTGATATATATACGCAGGCTTGGAATTATCTTGTAATGTTTTTAAGCAATCATAATGGCTGGATTTGTGGCGTTATCATTGCTTTTTTTACATCTATTACCAAGTCATTTCTGTATGGTAAAACAGATACACCTAAACGAGTGCTGGCAGAGGCTATCTTGTGTAGCGTTATTGCTGGCTCAATGCGTCCTATTTTAATTTATATCAATGCTGATGTATCACTGATTACCCCTATTGGTGCGGGAATTGGATTATTGGGTACAAGTGCAATTCGCCAGATGATTTTAAAATTCTTGAACAAAAAAGCAGGTGGTGAAAATGTGGATTAGTGAAAGTAAGTTTAAACAAGTATTCCCTAATGCAGTTAGTGGTATTTACTCAATTATTGACAAACACATTGAAAAAGCAGGCTGCAAAACAAAAGAGCAACAGGCGATGTTCTTGGCTCAGTGTGGTGTGGAATGTGCCGGATATAGTGTATTTGAAGAAAACCTTAACTATTCTGCAACTGCTCTATTGCGAACATTCCCGAAATACTTTAGCCAACACAATGTCGTACTTTATGCTCGAGATAAGCGTGCTATTGCTAATCGGGTGTATGCAAATCGAATGGGTAACGGCAATGAACAAAGTGGCGATGGTTGGAAATATCGTGGGCGTGGCTTAATTCAAATTACCGGTAAGGCAAATTATATCGAGTTTGCTAAATGGGAAGGCTTACCAAGTCTAGTGACTGACCCCGACCAAATCACTAAAAATCTAGCATTGACAGTACAGGTGGCTGTTTGGTACTGGGTAAGTCGCAAGTTATCCGAATTTAGCGACATTCTTACTGTTACTAAAAAGATTAATGGCGGAACGCACGGTCTAACTCAGCGTACAGCTTATTATAAAAAGCTAATGGCGGACTAAATGATTAAATACATTTATCTAGCTGCCACAGTAATGATTTTGGGTTTGTGTGGCTGGATTTGGCACCAGTCCAAGCAGATTGATGGCTTAAGAGCCGAAAACCAAACACAAGCCCAAACCATTGAGCAGCAGCAAAAAGCCAATCAACGGCTAACCGATAGCTTAGAGCAAGAGCGACAAGCGGTCGAAAAAAGCCAAAAAATTGCAAATGAGCTGCGGAATAAAGTGGAGGTGGCCAAGAATGAAATTACATCAATACTGGCACAAGACAGTTGTGCTAAGGCTGATTTGCCTAATGGTGTTGCTGATAGCATTAAGCGGTTGCACTAGCAAAACAATCGTCAGCACTGAGTATTTATATCCGCCTGCGGCTTACCTTGTGCCGTGCGAGCGGACAGCATTTAGCGGTAAAACCTACGGCGATACGGTGGATTATCTCATTAAAGTAATGGGAGAGCGTGATTTGTGTGCGAGTCAAATTGACCGTATTAGAGAGTGGCAAGCACAGACTAAGCAAGGGTTTAAATAACTTGGCGGATTAAACCGCTAATGAGAGTGGGAGCTTAATTGCTCCCTTTTCATTTGCGTTACATTACTTAGTTATGCTTTTGATTGTATCAAGATCATAACTAAGCAATGTGTTGCATAGTTTGTAAAAGGTACTCCCGAGGGGATACCCCTTTCCACGGGGTTGCGGCAGCGCGGTTTTCGGCAGTTTTTTGGGTTTCTAGGCATCATCATCTTCCTGTGATGTTGCCGTTTTTTTAGGCGGTTTTGATTTTTTTAGGATTTGAGCAAATGGATAACTTATTTGATCTAAAACTTAACATCAATCAGATCGCCGAACTCACCGGATTGCACCGCCAGACAGTATCTCAGCGAGTGGCAGGGCTCACCCCATCGCTTGGCAGTAACAGCAAATTAAAGCTCTATGCGCTGCGTGATTTAATCCTCACCGGGTTGGCGGAAAAGATGTCGGCGGATGTCGATAGCCTCTCTCCGGTTGATCGCAAGTCATTTTGGCAAGCGGAAAACGAACGTCTCAAATATGAGGAGAAAACAGGCGAGCTAATCCCAGCCTCCGAAGTGGCGTTTGAAATGGGTGCAATGGCAAAAGCAGTAGTGCAAACACTCGAAACCTTGCCGGATATTTTGGAGCGGGATTGTGGATTGCAGCCGAAAGACCTTATCCGGGTGCAACAAGTAATTGATGATGTGCGAGATCAGATGGCTCTCCATATCCAACAAGCCCCAACGACCGAACAGGGAGATGACTAATGTTTGCAAGTGCCAAAGAAATCCGCCGTGATATGGCGAACGCTGTCAAAGCACCTCGCCGAATGAAAGTCTCCGATGCCGTAGCGGAATATATGCGTGTGCCACTTGGCGGAGGAAACTCGGTCAAATGGGATAAACACACCGCCGCCTATATGTTAGAACCGATGGACTGCCTCAACAGCCGAGAATATGATGCGGTGATTTTTGTCGGGCCGGCACGAACGGGTAAAACCATCGGCTTGATTGACGGCTGGATAACCTACTCAATTATCTGCGATCCGTCCGATTTCCTGTTGGTGCAACTTACCCAAGAGAAAGCCAGCGAACATAGCCGAAAACGGCTTGACCGCACATTCCGCTGTTCGCCCGAAATTGCCAAGCGGCTAAGCCCACGCAAAAACGATAACAATGTCCACGACAAGTATTTCCGAGCGGGCAACTTGCTCAAAATCGGCTGGCCGTCTATCAATGTGCTTTCTTCATCGGACTACAAATATGTTGCTCTGACTGACTACGACCGCTGGCCCGAAGATGTGGACGGTGAAGGTGATGGTTTCTCCCTTGCCTCAAAGCGGACGACCACCTTTATGTCAGCAGGAATGACTTTGGTGGAGAGTTCGCCCGGTAAAGATATTGTTGATCTCAAACATATCCCGAAAAGCACCCACGAGGCTCCACCAACAACAGGCATTTTAAGCCTATACAATCGCGGTGATCGCCGTCGATTTTACTGGCAATGCCCTTGTTGCTCAGAGTATTTTGAACCATCAATGGCAAATATGGTTGGCTACCGAGAAGAAAGCGATTTTGTCAAAGCCAGTGAAAACGCACGGCTACAATGCCCCCACTGCCAAGCCTTGATTCCGCCCGAACTCAAACGAGAGCTAAACATCAAAGGCGTATGGCTCAAAGAGGGGCAAAAAATTGATGCAAGCGGTCAAATTAGTGGCGAAAGTCGCAAATCCCGTATTGCCTCCTTTTGGCTTGAAGGGCCAGCGGCAGCCTACCAAACGTGGGCGCAGCTCACCTACAAACTGCTCAATGCCGAACACGAATATGAAATGACTGGCAGTGAGGAAACCCTCAAAGCGGTAACAAATACCGACTGGGGGTTACCTTACTTACCACGATCTGCATTAGAACAACGCCGTTCTGATGAGTTAATGGAACGCCGTGAAGAGGTTGAAGAGAAAACCGTGCCACCGCAATGTCGCTTTATCGTGGCGGCAGTCGATGTACAGGGCGGCAAAAATCGCCGTTTTGTGGTGCAGATGGTTGGCTATGGCGAGAATGGCGAACGCTGGTTGATTGACCGCTACAACATCTCGCACACACTACCCGACAGAGATGGTGTGATCGAAAAAATCGACCCTCGTATTCCCGAAGATTGGCATATTCTGATTTCAGATGTGCTGGAAAAACGCTACGTCCTTGCTCACAAGCCGAGCGACTTTATGCCGATTTTGGCAATGGCGGTGGACAGTGGCGGCGAAGAGGGCGTAACCGACAACGCCTACCAATTTTGGCGAAAATGCCGCCGAGATGGCTATGCGAAACGGGTCTATTTAGTCAAAGGTGACAGCACCAAACGGCAAAAGCTCATCACCAAAACGCACCCCGACAACACCTCACGGAGCGACCGCCACGCCTCCGCACGGGGCGATGTGCCGTTGTATCTGCTCCAAACCGACTACCTCAAAGATCGGATTAACAACGCCCTTTCCCGTGATACGGTGGGGGCAAACTACATCCACTTCCCAGACTGGCTAGGCGAATGGTTTTTCAATGAATTGACCTACGAGGAGCGAGGAGCCGACGGCAAATGGCGGAAACCGGGCAAAGGCAATAACGAAGCCTTCGACCTGTTCTGCTATGCCCACGCCATTGCAATTTTACGAGGCTACGAGCGAATCAAATGGGGCGATGAAAACGATGTGCCAAGCTGGGCAAAACTGCCCGACATCAACCCTAACATCATTCGGGAAACGCCAAGAACGGCTGAACAAGCGGTCGAAATTGAAGAAAAACCCGCAAAACCACAACCCAAACCGACCAAAGCAAAAAGCAGTTGGCTAAGTGGTGGCGGACGAAAAACAGGAGGCTGGCTATGAGCCTTTACACCATCGATGAACTCAAAGACAAAATCCGCACGCTTGATGAGAAAATTGAGACCGCTCAATCGCAGGTGAGCTTTAACGGGCGGTCGGTATCCTATCAAGTGGCGGAATTAACCAAACAGCGTGATCGCTATCAAACAATGCTGGATGAACAACTTGCCCAAAGCGGGCAACACACCAAACAGCATCGAATTAAATATGCGAGGTTTATTTGATGAACTTCCTCGAAAAAACCATTGCCACCCTTTCCCCGAAATGGGCGGCAAATCGCTCTCGAAATCGCTATGTGCTAAATGCCTATGAGGCGGCACAGCCTAGCCGAACCCATAAGGCAAGCCGAGAGAGCAAAGGGGCAAACTCTACTGTTCGCCAAAGTGCGGTCAGCCTACGGGAACAGGCACGGGCGTTAGACCAAAATCACGATATTGTGATCGGCATTTTAGACAAAATGGAAGAACGGGTGATTGGCTCGAAAGGTATTCATATCGAACCACAGCCACTCACGCTTGCCGGTGATGTTCACGAAGATCTCGCAGAGCAAATCCGCAAGCTGTGGGCGGAATGGTCGGTGAAACCCGAAGTAACAGGCTTATATACTCGCCCCCTGTTAGAGCGAATGCTACTGCGAACTTGGCTACGAGACGGTGAAGTGTTCGTGCAGTTGGTGAAAGGCAAAGTGGCAGGGTTAGAACACGGCTCGCCGATTGCGTTTTCACTCGAAGCCTTAGAGCCGGACTTTGTGCCAATGCAATCCGATGAGGCAAAAAACGGCTTGGTGCAAGGCGTGTTTCTCAATGCGTGGCGGAAACCTACCGCTTACCAAGTCTATTTGGATAATCCGCAAGAAAGTAACGGAATGTACGGCAAAGTGAAAACCGTGTCGGCAGAAAATATGTTGCACCTCGCCTTTCGTAAGCGGTTACATCAAATCCGTGGCGTGAGTATGTTGCACGGCGTGATTGTGCGCTTGGCAGATCTGAAAGAGTACGAAGAGAGCGAACGAGTCGCCGCACGCATTGCCGCAGCGATGACGATGTACATTAAAAAAGGCGATGCGGCACTGTATGATGACGACAGTAACAGCGATGGCAACCGCCTGTTTGATATTGCCCCCGGTGCAGTGATTGATGATTTAAAACCGGGTGAAGACATTGGCTTAATCAATTCCAACCGCCCAAATGTGAATTTGGAAACTTTCCGCAATGGACAACTGCGAGCCACTGCCGCCGGTACTCGTTCGAGCTATTCGAGCATCGCCCGAGACTACAACGGCACTTACTCTGCTCAGCGACAAGAATTGGTTGAAAGTTTTGAAGGCTATGCGGTATTGCAAGATGCGTTTGTGGCGGCAATCAGTCGCCCGATTTATCGGGAGTGGCTCAAAATGGCGATTGCCTCACAAGCTATCAAAATCCCGTCCGATATTGATGAAAGATCGCTGTTTAATGCCGTCTATTCCGGCCCTGTAATGCCGTGGATTGATCCCATCAAAGAGGCGAATGCGTGGAAAGAGCGGATTAAAGGCGGTCTGGCAACCGAAGGGCAAGCGATTCGAGCCAGTGGCAATAACCCAGCCGAAGTCAAACGGCAACGGATTGTCGAAATCCGAGAAAACCAAGCCGAAGGGCTGAAATTTGATACCGATTTAACTAATTACAGCCAACAAAATAGCGGCAGTTCGAATAGAAATCTCGAAGATTCTACTAAAGAAAATGAAAAGGAGTAAATTATGACAACAGTTGTGTTAGATACAGTTAAAGTTGTGGCAAACCCACCAGTAATCAAGCCAATATTTCCACCAGAATTCAGTGAAATGGAAAAGCTGAAGCGTGAAAACTATTACTTTGGTCGTAGAATTGCTTATGCCCCAAATAAAGTTCAAAGTTATGTTTCTTTAGCAAACTCATCCGTAGAGTTAAGTAAGAAAATCAATGAGTTGGAAAAGAAAATTATTTCGGCTAAATCTATTGGTGAAATTTTTAAGATTATCAGTGGGTTACTTATGCTATATGCTAAAATTCTAAATAAAGTTGAGCAGGAGAAGTTAAAAAAACTGTATTCGTTACTTGTTTCACAGTATGACGAAGTTAATAAAATAAAAAAAGCATATTTATCTAAAAAAGAGATAGCAGAAAAAGCAGAAAAATCAAATCTTAAGAAATTCGCCTTAACAAAGGTAAATCCGAGAGATTATGATTTGATTTTATCTGTTTCAGGTGGTTCAAGATTGTGGTGGTTACATGTTGGTAAGCATAAAGCAGATGAAGTTAATGAGGCCCAGAAATTAATAGATGCATTGATCATACTCAATGAAACACTTACTGAGTTTTCAAATGAAAGTCATCGACTGGTAACAACTTTATCAAGGCATATTGTTACAAATATAAAACAAACCCCAAAATTACCGATTACATCTCGAAATAGAAATACTCCAGTCACATCCTTTGATATGCTTTACTATTATAGAGCTAAGACTGGCAAATCAGTTACTTTAAAACAATTAGGATTATTTAATACTGTCCGAGAGTTAGTAAAGAAACCAAATGCACTTGGTAAGAAAGATAACCGTAGCGTACATGGTGATTTTATTCAGCAAATCATTACTAAAAATGCTCGTTCTTTTAAAAATACTTACTCTTTTAAAGAAGGTATTTGGAATATTAATAATGCATTATGGGCAATTGGTAGTGCTATTGTTGAAGGCAATTTTACGGGTAGTGCGGTACAAAAAGGAGATAGATTTTATCTTGAAGGTAGTATAGATTATAGCTTTTATGATAAGTTTACTGATCCATACGATATTTTTAATATCATTCCTGGAGAATGGAATCCAGATGGTACAAGTTATGATATAAAAGATAACTGGAGAGAGAACGTTTCTATTCCTATTGATGAAAGAGCATATAAAAATCTAAATAAGAGGTAATAATGTTACTATGGCTATTTTTTTCCTTACTATTTTATGTATATGTATTTACATATTATCTTACCAAGCCATTAGTAAGTGAAAATTGGATATTATCATGTAGTTGTTGGGTGGCTCTAACATATGCCTTTTTATCTAGTTTAAAATGGAAAAATAGAGGAAGAAAATCAAGTTTTTATTGTATTTTTATCTATGTTTTTTTGATTTTTATTCATTTGATTGGTTCTCTACTAATTAGAGAGTTATTCCCAGAACACAATTTATTTTCTTATAATTTTGTATCTATTATGTTCAATATAATAGGTGTTCCAATAGGGATTATTCTATACTATTTAAAGAATAAAAATTAGTTATTTAAAACGCCTGTAATCTTTATTGCAGGCGTTTTTCTTTGGAGAAAAATATGAAATGGTACTCAATCCAAGCCAAAGCGAATGACACCGCCGAAATCTCAATTTTTGACGAAATCGGCTTTTGGGGTGTCACCGCCCAACAATTTGCTAAAGACTTAAAAGCCCTTGGCAACAATTTAAAACAAATCAATCTGCATATCCACTCGCCCGGTGGTGATGTGTTTGACGGCATTGCCATTTACAACCTGCTAAAAAATCACCCTGCTAACAAGACCGTCTATATTGACGGTCTTGCTGCATCTATGGCTAGCGTAATTGCAATGGCAGGCAGCGAAATCATTATGCCAGAAAACGCTATGATGATGATCCACAAACCGTGGGGCATTCAAGGCGGCGATGCCGATGATATGCGGAAATATGCGGATTTGCTTGATAAAGTGGAAAGCACGCTAGTTACGGCGTACAGCTCGAAAACTGGTAAATCTACCGATGAATTAGCAGAAATGCTGAAAGAAGAGACTTGGCTTAATGCCCGTGAGTGCATTGAGTTGGGTTTTGCTGATAAACTCGCCAATCCCCTTGTGGCGATGGCGTCTATTCAATCTAAAAAATTAGAGGACTATACAAAAATGCCAAACGAAATCAAAGCAATGTTATTTACGCCACAAGGCAATGCGGGGGCTGCAACCCCAACTCCTGAACAACCCCAACCCCCAGCGCAAGCGGTCGAAAATCCACAAAATGTGACAAAACCCGATGCGATGGCGGTATTAGCTCAACGTAATGCGGCGATCAAAGCGACCTTTGCCGCTTTCGGCACACAATTTGACGGCTTGCTGGCAGAATGTTTAGCTGATGTGTCAATGACCGCTGAGCAAGCCAAAGACAAGCTCCTTGCCAAACTGGGCGAAAACACCACCCCAAGCGTACCGCAAAACCACATTCACGCAGGTAACGGTAACATCGTTGGCGACAGCGTGAAGCAGTCGTTAATGGCTCGTGCTGGTCAAGATACCGACAAAACCAACGCAAGAGATAATGCCTACAATGCAATGACCTTGCGTGAATTGGCTCGTGCCTCATTGGTCGATCGTGGCGTGGGGATTAGCGGTTATACGCCAATGCAGATGGTCGGTCTTGCCTTTACCCATTCGAGTTCGGACTTTGGGCAAATTCTGATTGATGTGGCGCACAAATCCTTGATTAAGGGCTGGGAAACGGCGACAGAGAATTACGAGCAGTTTACCACTCGTGGCATTCTGACTGACTTCCGACCGGCAAAACGGGTTGGATTGGGTGAGTTTGGTTACCTGCCGGAAGTGGGCGAAGGGGAAGAATATACCTACGGCACCATCGGCGATGAAGGGGCGCAAGTGGCATTGGCGACCTACGGGCAATTATTTAGCATTACCCGTCAGGCGATCATCAATGACGATATGCACCTTTTAACCAAAATCCCGGAAAAAATGGGGCAAGCGGCAAAAGCCACTATCGCCAAATTGGTGTTTGCCTTAATCACCGGCAACGCTGTCGCCCAAGACGGAAAAAAACTGTTTGATAGCAGCCATAAAAATACGCTTGCGAATGCGAAGTTAGATGTTGAGCATATCGACAAGGCAATCCAGTTAATGAATGGCTTTGTAAACAGCCGTGGTGAACCGCTCTCTATTGAGCCAGAATTTATGCTGTTACCAACCTCATTGCATACCAAAGCAAAACAGATTCTTGGTTCGTCAAGCGTGGAAGGTGCAGACATCAACAGCGGTATCATTAACCCGATCCGTGATATTGTCAGCCCGATTAAATCGCCTCGCTTACAAATTGCAGATCCGAAATCATGGTACTTGCTCAATAAAGAGGCGATTGAAGTCTCTTATCTGGACGGGGTGGATAGCCCTTACATCGAGCAACAGCACGGCTTTACGGTGGACGGTGTTTCGACCAAAGTCCGTATTGATGCCGGTGTCAATGTGATTGACTACCGTGGCGTGGTGAAAGTGACCAACGCTTAATTGCAAAATAATAAACCCCGAGTTAGCGGAATAACTCGGGGTTTTGTTTTAACCCTTATCAGTCAAGGATTAAATTAAATGCAGTATAACATAGCAAGAGAGGTACGCAAAATGTTAGAACTAATGAATAAATCTACCAAAGCCAATGTGTTGATTTTCGGTATTTGGGCGATGGGGCTACTTTTTGCTTTATCGGCGTTTATTAGTGCAATGACCAATTTTATTTCTATTCTTCATTAAAGGAACCTAATTATGGCTAAAAACTATATTCAAGACGGCAATACGGTGCGTTTAACCACCACCAAAGCCGTAACCTCCGGTGATGTGATTGTCACCGAAGATTTAATTGCGATTGCAGTAACTGATGCGGCAAAAAACGAGGCGGTAGTCGGTTTAACCACCGGTGTATTTAGTGTGAAAGCGAAGCAAGCAGACGACATCAAACAAGGTGCGGTGCTGTATTGGTCGGAAGCAGACGGGGCAACGATCACGGCTGGCTCAAACAAACGCTTAGGCATTGCCTGGAAAGCCTCAGGCACATCATCTGCAACAGTTGATGTGAAAATCAATGTCTAGCCCGTTTGAGCAGGCAATGGCAGCCGCCGATCAAACCATCCAACACACAATGATGAGCGAATGGTTGATTGGCGGTAAGCCCTACCCTGCGACATACGATGAGGCACCAGCGATTTTTAATGGCTTGCACTCAAGCGATGACCGAGCTATCCACGGCACGGAACGCACGCTAACCCTATTTCGGGCGAGTGGCTACAAACCGAGATTGGACGACCGAGTGAGCGGAAATGGCAAGAAATACCTTGTTAAATCCTATCACTTTGTCGATCAGTTAATCGTATTGCAATTGGAGTAAACAATGGGTTCTAAAGTGACCGGTTTAAAAGAACTGCAAGCCTCCCTGAAAAAAATAGCTAGGCAAACCGTACCTAAAGCAGCCGCTCAAGCAATCCGTACTGTTGGGCGGCAAGCAATGAATAAGGCGGTTAAATCGGTGGCGGCAGAGATTGGCGTAAATCAAAAGACAATCAAAGGCAGAGCAAAAATGACGGCAAAACCCACACCGTCCCGACTGCAAGCCACGATTAAAGTCAATCGTACCCATATGCCGATGATCCGCATTTTAGAGCGAAAATCGAATCGCTTGTCAGTAAGCAAAGGCAGTATTCGGGTAGGAAAACATACGGTGCAACGGGGCTTTCGCCAACGGCTTGCGAACGGGAGAACGCACATTATGTTTCGTCAAGGTCGTAAACGCTACGGCATTGATGTAGCAAAAGTTCCGCTATCCCAACCACTTACGCAAGCATTTGAGCAAGAGTTGAAAAAATACCCAGAACAAGTGCAAGCTGAATTAGCCAAGCAACTCGCGGGGAAATTATGAAAATCCACACTAAAATCCGAAAAGAAGTCCTTGAATTATTACAGACCAAATTACCGGATATTGAGAATTTTTATAACGGGCTGCCAACTTTTATTGATATTGAGGAGCAGCAACTTGCAGTGTCGGTTTCTCTCGATGACATCAGTCTGCAAGAAATGACTGTTTGTAATGATCAATGGAGTGCCAAGCTCAACATTACAATCCATTTGAAATCTGTCGAGAATGCAGAAGATGAATTAGATGAGTGGGCGGAAAAAATTCGCGAAATTATCGACTATTCCGACTTTGAGTATTTAGAGACCATCTCACTCTCTCAATATCAGTATGAACAAGACCAAAACCAAAGAACATGGTACACAGCGACGTTAATCTTTGATGTTGAATATTAAACAAACAATTTCAATAGGAGAATTACAATGGCAAAAACGACAAAAGTCCAAGGTACGAAATTTAGAATTAGCGTTGGACGTGAGGCTCAAAAAGCAATTACCGCAATTAACTTAAATACTGCTACTCTAACGATTGCATCATCAGGCTACAAAAAAGGCGATGCCATCGAAATTACCGGTTGCGGTCAGTTAGACGGGATTTATCCTGTGCTGTCCGTGACAGGCGAACAAGTTAAACTTTGCGAAGAAGTAAAATGGGAAGGTAAAGACTTACCGACTAGTTATACTAAAGCGAAAGCTGCTTTGGTACAGTTCTCCGAGCAGTTCTGTGCGGTTAAAAATATCGAAAAATCCGATGACACCTTAAATACAGAAGATGTTACAACGGTTTGCTCGGAAGGCACAGAAACTGAGCCGGGTGAAATTGAGTTTGGCTCAATTAAATTGAGCTTTTTCCACAAGCCAACTACAGAAATGCAAGCCCGCTTACGCGAACTGTTTTTCAACAAATCCACCTTTGCCTATAAACTGGAATTACCGGATAACCACGGCACAACTTACGGTGTAGGCTTTATCGAATCCGGCAATGGTTTTAGCGGTGAAGTCAAAGGCAAATACGAAGGCTCTGTATCTATTAAGCCAAGCAAACGTGACTACTTGTTAGTTTAATTGCAAGAAATCAAAAAATTCGACCGCTTGTAGAAATAACAAGCGGTCTTTTTATATCAGAATTTTACAAAAGGAACGAACAATGACACTGCGTGAGAAACTCCTTGCCAACAAACCTAAATTACAACCTATCGAAATCAACGGTGAGACCTACTACCTACGTGAAGCCACTGTTGGCGATATGAATAAGCAGATTTTTGAAACCCGAAGCTGGCTCATTCAACAAGCAGAACAAGAAAATGTTGAATTACCGGCAGAAGATGATGAAACCTTTGATGAGGCTCTCAACCGTTTTGGCGAAAAATACCGCCTTGCTCAATCGGTTGCCTACCGCTTATGTGACGAAAACGGTGCATTACTGTTTAACCCACTTAACATTGACGATCTCAATGCGATTGCCGAATTAGACAGTAAAGTGATTATCGACTTTAACCAAGCCGTGTCCGCCCCAAAAGACTCAGCGAGCGAAGAAAGTTCCAGCTAACCCTTTCGCTCGCACTGAGCAAAACCCTTGAAGAAATCGAACAAATGCCCGAACGCCACTTTGCCGAATATCAACTTTTCTACCAAGAACAGCCTTTCGGCTTGTGGCGGGAAGATTACCGCACCGCCCAACTTGCCCACTTAACCGCAATGATCAACCGTGATCCGAAAGGCAAAGCCCCTGAACTTGCAGAATTTATGCCGTTTTTTAATCGGAGTGAGGATGTGGAGGAAATGGAAGATAATGGTGTGGCAGATTATTTGGCGAAAAGGTAAAGAAAACAGCTTGAAATTCCTTGCTCTTGGATATATATTTCCTCAAAGAGAAGGAGGGAAGTATGTTTGAAGCACTAGACCGTTTTATGATTAATACGATTAAAATTGCAATTATTGTATTTTTGGTCGCTTGCATCTTTATTAGTATGCCGAACTGGTGGATAGCTTCTATCTTAGTACTTTTCCCGACTGCCTATTTGCTTGATAAATACTGGTGGCGAAATACCGAAATGTATCGCCGCAAAATGGATAAATTAGTTAAAGAGATGAAAAATAATCGTCAAATCTAAATTAACATCAATTCTAGCCCGCTTTATGCGGGCTTTTTATTTGGGGTGAAAAAGTGAGTAGCTCAAACAGATTAACTATTACCTTAGATGTAGAAAATTCTAAGTTACTATCTGGATTCGCACAATCTGATACAGTAGCAAATAAGTTTGCTCGTAGCTTCATTTTGAATATGGATCAGGCTCAGCAAAAAGCACGTCAATTTGCTGATAGGTCGACAAAATATCTAAAAAATATTGAACAAGCAGCAAATAATCTTAATAGCTCTGTATCCAAAGAACGTTTTTGGCAAATTGCAAATCGGTTGCAATTCCCGACAAGTAAAGTGATTAGTTATGCCAATAGCTACACCGAACTCGGTAATAAACTCAAATTAGTCACCGAAAGTGAAGCCCAACAAGCCCGAGCAATGGCGGCGGTGTATGATATTTCGCTCAAAACCGCCCAATCTACACAGGCAACCTCTTCGGTTTATCAGACCTTTGCTCAAAATGCAAAACAGCTCGGTATTTCTCAAAACGATGTGGCAAAACTAACGGAAACGGTAGCCAAATCGGTTGCTATTTCCGGTGCAAGTTCGGCAACCGCTTCAAACGCCCTAGTGCAATTCAGCCAATCGTTGTTAATGGGTAAGCTCAAAGCCCAAGAATTTAACTCATTGATGACCCAAACACCGTCTGTTATTCAGGCGATTGCCAAAGGGTTAGGCATTACCACTGCCGAACTTAAAGCAATGGTGGATAACGGTGAGATGTCTGCTGAAAAAATGATTGAGGGGCTAAAAAAAGCAGAGAGTTATGTAAACGGACAGTACGCCAAAACAACCACTACAATTAGTGGAGCAATGCAAAATCTTTCAACTGCGGCTGAAAAGTGGGTTGGCGAAATGGATAGTACCGTTGGTGCGTCACAGAAAGCCGTTGCCGTTCTGAATGCGTTAAATGCTCATTTTGATACGTTCGCTAAAACAGCACTTGTCGCAGGTGGTGCATTTGTGCTTTTCAAAGGCTATATGAGTGTACGCCCATTTATCGAGGCTAGAGCGGCGATTTATGAGAATCGAAAAGCAATTATTGCGGAAAATCAGGCTCGCCAACAAACGATAGCTACTCGTCAGCAGGAATTGGTTGTACTCTCTCAACAAACCGCCTTAAAACTGGAACAAACATTACAAACCTACAATCAAAATAAAGCCGAATTAGAGGCGATTGCGGTTAAACAGCAGAAAATCACAAAAGAACGAGAAGAAATTGCTGTTGCTATTCAAGCGGCGGCAACTCGTACGGAAAGATTAGCGTTATCTGCTGAACTGCAAGCGCTAGATCAGAAAGAAATCGCTCTCGGGCAACAGAAAATAGCGGTTGAACGCCAGCAAATTGCAACAAAACAGGCTCTCAAAGTGGCGTATGCTGAAAATGCAGTTGCTCAAAGTGCAATGAATGCAGGTATGGTCACTGCAACCACAACAACCAGAGCGATGAATGGGGTTTTAGCGGCTGCAAGAGCTGAATTGAACTTACTGAAAGCAGCTGCACTGTCTAACCCATTAATGACTCTTGCAATGGTGGCAACGACTGCCGGTACTGCCCTTTGGGGATTTTTTGAAAGTCAAAAAGCAGCTCGTGAAGAAGCCCTCCGCTACGCGGACAGCTTAGACTCCGTTCGAGCCAATATCGAAAAAATGACTAAGGCTCAAACTGATGCAGAAATGGTTAAATTGTCTCGTTCTATCAAAGAACAGGAAACAGCATTAGCTAGTCTGAAACAACGCCAAGCTGAACTTACACGAGAAATCGAGCAAGGAGCTACGGTTTTAGATGATGCCTTTGGTGCCGGTGTCCGTTTCGAAAAAAGTGCGAAAGAGTTAGCGAAAGCACAAGAAGAGTTAAAGTTAGTTACTGCTGATGTTGAAAAAGCACAAAATACATTAAATGCCAGTTTAGAAGCTCAAGAAGCCTTACAAGCTCACGTTCCAATCGCTAACCTACGAGAGGAATTTGTCAAATTATATCCTCACATTGACGAAAGCCAAATCAAAGTTGATGGCTTAAATATTGCTATCGGTAATTTTACCGTCAAATCACCGGAGATGGTTATTGCCGCTAATAACATTGCTAATGCTCTTGGTGGCGTTGCCGGAGAGGCTATGAGAGCGGCTATTCTAGTCGCTAATCTGTCAAGTATGAAGCTGGATGCTAACGGTGCTGCAATTATCGATCCTAAACATCTTGAAAAAATCGAGCAAATTGAACGTAACAATGCGATTGCTTCGGCTAAAGGCAAAGATAAAATCGCATTGCAAGTAAAAGACGCTCTGATTAAATCAGGTATGAAAGAGGGCGATGCCGGATACGAGCGACTAAAAGCAGCATATGAGCAACAATTTACGTTGCAAAATGCCCCTAAGCGCGGCGGAAAACCGAAGAAAACCAAAGCCGAACGCTCTGCCGAAAGTTACCAAAACCAAGTAGCGGAGATGACCAATCGTTTATCCGGCTTAAAGATAGATAAAGAAGATCTCGTAAAATATGGTGGCATTTCTCAATATCAGGAAGTGCGTAAACTTACTGAAGATATTGCTCTGAATGCTGAAAAATATAAAAACTACGGCACTGAAGGCGTGGCTAAACTCAAAGAGCTGGCTGCTAAAATTGATTCTGAACAACAGCTTTTAGACATTGAGCAATTCCAAGTCGATCACGATAAAAAGCTAGAGGCAATGCAATTCGAGCTGGATTTACTGGGAAAAACTCGTACTGAAAAAGAATTGTTACAATTTAACAATCAATTAGATTTAGAGGCCGAGCGGCTGAAAATTAATATGACGAAAGAGAATATTGCTCTTTTAGATCAGAAAATTGCCAAAATTAAGGAAGAATACGAGCTACATCAGAAAAAGCAGGAAGAAACTCGTGCTTCTGTAATGATGGGAATAAAAGAAGGCTGGAACAATATTGAAACCGATGTCAGCAATGTGGCGGCAAATGTTGCCAATATTACTCAAAATACCTTTGACGGTATGGCGGATAGCTTGACTAATTTTGTGATGACGGGTAAAGCGGATTTTCGTAGTTTTGCTAATTCCATATTATCTGATCTTAGCAAAATGATTATCAAAATGATGTTATTTAATGCTATCAAACAAGGTGCAACTATGTTGTTTGGCTACCAAGGACCGACTACAACGGTAAATGGTAATGCTGTTTATGGATTAGGTACTTGGGCAACAGGTGGCTACACAGGCAATGGCGGCAAATACACCCCAGCGGGTATCGTCCACAAAGGGGAATACGTCATCACCAAAGAGGCAACCTCTCGTCTTGGTTTGGATTATTTGAATTATCTTAACTATGGCAGACGTGGTTTTGCCTCTGGCGGTGGTGTCGCTGTACCAAGAGTACCGTCATCATCTTATCAGCCGAAATCGGCTCAAAGTAGTATCAGCGTACAGGTCATCAATAATGGTGAGCCGGTAGATGCCAAAGTCAGCCAAAAACAGCAAGGCGAGCAAACGCAAATTACTGTTGAGTTAATGCGTAAAATTGCCCGTCAGGAAGCGAACGGAATGATTCAGAACAACTTTAGAGCCGGAGGAGTATTTGCCTAATGGAAACATTACAATGGTGTGTTCGCACCGATTTAGCGGTTGAAAATACCCCTGAAATAATGGAAGTCAAATTCGGCGATGGTTATACCCAACGCTCGCCCAAAGGCTTAAACAATTTATTACGAGCCTATACAGGCACAATCAAAGTGAAAAAGGGGGAACATTTAGCGGTGGAGGCATTTTTTGCCAAACATCGTGGTGTTTCCCCTTTTTACTTTAAAGATCCGTACACACAACAAAACAAAAAGGTAGTGTGTAGCAGTTGGCCCGCAAAAATGGTTGGCTTAAACCATTGGGAATTTAGTGTAACCTTTAAGGAAGTACCCTAATGCCTGTTAGCATATCCAATCAAATGAAACTCGACCTTGCCAAACTTGAGCAAAATGCAATGCTTGATTTGTACGAGGTAGATTTACGCACATTAAAGGATAAAAGCGGTAATGCTGGCTCAGTTTACCGCTTTTATTCGGGGTTAAATGAACTCAAAACAAGTATTGTCTGGCAAGGGCGGACTTACGATCCGTACCCGATTGAGGCAAGTGGATTTGAACGAAACAGTAGCGGCCCGAGCAATCGCCCGACTCTCACGCTATCAAATCTGTTTGGTTTAATTACCGGCATTGCCAATCAGTTTGACGAATGTATTGGTGCGATTGTCCGCCGGCATCAGGTTTATGCTCAATATTTAGATGCCGTGAATTTTGCCGGGGGTAATGCGAAAGCTGATCCAAATCAGGAAATAATCAGTCATTTTGTGATTGAGCAGCTTACCAGCCTCACCCGAGAAACGGCGACCTTTACGCTGGCATTACCGATTGAAACCGATAATGCCAAAATACCCAGCCGACTGATTATGGCAGACACCTGCACTTGGATTTACCGCTCGTCAGAATGTGGTTATACCGGTAAGCAATATTTTGATGAAAAAGATAAAGCGACGTCAGATCCAAAAGCCGATAAATGCAGTCATTGCTTGAATGGTTGTACATTGCGAGGTAATCAACGCAATTTTGGTGGATTCGTGTCTGTAAATAAATTGGGGTAAGAAATGGAATTGGAGCAACAAATAATCGACTACGCTCTCCAACACGAGCCGCACGAAATGTGTGGTTTTGTTGTTTTTGACGGCACGAAAAATCAATTTATCCCTTGTGAAAACCAATCGGAAGACAAAGCCAATTACTTTGAAATATCCGATCTTGATTACATCAAAGCAGAAGAAAAAGGCGAACTGGTAGCGGTGGTACATTCACATCCCGAGCCAAACGGCAAGCCTATATTATCTGTGCTTGATCGCAAAATGCAGGTACAGACCGGTTTAGATTGGTGGCTAGTGCATAATCGGCAAATCCATAAATTCCGCAATGTACCACATTTAATCGGGCGTGAGTTTAAACACGGCACAATGGATTGCTACACGCTCTACCG
>NZ_SMAC01000038.1 GCF_004342115.1 Mannheimia haemolytica | reverse complement strand
GCGGATAAGACTACAGAATGGTACACCATTATCCAGCAACACGCTAATGAGGTTATAGACATCATAGGCTATCACGATGAAAAAGGCACTTGGCGGACAGGGCGGATTCAATTTATCAACCCGGTAACAGGTAAACCGGCACAAGGTAATAATAAAGGCTCGATGATTGTTGTGTTTGACCCATTTATTGAGGGCATTGTAACTCGTCAGATGCCGCTGGATAAGATTAAGGAGCTGGGCGGCTATGAAAAATAACGAAGGCTGGGACGGTTTAGATGGCTAAATACCAAATGATGAAATTGCCGGGTGGAGTGTTATCTCCGGCAAGTGAAGCGGACGAAGAGAGCTTAAAAGCACTTAAAAATCACGAGCTTTATGATGTAGAAATTAACTTAAAAATCAATCCGGTGCTACACCGCAAGATGTTCTCTTTTTTCAAATTTTGTTTTGAACACTGGTGTGCAGAAAACGGTTTGCAGAAATTCTCGAATGAAAAGACACAGTTTGATGAGTTTCGTAAGGATTTACTGGTTCAAGCTGGACATTGTGAAATGGTGTTCAGTTTGAGTAATCCAAATGAATTTAAACTAGTACCGAAGTCAATTTCTTATAAAGAATTAGAAGATGACGTAAAACGCCGTGAGTTGTACGTGGCAATTACTAATGCCGCAATGGCAACAGTGTTTAAAGGCTGTAATGAAGAAAACATTATCAATCAGCTTTATTCGTATTTTTAATTTGGTGTAATTACAGGAAATTAAAATGAGTTTTTATCAGAAAATTGATGGCAGTCAATACAAAAATATTTACGCCGTTGGTGATTTACACGGTTGTTATGATCTCCTAATGACGGAGTTAGAAAAAGTAAAATTCAATCGAGAAACAGACTTATTAATTTCTGTTGGAGATTTAATTGATAGAGGAAGGCAAAATCTTAAGTGTTTACAGTTATTGAGAGAAAAGTGGTTTTTTAATGTGCAGGGTAATCACGACCAAATGGCGATTGAAGCCTTGTTATATCACGATTTTAATATGCAGGTTAATTGGATTAGAAACGGCGGTGATTGGTTCTATTCATTACCAATTGAGCAAAAGTTGGAATCGATAGAATTGTTGAAAATCTGCGAAAAACGACCGCTTGTTATTGAACTTGAAATGGTTAATGGTGATTTATGTGTGATTGCTCACGCAGATTATCCTAGCAATGATTATGAGTTCGGTAAAGTCGTTAGTAAGCAGGACATTCTATGGAGTAGGGATAGGTTAGAAAGTTATTCTGAAATAAATATTGATGGTGCTGATACGTTTATCTTCGGACATACAATTGTCGAACAACCAGAAGTACACGGAAACAGACTTTATATTGATACAGGTGCATTTAATAGCGGCAACTTAACGTTAATTAAATTAGGGTGAGTTTAAAAATGGAAAAAATTAAATATTGGCTTAGCGTGCCATTCAGAATTATTGCAGTGCTTATTTCTTTGTCAATTCTTACTCTTAGATATATCGGGTACTTATTGATTTATCCATTAGCATTTTTTGTGGCAGTCGGTAAATTTATTGCTATTGGTCAATGGACATATCAAGAATGCCTTGATGACTTTAAGAGCGATTTTAATCCGATTTAGTGTGTGTTTATTAATTCCCTCGAATTCGGGGGAAGGAGAAGTAAGATGACAAAATTTTTTGAAACTATCGCATTCGTGATGTTATTTGGCATTATTCCAAGCTGTTTGTTGGCGATTAATACTACTTTAATGAATATTAAAAACGCACCGTGGTTTATGGTGATTATTCAGTTAGGTTTTAATATCACTTGTTATTGGTTGTGGTTTATTTCTGTTATGCGGAATGTTATTTAAGGAGATTAATAAGTGAGCCAGTGCAATGAACTGACTGTAATTTTAATCGCCATCGCTATTCTTAGTGTATGTGCCGGTTCACTCTTTTTTGTTGAGTGGTTTGATAAAAGAGATAAAGGAGGTTGGAATGGCTAATCTACGCAAAGAGGCAAAAGGCAGAGAGTGCCAAGTCCGTTTACCGGGTATCTGTAATCATAATCCGGAAACGGTGGTATTGGCTCACTATCGTATGGCAGGATTAAACGGTGTAGGAATGAAACCTGATGATATTTTCGGGGCGTTTTGTTGCAGCAGTTGTCACGATGAAATCGACCGCCGCACTCGCAAAATGGACGTAGAAACTGCCCGTCTGTCACACGCAGAAGGGGTTTTCCGCACGCAACAGATTTTGATTAGTGAAGGGAAATTATGATGACCGTAAAAGAATATCCCATAACTGCAATGGGTAAGCCTCGAATGACCCGAGCGGATAAATGGAAAAAGCGTGATTGTGTGTTGCGGTATCGAGCCTTTAAAGATGAAGTACGGTTGCATAACGTCAGCTTGCCAGAAAGTGGCTATCACCTGATTTTTGTTATGCCAATGCCCCAGAGTTGGAGCAAGAAGAAAAAAGCAGAGATGAATGGTAAGCCACATCAACAGAAGCCCGATAAGGATAATCTCGAAAAAGCGTTACTCGATGCGTTATTTGAAGACGATTGCCGAATTTGGGACGGGAGAGTGACGAAGATTTGGGGTGAGATGGGGAAAATTGTTGTGAAGGAGTTGCAGAATGGCGGATAAATTACTGGAAGAACCCAAACAAGAATGGATTGAAAACTTGCTGAACCTTTGGGGGGCGTGGGTATTTAGTGGTTTAGATTTTGAGAGTCGTATGAATATGATTGCTAAGCTAATGATGAAAGCCGATCAGAATCGTATTTCTGTGCCTGTGCGTGAGATGTGTGATGATGATTTAGGTTTAGTGATTAGCTCGGTGGTAGGCTATTGCATTAAAAATCCTTGCCCGCAGGATTTTAAATACCTGGAAGCCAAATATGTGTATGGGTTGTCGGTGTATGCGATTGCTAAGTATCAGTTAGCCAAAGACAGTTCAGTTGGGTTAAGAGCTTGGCAAAAAAGGATTACGGAAAGCATAAAAGCATCAGAGTGGGTGGTAGCTAAGTTTCTCGATCTTGCTATTAAAAATCATAAAAATGCTGACAAGTTAAAGAAATTTGCTTTTAACGTGTAAAAAGGCTTGATTTTAGTTCTGAAGTTCATTAGTATATCCGTAATGGTGGTCGTCGTGTAAGTGATGTTTACCAGGTAGTGAAGTTTACAACCCTGATCGGAAACGGTCGGGGTTTTTTATTGGGAAAATTTAAGGGTGTAGCTCAATAGGTAGAGCAACGGTCTCCAAAATCGTTGGTTGTTGGTTTGAGTCCAGCCACCCTTTCCAAATGCGAGTAAATGTTATGCTGGAACAACTAAATACTCAGTCAAAAAGCGGTGAAGAAGATCAAGAAAAATCTCAAGATCGCTATGCCGTGGGCTGGCCATCTCGACGTATATCAGATTGCGTTCAGCACTTCCGAAGTAGGAAAATTTATCCATTTGCCAGTAATAATGACGTGAAGCAAGGTTAAATGCTTCTGATGGGACAGAGTAAATTCAATCATTTTTACCCTCTGCTAGTTTATTTGTTGGGGAACAGTATTCTAGCAGAATTTTTAACCAAAGCTCAGTCTCACGACTGGGCTTTTTTATTGCCTCGAAACGGGGTGGAGTATGTAAATGCCAGAGAAAAGTCCTGATATTTGGGTTATGTTGTGGTCTTGGGTGATATTACACGCCAATACACTCACAACGGCAGCATCGGCAATCATTGCGGTGATTCTTCGTGCTTTCTTTGTTCGCAAAAAGCCATTACTGCGATACACAATTTTAGATTCGTTGATTTGTGCGTTGATTGCTGTTACCGCCGAGCCATTAGCTCAACCATTTTTACAATTTTTCTTTCACGTTCAGTCCGAAAAAGCATCTTACTTTCTTGGGGTGATGATTGGCTTTATTGGTACGGAGCGACTAAGAGAGTTTTTATTCAAATTTATCAATAAGAGAGTAAGTAGACATGACTATGACAACCAGTGATAACGGACAACAGTTTATTGTTCGTGAAGAGGGGGAGCGTTTTACTGCTTATCAAGATTCTGTCGGCATCTGGACTATCGGTGTAGGTCATACTGGTTGGGTTGGTAATAAACCAGTTGCTAAAGGTATGACAATCACTAAAGAGCAGTCTCGTGAGATTTTACGAGTGGATTTACGCAGATTCGAAAAGACGGTCAATGAGTGTGTCATTAAGCCATTAACGCAGTATCAATTTGATGCTCTGGTTAGCCTTGCTTTTAATATCGGCGAAGGTGCATTCCGTCGTTCCACATTGCTCAAGATGCTTAATCGTGGCGACTACAAAGGGGCAAGCGAGCAATTTTTAGTTTGGCGTAATGCTGGCGGACGTCCAATTTTACTCAATCGCCGTAAGCGTGAAAAAGCCTTATTTGATGGCGGTAAGTATGTTTAGTCGAGTAAATCAAATTATTGTTGGCGGACTAGCCGCAGTGATTTTGGGTTTGTGTGGCTGGATTTGGCACCAGTCAAAACAAATTGATAACTTAAGAGCCGAAAACCAAACGCAAGCCCAAACCATTGAGCAGCAGCAAAAAGCCAATCAACGGCTAACCGATAGCTTAGAGCAAGAGCGACAAGCGGTCGAAAAAAGCCAAAAAATTGCAAATGAGCTGCGGAATAAAGTGGAGATGGCGAAGAATGAAATTACATCAATACTGGCACAAGACAGTTGTGCTAAGGCTGATTTGCCTAATGGTGTTGCTGATAGCATTAAGCGGTTGCACTAGCAAAACAATCGTCAGCACTGAGTATTTATATCCGCCTGCGGCTTACCTTGTGCCGTGCGAGCGGACAGCATTTAGCGGTAAAACCTACGGCGATACGGTCGAGTATCTCATCAAAGTGATGGGAGAGCGTGATTTGTGTGCTAATCAAATTGACCGTATCAGAGAATGGCAAGCACAAACCAAACAAGGGTTTAAATAGCTAATTATCTAATTAACCGCTATTGAAAATGGGAGCGTAACAGCTCCCTTTTTGTTTTGATGGAAAGTAAATATTACATAATTTAGTTATTGTTTCGGGGTTGGTTGGATAAAACACCGAGGAAATACCTAAGTGATGTGATTTATATAAAACAAAACCCCGAACATTTGCGGTGTTCGAGGTTTTTTTTATTACCCATTGAAACGGAATGAGTAACAAGTTATGGAAATTATTACATTTTTAACCGTAACCATCAAGGAGATTCTTATGGAATATGGTTTATGGCAAATAAGCCTAGCAGTAACAGTCCCTATTTTGGCGTTCGTGTCGCCAAAGCTGATTAATGCTATTGCTAATCTATTAAATGCAATGAAGTAAAGGAATTTAACCCAATGACTAAAAAAGGCGAGGTTAAAGCCACGTCTAAAGGCGTGGGTAAATTAACCGATAAACAGAAACGATTTGTAGAAGAGTATCTCATTGACTTGAATGCGACTCAAGCTGCTATTAGAGCTGGGTACAGCGAAAAAACAGCATACTCAATCGGAGAAGAGAACCTGAGAAAACCTGAAATCAGAAGTGCAATTCAGGGGGCTCGAAATAAACGCTCGGAGAGAACCCAAATTACACAAGATGATGTGCTAAATGGGTTGCTTGAAGTGATTGCAATGAGTACTGGTAAAAAAATTGTGACAGAAACTGATGTTGCGAAAAATGAAAATGGCGAGTTAGTCGGTTTTGATATTGCAAAAACAAAATTCGAACCTGCCGCCGCAAATAAAGCTCTTGAGTTACTAGGTAAACATTTAGGAATGTTTAAAGACAAGGTTGATTTAATTAATTCTGATGGTTCACTGAATCGACCGATGGTGATTGAATTAATTGCTCCGAGTTTAGACGATGAAAGCACAGATTGAACTACCACCTAAACTGTTGCCTGTTTTTGCCAAAGATTATCGTTACAAAGGTGCTTATGGTGGGCGAGGTTCAGGCAAGACTCGGGCATTTGCCAAAATGTCGGCAGTGTCTGCTTATAAAAGAGCAATGCAAGGGGAAAGTGGCGTTATTCTTTGCGGTCGTGAGTTTATGAACTCATTGGAAGAAAGCTCTCTTGAAGAAGTTAAACAGGCGATCAAGTCTGAGCCTTTTTTAGCAAATTTTTTTGATGTCGGCGAGAAGTATGTTCGCACTAAAGATGGGCGGATTTCTTATGTGTTTTCCGGACTTCGGCATAACTTAGATAGCATCAAATCTAAAGCCCGTATTTTGATTGCGTGGATAGATGAAGCAGAAACAGTAAGCGAAACTGCTTGGCGGAAATTAATTCCAACCGTGCGTGAGAATAATTCCGAAATATGGGTAACTTGGAACCCGGAAAATAGAGGGAGCGCAACAGATACTCGCTTCAGGCAAAATCCACCTGAAAACAGCTGCATAATTGAAATGAGCTACCAAGATAATCCTTGGTTTCCTGATGTGCTCGAGCAAGAGCGGCTAAATGACAAACAGCGGCTTGATGATGCGACTTATCGCTGGATTTGGGAAGGTGCTTATTTGGAAGCGAGCGAAGCGCAAATCTTTCGCGGTAAATATCAAGAAATGGAATTTGTGCCGAACCCTGATTTTGATGGCCCATATTACGGCTTAGATTTTGGTTTCGCGCAAGATCCGACGGCGGCGGTCAAATGCTGGGTATTTAATGGCGATCTGTACATCGAGTTTGAAGCAGGCAAAGTGGGCTTAGAACTTGACGACACCGCAGACTTTATTGCCAAAGGCGTGCCACAAATTGCCGATCACGTTGTGCGTGCAGATTCGGCGCGTCCTGAGTCAATTAGTTACCTCAAACGTCACGGCTTACCGCGCATTATCGGTGTGGATAAGTGGAAAGGCTCGGTTGAAGATGGCATTGAGCATATTAAGTCCTACGGCAAAGTCTTTATTCACCCACGCTGTCAGCAAACGCTCAACGAATTTCGCCTTTATTCGTACAAAACCGACCGCTTGTCGGGCGATGTATTGCCTGTCGTGATTGATGCCCATAACCACTTTATTGATGCGCTACGCTACGCCTTAACGCCGTTGATGCAAGTTAAAAGTGCCAAAGGAGTTTTACTATGAGCCTAGAGCAAGACAGACTGGCTTTTTTAGCCGAAGCCCTAGGGCTTGGCAATATCAAACGAAGAACGTTATGGAAGGAGTTTGGCTACCCTAATACCTTAACATTCAACCATTTCTTAAAAGCCTATAAGCGCAATAGTATCGCTTTTGCAGCGATTAACCGCTTACTTGACGGTTGTTGGGTTGACTGCCCCGTAATCGTTGAGGGTGAGCAAAAGAACGAATCAAAGCAGACAACCGAATGGGAGTCCAAAGTTGAACGTTTTATGAAACGCTACTGGTCGGCAATCAAAGAGGCAGATAGACGAAACCTTGTCGGTAACTATTCGGCGTTATTACTTCAAGTAAGAGATGGTCAACAATGGGATCAGCCTATTTTGCAAGGCGCGCTATCTAGCATTGGAGAGTTCGGACTGGTTAAACTGATCCCCGTGTGGCAGTCACAGCTTTCAGTGACAGAGTTTCAAGAGGATGTGACCGCCGATAATTACGGCGAACCGCTGATGTATCAATTCAGCGAATCTGCCTTTGGCAAAAAAAGCGTGTCACGAAATATCAAGGTTCACGCAAGTCGTGTAATTTTGCTCAATGAGGGTGGCGACTTTAATTCCCCTCATTCTGGAGTTCCTCTGCTTGAGGCGGGTTACAACAAGCTAGTTGATCTCGAAAAAACATCGGGCGGCAGCGCCGAAGGTTTTCTGAAAAACGCAAGCCGACAATTAGGGATCAAATTAACAAAAGATGTTGATTTGAGACAGCTCGAAGACAGCGCAAAAGCCCTTGGGTTTTCTTCATTTTCTGATGCGTTGAACGACAAGATCAAGAAAATCAACTCAGGAACAGACTCAGCCTTGATTACTCACGAAGGTGATGCCTCTGTGTTGTCAGTCGCACCAGCAGATCCGAAGCCAACGTGGGAAATTTCTGCAAATGAGTTTGCCGCCTCAGTACAAATCCCTTTCACGATTTTGTTCGGACAGCAAACAGGGCGATTGGCAAGTGACGAGGACAAAACCGACTGGGCAAACCGTTGCAACGGTCGTCGAAATGGTTTTCTCACCGATGTGATAACACAACTACTTAATCGCTTGTGGTTCATCGGTGTGCTACCTATGCCAAAAAATAGCGATGTCACAGTGTCTTGGTCTGACTTACTTGCACCAAGCGAAAAAGAGAAAATCGCAAACGCACAGGCTTTGGCTTCAGTTGCAACTACATCGCAGTCTGCCTTTGGTTTTGCCGCGGTAACAGCGAACGAAATCCGCGAATCTTTAGGGTTTGAACCTCTGCCTGATAATCTGATTCCGCCAACAATTGACGACGAAAATGAAGATCAAGACGAAAATCAAGCCACTGCGGATTCCGACAAATAAAGCCGATCCGCTCAATATGGGAGTGTCGGTTGCCAAGCTATTTCGTCACATTGATGTCATTTACTCACAAATTAAGCGCTCCATTAAGCAACAAATCTTGCAAAAGATGTCACTGCGACTGCAAGCAAATAATTTTGAGTATTTTCCTTCGTATCTTACTGCGACTGAGTTGGCGGATTTGCTTGAAACCTTGCAAAAGATTATCGACAAAGAGATTTTGTCGAATGGTTCTCAAGGCGAAAATCTCTGGTTTGACTCCTATATCGACGAAGCAGCACTAAAAGGCACTCAGTCTGCGGTCACTGATTTAGGTCTGCAATCAGAGGCTTATCGCAGTCAGCGAAACTTATCATCAATCGTTTTCAGTCCTGCGTACTTCAACCGATTGGCGATTGCACACATGGCAAGTTATAGCGAGTGGCAAGGTTTAAGCGACGAGTTGCGAAAATCTTTGGCGGGGGTGATCACGGAGGCGGTTTTAAACGGCAAAAACGTGAAAGAAACTGCCCGTGAGATTCGGCAAAAACTTGATGTGTCATCAAAACGGGCGAAGCGAATAGCGCAATCAAGCCAGTTGGCGGCATATCGTCGGGCAGAATGGCAAGAGGCGGAAGAGGCAAAAGAAGAACTTGGGCTAAACACCAAGCTCTTACATTTTTCAGCGCTCAAAGCTACTACGCGATTAGCACACGCCCAACGCCACGGCAAATACTTCGATGTTGCAGAGGTGCGCGAATGGTATAGCCGAGACGGCAACCAATTCAACTGTTACTGCAAGCAGTCTGTGGTTGTGGTCAACGCCTACGGTAAAACAGATATTGAGCCTCTCCTTGTTGGGTTGGCTAAAGAACGTAAACAATGGGTAGGAGCATTAAAAAATGTCAAAAAATAACGTGAACATCGTCACCGTCATTAACAGCAAAAATATCAGCACAGAATCTATTGACGGAGATCAACACCTGATTATCCGCGGCGTTGTGCCGATTGTTGATGATGTTGTGATGAACGACGGACTTTATCCTGCGGATGAAATCAATAAAAGCTACAACAGCTTAGAGGGCAACTTTATGCCGCTTGGGCATCCAAAAATCGAAGGTAAATACGTTTCAGCCCAAGATGTTCGAGCGGTGAACAAACATCACGTCGGTGCGTGGGCGAAGAACGTACGCAAGGAAAGTGGCAAAGTGCTGGTCGATATGTATATCAACCGCCGCTTTGCGGAAGGTTCAGAACAGGGCAAAACCTTGCTTGAACGACTTGACGGAATGGTGACAAACACCAACGCTGAACCTATTCACGTTTCCACAGGGCTGATTCTAAACAAAGTCAAGCAATCGGGTAAATCCAAAGGCAAGAAATATAGCTGGATTGCGACAAATATGTCGTTCGATCATATTGCAATATTGCTTGATGTGCCGGGCGCGGCGACACCTGATGATGGCGTGGGGATTTTTGTAAACCAAGACGGAAGCGAAATGGGGGTGGAAAATGTAAACCTAACACAAGCGGCGGATTACCGCACAGAAAAGCTGTTTGACAAAGTACGATTTTACCTGATGGCGAACTCAGATTTATCGTTTGAAGAAATTCATCGCGCGCTGCGTGAAGCTATTCGCCCCGAAGGCAAAGATAAGTGGTCATTTTGGGTCGAAGCTGTTTACCCGAAATACTTCATCTATTCGGACGATAACAGCGGCAAGAAATACAAGCGGAGCTATTTTATTGACGAAAATGACAATGTGCAGCTCACTAGCGAACCTGTCGAAGTTGTCAAGAAGATTGGCTACGAAGAAATTACAACCAATGAGGAACATAATCCAATGAAAACCAAAATCTTAGCCGTGTTGAATGCGGCAAACGTGAAAACGGAAGGCTTAAATGACGATCAGCTCTTGGAAGCCTACAACAAGCTGCAAGCGGATAAGGGTAAAGAGCCTGAAAAGCCTAAAAATGAAGATGACAGCGAAATTGATGAGAAAATCAAGAAAGCAGTCAATGCCGCGATTGAGCCACTCCAGCAAGCCTTGCAAGCTAATACTGACAAAGAGCAAGCAGCAATGCGTGCGGCGGTGAAAGCCAAGTTCAATATGAGCGATGCCGCAGTCAATGCTTTGCAAGGCGAGGTATTAACTGAGTTGTATGCGCAAACGCAACAATCGGTCGGATTAAACAATAATTCGGCCAACGGCAACGGCGACAATCAATGGGATGGTTACTCACTCAACCAAGAGGAGAAAGGCAATGAGTAATGTAATTTATCGCGGTTCGGTCAAGCGTGAACCTCAAACGGTGAATATCGTGATCAACGATACTTCGGCACCGGGTGCAGTAGTTAAACTCCACAACGGCAAATTAGAGGCGGCGGCTGATTTAAAAGGTCGCCGTTTTTTATTGGGCAACAACCGCTTTAAGGGGCAGACAATCGAACAAGCGTATGCGAAGGGCGATACTGCAACGGCGTTTCGTTTAGAGCCTGAACAGGAGTATTACGCGCAAATTGCCGACGGCACTTATAACTTTGGCGATGAACTCACGGTAAAACAAGCGGGCGGCAAACTGACCAAAGCGGAGACGGGCGATGTAGTGCTATTTTTCTTCGACGAAGAATCGCAGCGTGTAATCAGTGGCGGCAAAGGCTATGCCGATGTCGTGGTGGCAAACGCCTACACTAAATAAGAGGTAACAAAGCAATGTTGAAATTCACAAAAGAACAAGAACGCTTCGTGATTAACGAGCGGATCAATTACGACAAAAAACACGCGCTAATGGCAGCAAATTCGGCGGGGTTATTGGGCAACGCGATGACTTTGCCGAAAGATGTCTGGGCGGAATGGGATCGTGATGCAGTGCAAATTCAGCGCGAAGAATTGGTGGTGTTTAACGATTTAGCGGGCATTTCAAAATCAATGCCGATTGGCAAACTTATTCACCATTTCCAAACGGTATCTGATAGCGGTTCGGTTAATATCTCATTAGACGGTCGTTCATCAGCGAAAACCGATAACGTGGTGCTTAACTACCACGGTACACCGTTGCCGATTATTGATTCCACTTTCTCTTTTGGCTGGCGCGATATGTCGGCAGCTCAAAGCGAAGGGTATCAGATCGACGGTGCAGCACGCGCGAACAGTCTCCGCAAGGTGGCTGAAAAAATGGAAGATCTCGCTTTAAATGGTGATTCCTCTATTGTGGTTGGCAATGCCAAGCTTTACGGCTTGCGTACTGCGCCAAATCGTATGACTAACACACACAATCTGGATTTAGCCACTGCGACACCGAAAGAAATTTACGATGTGTTCCGTGACTTGATTAGCAAATTCCACGCGAAGAACTACTACTCTCCTGTAACGCTTTATGTGAACTATGGCGACTATTTCGCAATGAGTACACGTGATTACTCCGAGCAGAAATCCGAATCTATCTTGAACAAAGTGATGACGATTCCGCAAATTGCGAAAATCGTGCCAGCAAGCCGTGTACCGCAAAATGAAATTCTCGGCTTGTGCAAGCGTTCGGATGTGTACCAAGTGCTTAACGGTATGCCGTTAGTGACTCGTCCGATTGCGCGCCATAATGAAACCGATGATTACTCGTTCCAAATTATGGCAGCCGTTGCCGTGGAGTTCAAATTCGACGATAAAGGCAATGCTGGCTATATCCAGTACACTAAATCCTAAGGCGGTGCAAAATGAAGTGGCTATTAACACACGATAGCCACGAGTTGAAGAAAGGCGATGTTTACGAAGGCGAAACATTACCGCTTTGGCTTGTGGGCAAAGCTATCGAAATCGAAGAAAAATCCTTTGAAGTTGCAACGCCTTCTGATCACGCTGACGGCGAAACTGGCGAAACTGGCGAAACTGGCGAAACTGGCGAAACTGGCGAAACTGGCGAAACTGGCGAAACTGGCGAAACTGGCGAAACTGGTCAGAAAGGCAAAAAAGATAAAGGCAAATAACTATGGCAGCAGAAATAGAGCTATCCGAAGCGCGAACAACGCTTGACGAACTGGGTTTCACTTCGCCGAACTCTCTGCTTGAGCTTTACGTTCAGCAAACGAACACCTTAGACCAGGCGTTGAACAAATCGGGGTACAGCGAAGAAACACAGAAACTGATCAAGCTCTATCTGGTTGCTATTCTTGCAATTTCATCTGGGGCGCGCCGTATAAAGTCAGAAGGTGCGCCTAGCGGTGCAAGCCGAACGTTTGAGTATGATCCAAACGCGCTAGACAACCTTAAGTCGGCGATTCGCTCAATTGATCCGAAAGGTTGCGCTGAAAGTTTGCTACCCAAAGATAAAGTTGTCGGCTTTTTCGATGTGGTCGGAGGCTGCTAATGTCAAATTTATCGAATTGGTCCTACACCGCAAAAGCCACGCTTTGGCAGGCTAAAGGAAAGAACGATGACGGCGTTTTAGTTTTTTCTACGCCACAAATCATTTCCTGTGACTACGGTGCAGATAGAAAGCGCGCACGTTTTGAGATTGGGCGTGAACAAGCGGTCAAAAATGTGATCTGGACGGAGTTCGCCCACGCCAAATTAGGCGATTATGTTCTGATTGGCGAAAGCGAGCAAGCCGATCCGATTTTGGCTGGCGCAGAGGAAATTATTCATATACAGCGCTTTGCTGATACGTTCGACCGCAATCGTGATGATTTTGCGCTGATAACAGGCGGGTAAAATGGGGATCAAAGTAAAAGGCATAAGACAGGTCAAGCAGCGGCTGAATCAGGTTGTTGGCGAGGTTCAGAGCCAAAAAGCAACTCGGGCAATGTTTCGCATTTTGAATGCGGTTGCCCCTCTTGCGGCGCACTATACGCCTGTTGATACCTCAACGTTGATCAACAGTCAATTCACTGAAATGGAAGTGAACGGCACACGCTTGATTGGAAGAGTGGGTTATTCTGCTAATTATGCGGCTTACGTTCACGATCCTAATATCAAGCAAAACTTCCGCAAGCCTTCAGCGAAGAAAGAGTTTTTGACTTCCGCGCTGAACGAATCAAAGGCTACGATCAAATCCATTGTTAAAGAGGAGTTGTCACTATGATTTCTTATGTCAAAGCCTTCAAACAATGGTTAGAGGCTCACTCTCTTGCAGACGGCTATGTTGTGCAGCTTTACCAGTGGGAGGATACGCAAAAAGCCAAGCCTGTTATTGTTATTCAGCCAAATAGTGGTTCGCCGCAAGTTTCTGACCTGAGCAGCGAACACTATCTGCTAATTAGCCTTGTTGCAGGTAAAAATTCAGGTTACACAATCGAAGAGCGAGCAAGGGCGATTATGTCAAAGATTTTAGTTGAGCCTTTCGCTTCCTTTGGTTACATCGAATCAATGGGCGGATTACCCGCCCCAATTTTCACCGAAGATAATCGAATGATTTTTCGCTTACCACTTCGGATTATTTCAACAAATCAAGAGGAGTAGTTTATGGGTTCTCCATCTCCACAAAATAACGCAGAAAATCTCGTGGTGGGGCGTGCCGTAGTTTTAGAGTACGGTACGACTGATGCAAAGCCACAAGAAAGCGAATGGAAGGTTGCGGGCGCAATGACGACAAAGAGTTGGGATTTTAGCCCAAATTCGGTTACATCAGAGGCTGATGATGCTGGCGGCTTCCCTGAAACCTTAATTACAAACTCAGACTTTAGTATTTCTGGTGACGGTGAGTGGCGCAAACGACCAAAATCGAAAGAACTAGGCATCAAAGATCTAGTTGTGTTATACGCAAATGCGGTAAAAAATCGCACCCAACCTTACATTTGGGTTCGTTTGAAATACGCAGGCTTAACAATTCTCGGAAAAATGGTTATCACTGCATTAAGTAGCGAAGCCCCAACCAATGACTTAGTGAAATTCTCTATAGAGTTCAAGGTTGGCGATTCAAGCACTATCGAAATTGCTGCAGCGTAAAAAATCCCACCCTCTATAACAAGAGCGGTGGGATTATCATTATCCTAGGGATAGTTGTAGGGGCTTTCCTAAGCTAGCCAAAATACGACCAATAGTGTCGATTTTTGTAATATGGCGAGGGGCTAAAATTCGCTGTACTTCTGGCGGACGGATATTAGTTAATCGGGCAATTTCTGCCTTGCTTACCGCTTGTTCTTGCATTGTATTATGCAAAAGCACTTTTGCGTAGATGCTCTCTGGCATAAACACAGGCACTTCGTCGGTATTTACTGGGCGAGTGAGCGGAAAGCGTCTATCTTCATCGAAATAAATTTCAACACAAGATAGTAGCACGTCTTCTGCCATTTCCATTGCTTCTTCAAATGTATCGCCTTGGGTGATAGCTTCTGGCAAATCAGGAAATGTCACTACAAAGCCCCCTTCTTCAGCGGGGGTAAATAACGCTGGATAAAACATATTTTCTCCTTATTCAAGGGTGTAGTGAAAGCCCCTTAACATCAGGGGCTTTATATTATTTTAAGCCTAGTTGCTTTTTAACCCCTTCCACTAAGCCTGTTTTTAACTCTTGGCTTGGGTGTTTGGGGAGGTGGCTTCTTTTGCCCTTGTAGTAGAGTTTCAAATGCTTTGATCCATTTTCAACCTCTACCCCATTAGCCTTTAGCCACCTTAGGAATTCGCTTTGCTTCACTACCTCCTCCTATTTGTTTAACTTGGGTTCATTATATGCAAAAATGCTAACTTTGTCAACAGAAAGTTAGCAAAAATGCTAATTTTTTTTGTTGAGGTGAAAATGGTTAGCTATCCAATTACTGAAATTGGTGAAATGCTTATTGCAACCGATGGGCGAGACTTTTTATTCAGACCGAGTTTCAAAAATATCTACAAAATTGGAAGCCCACAAGAAATTGTAAAAATCTATGCACTATTGCACGGCTGTGAGATTCGAGAGATATTGCCGCACATTTTAACCAAATCGGAGTCTCATCAATCTTACTTTTGGTCAGTGCTGAATTCGCCTGTTTTTGGCAGAAAAATTCTGCAAAACGCAATGATCGTGATGTCGTGCTGTTGCGATGATGATATTTCCCTGTTGATTGGCGAGTGGTTGCCGTCAAAGTCTGGCGTTAGGTACAAGTTGGGTAAAATGCCACCTGAGACAATTATCAATTTTGCAAAAAATTTAATGGGTCACGGAGTGATTGGTTGCTGCGAATTGCCAAAGAAAGAACAATCTGCAAAAAATGAATTTTCAGAAAGTTTTGATGCTGTTGAGTACATAAGTTTAGCCCGAACTCATTTCAATATGAGCCGCGAAGACGCTGAAAATCTCACGATGACCGAATTGCAGCAACTTCTAAAAAGTCAAATGCCTGCCGAAAATAATAGCTATGGACAGTTCACCGAAGAAGAGTACGACAGAATTATGGCGGAATATGAGAAAAGAAGAGCGGCTTAAATAGCCGCTAACATTTAAAAGAACCTACCTGATAGAACGGGAGTGAAATCCTTGTAATGTGCTGAATAAAAAAGCTCTCTTATGTCATTGAGTAGCTCAAATTCATCTTTGGATCTTGCGTTGCAGATTGCCACATAGTCATCTACGCAGGATAAAATACGTTCAATACTGACTTCTTTTATCCAGCATACTTCTTGGTTTTCATTCAGCCAGTTGGCAAAGTCTTGTTTAGTGCAGTCTTTTTTCATAAGTTCTCCTTTTTGATTATTTGCAAAAAAAATCATATCAAATCATCCGTTGTTATCTATTGGCGAAAATAATTTTTGCGACACAGATCGCAAAAATAGGTTTTGACGGTGGAAAAACGAATCTTAATTCGTAGAATGGTAAAATTTCTTTATTTTTAAGGTATTTTTATGAAAAAAATGATTGTTTTTGTAGCTTCTGTTTTGTCATCTTTTGTTATTGCATCGGATTGGGAAATAATAGAAGCGGCTCAAAATAAGGTGAAAGCAGAGCTTATAAGAAAATCAGAAAAAAAAGCAGAGTTATGTTTAAATGTTGCTCAGGCTGTCTTAATTACTAATCAAAAAGTGCAAAAAGATACTTTCTCAATGTGTGGTGAATTTTCGACAGAGATTGTCTTTTCTGACTCTAAAGCATATAGCCTTGCAGTATGTGGAAAGGTTAAAGGTAAAGATATTATCGGAAATCCGATAGAGAGCGACTATATATACCAAAGAGCAACTAAGGATTTTTACTTTAATTATAATGGCAAAAAATCAGCTTATTATGATCCTCAATCTGATCTTGCAAGGCTTCAAGAGGTCTCAGACTCTATGTTTAATGCTATGCAAAATAGATATTGTAAGTGATGCTTGCATTGGTTTTTAAATATTTAACTCAAATAATTTATGTGTTTTTAGTTTAATAGGGCGATTTATGGATGTAAAGGTAATTAACGTCTTACTAATTATTCTTTTTTCAGCAATTGTAATAGGTTTATTCCTTTTTCAAGATCAAGATTAAGAGATCCAAACAACCATTCAGTGATATATTTAGAGCAGATTCAAGAAATGTGCAGCTTAGATAAAATAGGCTCATACCAGATTGATTTTGTACGACAAAGTGGGAATGAGTACAAAGAGAGTATTCTTGTTAATGATTTTGAGTTAGCAATAAAAACCGTATTATCCACGTTAAGAAGGGCAAAAATAGATAGTGTGTCAGTAATATCTAACACACCTAATTTATTTATTATCCACCGAGCTTTCTACAACGCAAGAGGTAGTCAAGAAGGAAAGAAATTAGGATCGATAAGGATTGCAAAAATTTAATGTAACAAAAATATAGATTAAATTGTATTTAACCAATCTATTGCTAGATAAATTGTAAAAAAATCACAGAAATAACCGCTTGTGCTATGTCACAAGCGGTTTTTTATTTAAATAATTTTAAGGAATTGTTTATGACGGTCGAAGTTGGCGGAGTTGTAATTACCGCAGATCTAGAATTTGAAAATCTGCTAAGAGATACTCAAAAAGTTGATAAAGCGATGGATGACATCGGAAAATCAACATTAAAAGCAGAAAAAGGGCTGAAAGGGCTAGAAACGCAGGCAACCAAAACGGCGATAGCAGTAAATCAAGCCACAAACAAAATGAAAAATATCCGTGGAGTAGCAGGTCAACTTGGTTATCAAATTCAAGACATCTCAATAATGCTTCAAATGGGTTCTAACGCTTCAACCGTTATTGCTCAGCAAGGGTCGCAAATCTTAAGTATTTTCGGTCCAATGGGAGCTGTTGCAGGGGCGATCTTAGCTATTAGTGGTGCTATTGGTGGGGCGTTACTCCCTAGTTTGTTTGATTCAACTGATGCAACTGAGCTTTTGGCAGCAGCTCAAAAAAATCTCAGCGAAGTAGTTACTCAAACGGAAAGTGGTGTTTCCGCCCTTTCTGCGAAAATCATTAAATTAGCAAAAGTAAGCGAAGATGCAGCAAAAGCAAAAATTGCAGTAGCTATGAGTGATGCAAAAATAGCTATTAAGGCAGCAGGGGATTCATCACAAAAGGCATTTGAGCAATTTGACGGCTTTTTTGGATCGTTTACAAATTCAAGTCAAAGTATTCGGAACGCAATTGACGAATTAAAACGCTATGAATCAAAAGGTAAAGATGTTGGTGCCGTAATAAAAGAACTTGGAGGCACATATGGTGGTGCAATTGCCGAAATTAATGCGCTGGATTCTGTGACAAGCGAAATGTCTAAAACGCTTGGTATTACTCAATCTGAGGCTCTTGGTTTGATAAAACTGTTGGCTCAATTAGAGCAAGACAAAAGCCCTGATAATATTAAATTACTCGCGATAGCTTTATCTGACTTAAGCGATAAAAATGGGTGGGCGAACGAAGAGCTAAATAAGCTAACCAGAACGATAAACGATAATTCAGTATCTGCTTTAGATGCCGAAACATCAGTAAGACTCTTAGAGTCTGCTATAAAAGACTTGCAAAATGCAATCCAAAACTCCCAAGGTGCATTGGATGGCAATGTAGCAAAAATGAATCAACTTGCAGATGCGGCAGAAAGAAAAGCTGCAACGATAGGCAAGACTGAGCGTGAAACTGCTAAATATGCAGCTACGCTATTAGCTACAACCGATGAAGCTAAAAAAAATCTTGATTCCACATTAAGTAGGATTGACGCATCATACGATCAAATCGAAGCCTATCAAGCCGAACAAAAAGCCTTACAAGATAAAAAGACCGCAGATGCAAAAGCTGCCAGAGAAGCTGAAGCGGCTGCAAAAAAATCCGCTCAAGCCAAGAAGCAAGTTGTCGAACAGTTGCGACAAATGGCTACACAGTACGAGATTGCTGTTTTGAGGCAAAAGGGAATGCATCTCGAAGCCGTAAAATTAGAAGCTGGTATGCGTTTAGGAGCTGCGGCAACAAAAGAGCAACGAGAAGAAGCTGAAAAACTAGCACAAAGTATTTATGGAGCAACCGCAGCAAGTCAGAACTTTAACGCTATACAAGCCCAAGCATCTCCTGTTACTGCATTAGACCAACGACATCAACAACAGCTAGCTCAGATCGAAGAATATAAAATCTTGTATCCACAAAAAATAATGGAAGCAGAAGCTGCGAGAGCTGCAATCGAAGAACAATACCGCCAGCAACGAATGGAAGCTCAATGGGAGGAGTGGAAGCAAGCGAGCGACGGGGCGAGAATGTTTGGTGATGCGGTTGATGCTGTTGGTTCAAGTGCAACAAGCACAATTACGGGGCTACTAAATGGCACAATGTCCGTGCGTGATGCTTTCGCATCAATTGCAAATACGATCTTAAATAGTGTAGTACAAAGCCTTGTCGAAATGGGTATGGCTCAAGTTAAGCAAATGATTATGGGGCAAACTGCTGCCAAGGCTTCTATGGCGGCGCAAATGGTGCAAGCTAAAGCGTTAGCTGCTTCATTTGCACCCGCGGCCTCTATGGTTTCTCTTGCCACACAGGGGGCGAATGCTATTCCCGCTCAAGCTGCGATCACGTCAACTATGAGTATGGCTCAAGTCGCCGCGGTGACAGGTCGTAAACTTGGCGGCCCTGTATCAGCTAGACAGATGTATCGTGTCGGCGAGAACAATCAGCCCGAAATCTTCAAAGCGAGCAATGGGATGCAATATATGATCCCCGGTCAAAGCGGTCGTGTATTCAGCAACAAGCAGTCGCAAGGTCAAGGTGGAGGCGAAAGCAAAACAGTAGCTGTCATCGTAAATCAAACCAATCACTTTAGCAGCGATGAAGCCAGTGCAAATCAAGCGGCTGTTGCAAAAGCATTGAGCAATCAAATCAAGGCTTCCGTGAGATTGGAATTGCAGTCACAAATGCGAGCTGGTGGAGTTCTAGCGAGGTAATCAATGCAAACATTTAATTTCAAGGTTGAACAAGACTACACTGTTCAAAATGAGCCCAGTGTCGTCATACTAAAATTTGCCGATGGTTACGAGCAAACCGCTCCCAAAGGGTTAAACCACAATCTGAAAAAATACCAAGGCATTACCGTAAAAGCGAACAAAGCAGAAGCGGTGAAGATTCAGCAATTTCTCAATGCTCACGGTGGGTATAAGAAATTCAACTGGCGCGATAGAACAAGCGATGAGACGGTAACGGTTCGTTGCAGAAGCTGGAGCTCCACTAAATTAGGTGCAGTCATTGAGTTTACACTTAATTTCGATGAGGTGATTTAATGCCAAAAGCCCCCCCCAAAAAAATGGCATCAGAGTTGATAAAACTCGAACAAGATGCCCTGATTGAGCTGTGGGAGATAGATCTCACTCACATCTACTCTAGCTCAAACCCAAATCAGCGCGGAGAGATATTCCGCTTTCACAATGGCGTGAGCCAAACACAACAGAACATCTGGTGGCAAGGCAATGAATACCAAGCATACCCGATTGCCGCCGATGGTTTTGAGATTTCGGGTCAAGGACCGTCAAATCGTCCAACACTCACTGTCTCTAACCTGTACGGTGTTGTCACGGTATTAGTAGAAGATTTCGGGCAACCCGTAGAGGCGAAAGTCAGCAGTGAAGAGACTGTAGATGGCAATATCCAAATGACGGTGGAACTGCTGAAAAAAATGGATCAAATCGCCGATCAACGCTACCGTAGAAATCAGTTAAATGATTTAAGAACAGGTGGAACATTATCTAAATAGGTGAAGTATGCCAATTAGTATTTCTAACCAAATGAAACTAGATCTTGCCAAACTTGAGCAAAATGCAATGCTGGACTTGTACGAGGTTGATTTGCGTAAATTGCAAGACAAAAACGGCAATGCTGGTAGTGTTTACCGCTTTTATTCTGGGCTAAATGAACTCAAAACAAGTATCGTCTGGCAAGGTCGAACTTACGACCCTTACCCCATCGAGGCAACAGGATTTGAGCGTAACAGCAGCGGCCCAAGCAATCGCCCTACTCTTACGCTATCAAATCTGTTTGGCTTAGTTACGGGTATTGCTAATCAGTTTGATGAGTGTATCGGGGCGATTGTTCGCCGTCATCAGGTTTACGCCCAATATTTAGATGCAGTAAACTTTGCTGGAGGTAATGCCAAAGCCGATCCTAATCAGGAAATAATCAGTCATTTTGTGATTGAGCAGCTTACCAGCCTCACACGAGAAACGGCAACCTTTACGCTTGCGTTGCCGATTGAAACCGATAATGCCAAGATCCCGAGCCGAATTATTATGGCGGATACCTGTACTTGGATTTACCGCTCGGCGGAATGTGGCTACACCGGCAAGCAGTATTTTGATGAAAAAGACAAGGCAACATCAGACCCAAAAGCAGATAAATGTAGTCATTGCCTTAATGGTTGTGAATTAAGAGGCAATCAACGCAATTTTGGCGGGTTTGTATCGGTAAATAAATTGGGGTAATGAATGGAATTGGAACAACAAATAATCGACTACGCCCTCCAACACGAACCGCACGAAATGTGCGGCTTTGTTGTTTTTGACGGCAATAAAAATCGATTTATCCCTTGCGAAAACCAAGCGGAAGACAAAGCCAATTACTTTGAAATCTCCGATCTTGATTACATCAAAGCAGAAGAAAAAGGCGAACTGATGGCGGTGGTGCATTCACACCCCGAACCAAATGGCAAGCCTATACTATCTACCCTTGATCGCAAAATGCAGGTACAAACCGGGTTAGATTGGTGGCTGGTGCATAATCGGCAAATCCATAAATTCCGCAATGTACCACATTTAATCGGGCGTGAGTTTAAACACGGCACAATGGATTGCTACACGCTCTACCG
>NZ_SMAC01000037.1 GCF_004342115.1 Mannheimia haemolytica | reverse complement strand
CCTTTTTGTTTAGATTGATTTTTGACACTCATATTCTAAACGGGAAACTCTCACTTTTTAGAGTGAATTGTCAGATCAAGTCTGATCTTCTACAGGTATCAGTGGTAGTAACTGCTTGATTAAGCTTTTCTTCCCCACTTTTGGGGAAGAATAAATAAAATCCTTCAAATAGAACGGGGAAATCTGGTTTATTTGAGGGATTTTTTATTGGCTAAATTGGATTTAATGGATAAAACAAGCGGTCAATTCTTTACACTTTTTTGCAAAAAAACGTAAAGAATTGACCGCTTGCATAATTTAAATATAACTTACTCAGAAGTGAGATTAATTACCCCCATTTTGCCAGTTCAATATATTCGGCTAGATCCGGAAATTGTTTCACCCATTTGTTCCATTGCACTTCGTTAATTTCAATATAGATCATCCGTTCACCGAACTCATTAAAATGCTCGGTTTTAATGCAGTTTTCTGTTTTAAATTGTGCGTAAATTGCACCGGCAGTAACCGGGAGGAGCAAGTTTTCACACACTAAGTTACTGCGAAGCCTTTCTTGAATGGCTTGGAATAACAGCTCAATGCCGCTATTTTCTTGGGCGGAAAGATACACCGCAACTGGCATAGCATCAGCATTGCGTTCAATATGCGGTTCTACATCCTCTAATTTATCGATTTTATTGAATACTAATAAAGTAGGAATATCTAACGCTCCGATTTCGTCCAGCACTTGATTTACCGCATCAATATTTTCGTTTTTGCGTTCGTCTGAGCCGTCAATGACGTGGAGCAGTAAAGTAGCTTCGGTGGTTTCTTGCAGAGTAGATTTAAAGGCTGAAACTAAATCGTGCGGTAGAAAACGGATAAAACCTACCGTATCGGCAAGAATTGTCGTGCCGACATCTTGCACCTGAATCCGGCGTAAAGTCGGGTCAAGGGTCGCAAAAAGTTGATCGGCAGCATAAACACCAGCTTGGGTAATCGCATTAAACAGGGTAGATTTGCCGGCATTGGTATAGCCCACTAAGGATACTGTTGGAATATCGGCTTTTTGTCTGGTTTTTCGATTTTGATTGCGTTGCTTGCTGACTTTTTCCAAGCGGTTGAGTAACTGTTGGATTCGCACTTTAATCAAACGGCGATCGGTTTCGAGCTGTGTTTCACCTGGACCACGCAAGCCAACTGCTCCGCCTTTTTGTTGGTCTTGATTAGTAACTCGGCGAACCAAACGGGTCGATAAATGGCGAAGTTGTGCCAGCTCGACTTGTAGTTTGCCTTCGTGCGATCTTGCCCGTTGAGCGAAAATATCCAAAATCAAGCCGGTTCTATCCACCACACGGCAGCCGCATAACGATTGCAAATTACGGGTCTGAGCCGGGCTAAGTTGATGGTTCACCAGCACTACTGTTGCCCCGAGTTGTTCTACCGCTTCGGCAATTTCCTCCGCTTTGCCTTGCCCCACATAATATTTGATATGCGGACTTTGGCGGCTGGTGGTAAGCGTTGCCAGCACTTCGACACCGGCAGATTCTGCCAGCGTTTTAAATTCCAGCAAATTTTCAACATCTTTATGTTGCCCGAGATAGAGATGCACCAAAATGGCTTTATCTTGATTTTCTGGATCGGTAGGCGAGGCGGCTTCTGTAGTTTGGCTTGCTTCAGATAAAGCAAAGCCAAACGCAGAATTTTCTTCTGAGTTTGGCAATGATTCGTTTAACATTGGTTGAGTAATAATGTTATTATTCCGCTTGTTCAGTTACTTCGGCAGCAGGCTGAGCGTGTTGGGCTTGGTTGTTATTGTTATGCGATAACGCACGGGCAGGAACAACCGTTGAAATAGCGTGTTTATACACCATTTGGCTTACAGTGTTTTTTAATAAAATCACAAATTGGTCGAACGACTCGATCTGACCTTGTAATTTAATGCCGTTAACTAAATAAATTGAAACAGGAATACGCTCACGACGAAGTGCATTCAAATATGGATCTTGTAAAGATTGACCTTTTGCCATTGTTATTTTCCTTTTTATAGTTGTGTGATTTTTAAGACACCAAATAATGCGATAAGTGCCAAAGGCGTTTAGATATTATCACAATTCTTTAAATAATGATCGATCTTTTCCACCATTTTTGCTTTAGAACTGGTCGGAGCTAAACTATCTAACCAAGTCAGTTCGCCTTGCCAGCCACGCAGCCAAGTAATCTGCCGTTTTGCCAGCTGGCGGGTGGCACAAATGCCTTTAAAGATCGCCTCATCGAGCGAAATATCGCCTTGCAAATATTCCCACATTTGGCGGTAGCCCACACAGCGAATCGAGGGCAAATTAATATGCAAATCTTTGCGTAAAAATAACCGCTTGACCTCCTCTTCAAAGCCTAGCTCAATCATTTTGTGAAAGCGTTGTTCAATCCGTTGGTGTAGAACTGCACGATCTTGAGGAGCGATTGCAAATTGTAAGATATTATAAGGTAGAGCCTCACCTTGCTGAGCAGTAAGTTCGGTCATCGTTTTGCCGGTAATGTAAAAAACTTCTAACGCTCGGTTGATCCGTTGGCTGTCATTTGGGTTAATTCTTGCACCGGCAATCGGGTCGATTTTCACTAATTCTTGATGCAATGTTGCCCAGCCGTGTTGTGCCGCTCGGCTTTCGATTTCAGCCCGAATGGCTGGATCGGCAGAGGGCAGGGGAGATAACCCTTCAAGCAATGCCTTGTAATAAAGCATTGTGCCACCCACCAAGAGCGGAATTTTACCCTGTGAGGTAATATCTGCCATTTCACGCAACGCATCAGCGTGGAAATTCATCGCCGAATAGCTCTCGGCAGGGTCTAAAATATCAATCAAGCGATGCGGTGCAAGGGCAAGCTCTTCCTTGCTTGGCTTTGCCGTGCCAATATCCATTCCTTTGTAAATTAAGGCAGAATCGACACTGATTACTTCAATCGGCAATTCTTGGCGTAAAGCAATAGCTAAATCGGTTTTCCCGGAGGCAGTCGGCCCCATTAAAAAAAGGGCAAGGGGTTTTTTATTCATATTAATATACTGTATATAGATACAAAAAAAGCCGTGAAATTCACAGCTTTTTTGTTACAATCCTGATTGTGCTACTGCTACTGGTAGGCTCGTTAGGGCTATTCGCAGTAGCCTGAGCCTAAATCATCCTTAGTAGCACTAAGGAGGCTTACAATGAAAGAACTACTATTGATTTTAGTTGCACTTGGGTTTCTGTGTGCAGCAGTTGAAATTTTCACGCTCTTTCAACTAATCTATCTGTTCTTGTAAGCGGCTAGATGCTAGGGGCGGGTTCGTGTTCCGCCCAGACTTCTTTATATTACCTTGATTTCTTGAGTAACTCAATGATTTCTTGTAACGAGCTAATTTTAACTATTCATTTCTTTTCTTTGAATTTCTTTTTTATTGCACAATTTTTTGTTAAATGTTATTTTGTATATCATTTGATATACAAAAGGAGTTTTTGATGGCAAATAGTGCATTAGTAAGCGTAAGAATCAGCCCTGAAATTAAAGAGCAAGCAAGTGAGGTGTTAGCCGGTATCGGCTTGACTGTCTCTGATGTGATGCGAATGACATTAGCGAAAATCGCAACAGAAAAACGTTTTCAGTTTGATTATCAGCCTAATTTTGAGACAGCAGAAGTATTAAGGGCTGTTAAGAATGGCGAGGAAAAGCTACATTCAGCAAATAGTATTGCGGATTTAATGGAGCAACTCAATGCGAGAGATTGAGTATAGTAATGCTTTTAAACGTGACTATAAAAAATGTGCGGTTGAGTCTTTATCCTCTTCATTAATTGAGGCGTTGTATTTTCTGATTAATGACAAGCCATTACCTGAGAAATACTGCGATCACGCTTTAACCGGCGAATGGAAAGGCTTTAGGGATTGCCATATCCAACCTGATTTGGTTCTTATCTATCGAAAAGTGGAAGATGATAAGCTAGAGCTGCTGCGAATTGGCAGCCACTCTCATTTATTTGGCTAAAGGGTATTGCCCTTTAGACTATAAAAACTTGGAAAAATCCACTTCCTTCCTTATTCCCTCCAGCTCTTTTTTCCCATTGGCATAAAGCTCAATTTCTGAGAGTAGAGCAATCACGTCACTTAGCGTACAAGCGGTGGGTTTTTCGCATTTTTTTGCAAAAAATTCGGCTAAATTGACCGCTTGTGTTTGGTTGAACAGAGCAAATAAAAGCTGTTGCAGGTTTTGTTCTCTGACAGCCTGTGGTACGGAAAGCACTGTGAGCCGTGTTTGGGCTTGCCACTGTTTTTCGCTGATCGAAAAGCCAAGCTCAGTTAGTTCTTCTTTGGTTTGTTGCCAGCGTTCGGTTTGTTGTTGATCTAAACTGAGATTCAGTGGGATCAACAACGCTTGAGATTGCCCTTTTTCCAGTTGTAGCTTGAGTTTAAGCTCGGCTAATGTTGCCAGTGGAAGCAGGTAAAAATTTTCCTCTTCTTTAATTAACACCGCTTGGTTTTTTACAATCGCTAAGGCTTGTGAATGGTGGCTTGCAAGCGGTGCAATTTGCGTAATTTTTTGCGAAACGGCTTCTGTTTTATGTTCAGTTTGGGGTTCTGTTTTTGGCTCAACAAGCGTGCTTTGCGTTTTGATAGTTGGCGTTGTTTGGTGCAAATCGCCACCAACCAATTCCTTATACCATTTTTGAGCGGACGAACTCACACTGTTGCTTCGTTCAAATTTAGGCGTATAGCTTGATCGACTTGCATTTTTTTGCGTAAATTCGGCCGCTTGTGGAGCGGTTTGCGACACAAAAATATTTTGCCCCGCAGCTTGGCGGTTAGTGTCTTGAATATAGCTCGGTAACGGCTCGTTCACTTCATTTCGCAGTTCAAGCGTAGGTTGGGTTTGTTGCAGGCTGTTGAGTACGCCTTGCAAAATAAAGTCGTGTACCAGTCTTCCTTGATGAAAGCGCACCTCGTGTTTAGCCGGGTGAACGTTTACATCAACCATTGTCGGATCTAAATCCAAAAAGATCACAAAAGCCGGATAGTAACCACTTGCAATGCTGTCGCCGTAGGCTTGGCGAATGGCGTGATTGATGGTTTTATCCCGCATCATTCGCCCGTTCACATAGCTGTAGCAAAGGTCGTTTTGCAGACGGGCAAGAGCCGGTGAGCCAACCCAGCCGTGCAGGTGCAGATCCCCGTGTTGCCAGTCAATATAAGTTGAATGTTGAATAAACTCATCACCGCAAATGGCTGCAACCCGTTTTTGTTGCTGCTCTACCGAATTGTCTTGCACTTTGCGATATTGGCGGACGATTTTACCATTATGGCTTAAGCTGAAACTGATATTCGGCTTGGCAAGGGCAATGCGGCGAACCACCTCGTCAATATGGGCAAATTCGGTTTTATCGGTGCGTAGAAATTTACGCCGTGCCGGTGTGTTAAAAAACAGATTTGCTACTTCAATGGTTGTGCCAATCGGGTGTGAGGCAGGCTGAATTTCCACCGCCATTTCCCGCCCTTGTGCATAGGCTTGCCATGCTTCGGTTTGCTCTGCGGTACGAGAGGTCAGTGTTAAACGTGAAACCGAGCTGATACTTGCCAATGCTTCGCCCCGAAAGCCTAAACTTAAAATGGCTTCTAAATCTTCCAAGCTGCTGATTTTGCTCGTAGCGTGGCGAGCAAGTGCCAGCGGTAAATCTTGCTTGCTGATACCACAACCGTTATCTCGAATGCGGATAAGCTGAGAGCCGCCTTTTTCAATGTCGATTTGAATAGTATTGGCTCCGGCATCTAAACTGTTTTCCACTAGCTCCTTTACCACAGACGCAGGGCGTTCCACCACCTCGCCGGCAGCAATTTGGTTTGCCAGTTGAGGCGGAAGAATGTGGATTAGCTGTTTAGGGGTAGTGTTTATCATTTTGTTTAAGTTTTATATGTTTTTACCCCTCTCTCTGCCTACAGATTCTGAACGAATCTGTAGGCGGTCTCTCTCCCACAAGGGGAGAGAGTTAAATTCTACCCTCTCCCCTTGTAGGAGAGGGATAGATTTTTCTCCGTTCAGGAGAAAAATCAGGGAGAGGGGAATTGCGTAATGTTTTAAAATTCCCCCATTTTATCCAATTTTCTTGGCTTTTGCATATTTCTTCACATAAAAGAACGTGTTAGATTATGGAGAATATTGATTAAATGAGACCTAATTTATGCAGATGATAGAACTTGCCCAGCAAGCCAAACAAGCTAGTTTTGAGCTGGCTCAATTTGGCAACCTACAGAAAAACCAAGCCTTACTCACGATTGCCGATAGCCTTGAGCAACGTGCAGAAGAAATTTTATACGCTAATGCCAAAGATATTGAATTTGCTCAAGCACAAGGGATTTCATTGGCGATTATTGACCGCTTATTATTGAATGAAGATCGGCTAAAAGACATTGCTAACGATGTGCGAAATGTTGCCAAATTAGCGGATCCGGTGGGGCAGGTGATGGACGGTGGCGTGTTAGACAGCGGTTTGAAAATCGAACGCCAGCGTGTGCCGCTCGGGGTGATTTTAACCATTTACGAAGCTCGCCCGAATGTGACCATTGATGTGGCATCATTATGCCTAAAAACCGGCAATGCAGTGATTTTGCGTGGCGGTAAAGAGACCAAATTTACCAATGCTGTGTTGGTTGATGTAGTGCAAGATGCGTTAGAAAAAGCCGGCTTGCCGAAATTGGCAGTGCAAGCGGTGACGGATCCGGATCGAGCCTTATTATTGGAACTATTGAAGCTAGATCGCTACATTGATATGGTGATCCCTCGAGGCGGTGCAGGTTTACATCAATTCTGTAAAGAAAATTCGACCATTCCGGTGATTGTGGGGGGGATTGGGGTTTGTCATCTGTTTGTGGAAAAAACAGCGGATCAGGAGAAATCTCTAGAGGTCATCGCTAATGCCAAAACGCAACGCCCAAGCACTTGCAATACGCTGGAAACGCTGTTGGTGGAAAAAGCGATTGCGGTGGAATTTTTGCCGAAATTGGTCGCCAAAATGCAACAGCTTGGCGTTACTATTCACAGTAACGATTTGCAAAAAATTGAAGGAATTGAACCGCTTGATCAAGCAAAATTGAGCCAAGAGTGGTTATCGCTTGATCTTAACGTGGTGGTGGTGAATGACCTGCAACAAGCGGTAGAGCATATCCGCCATTATGGTTCGCAGCATTCAGAGGGGATTTTAACCTCCGATTATCAACTTGCCCGTCAATTTGTACAACAGGTTGATGCCACGGCGGTTTATATTAATGCCAGCACCCGTTTTACCGATGGTGGTGAGTTTGGTTTAGGGGCAGAAGTGGCAGTTAGCACGCAGAAATTACACGCACGAGGCCCGATGGGATTAGAAGCCTTAACCACCTACAAATGGGTGTGTGAAGGCGATTATTTGGTGAGAGGTTAAGATGTTAAATCGACTGTGGAGATTTATTAAGCTCTTTGCCAAGCGTTACAATGAAAATAACATTGCGATTTCAGCCGGTTATCTCACTTATAGCACAATGCTGGCGATAGTGCCGTTTATTGTCGTGCTGTTTTCCATTTTTACCTTTTTTCCGATTTTCCACGAAGCAAACGAGCAGTTAAAAGCGTTCATTTATGACAACTTTGCCCCGAGTGCGAGCGAGATGGTGTCGGAATACATTGAGTTGTTTGTCAGTAATGCTAAACAAATGGGGCTGGTGAGTTTTATCGGCTTATTTGTGGTTACTATTATGCTGATTAAGAGTATTGATGAAGCATTGAATACCATTTGGCACGATAATCGTCAGCGCCCGATGTGGTTCTCTTTTTTGCTTTATTTTCTCATTTTGCTGTTTGGGCCGCTGCTTGCCGGCGCGAGTATTGCAATTAGCACCTATGTGATGTCGCTTTCTATTTTTAATGGAAGTGGGGCGTTATCGCTCGGGCAGCATTTATTAGAATTGACGCCGTTTTTATTAATTTGGTTACTTTTTACCTTAGTGTATAAATTTATTCCGATTAGAAAGGTAAAATTTATACACGCTGCTATCGGGGCATTAATGGCAGCGATTTTCTTTACCTTAGGGAAGAAAGCCTTTATTTGGTATATTACTGCTTTTCCGTCTTATCAGGCAATTTATGGAGCATTAGCGGTGTTACCGATTATGCTGTTATGGATTCAGTTAAGTTGGCAGGTGGTATTACTTGGCGGACAATTTGCGGCGGTTTTAGACGAAATGGAAACAGATAAGGGGAGCGTTAATGATAGGCTTAATTCAGCGGGTTAAATTCGCAAAAGTGGAGGTTGAAGGGCAAGTCGTTGGCGAAATTGCAAGCGGTTTGTTGGTGTTGCTCGGTGTGGAAAAAGACGATGATGAAGCGAAAGCAGATAAGCTACTGGAAAAAGTGCTGAATTATCGGGTGTTTTCGGATAGCGAGGGGAAAATGAATTTAAACGTACAGCAAGCCGGTGGCAGCTTATTAGTGGTTTCACAGTTTACCCTTGCGGCGGATACCAATAAAGGCTTGCGTCCTAGTTTCTCAAAAGGGGCAAGCCCGGTTGATGCCGAACGTTTGTATGCTTACTTTCATCAACAAGCCGCCACTAAAATTCACACCCAAACCGGACAATTTGCAGCCGATATGCAAGTCAGCCTACAAAATGACGGGCCTGTTACCTTTTGGTTGCAGGTTTAGGTTTTACCCTCTCTCTGCTTGTTTCACTTAACGTTTCAACAAGCTGTCTCTCTCCCTCAGGGGGAGAGAGTTTATTATTAGATTATTTCGGCAATCTCTGACACTTCGGGCAAAAATAGGTATTACGCTGCCCGATTACTTTGGTTTCAATTGTCTTTCCGCAGTCATTACAGGCTTCCCCTTTTCTTCCATACACTTGCAACACTTGAGAGAAATAGCCCGGTTTGCCATCAGGTTGGATAAAATCTTTCAGTGTTGTGCCGCCTTGAATAATCGCTTTCGTTAGTACTTCTTTGATGGTTTTTACTAAACGTTCGCACTGTTTTTTAGTCAGGTTTTGTGCTGCAAGCTCAGGGTGAATGCCTGCCATAAATAAACTTTCGCACGCATAGATATTCCCCACCCCAACAACCACTTCATTAGTCATAATAAAGGTTTTACAAGCGGTCGTTTTTTTGCGGCTTTTTGCAAATAAGTAATCTGCTGTGAAATCGTTTGAAAGCGGTTCAGGCCCGAGTTTACGCAACAGTTCGTGATCTTCTGCTTTTTCTGCCCATAGCCAACAACCGAATTTGCGAGGGTCGTTGTAGCGTAAAATTGTGCCATTGGTGGTGACTAAATCGATATGGTCGTGCTTACCGAAAGCGATATCGGCGGTTTGAGACAAAATCCTGAGCGAGCCGGACATTCCTAGATGCACCAAAATATCGCCTTTGTCGGTGCGGATAATCAGATATTTGGCACGTCTTTCTACTGCGGTAATTTTTGCCCCTGCCATTTGGCTTAATTCAGGACTCACCGCCCAACGTAACTTTGGCTGACGAACGATGATTTGTTCAATAGTTTGCCCAACCAAATAGGGCGATACACCACGAACGCTGGTTTCAACTTCGGGTAATTCAGGCATTATTCTCTCCTAAAAAAGAGGCAGTGAATGCTCACTGCCTTTACTTTATTTATGCTTTCGACCGGTAAGCGGGTGGATAATTGCTCCAATAATAGCTCCAATGATAGCGAAAGGTAGCCATTCCATCGAGTAGGATTTTAGAGGCAAGTTTTCGGTAAACCCGACACCGGCAACTGAAGCTATCGCTACAATTGTCACTAATAGGAGTGATAGACGTTGTGCAGACAACGGAAGTTTAATCACTAAATTAATCAGCAACATTAAAATGACAGTCATTGCTATTGGGTAGAGAACTAATAATACCGGAATGGATTTGCTAATAACTTCTTTTAATCCTTGGTTAGCAACAGTAAAACTAATCACAGTAAATAAGATAGCATAAACTTTATATGAAATTTTCGGGAAAATTTCATTAAAGTATTCACTGACTGATACGGCTAAACCGACAGCAGTGGTTAAACAGGCAAGTGAAACAATCACTCCTAAGACACTACGTCCGAGTTCACCGAAGGCTTGGGTAGTCACAGTGTTAAGAATGTAAGTACCTAGATCCAATTTTCTTTCTGATAACATCGAAAGTGTGTCTGCACTAATTGGCATATTATTACCAATCCAACCCAATGAAATATAAATTACAGCTAGAGCAACTGCTGCAACTAAGCCGGCAGAAACTGTTTGGCGTTGTAATGCGGCTTGGCTTACCCCTTTCCCACGAATAGCATTTAATACAATTACCGAATAGGCTAACGAAGCAAGTGCATCCATAGTTAGATAGCCATCAACCATACCTTTAAAAAAGTAAGATTGTTCATTCGTATTAGGCGTAGTGATTTGTGGATCGGTATCTAAAATAAAGCCGGCTCGAATAACTAATCCAATGATGGTTATAAGCAAGATCGGGGTAAGAATTGCACCAATGCGATCAACCATTTTATTTGGATTTAGCGCTAACCATAGGGTAAAGGCAAAGTAAATTAAGGTAAAAATTAACATTGACACTTGGCTGGAATCCCCTAAAAACGGCATTATCGCCATTTCATAGGCAGTTGCTGCCGTGCGCGGACCGGCAAAGAATGGACCGATCGCTAAATAGATAGAAGTTAGGAATGCTAAAGAAAACCAAGGGTGGATTTTGTCTAATGCAGATTTATAGCCTCCATTATAAAATGCACTGACGATAATACCGAGTAGAGGAAGCCCTACTCCAGTTAAAACAAAGCCTGAAATGGCTGAGAAAAATTCTGTACTACTTTCATAACCTAATTTTGGTGGGAAAATCAGATTGCCGGCACCAAAGAAAATAGCAAACAATAAAAAGCCTACTACTAATGTATTTCTAGTCATAACATATTCACACTTTTTCACCTATAAAGCAGGTGATAACACAAAATAACAAATAACAAAACCGAACTCTGAATTTACAAAGCTCGGTTGAAAAAAGACCGCTTGTAGCGGATTAGCTCATATATAAACCGCCATTAACGTGAATGGTTTCACCGTTGATATAACGGGCATCATCGCTGGCTAAGAAAGCGACTGCTTTGGCAATATCTTGTGGAGAACCGAGTTCACCGGCAGGAATTTGGCTTAAAATCGCATTTTTCTGATCTTCGGTTAGCTCATCGGTCATATCAGTGGCGATAAAGCCCGGAGCAACCACGTTTACCGTAATGCCGCGGCTTGCTACTTCTTTCGCTAAAGATTTAGAAAAACCAACTAAGCCTGCTTTGGCAGCACAGTAGTTGGTTTGCCCCGAGTTGCCCATTGAGCCGACCACAGAACCGATCGTGATAATGCGTCCGCCTTTTTTCATCATCGGGCGTAATACCGCTTTGGATAAACGATAAACCGAAGTTAAGTTAGTTTGAATGATGTCGAACCAATCCTCATCTTTCATACGCATTAATAAGCCGTCACGGGTAATGCCGGCGTTATTGACTAACACGTCCACATCGCCAAAGGTCTCTTTGATCTGCTTTAATACGCTCTCAATCGACTCTGCATCGGCAACATTTAGCACTAAGCCTTTGCCGTTCTCGCCTAAATAAGCTGAAATAGATTCCGCCCCTTTTTCAGAGGTTGCGGTGCCGACTACGATGTAGCCTTTTGCTACCAATTCTTCGGCAATCGCTTTGCCGATTCCACGGGTTGCCCCTGTAACTAATGCGATTTTGCTCATAAATTCTCCTTAGTATGACGTTATAACGTCAGAATATAAAAAATAAAAAGGGTAATCAAGTAGTTTATCACGGTCGTTAAGCCACCAAATAAGGCATATTTCACCGCACTACCTTGTTTAGGGTAAATCCAACGTGGGCGAGTAAATGCCCAAATAGCTGAAAAAAACAGTGGCCCTAAACTACTAAACAGATAAATTTGAAATAAAACGACCGCACTTTTGGGGTCATTTTCGCTTAATAGCACACCATATAATACCCAAGCTTGAATAGCAGCAGCTGTAATAGCTGAACCTCCGATAAAGGCGTGGCGAATTTTCGGGTTTAGACTTAAAAAATAGGCTAAAAATGAGCAACCGGCAGCAATGGATAACATTCCCATATTTCCGCCTAATGTTTCTTTAGCGATACCAACAGTATAAGCTAAAGGTAAAATCACTAAGGCAATCAATGCACTTATTAGCATAAATAGGGTTTCTTTACTCATTTTACGCTCCCGAAAATTAAGCCTCAACCGCCTCAAAGCTGGCAACATCATTTACCGCTTTGGCTGATAATTCTTTTACAATACGACCTGCTAAACCGGTTAGGACTTTGTTTGGCCCGATTTCATATAAAGTAGTGATGCCATCTTGTGCCATTTTTTCAACGGTTTCCGTCCAACGAACAGGGCTGTAAAGTTGGCGAACAAGTGCATTACGAATGGTATCGGCATCTGTTTCCACTGCCACATCCACGTTGTTGATAACAGGGACAAGCGGTTGATTTAGCTCAATATTTTGCAAGGCTTCGGCTAATTTTTCTGCCGCCGGTTTCATTAAAGCACAGTGTGAAGGTACGCTCACCGCTAATGGTAACGCGCGTTTTGCACCTGCGGCTTTACACAATTCTCCTGCTTTTTCTGCCGCTGCTTTTGTGCCGGCAATCACAACTTGCCCCGGGCTGTTAAAGTTTACCGCAGAGACAATTTCACCGGTCTCGCTTGCTGCTTGCTCGCACGCTTTAATAATGCTTTCGTTATCTAAACCGATAATCGCAAACATCGCACCGCTGCCTGCCGGCACGGCTTCTTGCATTGCACGACCACGCAACTCGACCAATTTAATCGCATCTTGGAAATCCAACACACCGGCACACACCAACGCTGAGTATTCACCCAAACTATGCCCTGCCATCACGGCTGGTTTTTGCTCAGGGAATTTTTGTTGCCAAATGCGGAAAAGTGCCACGCTTGAGGCAAGCAACGCAGGTTGAGTGCGGTGGGTTTGCCCTAACTCTTCGGCAGTACCGTTTTGCACTAAATCCCATAAGTCATAGCCAAGCACATCACTTGCTTGTTTGAAGGTTTCTTCCACGATTGGATATTGTGGCGCAAGGTCGGCAAGCATTCCAACCGCTTGTGAGCCTTGACCGGGGAAAACCATAGCGAATTTTGACATTTGTTATTATTCCTTCTGTAAATTTTTAAGTTGAAATCTATATCTGAGTTTTCGTTACTTTCTTTGCTTGTGCAAAGAAAGTAACCAAAGAAACACCCCTACTTCACCGCTTATCCTCACTTAGTTTGAATTGGTTTCACGGAAAATTTACATTCGCTTCGCTCAGAGTAAATTTTCCTACCAATTCAAACACGTTCGGGCGGTTCAGAAGGGAAGAGTACATCACTATATTTTGTAAAAAATTTTGAATAATGTACCGCTTGTCCCGTCTGAGCGACTTGCGATTTCTAGGAAAATTTGTACTGTTTGAGCGTAGCGAGTTTACAAATTTTCCGTTAAGGAAATCGTAACTAAGCGAAGTTCGGGCCGCCTTTCTTTTGGTTACTTTTCTTTGGCGAAGCAAAGAAAAGTAACATTTAATCGGGTGAGTAATAGAGCTTACCGATTTCAATCCGCTGACGCCCTGTTTCCAACCGCCATTTGTTGCTATCTCTTAACGAATAGACGCAACCGCAGTATTCTTGCTGGTAGAAACGTTCACGTTTGCTGATTTCGATCATTCGTTGTGAGCCGCCGCCTTTACGCCAGTTGTAGTCCCAGTAAACCACGTCATCAAATTTGGCTGCTGCACGGTGACCACAGTCGTTGATTTGGTTCATATCTTTCCATCGGGAAATGCCTAAGCAACTGGTAAATACAGGGAAACCGTTGTTGTGAGCGTATTCCGCTGCTTTTTCAAACCGCATATCAAAGCACATTGTGCAACGAATGCCTCGTTCCGGCTCCCATTCCATTCCTTTGGCTTTTTTGAACCACTCTTTTCGGTCGTTTTCGTAGTCATCGTCTAAATCGATAAACGGAATACCCCACTTTTCGGCAAAGCGAATATTCTCTTCCTTGCGGATCAAATACTCTTTCAGCGGGTGAATGTTCGGGTTATAAAAATAGATCGTAAACTCAATGCCGGAGGCGTGAATAGCCTCCATTACCTCACCCGAGCAAGGGGCACAGCAAGAGTGCAGTAGTAATTTGTTATGCCCGTTTGGCAGCGTTAATTTCTCACGCACAAACGGGGCATTCGGGTCTTTTTTCTGATTTTGAGCACGGCGTCTCGCTCGTACGCTTTCAATATGTTCTTGGGGTTGTTGGTTTTGTTGGTTTTGTTCAGTCATTGTTATGTTGGGGCAAATAACATTTGCCCAAAAGAATTATAGGTTATGGGGCAAATATCATTTGCCCCTACAAGTGGTTAAATTTATATGATTTTTTGCAAATTAATAAGAGCGATCCACCGATAAATACGCCAATGAAACCAAGGCTTGTTTGTACTCGCTTTCCGGTAAAACCCCTAATGAATCCACCGCTTTTTGGGCTTCTTCACGGGCTTTTTGCATGGCATAATCCAGAGATTGATGTTCTTGCATAATTGCCAATACTTGTGGAATTTGTTCCAATTCGCCGCCGTTTTCGATAGCATTGCGAATCAGCTCTGCTTGAGTAGTTTTGCCTGCTTTGTCGGCAGCGTGCATTGCGTGGAGCAATGGCAAGGTTGGCTTACCTTCCACAAAGTCATCGCCTACGTTTTTGCCTAAACTTTCGCTTTGAGCGGAGTAGTCTAAAATATCGTCAATCAGCTGGAATGCCGTGCCTAAGTAGCAACCGTAATTTTTTAATGCGGTTTCAATTTCCTCAGAAGCATCAGCCACAATCGCCACGCATTGAGTGGCGGCTTCAAACAAGCGGGCGGTTTTATTGTAAATGACCCGCATATAGTTCGCTTCAGTGGTGTTTGGGTCGTTCACGTTCATTAATTGCTGAACTTCCCCTTCTGCCAACGCATTGGTGGCGGCAGACATCACTTTTAACACACGCAGAGAGTCTAAATCCGTCATCATCTGGAACGAACGGGTATAGATGAAATCCCCTACCAATACACTAGCCGCATTGCCAAAATGGGCGTTTGCGGTTGGTCTGCCACGACGCATATCGGATTCATCGACTACATCATCGTGCAAAAGTGTAGCAGTATGCACAAACTCAATAAAAGCAGCCGCCGTGATATGCTTTTTACCACGATAACCCAAGGCACGAGCCGCAAGCACCGCAATTAACGGGCGAATACGTTTCCCACCGCCTGCGATGATATAATGTCCGAGCTGGTTAATCAGTAGCACTTCGGAATTAAGTTGAGCTAAAATTTCGGCATTTACCGCTTGCATATCTTCATTCGCAAGGGCTTGAATTTGTTCTAAAGAAAAAAGTTGCACAGCCATCGAATCCATAAAGTAAGACGAAAATTGAGTAGATTCTACCTTAATTTAGCCTGTGTTCAAAAAAGAATTATGATTTTGTTGTAAAATCGGAGCAGTCTATTGTTTTTTAGTCGCAGTTGAAACAAGCGGTAGTATTTTTACCATTTTTTGCAAATTTCAAAAAATTCTCAAAATCGCTCTTGCTCTTTCGAATCTTTTTCCGTAGAATTGCAACCCTATTTTTATGAATTAATTTAGTGCCTAAAAGCAAAAGCAGTTGGCACATAGCGGAGTAAATATGTACGCAGTTTTCCAAAGTGGCGGCAAACAACACCGAGTAAGTGAAGGTCAAGTAGTTCGTTTAGAAAAACTTGAACTTGCAACTGGTGAGAAAGTTGAATTTGACTCAGTGTTAATGGTCGTTAACGGTGAAGATGTTAAAATCGGTGCACCGGTTGTAGCAGGTGCAAAAGTAGTGGCTGAAGTTGTAGCACAAGGTCGTGGCGAGAAAGTTAAAATCGTTAAGTTCCGTCGTCGTAAACACAGCCGTAAACAACAAGGTCATCGTCAGTGGTTCACAGAAGTGAAAATCACTGGGATTCAAGCATAATTTCAGAGGAGATCTAGAAGATGGCAACTAAAAAAGCTGGTGGTTCAACTCGTAACGGTCGTGATTCTGAAGCTAAACGCCTTGGTGTTAAACGTTTCGGTGGTGAATCTGTATTAGCAGGTAGCATTATCGTTCGTCAACGTGGTACTAAATTCCACGCAGGTTCAAATGTAGGTATGGGTAAAGACCACACTTTATTTGCAACTGCTGACGGTAAAGTTAAATTTGAAGTGAAAGGCGAGAAAAGCCGTAAATATGTAAGCATCATTGCTGACTAATCATTTCAAAATCAATAAGAGACCTCGCCAATGGCGGGGTTTTTTTGTATCTCAATCTTTCTAAAATATAGAAACATAGAATAGAAAAAGGAATTTCCACGATGAAACAACGCCCCTTACTTGGCTTTTCACTTGCATTAACCGCAGCAATGACCTGGGGAACGCTACCGATTGCCGCCCAGCAAGTATTGAAAGTGATAGATGCCCAAACTTTAGTTTGGGTTAGGTTCGTTGTGGCATCAGTAGGGCTATTGCTGATTCTAGGATTTGCAAAACGTTTACCCAAATTGACCGCTTGTAGCAAAAAAGAACTCGGTTTAATTTTGTTAGGGGTGTGTGGTCTGTCGGCAAATTTCTTTTTGTTTGCAGAGGCTCTACACTATGTTTCGCCCACCATTAACCAAGTATTGTGGCAGTTAGCTCCATTTTCGATGATTCTACTAGGCGTATTATTGTTTAAGGAAAAGTTCGGCTTGTTTCAAAAGATTGGATTTGTGTTATTGATTGCAGGGCTTGTCGCATTTTTTAACGATAAATTTGCTGAAATTTTACAGCTCAACACCTACGCTCTCGGAGTGTTATTGAGTGCCGGAGCCAGCTTGATTTGGGTGCTATACGGCGTGGCTCAAAAATTATTATTAGCGAAATTTAACTCTCAGCAAGTGCTGTTTATTATTTACATCGGCTGTTCTCTGCTGATGTTACCGTTTGCCTCACCGGCACAGTTAGGCAATCTTGAGGATGGTTTTCTGTGGGGTTGCTTTATTTATTGCTGTTGAACACCTTAATTGGCTACGGTTCATACGGTGAGGCGTTGAATCATTGGGATACTTCAAAGGTTAGCATTGTAACCACGATGTTGCCGATTTTTACGATGATCTTTTCCAACCTTAGCTACTATTTTTATCCGCATATTTTTGCCAAGCCGGATATGAATTGGATCAGTTATCTTGGGGCGTTGGTGGTCGTCAGTGGGGCGATTTTAGCGATTGCAGGCGATAAGCTATTTAGGCGTAATTAGAAACTACAAGCGGTTGTAAATGGAGAAAAACTTACAACCGCTTGCTTTTAAATCACCTCAAGAGTTTCAAGAGCGTATAGAATGCCGTCTTCCTCAAGCGGCTTGGTGATGAAATCTGCCACCGCTTTTAATTCCGGCACGCCATTACCCATTGCCACACCAACACCTACGGTCGGGAGCATTTCCAAGTCGTTAATACCATCGCCAAATGCCATCGCACTTTCAATCTCAATATTCAAGGTTGCTAATACATCTTGAATGCCACGAGCTTTCGAATTTTCTTTTCGCAGAATATCTACCGCATTGGGGTGCCAGCGAGCCTCTTTTAAATCATTTGCAAAAATGCCACTATTTTCGACCGCTTGTTTCTGCTCTTCGGTGTAGAACAGTAACATTTGCACAATTTTCTCTTTTTCGTAGTAGTGTGGATCGATCAAATAATTCGGTGTGATCGGTAAAACCGCTTCGTGCACAATCGGATTGGTTTCGGAAACTGCAATCGTCATTGGCGTAATAAAGGCATACAGAATACCCAAAGCATTCGCTTTTTCGATAATACGTTCAATTTGCTCACGGCTTAACGAATAATCACTAATTATTTGATCTTTATAGAAATTATATTGCCCGTTAATGGTAACAAACAGCTCAAAACCGATTTCAGGGTTTAAATAAGGTTTGAGAGCTTCAGGAAAACAGCCGTGATTTCTGCCGGTGGCAATGGCCGGAATAATGCCTTTGGCTTTTAAACGAGGTAATACCTGCTCGGTAATTGATTTTGGAATATAGGCTTTATGTTTTACATAGAGGGTGTCATCAATATCGAAAAAGACAATTTTGATCGGTTTTTGGAGGGATTTCATCTCGGTTTCCTTTTTATTTACTGATAATGAGATTTTACTCTTTTTTCGAGCGATGTCACAAAAATAGCCGGAAAAAATAAGGCTAAATTTGATAATCTGCAAATAAAAGGAGGAAATGTGAATTTATTCGGCTTCCGTTGCTTTCATTGTAATCATCCACTCGCTATTGGCGTGCAAGGCATTTGCAGCCATTGCCAAAAATTGCTAAAACCAACCCCTTATTGTCGTCATTGTGGAATGAGTGCGGTGGAGTTTCGAAACGCTTGTGGCTATTGTTTGAAAAATGAACCGAAGTGGCATAAATTAGTGAGGGTAAATGAATACCGAGCGCCACTTTCACATTGGGTACATCAATTTAAGTTCCAGCAGCAATATTGGTGGGATCAAGCCCTTGCCCGACAATTGCTGCTGGCAATCAAACAAGCTCAAAGGGAACAGGTTCTGAGCTTGCCTGAAGTGATTATGCCTGTACCACTTTTTTGGCACAGACATTGGAAAAGAGGGTTTAATCAAAGCGAATTATTGTGTGATTGGTTATCGAAGTGGTTACAGATTCCGCTGGATACCCAGAGTTTACAACGTGTGAGAGCAACCGTCTCACAAAGAGAATTGACCGCTGCTGAACGGCGGAAAAATCTGCGTGGGGCATTTTTCTATCAACCGTTAAAAGCCTATAAACGAGTGGCGATTGTTGATGATGTGCTCACCACAGGTTCCACCTTAAATGTAATTTGTGCCGAGTTACTCAAAGCTGGAGTAGTAGAAATTCAGGTTTGGGTGTTAGCGAGAGCCTAATTGTTTATTAATGGTAAATAATCTATTTCATGACGGCTGGATTGTGAAGTATAGGTTTTTAAAATAGAATGCCTGCCTCAATCAATTGACCTTTATATCACAATTTATTTTAAGGAAAGCAAATGAACTCTACTTTAACAAATTTACAACCTTTAGCGTTTTTAATCACCCGTGTTGTTGCCGGTTATATGTTTTTATTACACGGCACAGCGAAATTTTTTGAATTTCCAATGTCGATGACCAACGGAAACGGCAGTGTACCCCTTGCCTCCATTTATGGTGTAGGCGGTATTTTGGAAATTGTGGGCGGAATTTTCTTTATTTTAGGTCTATTTACCCGCCAAACAGCGTTTATCCTTTCAGGTATGATGGCATACGCGTTCTTTATTGCTCACGGAGCTCAAGGCAATGTGCTATTACCTTTATTAAACGGCGGTGAATTAGCAGGCGTGTATTCGGTATTATTCTTAACCTATATTTTTATCGGTGGCGGAAAATACTCGTTAGATGCAAAACTCTTTAACAAAGCCTAATTGGTTTTGCAGTAAATAATCAAGCGGTCAGATTTGGTAAAAAATTTACTTAATCTGACCGCTTGTTTTTTTGTTAAAATTAAATTAGCACATTTGCAACGGCGATACCGACAATACAGGCAGTAATTACGCCAACTAAACCCGGAGCCATAAAGCTGTGGTTGAAGTAATATTTACCGATTTTAGTTGTACCGGTTACGTCAAAGTTAACGGTTGCGATATCAGACGGATAATTCGGAATAAAGAAGTAAGCATAAGTTGCCGGCATTAAACCAACTAATAATGGAGCAGGCAAGCCCATTGCAATGCCTACCGGTAATAACATTTTTGCGGTTACGGCTTGGCTGTTTACTACTACAGATACCGCAAACAAGGCGAAGGCGAATGTCCAAGGTTGGGCTCGAACCATTTCTGTTACCCCTTCTTTGAACGCTGGCATTGCATGGGTGAAGTAAGTATCACTCATCCAAGCAATCCCGAAAATCGCAATGGTTGCTACCATACCGGATTTGAAAACGATGCCGTTTGGTACTTTTTTCGGGTCGGTTTTAGTTAAAATTAAGATTAAACCCCCGAAAGTTAGCATCACGATTTGAATGATTTGATCCATACCGGCAACTTTTCCTGTAGCAGCAACCGTTGGTTTAATAGCCGGAATCATTGCAATAATCACAATGGTTGCAATAGCGGCTAGGAACAGATAAACCGAGTTTTTCGCACTTGCCGGTAGTTTTTCGTCTAAAGACGTTGCACTCGTTTGCTCGATTTGTTTGCGTAGCTCAGGGTCTTGCATACGGCGTTGATACTCAGGATCGTCTTCCAACTCTTTACCACGACGTAAGCTATATAATGACATCGCAATCACACCACAGAAGGTTGCGGTGATGGTTACGCCGACTACATTCAATAAAGTCACCCCTTCAAAGCCCGGTAATTTAACGATTTCGGTTAAGTAATAGGCAACTGCAGCAGAAAGTGGGCTACCGGTAATACCTAATTGTGAAGCAACAGAGGCTGCTGCCATCGGGCGTTCCGGGCGAATTTTATTTTTTAAGGCAATATCACCGATAATCGGCATAATAGAGTAAACCGAATGCCCTGTGCCGAGCATTAAGGTCATCAGATAAGTGACAAGTGGGCCAAGAAAGGTAATACGTTTTGGGTTGCTACGCAAAATGCGTTCGGCAACTTGCAACATAAATTTCAAACCGCCAGCGGCTTCTAGAATGGAGGCACAAGTAACTACAGCCAAAATCACGAGCATCACGCTAATTGGCGGAGCGGAAAGCGGCATTCCTAAGAAGAACACTTCAACAAATAAGCCGATGCCGGAAACCACACCTAAACCGATGCCACCGTAACGGCTACCTGCATATAAAAAGGCTAATAAAAGTAAAAATTCTGCATAAAGCATAAGAACCTCAAATTAAAAAATAATCACTAGAAAGAAGTATAACCTAATCTTTTTTTAAAACTTTGAAATAAATCAAAAATAGTTAACTCTAAAGAGGGATACCGATAAATTTTCCAATTTTACGATTCGCCACCAAAATGGTAGAATTTTCGCCCAATGTGGCTTTAAGTTTATGTAAGGAGTGATAAATGCAGAGCTATCCTTATTTGCTGGTGAATGTGTTTGCAACAAGCCATTTTGGCGGCAACCCGCTTGCAGTATTTTATGAAGCGGACGGATTAACCGACTTACAAATGCAACTTATTGCTCGCCAATTTAACCTTTCTGAAGTGGTATTTATTCAATCTTCCACCGATTCACAAGCGGTCAAAAAACTCAAAATTTTTACGCCTGATTATGAAATGCCGTTCGCCGGCCACCCAACTGTTGGAGCGGCTTTTGTGTTGCATTCCGCCTTTGATTTTCCAACAACCTATCGCTTGCAAACTAATGCCGGATTGGTAGCGATTCAACATCAACATAATGTGACTACTTTTGCTTTAACCAATGGTGTGAACCTGGAAAACACACCGCTAAGCCGTGCAGAATGTGCCTCAATATTGGGGCTGAATGTTGCGGATATTGCGTCCGAGCCTTGTTATGTAAACACCGGCGTGGAGCAGTTATTGGTTGAGTTAGCTTCTCAACAAGCGGTCGAAAAGTGCAAAATAAATGCAAATCTGGCTGAAAAAGCATTTTTGAAAGACAGTGTATATGTTTGGTGTCGTGAGGGAAATGAGGCGAAAGTGCGACTGTTTTTTCAATCGCAAGGTTCGATTGTCGAAGACCCCGGCACCGGTTCGGCAGCGGCAAATTTAGGCGGTTGGCACATTGCACAAGGCAAAATACCAATCCAGCTTCAGATCTCACAAGGTGATGAAATTCAACGGCCGAATCGCCTGTTATTAAAAGTCGATCAAAACGGGAAGATTTTTGTTGGCGGAGAGGTTATTTTAGTCGGCAAAGGCGAGTTTTATTTACCCGAATGAGGGTAAGCAAATTCTGTTTGCTATAAGTGAATTTTTATGCAATTATTTTGCATAAAATAAATTTTAATGTTTACAGGGAGAAACAAAATGGCATTTAACTTAAAAAACAGACATTTACTCAGTTTAGTAAACCACACTGAGCGTGAAATTCGCTTTTTGTTGGATTTAGCAAGAGATTTAAAACGGGTGAAATATGCTGGCACTGAGCAGCAAAAATTAAAAGGCAAAAATATTGCCTTAATTTTTGAGAAAACCTCGACCCGTACTCGTTGTGCCTTTGAAGTAGCAGCTTACGATCAAGGGGCTCACGTTACCTATATTGACCCGAACTCCTCGCAAATCGGGCATAAAGAATCAATGAAAGATACCGCCCGAGTGCTAGGCAGAATGTATGATGCGATTCAATATCGCGGCTTTAAACAATCGGTAGTACAAGAGCTTGCCGATTATGCCGGCGTGCCGGTGTTTAACGGCTTAACCGATGAATTCCACCCAACTCAAATGTTGGCTGACGTGCTAACGATGATCGAAAATTGCGAAAAACCGCTTAGCCAAATCAGTTATGTCTATATCGGCGATGCTCGCAATAATATGGGTAATTCACTCCTGTTGATTGGGGCGAAATTGGGGATGGACGTGCGAATTTGTGCCCCGAAAGCCTTATTACCGGAAGATGCATTCGTGAAAATGTGTGAAAAATTTGCAGCTGAATCGGGGGCAAGAATGACGGTAACCGAAGATATTGAGACTGCAATTAAAGGTGTCGATTTTGTGCATACTGATGTTTGGGTTTCAATGGGTGAACCGCTAGAGAGCTGGACTGAACGTATAGATTTATTAATGCCTTACCGAGTAACGCCTGAATTAATGCAAGCAACCGACAACCCGAAAGTGAAATTTATGCACTGCTTACCGGCGTTCCACAACAGTGAAACTAAAGTCGGTAAAGAGATCGCCGAAAAATATCCGGCACTGGCAAACGGCATTGAAGTAACCGAAGAGGTGTTTGAATCGCCAATGAATGTGGCATTCGAGCAAGCAGAAAATCGAATGCACACTATTAAAGCGGTAATGGTAGCAAGTTTGGCATAATAGCTAAGTCTAAAAAGCGGATTATCTTGGGTGGTAATCTGCTTTTTAGCTTAAGGCTAGATCATCGTAGCTGAAGAAGATTTGTGGAAAACACTAACCCGGGGAGTAAATTAAAAATTCAAATAAAAATCTTGGGTAAGTCTTTTAAATTGTAGAAGATCAGACTTGATCTGACAATTCACTCTAAAAAGTGAGAGTTTCCCGTTTAGAATATGAGTGTCAAAAATCAATCTAAACAAAAA
>NZ_SMAC01000036.1 GCF_004342115.1 Mannheimia haemolytica | reverse complement strand
GGATTTGGGTGGAAAAGAATTTAAGCTCAAATTAATCTGACAGACACGGTAATTTAAAACGGGGGACTGTCAGATTAGGTTTGATCTTCTACAAAATAGTAGGGTTTAAATTCACCCTGCTTCGCCCGCTGGATAAGCGTATAGAGATAACCTTTCGGTTTTCTCACATCCTGCTTTTGAATAATGCGTTGTTGTGCTTCCAGCAAAATAGCTTGGCATAACCCCAGATCTAACCCTTTCATTGCTTGTGCAGTGAGTTTTTGTTCAAGTGAGGTTAGTGGGATTTCTTGTGGCCAAGTAATTTCGCTAGGTTCCCCAGTACAGTACTTATTAATATATAAAGTACTGTACAGTACATCTGACTTCCCTAATGGAAGTAAGTCTAAAATCAAGGACTTATCGTCATTTTCATCCCTAACTTCCTTATTGGAAGTCAGGATTTCTGAGGATTTTTTCCTGACTTCCTCATCAAAATCCCTGACTTCCATAGCGGAAGTCAGGATATTTTGTTGAATTTTGCTCAATTCTTGTTCAGCTTGTGAAAGAGGTTTATCTTTCATTTGTTGTTGCTGTTGATATGTTTTATAACGATTTTGCAGACAATCTAAATGAGAGACATAATGCCACTTAGTTTTATCTGCCATCAGACTTTCTACAATATGATTTGCTACACCATTAATAAGACTATCTTTATGCTTGGTGCATTTATCTAAGAAAGAGAGATAGTCGCTATTCAACTGAATAGCATCTAAAATGGGTACAGGCTCATCATGCAGAATATACACATTACCTTGCACATAACCTCGCTCATCACGTACGGTTTCACACAATGTCAGCCATCGGGTAAGACGGAGTAAATAAAGGGTTTGAGTCACTACTTTTTCCGATAATTTAGCCTCAGCATAGGGTCTATCAGACAACATTTTGCTGAGTGTCTCATAGGAAGGAAATAAGCCACCTTGAAAGGCTTGAACATTACACTTAATCAACTGCCATGCAAATTTTGCCCTTGGTGTTAGACAGGGATCTTGTAATAAGCGAGTAGGTACTGTTTCGTGTTGGTTGCCAAAAAATAGCAATCCGTGTTCTGTTGGGTTATTTATACTGCTGAACATTGTTTCTCTCCATTCGGATTAAAGAGTTTTTCTCTTGCTATTCTCTATCCTATGGCTATAATACTCAGGACTCATGCAAAGTCGGTCTCCTAAAAGTCTATGAGCCATAGAATAGAGATATAAGACTCCAATATCGAATGCCCCAAAGCGCCAACTTTGGGGCATTTATTTTTTACTTATGTTTTGATTGCCACTCGGAAACCAATTTCCAGACAACCGTTAAATTCATATTACCTTCCTCAGCAATCAGGCACAGGAGCTCTAAGCCTTCTTGTGAATCTAGGCTTTCCATTTTCTGTTTGTATTTTTGCCAAATCTCCCAAATATGGGTAGATTCTTCATCACTTGCGGCTGCTTTTCGCCCCATCTTTTCTTCAATACCAAGTAATTGGCGACGTGCAGAAACTTCAGAGGTTGATAAACCAAAATACTGATGTAACATTTCAATAGAAGCTCCAAGCAATAATGCTCGGTCAATAATCTGTCGTTGTTGGGTATTAGCTTGTGCAATCGCCAACAATTTCCAAAAGGTTTCGTGATTAATCTCCACTTTGGCAAAAGACACAACAGAGTTGCTGATATCCATAATTTCATCAAGACTGAGATTATTGATCGCTTTTAGTTGTTCCTCAGAAAATCCCATTTTTAAACAAGGATGGATATTTCCTTCTTTAATATTGAGCAGGGCGTTACCAATCAATGCTTCATTTACGGTAATTGTCTTAATCATTTTTTCCTCCTTGTTGATGAATATGGCGACTGACCCGAATGAGACGGAAAAGTTTGACTAAGGTAATATCATCAAGCTCAAACAGGAAGTTGGAATCTAGGACACAGTTATTTTCATCCTTATGTTTAGCTGTCTGTAACATTGAAAGGAATGAATAGAGTGTTAGAACAGACGGTGAAAGTTCACTATCTGTCGGTTTCATTGCATAAGTGTAATCCACAGGCTGTTTCACAACATGTTCAACCAAGTGGTCAATGCCCACACTCTCTGCAATATCTAAGGCAAGGGAATACGCCTCTGAACGATATTGACGAGCAGGATGAATCAACCAAATATCTTCAACCGGCTGGCGACCTTCACAAGCAAAAGTAAGTCCATTGGCTTCTGCTCGTTGCTCTCGCTGTTCTTGAATACTCATTCCCGGTGTGAGTCCAAAGTTATGAGCAATTTGGGAGAGATAATCCTCAGTTTGATTATCTTGCTTATCCAATAATGGAGAATCCAATTGAGATAAATCAGTAATGGCGTTATTCTGCTCATCGTCACTTTCATTATCATCTATTACATCATCAATAACATTTTTGGCTGGTTCTGTGGCAACAGATTTATTTTCATTTTTGATAACTGGTTCAAATTTTGCTGCTTGTTGTTCCTGTCTGGTATTGATTTGATCGACTGTTTTTTCAACTAAATTATCAATTTCTTGTTGTTTAGCCGCTATTTTTTTGAATTTTTGTTCATCTAAGTCAATATCCAGATAAAGTGTTTCAAAACTCACTTTTCCATCTAAAGCTTCAACCATTGCCGTAATCAATTCACTTTGGAATTCTTTTGCTTGAAATGGTGTAGCCTCATTAAATTTGGATAAATTTTCTGACCAGAGCGATTCAAAATTAATATCAGTATCAAATTGATGGGCTGCCCATACCTCTTCGGCATTATTACGAATAGCTAATAACTTATCGATTTGAGTATGTCCTAAACCTTTAAATAGAACTTCTGGAATATGGGGATATAGATAAAGTACACATCGCTCCATTTTATTAGCCAACGTATAGTGGATAATATAGCCATCACCCTCTAACTCAGTAGCTAATTCCCTTGCTGAAAGTGATTTATTCAATTTCTTCTCGTAATATTCTTTCGCCTGTAAAATACCAAGAGCTTTTTCAATAAATGACAAATCCGCACGGGTATCATTTTCAATCAAATGCCCGATAAGTAAATTGAGTTCAGCTTCGACACTGTCGGCAGTATCACCTTGCCAAGGTTTATATTGACAACTGATGGACCAAAATTTTGGATCTTTGGTCTCAGTAAACAGCTCTTTAAGTGCCTGAATACGGGTATTACCACCGTCAGCGACAATGTAAAAATCTTCTCCCGGACGACGGGTGATATTCGGCTTATGATCTAATCCTCGACGACGAATAGACTCTTTGATCATCTCGAAGTTAGGGTTACGGGTTTTCCGAGGGTTATGCTCATATGGACGTAATTTATCTAGCGTCACTGTAATATATTCAACATCGCTACTATAATGCGTTGGTGTTGCTGTTTGATAGGATGGAGCAGTATTCGAAATAGGCGAAACGTTTAATCCTTTCGCTATCGCTGCCAGTCTTTTTTCATCTTTTGTCATAATCTATCCTAATGCGTTGTGTTTGTTCGGTTTTCAAATAGAGCAAATTCACTTCTAAAATTGGTCATTACAGAAGTAAGTGGTCCATTTCTTTGCTTACCGATAATGATTTCTGCGGTACCTTTAAAGGGGGAATCCGCATCATAAATTTCATCTCGATAGATGAATAAAATGACATCGGCATCTTGTTCAAGAGAACCAGATTCTCGTAAATCAGAGTTGATCGGACGTTTGTTAGCACGTTGTTCCAAAGAGCGATTAAGCTGAGAGAGTGCATACACTGGGCACTCCATCTCTTTTGCCAGTAATTTGAGCGAACGAGAGATGTTAGCAATCTCTAAATTGCGATTTTCATAACGTTGCGAGGTTTGCATTAGTTGAATGTAATCAATGAAAATTGCGGCCGGTTTTCCATATTTACGAGCATTTTGTCGAACTTTGGTGCGTAATTTTTGAGGGGTAAGGCTACCTTCATCATCAATGACTAAACGATTTTTCCAATGTTCAAGAATATGCCCCATTGCCATCGTTAGTTTTCCCCAATCTTCATCGTCCAAGCGGTCTGCTTGGCGAATATCTTGTAAACTTACTCTGGCACGCATTGCTAAAAAACGTTGTAAAATTTGATCTGCCGGCATTTCCATACTGTGATAGAACACAGGAGCAGACTCAAATTTTTCAAGGGTGTGGTAGGCAATAGTTTGAGAAAATGCCGTTTTCCCCATCGAAGGACGGGCACCAATCACAATTAAATCACCCGGTTGCCCACCGGTAGTCGCTTCATCGATGCCTTGAATACCTGTCGGTGTTCCAGTCACAGGATCACCATTTTTAGCCGAAAGCTCCATACGAGAGAGCATACTGGCAAAAATATCACTTAAATCTGTTGCAGATTTGGTATTGTCAGAAAGGCTGAATTCAGTCATTTTTTTCTCAACTTCATCAATAACTGATTCAAGTTTTTCCGGTGTTTTTGCTGTCTGAGTCTGATCGACAATAAACTGGCCCAGCTTTAAAAGTTGTCGGTGTTTACTATGTAGCAGAACGACATCAGCATAAGCTCCAACATTGGCTGCCGAAGGGGTGTTTTTTGAAACTTCTGCAAGATAGGCAAAACCGCCGATTTCCTTCAACAGATTTTTCTGTTTTAGGTATTCATCTAATGTGAGAATATCTGCAGGTTTCCCCACCTCAATTAAATCCGTAATCCCCTTGAATAAGGCTTGATGCACACCAAAATAAAAGTCAGCCGAATTAATCTTGCCAATGACATCGTCAAAGAGAGTGTTATCTAATAACAATCCCCCGATGACAGCGGCTTCAGCTTCTGCTGAATAGAGATGGGTGGTTGGTTTATTTGGGTTAGACATAAATCCCCCAACTACTCAGAAAAATGAGATTGTGCAAACTGTGGCATCAGTAATGCACAAAGCTGACGAATGGTTTCATATTCAGCTTGGCTCTGGCGATAGACCGGTTTTGAAAAAGTTGCCGCTTCTCGGTATGCCACACGATCAGGCACAGAAAATTCCAGTAATGTTTTGTTTTCATCAAACTCATTTTGGAACAACGTGTGCAGATAGTCAGAGACTAATTTGACATCCTTGGTATGATCAACACAGTTAATCATCGCTTTCAGCGGTGGGAGAGTAAAGCCAAATGCAGTAAAAGTTTCTAAATCTTGATACATTCCAATCGTGCCACGGATAAATTCCTTAGCAGATAGAATGTGCGGAAGAATAGGGCAGAATAAAACATCAGCTGCCAGCACAGACATATCGACAGTAATATCTCTTGTTCCACGGGTATCAATAATGATGACATCGTAGCCTTCTATTTTTTGTAGTAGTAAACTGAAACGTAATGCTCCATCAGGAGAATCTCTCAGCATTGGGCTGATTTTGTTAGACGGATCATTTGACTGAATCAAGTCAAGATTAGGAATAGTCGTTTTAGAAATGATATGAGTAGGCTCTACATCTTTAAAATGAAGAAATTCATAAGTTCCGCCCGGAACTTGATATGCGAGTTCATAATAGGAACTTAATGTCGGTTGGGTATCAGTATCGATAAGAAGGGTTTTAAGACCGTGTTCTGCACAGAATGCACCAATGTTAGCGGCATTCGTACTCTTAGCAGAGCCTCCTTTGGTCGAAGCAATAGTAATGGTAAAAGGTTTGTTTGTACCGTTTTGTAATGGTTTCATAATTTACTCTCTTAACAAAGTTGAAGTTAAGGAGTATTGGCATTATAAACTGTATATTTAGAGTGAGTATTATTTGAAAGGAACGCAGTTGAATGGTGCCTGAGGTCGGACTCGAACCGACACGGTTATTCACCAATGGATTTTGAATCCATCATGTCTACCAATTTCATCACTCAGGCTGAGAGTGCATTTTTATTCAATTGCCTGTATGTTTTATCAGTTTACGCAAAAGATTTTGAATCCGCTGCGTCTACCGATTTCGCCACACTGGCTTAATTTTTGCACGATTATAGGGAAATATGACCGCTTGTGCAAGCGTAAAAATGCCTTTTGAAATCGGTTGATTTAAAAATCAGCACTCAATTCATCTTTACAAAAATAGTTATGCACATCACCTGTGGATAACTAAGTGAACAACCCTGTTTATAAATATTTAACCTACTGATTTTACTATAAATAATTTTAAAAATTGGCAGCGTTCAAAATTTCCCCTACAAAAAATCCACTACTTGACTTATTATTTTTCCTGTTTTTAGTTGGGTGATAATAGCCTCACCACGTTCAATATTTTCTGTTGAAGTAAGCGTTTTACCGTCTTTAGTTTGGGTAATTGAGTAGCCTCTGGTCAAGATTTTCAATGGGCTAAGTCCATCAAGTTTAGTGCATAACTCTTGAAAATGTCGCTGCTCTTTCAGCATTATTTTTTCGATAGAATAAGCCAAGCGTTGCGACATTTTTGCCACCATCGTTTGTTGCTGATAAAGTTGATAAGGTAGCGGGTTGCGTTCAAACCGTTGCGTAATGTTTTTCCATTTTTGCTGTTTTTTGCTGAGTTGTTGCTCCATTTGCCAATGGAGTTTCAGCTCCAATTGCTTAAGCATTTGGGATTGGCGTTCAATCTGCTTTTGCGGATGTTGGTGAATTAAACGGACATTTAGCTCTTTCCCCACCTGCTTTTTGGCTGCAACAAGTGCATAAATTGCCTGCTCGAGGCGGTATTCCATATAATCAAAACGTTGCTGTTGCGATTGAATTTGTTTGCTTGGATGCTGAGCATTCAGGCGTAAGGGGAGTTGTTGGAAACGGTTAAATTTATGGTTCCAAACTCGGTCAAAGGCTAAATTCACTTTATCAAACTGATGTTGTAATTGGCGTTTCAATTCATTTTGATCTCTGCTGACTAATTCCGCAGCAGCCGAAGGCGTTGGTGCGCGCAAATCTGCAACAAAATCAGCAATGGTCACATCGGTTTCGTGTCCCACCGCACTGATAATCGGGATTTGTGAATGATAAATGGCATAAGCGACACTCTCTTCGTTGAAACACCATAAATCCTCTAATGAACCGCCACCTCGCCCGACAATTAATACATCACACTCATTGCGGCGGTTTGCCAGTTCAATCATATTCACAATATCTTGCGTTGCTTCTTTGCCTTGCACGAGAGCCGGGTAAATAACCACTGATAAGCTCGGATCTCGTCGTTGCAAAATATGTAAAATATCTTGTAATGCGGCTCCGCTTGAGGAGGTAATAATACCAACGGTTTTAACAAAAGTAGGAATTGGCTTTTTATGCTCTTGAGCAAACAAGCCTTGAGCTGAAAGTTTTGCTTTAAGTTGCTCAAATTGCTGCTGTAACAAGCCTTCGCCCGCCGGTTGCATACTCTCAATAATGAGCTGATAGTCACCTCGTGGCTCATAGAGTGTAACACTTGCCCGCACCAGCACCTGCATACCGTTTTGTGGGCGAAAATTCACTCTTACATTTTTCATTTTAAACATCGCACAACGCACTTGTGCTTTGTCATCTTTTAAAGTGAGATACCAATGCCCCGAAACTGGTTGGCTGAAATTTGAGATTTCGCCGGTTAGCCAAATATGGCTCATTTCCATTTCGAGCAAATGGCGGACGGAATAGTTGAGTTGGGTAACAGTTAAAATATTGCTCATAATAATCAAAAAAGCGTAAATGTAGTAGAAGTGTAACGAGAAATGAAAGCGAGAGGAAGCTTTTGCAGTCAACAAGCGGTTATTTTTTGCTGTTTTTTGGCAAATAAAACGAAAACCCTCGATGTGATTCACTATCGAGGGTTTGGAATGTGGTTGCGGGGGCCGGATTTGAACCAGCGACCTTCGGGTTATGAGCCCGACGAGCTACCAAGCTGCTCCACCCCGCGTCTGATGAGGCTATAATATATCAATTTGACATAATGACAAGTAAAATCATACAAAATTGCTCTAAGTGATGTAAATTACAACAGATGTAGTATAAAAATACGCTTATTGTTGTAAAAACAATCAAATTATATTCTGGTTTTATTTTGTCGCTGTTTTTGCTATTCTTCTGTTTATTTTTCACATTTTATTAACGATATAAGGATATTCGATGAATTGGAAAGCATATAAAAAAGCTATTGCGGCAGCTAGCGTGGTAGCGATTGCAACGGTATTAGTGGCGTGTTCGTCTTCAGGCCAAAAAGGCAAAACAACCTCTTATGATGCGGAAAAAGCTAAATTTGGAGCAAAATATAATGGTCGTCACTTTATGCCTTATGGCACACATTTTCAAGCTGGACGTTTAGGATTAAATGCTGCTCCTGTTAATCAACTAGACTTTTTACAGCAGCTTTCTAATGTCAGAGCCTATAGTAGCTTGGCAGATTCTTATGCTATCGCTTACGGAAAAATCAGTCGTTGGATCTCATCGGGCGGTAATATTAATGATTTAGCAAAATATGGTATTAGTACTCGTTTAATGCGTGGCGAAGATGGCTACCAGAATGTGTTAATGACAGGGTATTACTCGCCGGTTATCAAAGCCCGTAGAACGCCTCAGGGGCAATACCAACACCCGATTTATGCGATGCCGTCTAGCAAACGTTTTTCACGGGCGGAAATTTACGCAGGAGCATTGCAAGGTCAGGGCTTAGAACTGGCTTATAGTAATTCAATGCTCGATAACTTCTTATTAGGTGTTCAAGGTAGCGGTTACGTTGACTTTGGTGATGGTCGCTTAAACTATTTTGCTTATGCAGGGCAAAATGGCTTTAAATATGCCAGCGTTGGGCGTTTATTAGTAGAAGATGGCGAAATTCCGAAAGAGAAAATGTCAGTGCAGGCTATCCGTGAATGGGGGCAACGTAACCCTAGCCGTGTTCAAGGTTTGTTGGAGCGTAATCCATCGTATGTTTTCTTTAAAAACGATCCTACCGGTCAGGTAAAAGGCTCTGCCGGTGTGCCGTTAGTACCACTTGCATCTGTTGCATCAGATCGTAGCATTGTGCCATCAGGTAGCGTGTTGTTGGTCGAAATGCCGTTGATTGATAGCAAAGGAAATTGGACCGGCAAACACGAAATGCGTTTAATGGTGGCTCTTGATGTTGGCGGTGCAGTGAAAGGCCATCACTTCGATTTATATCAAGGGATTGGCGATAAAGCAGGCCATATCGCAGGTTTAATGAAACATTACGGCCGTGTTTGGGTATTAAATTAATACAGGGTAACTATGTTAAAAAAACTATCTGCCATATTCTTACTTCTACCGAGTACTTCTACCGAGCGCCGTGCTTGCAAATAATTTGCAAAATATAACCGCTTCAACTGAGCCTAAATATAAAATCTCAGAAATAGATGTCAGAATTTTGATACGCCAGCTCAATAATATTGAGCAATGTATCTATCCTGAGTTAGCTAAACCCGGTTACCAGCAAATCTACGCAAATTGGAATCTGGCTGAAAATTTAACGATGCAATATTTTGAATATCAGCTTCTAAAAGAGTTGCTCGGAGAGGAAAATCAGAAACTGATGCAAAATGATACGCTTTCTACCGAGTATTTCCATTTACTGCATTCTCGTTTAAATCACCAAAAAGCAAATGTAGATCCCGAAAAATGCGATACATTTAAACCTAGATATAAAGAGATTTATAAAAGTATGGAAAATGCACTCACTAAGAAAAATCAATAGTAAAAAACTCGCAGTTTTCACTGCGAGTTTCTTTTATCTTTCGTTATGAATTTCTAAATTGGTGGCTTGTTTTGCCGCCTCTGCTTTTGCTTTATCGTTTCGAGATCTTGCTATACTGTCTAAATAGCATTTATCTACATCACCTGTAATATATTCTCCTGTAAATACAGAGTCATCAAAGCGATGAATAGTCGGATTTTCCAGTTGAATAGACTTATAAAGTGCTTCAAGGTCTTGGAAAATCAATTTATCCACCCCTATCATCTGTGCAACCTCTTCCACTGAGCGATCATAAGCCACTAATTCTTCACAAGTCGGCATATCAATGCCATACACATTCGGGTAGCGAATTTCCGGTGCGGCAGAGGCAAAATAAACCCGTTTTGCACCAGCTGCTCGTGCCATTTCCACGATTTGTTCAGACGTTGTACCTCGTACAATAGAATCATCAACCAGTAACACGCTTTTGCCTTTAAATTCAGAGGCAATCGCATTTAATTTACGGCGAACCGAGCTTTTACGCTGTGCTTGCCCCGGCATAATAAAAGTTCGAGCTACATAGCGGTTTTTAACAAACCCTTGACGATAGGGTTTATACAACATATTAGCAATACGTACCGCAATATCATTTGAGGTTTCAGGAATCGGGATCACCACATCAATATCATCGATAATTCGTCCCCATTCACGTTTAATTTTCTCACCTAATAATTCGCCCATATGCACTCGTGCAGAATATACAGAAACGCCATCAATGACGGAATCAGGACGGGCAAAATAAACATATTCAAAAATACAAGGATTCAGTTTTGGATTATCGGCACAAATTTGCGAATGTAATTGCCCATCAAAGGTAACATAAATCGCTTCACCCGGCAGCACATCTCGCACAAATTCAAACCCCACTACATCAAGAGCCACACTTTCCGAAGCAAACATATATTCGGTTTTACCCTCGATTTCACGTTTACCCAGCACTAACGGGCGAATACCGAATGGGTCACGGAAAGCAACCATACCGTGTCCGATAATCATCGCAATGCAAGCATAAGCACCACGAATGCTATCATTGGTTTTACGAACCGTTTCAAAGATATTGTCTGGGCTTAAATGCTGAGTGGAATAGAGATCTAAAAAGTAAGCAAAAATATTAAGAAGGGATTCAGAATCAGAATTAGTGTTCACATGGCGGCGGGCTTCGTTGTATAAGCGAGCTTTAAGTTCCGCATTATTAGTTAAATTACCGTTGTGAACTAAGGTAATACCGAAAGGTGAATTGACATAAAATGGCTGGGCTTCAGACACACTTGAGCTACCTGCTGTTGGGTAGCGAACGTGACCAATTCCAACATTGCCTTGTAATCTCACCATATGCTCTTGCTGGAAAACATCGCTGACTAAGCCGTTAGCTTTGCGTAAGCGGAAACGATTTTCATCGTCTATGGTGACGATACCTGCGGCATCTTGTCCTCGGTGTTGAAGTAATGTTAAACCATCATAAATCGCCTGATTCACCGGCGAATTCCCAATAATACCGACAATGCCGCACATATAGAAAAACCTCTTTATTTAGTCGTGTTTAAAAAACTGGAATTTGCTTGTAACTGTTCAAAGAACCACTTCACAATAAAGTCAAAATGCGGAATTAATAGCGATGATTTCCATAATTCCGTTTGGCTTGCTTGGGTAAAGGTATCTAAGAAAAATAAAATAGCCGACACAATTAAAATACCACGCAATGCCCCAAAAGCACCGCCTAAAATACGGTCGGTGATAGACATTCCGCTCAAATCAATCACTTTGCCTAATAAACCGTTGATCACACCACAAACAATTAAAGTCAAAATGAACAGAATCGCCGCTGCAATACCATTGCGTAAAAATTCTGAATTTTGCAAATAAACCGAATTAATTTGTGTGAGATAACCGCTTAAATAAGGATAAAACGAGCTTGCCACAAAAAAGGCGATTACCCAACCAAGTAGCGATAATGCTTCATTGGTAAAACCTCGCCATAAACTGATAAGCACTGAAAAAGCAATGATTCCGATAACAATTAAATCAACCATAACACACCTTAAAGCGTAAAGCTCTCCTATTCTACAAAAAAAGAAAACGTTTGCGTAGCACTATTTCGCTAAAAATAAGTGCTTTATGCAAATACAAGCGGTTAAATTCGGTAAAAAATTTACACAATCCGACCGCTTGTAAAACCTAGTCTGCAATATAACCAACATCGTCCAACGTTGGATTATTTGCTCCTTGTTTAGCCAGCTCATCGCAAATCTCATTTTCACGATGTCCTGAATGCCCTTTCACCCAACTCCATTCAATTTGGTGGCGTTGAATTTCTTGGTCTAAAGCAACCCATAAATCTTTATTTTTAACTGGCTTTTTATCGCTGGTTTTCCAGTCATTTTTCTTCCAGTTAAAAATCCATTTTTGGATCCCGTTTTTCATATATTGGCTGTCACTATTGAGTTGCACCTTACAAGGCTCTTTTAGCATTGCTAAAGCCTCAATCACCGCCCGCAATTCCATTCGGTTATTGGTGGTTTGAAAATAGCCTTTGCTCACGGTTTTTTCGTACCCGTTATAACGCAGCAAAATACCAATCCCCCCTTTGCCGGGGTTGCCTAAACAAGAACCGTCTGTAAAAATTTCAACTAATTTCATCATCACGCTTTGAAAATAAAAGCCCCAAAGCATTAACTTTGGGGCAGCTTTTAGGCTAAATTCTAAAAGTTATCAGAATGGAGATCAACTGATTATTTTTTTCCAAGTTGTGGAATCACGCTATTATTAGCCGCCAATAAACCTGCATCGGTATAAACTGCTAATTTACCACGGGTATCGACAATATCTAAGTTACGCATTGTTAATTGACCGATACGATCTGCCGGCGTAAACGGTGCATCTTCTACTTTTTCCATACTTAAACGTTCTGCTTCGTAGGTTAAGTTTGGCGATTCAGTGTTAAGAATAGTGAAATCGTTACCACGGCGTAACTCAAGCGTGACCGTACCGGTAATCGCTTTTGCCACCCAACGTTGAGCCGTTTCACGCAACATTAAAGCTTGCGGGTCAAACCAGCGGCCTTGATACAATAAACGCCCTAAACGTAATCCGTTAATGCGATATTGCTCAATCGTATCTTCGTTGTGAATACCGGTAACTAAACGCTCGTAAGCGATGTGTAATAATGCCATTCCCGGTGCTTCATAAATACCACGAGATTTCGCTTCGATAATACGGTTTTCGATTTGGTCTGACATTCCCAAACCATGTCTGCCACCAATGCGGTTAGCCTCCATAATTAATTCAACGGCATCATCAATACGTTTACCGTTTAACGCCACCGGCACACCTTCTTCAAAGGTAACAGAAACAGTTTCCGCTTTAATTTCAACTGATTCGTCCCAGAATGCCACGCCCATAATCGGTTTTACGATCTTCATACCGGTGCTTAATTCTTCTAAATCTTTCGCTTCGTGGGTTGCACCTAACATATTCGAGTCTGTAGAGTAGGCTTTTTCCACCGACATTTTATAGTCAAAACCGTTTTCGATTAAGAATTTAGACATTTCCAAGCGACCGCCTAATTCATCAATGAATAGTTGGTCTAACCACGGCTTATAAATTTTTAATTTTGGATTGGTTAATAAACCGTAACGATAGAAACGCTCAATATCGTTACCTTTAAAGGTTGAACCATCGCCCCAGATATTCACATCATCTTCTTTCATTGCCGCAACCAACATTGTGCCGGTTACCGCACGACCAAGTGGCGTGGTGTTGAAATACGGAATACCGCCGGTTGAAATATGGAAAGCACCGCATTGAATTGCGGCAATGCCTTCGTGAGCTAACTGTTGGCGACAGTCGATTAATCGTGCATTTTCAGCCCCATATTCCATCGCTTTTTTCGGAATTGCGTTGTAATCATCTTCATCCGGCTGACCTAAATTTGCGGTGTACGCATAAGGCACTGCCCCTTTTTTACGCATCCATAACAGTGCTGCTGAGGTATCTAAACCGCCTGAAAAGGCGATACCCACTTTCTGCCCTAAAGGTAAAGCTTCTAAAATTGTTGCTGACATACGAATTCCTATAAATTTTGAAAGTAAAAATATTCAAACGCAAACGCTTACGTTCAAGCAAAATATTCTAGCTGAAAAGTAGTAAAAATTCATCTAAAATTTAGCCCGATGATTTGCAAATTTTTTGTGAAATTTGACCGCTTATAATTTACTGAAAACCTAAAAGCAATAGAGAAAATCAGAATGAAAAAACTACTCGTAATCCGTAATGATAAAATTGGGGACTTTATGGTCTGCTTTCCGGCATTTGCTATGTTGAAGCAATCAATGCCGAATGTGGAAATTACCGCTCTTGTGCCAAGTTATACTGCTCCACTTGCCGAGCTTTGCCCTTCTATTGATAAGATTATTATTGATACGGCGAATAAAAAAGATAAAAATGAATTTAACCGTATTTTACAAGCGGTTAAAAATGAGCAATTTGATGCGGTTATTTGTTTTGTTTCAGACTGGCATAATGCCAAACTCACCTGGCAAAGTGGGATTAAATACCGCCTCGCTCCAGCAACTAAATTATTCCAATTTTTATATAACCACCGTTTAACCCAACGCCGTTCTCAGTCAGCAAAAGCGGAATCCGAATATAATTTGGATTTAGCCCGTGCTTTTTTAAGCAAACACAATATACCGATTGTTGAACCTCACACGCCATACTTAAGTGTTGAACAGCAAACCGTCCAGGCACAAAAAGCAAAATTATGCGAACAACTCAATATTACCACCGTTAAAAAGTGGGTATTTGTGCATAGTTCAACCGGTGGTTCGGCAAATAATTTATCTATAGAACAGTATGCAGAGTTAATTCAAGGTATTTTGGCAGAATTTGATTGCTATGTGGTACTCACCGCAGGGAAAGGCGAAAGCGAAAAAGCTCAGCAGTTAGCTCAACAAATCAATCACAACAACGTGGTGGTTTATGATAAAAATGAGGGGTTACAAGATTTTACACATTCGCTTGCGTGTGCAGATTTGTTTATTGCCGGCTCAACCGGTCCGTTACATATTAGTGGGGCGTTAAATATTCCAACTATTGGCTTCTACCCGAGCCGACTTTCTGCCATTCCACGCCGTTGGAAACCGATTAATGATGCGAATAAACACATTGCATTTTGCCCACCGTCTGATAAAGCCTCACAAATGAATTTAACTTTAATTTCTATTTCTGAGGCATTAAAAACGATAGTACCGTTTATTCGGAGAATGTGGAATACTCCCTCTCTCTGATAAAATTGCTAAACGCAATTTTATCTATCTCTCTCCCACTAGAGGGAGAGAGTACTGAAAAGCATCATTTCCGAGTACGATTCCACAAATCCGCATATTTTACGAAAGTAGAATGTGCCGAAAGAACTGCCAATAAAAATCCTTGCTTGCCATCTAAAAAACCGGCTTTTAATAGATACATTTTCACAAAACAGCCGATGGCGTGAGTCACGCCATCAAATAAGCTGGCTGTTTTGCCTGCATTTGCCCGTTGGATTGCCCACGCTTTAGCGTAACTTGCCGATTTTACCAAATAGTGGTGAATATCTTTATAGGTGAAATGCAGCAAATCGCCTTGTAGTTTCTGGATTTTTGCCTCTTTTGGGTAATGTACTTTTTCGTGAACCAATTCATCACCATATTTGGCAAATTCCGTGCGATACAATCTCACCACACAATCCGGATACCAACCCGAGTGGCGAATTTGTTTGCCAAATACTTCACTTAAGCGGCTGATTTTGTAAACGGTATTTTTTTCATCATTTTTGACCGCTTGTAAAATAGATTGCTTCAGTTCGGCTGTCACTCGCTCATCTGCATCAAGCCAAAGTACATAATCACTGGTCACATATTGTTGAGCTAACTGACGCTGTTTACCAAAGCCTTGCCAATCGGTGTTAGTGTAGAACCTTGCGTTGTATTCAGCAGCAATTTGTGGTGTTTCATCAGTACTGCCACTATCTAAAATCACAATTTCATCTACCCAATCTTTTACTGTGTCAAGGCAAGTCCGTAAATCTTGAGCTTCATTTTTGACAATCATCGCAACACTTAATGTCGGCATAGTTTATCCTTCTCTCTTTTTGTCGTGTGTTTTTCTGCTATTCGTTGCATTTTACTTTAAAAATAGTGGTTTTTGTGCTATTTTCTACGCCAAATTTTATCAACAAAACAAATTAACGGAAAAAGAATGTCAATTACATTAACAACCAAACAAAAACAATTCCTAAAAGGCTTGGCTCATCATTTAAGCCCAGTGGTGATGCTGGGGGGTAACGGCTTAACAGAAGGCGTGTTAGCTGAAATCGATAACGCCTTAGACCACCACGAACTGATTAAAGTTAAAGTTGCCGGGGCTGATCGTGAAACCAAACAATTAATTATTGATGCCATTCTGCGTGAAACTAAAGCGGCTGAAGTACAAACCATTGGGCACATTTTAGTGCTTTACCGCCAAAGCGAAGAGAAAAAAATCAGCTTGCCAAAAGCAACTAAAGCGATCTAATTGCAAAAATATGTTTAAATTCAACCGCTTGTATTCAAGCGGTTTTTTATAGGACTTTCTATGTTTAAAAAATTCTCTCTTTATACCCTTGCAATGTTGCTCATTCCTGTGGTGACTTGGCTGGCAAATTGGCACTGGTCTCTGGCAATTCAATACGCTGAATTTGATTTCGACTACTTTTTATATTTAATCACCGAAACCGGCTCCGTACCTTATGCCATCATCACCTGTGTGGTTTTCGCCTTATTACTGGCGTGGGTGGTTCACAAACGCTACTCTTTAATTTTTGTGATTACCGTGTGTGTCGCTTCAATGGTAGCCACTCAAGCAATCAAAACAGCGATGAAATCAACCTTTCAAGAGCCTCGTCCATTTGTCACTGCTCTTTTCCAAGATAAAACAGACGATTTTTATCAATTAACACGCGAGCAACGTGGGCTTGCCGTAATGGAAAAAATCGGTGCAAATCAAAATTTTGTTACCGCTCACCAAGCCAAAGAAGTGGGCTATTCTTTCCCATCAGGCCACACTATTTTTGCGGTTTCTTGGCTATTATTGGTGGTAGGTTTCTGCCGTAATATGCGAGGACAAGCGGTCGTTTTGGCTCATTTTTTTGCAATCAGTTGGGCGGCGTTAATGCTGATTAGCCGCTTGCGTTTAGGTATGCACTACCCGATTGATTTATTCACCAGTAGTTTAATTGCGTTTCTAATCAATTTAGCCTTATTTGTGTGGTTTGTGCCTTGGTTGGAAAGTAAAAAATGGTTTGCTAAAAAGCCTTAATTGGCAATTTAGCCAAATCAATATACAATACAAATTATTGAATAAGTACCTAAAATAAGGAGCTTAGAATGGAAATGTCGATAGAAAAAATAGCTGAACTATTAAGCGATAAAGAAAAAGATGACTATCCGTTTAGTATTGAGGAAAGACAATTTGCCGCCCAGGCTAGTGCTGATACTTGGGAGGCAATCTTAAATAACACTATTCAACCTTTTGACTTCAAAAAATAGGCTTGCTATGTATCAAGTTTTTATTGCAGAACCAAAAGACCCAAACTTAGAGAAAGGCTTATTGAAACACTTCATTAAGTCTTATCTTACTCAAGAAGAACTCGATTTCCTGCATAAAATTCTCACTAATTTACCCAACATCAGACCTTTTTGGGGCGATACCGGTTACAAATATATCGTCATTGATAATGTTTACTTCTTGTATGAAGTTTCCGAAAGTGAAAAGAAAGTCATTCTACTTGGCACCAAATTTAATAATAAACGGAAAACTTTTAATTTTGCGAATACGAAAACCCAGAAAAAATCAATGAAGAAATGGATTAATGATTTAGCAATTTATAAACCGCATAAAATCAATCAATCGCAATAAGAGAGCGTAATTATGGCAATTTATTATGGCTTAGATGTGGGCGGCACAAAAATTGAATTAGCCGCTTTTAATGAAAAACTAGAAAAACTACACAGCGAACGTGTGCCGACACCGCAGACAAATTATCAAGATTGGCTGACGGCAATTAAAACGCTGGTTGAGACTGCCGATACAAAATTTGACGAAAAAGGCACTGTCGGGCTGGGCATTCCGGGCTTTGTAAACCGTGAAACCGGCATTGCGGAAATTACCAATATTCGAGTGGCTGACGGCAAAACGATTCTGAAAGATTTAGCCGAATGTTTAGGGCGTGAAGTGCGTGCCGAAAACGATGCTAACTGCTTTGCCCTGTCTGAAGCGTGGGACGAAAGTAATAAGCCTTATTCCACCGTATTAGGGTTGATTATCGGCACCGGTTTTGGCGGTGGTTTTGTGTTTGACGGTAAAATTCATTCAGGCAGAATCGGAATGGCAGGCGAAGTTGGGCATATGCAACTTAACTACCACGCACTTAAATTGCTCGACTGGGATAAAGCCCCAATTTATGCATGTGGTTGTGGCAACCAAGCCTGTTTAGACACCTATATTTCAGGGCGGGGTTTTGAGTTACTGTTTAATGATTTAGTAGGAGAAAAAATCTCGGCGAAAGCGATTATCGAACGCTTCTACCAACAAGAAACCAAAGTGGTGGAATTTGTCGAAAAATATATTGAGCTAATGGCAATCAGTATCAGCAATCTGATTACGATTTTAGATCCGGATATGATTGTATTCGGTGGCGGTTTATCCAACTTTGATTATATCTACCAAGCTCTACCAAAAGCATTACCAAAACACTTAATGCGTTCAGCGAAAGTGCCGGTCATCAAAAAAGCAATTCACGGCGACTCAGGTGGCACTCGTGGTGCAGCAGCATTATTCTTAAAGTAATGAACAAATTTGAGAGAGGGCAAGCGGTCATTTTTAATAAAAATATTGCAGCCCTCTCTTTTAATTTGCCTTACTGCTTAGTTTCTTCCGGTAATTTATATAACTGATTTTTATATAAATAACTGCCAAGCAATGCGTGTGCTAACGCCTCTTTTTTAAACGATTCCGGCTGTTCTTTAGGGGTGAGTTTATAGTTAGCTTTATCGTAGCTAAATCCTTCTATCGGTAAATTTGGTCGCATTACCACCACATCATTTCCCCGCATCATCGCCTGTGTCGCATCATATTGCATAAAGGCACGGTTTGGGTCATCTTGCGTTAAATCATACCCTATCATCGGATATTGACCACTTATTCCCGCCACAGAAAGTAATGTTGTCGGCATATCGAGCTGACTAACTAAACGGTTATCCGTTCTTGGCTGAATGTGTTCGCCTAATAAAAGTGCCGGAATATGGAAGTGTTGAATTGGCACTAAATGCTCGCCAACGGCTCTTGAATCGTGATCTGCAATCACTAAAAACACCGTATCTTGCCAGTACTCTGATTTTTTCGCTAACTCAAAGAAATGCCCGATAGCATAATCGGCATATTTTGCCGCATTATGGCGAGTCTGCTTCGGTTGTTCATAGAGTTCAATTTTGCCGTCCGGAAATTCAAACGGATCGTGGTTACTGGAACTGAATACCAAACTAAAAAACGGTTTACCTGATTTGTGCAGTTGATTAAAAGTTCCATTTGCCTTATCAAACAGATCTTCATCACTCACGCCCCAAGTTGCGGTAAATTTAGGGTTTTTATAATCTTTTTCATCGATAATTTGCTGGAAACCATTACCGTAGAAAAAGCTCGCCATATTATCAAAATGCTTCTCCCCACCATAAATAAAGGAAGTATGGTATCCTTGACGTTTTAATAATTCGGCAATACTAAAAAAGTTAGTTTGGCTTTTCGTCAGTTTTACCACAGATCTTGCCGGTGTTGGTGTAAAACCAGCCGTTACCGCTTCAATTCCTCTCACCGAACGAGTACCCGTTGCATAAAGATTGGTAAAATACCAGCCTTGTTCTGAAAGTTTATCTAAATTTGGAGTGAGATTTTTCCCTCCTAGCGAACCGACAAATTGAGCCCCTAAACTTTCTTCTAAGATAATCACAATGTTTTTAGGCTTTCCTTGATAAGTCGCTTTATTTTGCGTGAGGGTGGGAATTTCATCTGAAATATAATCTGAAGCTGGTCGATTACGAACCTGCTTAACAATGTTGAACATTTCCTCCACAGACATTTTTCCATACTGTTCGGAAGATTTATCTTCATCTTTCAATTGCTGAACCGCATAAAGCACGGAATAACCTGAATTTAGCACCAGTGAATTGACAAGCGGATCGCTTGAAAATGCCACCATTGCCGGATTAATCCCTCGATGGGCAAAACTGGAACGCCCACCAACAAAAACTATTGCAGCAACCAATAAAGCCAGTAGCGGACGCATTTTCCAGCTCGGGAAATGCAAATTTTTGGTTGCCCAACCCGATAATTTCCAATAAATGATGAGAGAAATCATCGCAATGCCAATCCCACAAATAACAGCCCATAAATGTCCGTTAATCAGCATTGTGAACACTTCTCTCGGATGGACCAAATACTCAATGAAAAGACGATTTGGGCGAAGGTCAAAGGTTTCAATAAAATTCGGTGTGGCGACTTCCATAAAAAGAATAAATACACTACCGACAGTTAGCCAAATTCTTAAAACAGTCTGCCAAATCGAACCCAGTACATTTTTATGAAAACACAACACGCTAAATAATGCCGGTAAGCCAAATAGCCAACATAGCGAAGATATATCAATGCGAATACCTTGTAGTATTAATGGTATCCATCCATCAACAGCGGATACTCGATCAGATTGCCAAACGCCTAACACTAAACGGGATAAGGTGAGGATAACTAAATTAATCCCAACAAATAGTAGGATTGGAAATAGCACAGTTCTTGATTGACTGCGTTGGTACATTTTGAATCTCCTTTTAAAAAATATCGGCATATTATAATTGAATAATGACAGGATCGCCTACTTTTATCACACCACTGTTTTGTGGCACAAGGTGAATACCGAACACCGGCTTACCTTTTTCATCGCAATGCTTTTCTTTTAAGGTTCTAAACGGCTCCGATTTGGGGTCTAACTCAAGCGTGTTTAAATCCCGTGTAATCAAAATGCAACGAGTACATAATGCCGCTTTGGTAAATAGCACTTCGCCAATTTGAACTTGTTGCCACTGCTCTTCCTCAAATGCCACATTGCCATCAATCACAATATTCGGGCGAAAACGAGCCATTTCGAGTGGAATCGGCGACCATTGTTGCACTTGCTCAAGCGATTTTAGAGACATCAAACTCACCGGGTTGCTATCTGCAAAACTCATTGGGTGATCGGCAAAATTCGCAACAATTCGTTGGCTTTGCGAGCCAAGCCAACGTAGTTGCACAGCCCTACCAAAAATTTCACTCAGCCATTGATTGACCGCTTCTGCCGCCACTTTGGCATTAAAATGTGTTCCCCACACTTCACTACTCTGCTCTTCCACAAAATCTTGGTAAAGTGCAACGCATTTTTGACCGCTTGTATGGGTAATCATTACCCCTGTCGCAATCGGGAAAGCCGCTAGACGGTATAATTCCGGATCTTTACGGGCAGTAATAAATTTGCCGTTAGGCTCGGCTAGCATAAATTCACGGTCAAAATTTAAGCCTTTCGGTTCAACAAATGCCTGTGAAACTTGAATAGCTTGAGTTGATTTTATCGGGTAAATATTGAGCTCGGTAACTTGCATAGAAAATCCTCCATTTGGAAATAGGATAACAATACCTGCAAGCGGTCGAAAAGTAAAAGGAATTTGCAAATCCCTTGTGAGAACGGTAAACTTGAGCAACTTTTACAGCAATAGGTCAGCAACAATGGCAAAGAAACCCACTCAAGATTTTGAAAGCACACTTAAAGAATTAGAAGCAATCGTTACCCATTTGGAATCCGGTGATTTACCGCTTGAAGATGCCCTCAACGAATTTGAAACTGCAATCAAATTAGTGCAACAAGGGCAAGAACGGTTACAAAAAGCCGAGCAACGTATTCAAATCTTATTAAATAAAAACGATACTGCCCCACTTAGCGATTACGAAAGAGAATAATCACAATGAGCTATCTATTAGCAACCGATCTGACTCACCTGCAACAACGGATTAACCATTTTCTCGCTGAAAAATTAAAAACAACGGATAGCGTTGGTTCGCCTTTAGTAGAAGCAATGGCTTATGCGGTATTGCTGGGCGGTAAACGGGTGCGACCGTTTTTAATCTATGCCACCGGCAGAATGCTTGGTGTGCCGTTGGAAAAATTAGATCATAGTGCGGCGGCAATGGAGGCTATTCACGCTTACTCGCTGGTTCACGATGATTTACCGGCAATGGACGATGATAGATTACGCCGTGGCAAGCCAACCTGCCATATTGCCTTTGATGAAGCTACCGCTATTTTAGCCGGCGATGCGTTACAAAGTTTTGCGTTTGAACTGCTGGCAACCGATCCGCATTTGACCGACCGAGAAAAAGTCGCTCAAGTTACAGAATTGGCAACTGCTTCCGGTGCAAAAGGAATGTGCTTAGGGCAAAGTTTGGATTTGATTGCGGAAAATAAAGCTGTCAGTTTGGAAGAACTTGAATTAATTCATCGCAACAAAACCGGGGCATTGATACTGTCATCCGTGATGATGGGATTGAACCTTTCCGAACATTCGCAAAATTTAGCCATAAAACAACCGCTTGTAAACTATGCCAAAGCGATTGGCTTAGCCTTTCAGGTGCAAGATGATATTTTAGATGTCATTGGTGATACCGATAAAATCGGCAAAACAGTGGGTTCAGATGAACACTTAAATAAAAGCACATACCCGAAATTGTTGGGCTTAGACGGGGCAAAACAAAAAGCCGAAATGCTTTATCAAACCGCTCTCCATTCGCTGGAACAGTTGCCTTTCGATACCACCGCATTAAAAGAGTTAGCTAATTTTATTGTTAAGCGTGAAAACTAAGAAAAAACCTAGCCGAAGCTAGGTTTTTAGTGATTAAACGTGAGGCTTGGCTTCCGGCAATGTGCCTTCAATTTCATATACCACATCGCCGTCTTTAAAGAAAACATAGCCACCATTTTTCATTTTGGTCCAGTTTTCATTTTTGGTAAGTGGCTGAGTGGTAATAATCGTCACTTTATCAGTAATTTTGGTATATTGACTAAAATCAATCGACACATCATCATCACGCAAGGCTTTGCCAAACGGTGCTTTACGGCAAACGTAATGCAGATTAGTTGTACAACGGGCAATCATCCAATGACCGTTGGATAAAACAAAATTAAATACCCCGTGTTCCGCAATTCTTGAGGTAATTTGCACCACAGCATCAAAAATCTCTTTTTCGCTTGGCTTAGCCGGATACATCTCTTTTAATTCCGACACAATACGGCAAAATGCCGCTTCGGAATCGGTTGTACCAATCGGCTGGTAGTGGCACTCCTCGCATACCCCAACACCTTCCACTGTGCCGTTATGGGCAAACACCCAGTTCTCGCCCCATAATTCACGAATGAATGGGTGGGTATTTTCCAAATTCACATCGCCACGGGTAGCTTTACGAATGTGTGCAACCACATTGAGTGATTTAATTTGATATTGGCTGATCGCTTCTGCCATCGGCGATGATGCCCCCGGGCGATTATCACGAAAAACCCGAACGCCTTTACCCTCAAAAAAGGCAATACCGAATCCGTCTGTATGATGATCTGTAAGCCCTGCTCTACGGCGGAAACCATCAAAAGAAAATGTAATATCGGTTGGCGTATTACAATTCATTCCAAGTAATTGACACATAATTGACTTCTTTAAAATAAATAATTTACAACAAAAAATAAGGGGCTGTCCTAGATAACGACTAAAAACTCCATTTAGGTTAAGATACCCAAATGAGAAAAAGTCGTCTAAGTCAGTACAAACAAAACAAACT
>NZ_SMAC01000035.1 GCF_004342115.1 Mannheimia haemolytica | reverse complement strand
TGATAAATTGTTAAAGAACAAAAAGAAACGACGCACCGAATTCAACTTTTAAATGTTCACAACAGTGCGTCGTTGTGTGCTGCGTATTATAGGGATTTTAAAATTGAGTGCAAGCCCTTTTTTAAAGTTTTTGCTCAACTGAACCTTTTTTCATCAAAACAGATTGTTTTGTTTAAATGTCAATCACCGAAAGATTATTAAATCCCCAATTCTGCATAACGTCTTGTTTGATATTAAATGCAGAACTTTGTTTAGTGCAGAATGCTTGATTTTCAAAATCGGCTTTTTGTTGAAATTTGCGTTCTTCCAAAAGGCTTAGCACCCGTTTGGCAATACCTACACCCGGATCAACAAAATATTTCACATCGGGCAATAATTGCTGTAATTCAGCTTTGACTAAGGGAAAATGGGTACAACCGAGTATAACCGTATCCAATTCCGGCTTACCTTGCCAAGCCTCGACCACTTTTTGTAGTCGGTTCATATCCACTTTACCGCTTCGTTGTTTTTCTTCAACAATTTCAACCAAATCGGTTGTGCCAATTTTTTCTACCGTACAATCCTGAGCATATTTTCTTATCAATTCATCAACATAAGGGCGAGCAACCGTGCCTTTAGTGGCGAGCAAGCCGATGACTTTAGTTTCGGAAATTGCCGCTGCCGGTTTAATTGCCGGTACAGTTCCTACTATCGGAAAATTAAAATGCTCACGCAATGCCGGCAGAACCACTGTGCTTGCCGTATTACAAGCAACAACAACCATATCAAGCGGTTGTTTTTCTGCAATTTTTTGCACAATTTTGACCGCTCGCTCAATTAAAACTGCTTCCGACTTCTCGGAATATGGGAAAAAAGCGTTATCAAAGCAATATAAATAGTGAGCGTGCGGTAACACTTTTCGGATTTCATCGTAAATCGTCAATCCGCCCATTCCGGAATCGTATAAAAGAATTGTTGGTTTCATTGGTATTGTTCAAAAAAGTAAGTGCTAAAATGCTACTCTTTTCCATTGCTATATTCAAGTTCTCTCTATTTGACTTGATGAGGGAAAATCGCAATAATCAATTTGCTTTATTCAGTAAGGAGAAAAATAATGAAAAACATTAATACACAAGCAGTCGGTTGGATTGGTTTAGGGCAAATGGGCGAACCGATGGCAAAACATTTGCTAAATAGCGGAGTGAACGTGGGCGTTTACAACCGCGACCCAGCAAAAGCAGAAAAGGTAGTTGAAGCAGGCGGCACATTATATCCTTCTGTGTTGGAATTGGTGAAAGCCTACGATGTGATTTTCTTGATGATTGCAGACTATGCCGCCGTGCAACAGGTGTTAAGCGATGAAGTGTTGGCTGAATTAAACGGCAAAGTAGTGGTGAATATGAGCACCATTTCCCCAAGCCAAAACCAGGCGGTAGAAGCTCTACTAGCCCAACACGGTGCAGAATTTGTTGAAGCTCCGGTTTCCGGTTCAAGCAAAGTGGCAGAAGCAGGTAAACTATTGGTACTGGCTGCCGGTAAAGAAGAAACCGTTGAGTTGCTCAAACCGCTTTTCGCTGCCTTTAGTACCACCACTTTCTATTATGGTGAAGTGGGTAAAGCCGGTGGGATTAAATTGATGATCAACTCGCTACTGGGCATCTTCATTCAAGCCTATGGCGAGGCGTTAAACTTCGCCGACCAATATGGCATTCCGAAAGAGAAAGTAATCGAAATGATTTCAGGCTCGTTTATGAACAGCCCGATCTTCCAAGCAAAAGTGCCGATGTACCAAGCTAATGAATTTCCGCCTGCGTTTATGATGAAACATATGACCAAAGATTTTAATTTGGCAAGCGAAGAAATTGCGAAATTAGGCAAATCTTACCCGCTTATTGAGCAAGCCACTAAAACCTACAATCAAGCCAATGATTCAGGCTTGAGCGAAGTGGATATGGCTGCAATTTATCAGTTCTTGGCAAAATAAGATGAAAATCGGTTGGTGTCATTACCAACCGATTTTTTTATAAATAAGGAAAGGTTTCTAAAAAAAGCTCTCGAATTTCCAGAGAATACCCTCTAATTTCATACACCCCACGCCGAGCGAATAAACCGTTCTCTGTTTGTGTCCATTCTAATTTGGTGCGAGTAGGATTTTGAGAAAATAGCCATAAACCAATCGGCTGATTGCCCAATTCCAACACGTTTTGAGCGATATTTTCGATTGTTGATCTTGGCACAAGAGTTTGGGCAAAAATCCAATTTTTTTCACCATCTTTCAGTAACACTTCTCGCGACCAAACATCTTCATTACAAGCGGTCGTTTTTTCACTGTTTTTTGCAATCCACTTTTCTTGTACTACTTCCACGTTGAAATTGGTTGCGACATCATACAATTTTTGGGTAAGTGACCCTTCGTGCAGAAGCCATTCTTGCTGGTAGGTAGAAAGTGTTTTTGGATCACAACACCAATCGCATTCCGATAAAATTTTCAGGTATAGAGAATACATAAAAAGTTATTTAACATCCGTAAGTGGCACAAGCACCAACCCAAAACATATAGAATGGTAAAACAGCTACTACAGCAACAGGCAACATTACAATACTTAACGCTCCTTCAGCCGTATTTTGAAGACCACTTTTCATTTTGTAATAACGCACATTCGCCTCAAGCGCTTGTTTAAATCGGAATTTTTGCAAAAGCTCTTCTCTATTGGCTAATTTCACCAAGTTCCCTTCCGCCTGATAAGTAATAGATGGATTTTGAGCTGAATTAAAATGAAAGGTATCCATCACCGTACTTCTTTCACTTTCTGTAAGTGATTTCCCATCTAAAATAATTCTATAACTACCTTCCACTTTTTTGGATTCCTTAACCTCGAAGTTTGCCTCAACAGATTTGATTTTATTAGCAATTAGGCTTTTGAGAAAATTATTCAGTTCCGCAACTTGCTGATGCTCAAATTCATAATCGTGCAGTTCACCCACCACATATAATTTATTACCAACAATCAAGAATGAATTGATTTTTTCTTGTTTACTTTCATCAAATTCTAAACTGGAAAAACAAGCGGTAATGCCGAAAATTAATGTAATTAACATCAACCATTTTTTCATAGAAAGCTCCCTAAAAAGAAAAAAGGTAAATTGTAACAAAGACAATTTACCTTTTTTGCTTTTAAATTTAAAGATTAGCCTTTAATTAATTTTCTTGCCGCTTCCACTACTACCGAAACGGCTTTATGTTCGGTGTCGTGAATGGTTGCTTCATTCGGAATCTCTTGTTGAGTGCGGTTTACAATTACACCAGCAACCATACCTGCTCGCAAGCCTAATGCCGAACACATCGTAAAGAGAGTGGCGGATTCCATTTCAAAATTCATAACATTGAGATCTTGCCACTGTTTTAATGAACCTTGGAAATGACGATAGATCTTGCCGGTGAAAGTGTCGTAACGTTCTTGCCCCGGGTAGAAAGTGTCTGATGAAGCTGTAATCCCCACATAAGGTGTAACGCCTGATTCCACTGCTGCTGCATAAAGAGCATTAGTACATTCAAAATTCGCTACTGCAGGATATTCCATTGGTGCAAAATGTTGGCTCGCACCATCTAAACGCACCGCTCCGGTGGTAATTAAAATATCGCCTACATTAATATGCTCTTGAATTGCACCTGTTGTGCCAATGCGTAAGAATGTGCGAACACCTAACTGTGCTAACTCTTCCACACAAATCGACACCGACGGTCCGCCAATACCGGTTGAACAAACCACCACCGGTTCGCCATCTAAATAACCTAACCAAGAGGTAAATTCACGGGTTGAGGCTAAAAACTCTGGGTTGTCCATTTTTTTGGCAATACGTTCACTTCTAGCCGGATCGCCCGGAACGATTGCAATTTTTGCACCTTTGAGCATGGCTTTGGTTAAACCTAAATGAAATACTTCAGACATTTTTATCTCCTTTTTATCTAACTGGATATGAGCCATTCTATCTTAGCAAGCGGTTAATTTACGACAATTTTTTGCAAGCAAAGTTTGATTTTGTGAACTAGATCAAAGGTAAACGGTTTCGTCATTATATAAATAAAAAATGATGGCCACGCAATGGTGGCCATATTTCAGACTAAGAAATTAATAACTTGAATTGACAACAACTTCTTCACCATATCCTCCGGCCTGAGGGAATGGCGTATAATTAGAATTTGCTGCACGAAGTATACGAATACCTCGAATACCGGCTTCACGGGCAGCTAAGATATCATCATCACTGTCACCATAGTGAATTTGCACCTTATGTTCAATAATCGCAGGGGTTTTATCATATTTTGTTGAATGTGCTTTCCCCCCCATAAAATTTACCGGTTGCATATTTTTAATACCAAGATACTTTTGCATAATCGTTGTAACTTGTTCATTTTTACCTGCGGTACGCCCCGTAATTAAATAAACTTGATCACCACGTTCTTGGTGCATTTTTATTAAATTAATAGCAACTTGCTTTGGCAAAGAATATTTATCACAGCCAGCATTAATTTCGTCCCAAAAATCTTGATTTTTTAAGTAGCTGAAATCGTCTGGCGAATATTTTTGCTTTCCGTAGTGGAAGCAACCGCTAGTTGCAGCAACAGTATCATCAATATCAAAACTTACCGCCATAGGGGGTAAATCTTTGATGCTTTCTTTAATTTGCTCAATAGATACCCAATGAATTGGCGCTTGCTGTGCTTCATGTGTTCGCATATCAATTCCCGGCTGGGTATAAGCTACTTTTGGTCCGCCTGCTTGTGCTGAAAAAGCAATAAGAGATGCAAACATTGTCGCTGCCGTCATTTTTAATGTAAATTTTATAAAATACCTCCATATGATTAACCATACCTATTTTAATCTTATTAGGCACTCTTAGCTAATACAAAAACCTTATTTTGTGAATATGATCACAAGCAAACGATTACGCTTAACGCTTATGAGCCATTGTTCTGTTCCCAAATCAAGCAACCTCCCCAAGCTTTAAGGCTTTCTTCTGAATGAAATTTAATCACCTCATTCGTAAATTGATAGGCATCATATTCGCTTAATAAAAATGGCTCCTCTAATAATTCATTAAATACTGATCCATAATATTTACGTGTATCAAGAGTATAATTAACCGTAACTTTCTTTGTACAATTTCCTTTTAGTGCCAATTCTTGTAATTTTTTATATACATTTCTATCATTATGAATACCTGTGTACCAAGCCGTACTGATAAGGCGAGCTATCTCACTACGAATAAAATAGCAATTCGTATCAATATGCTGACAATCATTCAGATTTATTGATAAAACACCTTTAACACCACCTAATTGATAATTACATTCTAATGGTTCTTGATAAACGCAATTATATTCTCCCAACGATTCAATCGTATCAATACACAAAAACTCGCCATCTAAATCATAAAAATTACGTAAAGAGTAAGCATAATCAGATTGCATTTCTAATAAAGCATGCACACCAGATTCAACGTGAGTAGGTTCAAACCAATTATCATCATCCAGATAACAAATAATATCTTCTTTCACTAAAAATAGTGCAATTGCATTAATGCTGCTATTTACCCAACCATCAGCCCCGGTATTCATTGGGAGATAAGTAACAATAACACTTGGAAAATTCTTTAAAATATCAGCCGCTTGTTGGTGATATTTCTCTCCATCAACAAAAACATAATGTTTACAAGGATAAGTCTGATTTTGTACGCTTAAAACAGCTCTTTCTAATTCAGGACGACCAATTGTTGAACTGATAACAGCTACAGTTGGTTGGTTGGTTGGTTGGTTGGTTGGTTGGTTGGTTGGTTGGTTGGTTGGTTGGTTGGTTGGTTGGTTGACACGCATTCTATTTCCTATATTCTAAAAATAATAGAGTATTTTATACTTTAGTTAAATACTCGCTGCTTTATATTAAAGGGCGTATTTTATACGCCCAATTTTGTTATTTATAATTAAGCCTTTACATTCGCTTTTAAGAACGCAAGTAAGCTCTCTTTGGCGATCATCTGTTTTTCACCGCTGCGGCGGTTTTTGTATTCGATTTCGCCGTTCTCGAGGTTTTTCTCACCAATAACCACCATATGCGGCACACCGATAAGCTCCATATCCGCGAACATCACGCCCGGGCGTTCTTTACGATCATCAAAAATCACCTCAACGCCTTGAGCTTTTAAGTTAGCGTATAACTCTTCAGCGAATGCCTGCACTTTTTCCGATTTGTGCATATTCATCGGCACAATCGCCACCGTAAATGGCGCCATTTCATCACAAGGCCAGATAATACCACGATCATCATAATGTTGTTCAATCGCAGCTGCCACCACACGGGTAACGCCGATACCGTAACAACCCATTGTCATCACTAGCGGTTTACCGTCTTCACCTTGCACAGTGGCTTTCATTGCTTCTGAGTATTTTTTGCCTAATTGGAAAATATGCCCTACTTCAATACCTCGTTTGATTTGAAGTGTGCCTTTACCGTCCGGGCTTGGGTCGCCTTCCACCACATTGCGTAAATCTGCAATTTCCGGCACAGCAACATCACGCTCCCAGTTCACGTTAAAGTAGTGTTTGCCATCAATATTCGCACCGCAGCCAAAATCTGACATCAACGCCACTGAGCGGTCAATAATCACCGGAATCGGCATATTCACCACACCTAACGAGCCAACACCGGCACCGATTTTGGCTTTAATTTCCGCTTCATCGGCAAACTCAAGCGGATCAGCCACCAACGGGTGTTTTTGAGCTTTAATTTCGTTTAACTCGTGGTCGCCACGAATCACTAACGCAATTAACGGTTGCTCTTCAGTTGCCCCTTTCACCACTAAGGTTTTCACCGTTTTTTCAATGGCTAAACCGTGATTTTCTACTAATTCATTGATGGTTTTCGCATTTGGCGTATCCACTAATTGCATTTCTGCCGTTGGTGCTTGGCGTTCACCCACCGCAACCGCTTCGGCTAATTCAATATTGGCAGCAAAATCTGATTCGGTTGAAAATACCACATCATCTTCACCGCTTGAGGCTAACACTTGGAACTCGTGAGAGGCTGAACCGCCGATAGAGCCGGTATCTGCCTGCACCGCACGGAAATCTAAGCCCAAACGGGTGAAAATATTGCTGTAAACCTGATACATCACATCATAGGTTTCTTGCAGGCTCTCTTGTGTGGTGTGGAAAGAATAGGCATCTTTCATCACAAATTCACGCGAACGCATTACCCCGAAACGAGGGCGGACTTCATCACGGAATTTCGTTTGAATTTGGTATAAATTCAGCGGAAGTTGTTTGTACGAAGAAACTTCACGGCGAACCAAGTCGGTAATCACTTCTTCGTGAGTCGGGCCAAGCACGAAATCACGCTCGCCACGATCTTTAAAACGTAATAATTCCGGGCCGTAATCATTCCAACGACCGGATTCCACCCATAATTCCGCCGGCTGAACCACCGGCATTAATACCTCGATAGCCCCGCCTTTGTTCATCTCTTCACGAATAATATTTTCCACTTTTTTCAACACTTTGATCCCGGTCGGCAACCAGTTGTATAAACCTGACGCCATCGGGCGAATCATTCCGGCACGCAACATTAATTGATGGCTAACTACTTGTGCATCATTCGGCATTTCTTTAAGGGTTGAAAATAAATATTGACTTGTACGCATTGCTATTCCTATTCTTTTTAAACTTTGAAACCTGAAAAAATCTGCTTATTTTAAAACAAAGCGGTTAAATTTTCAGGAAATTTTGCAAAATCCTATAAAAAAATAACCGCTTGTAAGCGGTTATTTTGTTTTAACTAAGGGTATTTTCTTAAACTGTGTATGCTTAATTTTCTCGTTCAATTTGCTCAATAATCTCTTGCCATTCGGCATTTGCTTGTTCAAGAGTAAAAATCTGACCTTTTTCGATTTCTGCCAGACCTTTTTTTACTTTAGCCTCTAAATATTCATCATAATCTTTTTCTTTAAACATTATTCCCCCGAATACATTGTTTAATTTTTGTTCCATTATATATTGAATATGGAAAAACGGAAACCTAGATTTCCGTTTTTAGTAATGGCTAGCCCAACAATTTATTTACCCGTTTAATAAAGGCTGTCGGGTTTTCCAACGTGCCTCGTTCAGCAAGCAGAGCTTGTTCAAACAGCAGTTCAATCCAATCGGCGAACTCGGCTTCATCGGCAAGATCAGCTACTTTTTTCACCATTGGGTGATCTGGGTTCAGCTCAAAAGTATATTTCACTTCTGGTGCTTGTTGCCCCATTGCTGCAAACAGTTTTGCCATTTGGGTGGTCATTTCATCGCTGTCAGTGGAAACCACTGCCGGTGTGTCGGTTAAGCGGTGAGTCAGCACCACGTTTTTGACCCGTTCACCAAAGTAGCCTTTCGCCCGTTCTAAGAACGAACCAAACTCCGCCTGTTGGGCTTTTTGGCTCTCTTCTTCCTGCTTGTCGGCAAGCTCGCCTAAGTCTAAGTCCGACTTGGTAATGCTTTGTAGCGGTTTGCCGTCAAACTCGGTGAGGTGGCTAACCAACCATTCATCAATGCGGTCGGAAAGCAGTAGCACCTCAATGCCTTTTTTGTGGAACAGCTCTAAGTGCGGGCTGTTTTTAGCCGCTTGGTAGCTGTCTGCGGTTAAGAAGTAGATCGCTTTCTGCCCCTCTTTCATTCTTGCAATATAATCGGCAAAACTGACCGCTTGTTCGCTGTCATCACGCTGGGTGGAGGCAAAACGGAGTAAGCCTGCAACCTGTTGTTTGTTGGCAAAGTCTTCGCCCACGCCCTCTTTCAGCACCACGCCGAACGCTTGCCAGAATTGGGCATATTTTTCGGCATCGTCTTTCGCCAATTTTTCCAGCAGTTGTAACGCACGCTTGGTTAAGGCAGAACGGAGCGATTGGGTAACTTTATTCTCTTGCAGAATTTCACGGCTGACGTTGAGCGGCAGGTCGTTGGTGTCGAGCAAGCCACACATAAAACGCAAGTAGTTCGGCATAAAGACTTCCGCATCGTCCATAATAAATACACGCTGAACGTAGAGTTTCAAGCCGTGTTTTTGCTCGCGTTGGAACAGATCCCACGGGGCTTTGCTCGGCACATACAGCAAGCTGGTGTATTCTTGCTTACCTTCGACTTTATTGTGCGACCAAATCAGCGGGTCGGAAAAATCGTGGCTGAGGTGTTTGTAAAATTCGGTGTACTCCTCGTCACTAATCTCATTTTTTGAGCGTGTCCAAAGCGCTTGAGCTTTGTTAATTTTTTCCCATTTTTGACCGCTTGCTTTGCCCTCGTCATCGTATTCATTGGTCTGAATTTCCACCGCCAGGCCGATATGGTCGGAGTATTTGCCGATAATCTCACGCAAACGCCATTCGTTTAAAAACTCTTTTTCGTCCTCACGCAAGTGAAGAATGATTTCCGTGCCACGCTCTTTTTTCTCCAGATCGGCAACGGTGTAATCGCCCTCACCGGCAGATTCCCAAATCACGCCTTGCTCGGCAGGCACTCCGGCGGCACGGGTTTTGACTGTCACTTTATCCGCCACGATGAAAGAAGAGTAAAAGCCCACGCCGAACTGCCCGATAAGCTGGCTGTCTTTGGCTTGCTCAGTGCCGAGTGCGTTCAAAAATTCTTTGGTACCAGATTTTGCAATCGTACCGAGATGGTCGATCACCTGCTCACGGGTCATACCGATACCGTTATCGGCAATCGTAATCGTACCGAGTGTTTCATCAACAGAGACACGCACACGCAGTTCGCCATCACCTTCATACAAAGCCGGCTCGGAAAGGGCTTTAAACCGCAATTTATCGGCGGCGTCAGAGGCGTTGGAAATAAGCTCACGCAGGAAAATTTCTTTGTTGGAGTAAAGCGAGTGGATCATCAGTTGCAATAACTGTTTCACTTCCGACTGGAAGCCACGGGTTTCTTGATTATTTGCCATTGTGTATTCCTTTATTCATTAAAAAACAGGGAATAGATGGGGCAAGTGGTCAGATTTTCAAGATTTTTTGCAAAATATCTGTTGCCAAATAGCGAATTAATTGAAAGATATTACTACATTTAATAAAATACACTCATCTTTTTACTACATTTTGGAGATCGATATGGCAATAACCATTACTTCCAGAGAATTTAATCAAAATGCCAGCAAAGTGTTAAAAATGGCAGAAAAAGAGCCGGTTTTTATTACCAAATGGGGCAAAATCGTCAATGTGGTGTCTAGTTATATGGATTATCAGCAGAAAAAGCCTAGCGAGCCAAGCTTTGAAGAGCTATTCGCCTCTTCCGAAAATGAGGATGTGAGCGATGAATTTTGGCAAGAGTTTGAACAAACATTGGTTGAAATCCGCAAAAGCAATAAACCAAGACCTGTTGATTTTGGAGATGAGTAATGTATCGCTACCTTTTTGATACCAATATAGTTTCCGAGCTTTATAAGTTAAGAAATGACAAGATGGATGTCAATGTTCGCCAGTGGCTGAGAGGGGTTAATCCTAGCCAGACCAATATCAGCTGTATTACGTTATCTGAAATCAAAACAGGTATTTTGCTGAAAGCCCGCAAAGACAAAGAACAATCAGACCGATTAAATGATTGGTTTGAAAATAATGTATTAAAGGCTTATCAAACAAAAGCGTTTGTGGTGAATAACGACATTGCTCTATTGGCATCAGAGTACCATATTCCCAATAAAATGGATTTAAATGATGCTTATATTGCGGCAACCGCCAAATACCACAATCTGATTTTAGTCACCCGCAACACCAAAGATTTTATCCGTTGTGATGTGCGTTTATTTAACCCATTTGAAACCGCATAAATAATGAGTGAACAATTATTAGACGGCGTGCCATTAACCGCCCTTTCCGGCGTAGGAGCGGCAATTTCCGAAAAGTTAAGTCGAATCGGCATTAATAATGTGCAGGATTTACTGTTTCATCTGCCAATGCGGTATGAAGATCGCACCCGTATTACCCCGATTGCTGATGTTCGCCCGGAAAGCTTTGCCACCATTGAAGGCTATGTACAACTTACCGAAGTCCAGTTTGGTAAACGCCCGATTTTATCGGTTACACTCTCCGACAGCACCAGCAAAATTATGCTTAAATTCTTCAATTTCAATGCTGGAATGAAAAATAGCCTTGCCACCGGCGTTCGGGTAAAAGCCTTTGGGGAAATTAAGCGTGGGCGATTTATGGCGGAAATTCACCACCCTGAATATCAAATTATTCGGGATAATCAACCGCTTGTACTGGCTGAAACCCTGACCCCGATTTACTCCACCACTGAGGGGTTAAAACAAGCCTCGCTGCGGAAATTAACCGAGCAAGCCCTCGCTTTATTAGAGAAAGTGAAAGTCGCCGAGCTGTTGCCTGATGAATACAATCCGCACAAATACAGCCTAAAAGAAGCGTTGCAGTTATTGCACCGCCCACCGCCGACGATTTCTGCCGAAGTCTTGGAAAAAGGTGACCACCCTGCTCAAAAACGGCTGATTTTTGAAGAACTGCTGGCACACAATTTAGCGATGCAGCAACTCCGTTTAGGGGTAAAACAGCAATATGCAGAGGCACTTACTTACCAAACCGATATAAAACAGCGTTTTCTCGACAGTTTGCCTTTTAAGCCTACTCACGCACAAAGCCGAGTAACCGCAGATATTGAGCAAGATCTTGCCAAACCACACCCGATGATGCGACTGGTACAAGGCGATGTTGGTTCAGGTAAAACCTTAGTAGCCGCCTTGGCAGCACTATTAGCGATTGATAACGGCAAGCAGGTGGCATTAATGGCACCGACCGAAATTCTTGCCGAACAGCACGCCAATAATTTTGCCAACTGGCTTAATCCCTTTGGGATTGAGGTTGGCTGGCTTGCCGGTAAAGTGAAAGGCAAGGCGAGAACCGCACAACTTGAGGCAATCAAAAACGGTGATGTGCAGATGATTATCGGCACTCACGCCCTGTTCCAAGACAATGTGGAATTTCACCATTTAGCGTTGGTGATTATTGATGAACAACACCGTTTTGGCGTACACCAACGGCTGACCTTGCGGGAAAAAGGAGCGAAAGAAAATAACTATCCGCATCAGCTCATTATGACGGCGACCCCCATTCCGAGAACGCTGGCAATGACGGTCTATGCTGACCTCGACACCTCAATCATTGACGAACTGCCACCGGGTAGAACGCCAATCACGACTGTGGTGATTTCTGAAGATCGGCGAGCAGAAATCGTCCAACGGGTGTACCAAGCCTGTAAGCAAGAACACCGCCAAGCCTATTGGGTCTGCACCCTGATTGATGAAAGCGAAGTGTTGGAGGCTCAAGCCGCGGCAGCGATTGCCGAAGATTTACAGCGAGCCTTGCCGGATTTACGCATCGGGTTAGTACACGGACGGCTGAAACCACAGGAAAAACAAGCGATTATGGCGGAATTTAAGGCAGCGAATTTAGATTTGCTGGTTGCGACCACCGTAATTGAAGTGGGAGTGGACGTGCCGAATGCTAGCCTAATGATTATCGAAAATTCCGAACGACTCGGGCTGGCTCAACTCCACCAGTTGCGTGGACGTGTTGGGCGAGGGGCAACCGCCTCGCATTGCGTCTTAATGTACAAACCGCCGCTCGGGAAAATTTCCAGCAAGCGGTTACAAGTGATGCGTGATAGCCAAGACGGTTTCTACATTGCCGAAAAAGATTTGGAGATTCGAGGCACAGGTGAAATTCTCGGCACAAAACAGACCGGAATGGCAGAATTTAAGGTGGCGGATTTAATGCGAGACCGCAAAATGATTCCGCTGGTGCAACGTTACGCCAAGCAAATTATTAGCGAAAATCAACCGCTTGCAGAGGCGTTAATTAAGCGTTGGTTAGACAACAAGGCGGAATATACCAACGCTTAACCGGCAAGCGGGTTATTTAGATTACGGCAGGTTTTTCACCGATTCAATTACCAAATCCCAAAAGCGGGATTTGTCTAATTTTTTTGCTACCCAAGTATTACACTGTTTTGGCGGGTAGCGGAAATCCGCCACCGTCATACCCAGTGTATGCGTGCCTGTTAGCTCAATATTGACCGGCACTTGCTGAACTTCAATCAGGCTTGGGTCAATCACATACGCCACCGCACAGGCATCGTGAACCGGTGGAGCATCAAAGCCTTGAGCCTGTTTATACATTTTGGCGAAGAACGCCAGCAATTCCACCACAAACTGCCCCGATTTGCTGTTTAATGCCTTAAAGCGTTCAACCACATCGGGGGTCGCAAGTGCTTGGTGAGTTAAGTCTAAGCCGACCATCGTCACCTTCCAACCGGCATTAAACACAATATGAGCAGCTTCCGGGTCAATTTTAATATTAAATTCTGCCACCGCACTCCAGTTGCCGGTGTGATAACCTCCGCCCATCAGCACCACTTCTTTCACTCTTTCAATAATACGGGGCTCAAGGCGGGCAGCTAGAGCAATATTGGTTAGCCCACCGGTCGGCACTAAGGTAATGCTTTTCTCCGGGTGCGACATTATCAAATCAATAATTAATTGAGCGGCGTGTTTTTTCTCAAATTGTCGGGTAGATTCAGGGAGTACAAGCCCATCCATTCCCGAATCACCGTGAATATCCGGGGCATTTTCCACTTCACGCACCAGCGGTCTGGCACAACCTTTGGCAAAAGGAACGTTGCAAATATGAGCAATTTCCGCAACCGCCAACGCATTACGCGATACTTTTTCTAAGGTTTGATTGCCTACCACCGTAGTCACTGCCAACAAATCAATATTCGGATTCCCCCAAGCGAGCATCATCGCAATCGCATCGTCATGCCCCGGATCACAATCTAAAATAATTTTTTGAGCCATTATTGTCTCCTTTAAAAAAGGGAGAGCCTAAGCTCCCCCTCAATTAATGCCATTAGCAATCTTGTTTGCCGTATTCTTCTTGGCGAAGCAGCGAACGCACACTTTCGTCAAACTGAGCCAGCACTTGCTCTGCGTTTTCAGCGTCTGTGCCACGAGCATCTAAATAGAATTTAATTTTCGGCTCAGTACCTGAAGGGCGAGCAATCAAACGGCTGCCATTTTCCAACACAAACACTAAAATGTCATTTTGGCGTGTGGTTTTGGTATGGTCAATAAACTCAGCCACTTTAAAGCCACCAATTTCGCTTGGAGGATTGTTGCGTAACGCCGTCATTAATTTGCCGATTTCGGCTAAATCACAAACTCTGATCGAAATTTGACCGCTTACATAAGCCCCGAACTCTTGTACAAACTCGGTGGTGTAATCCGCAAGGGTTTTACCTTCTTGTTTGAGGCTGCACACTAAATCTAAGAACATAATGGCAGCGGAAATGCCGTCTTTATCACGCACTTTGTCTGGGTCAACCAAATAACCTAAGGCTTCTTCAAAGCCAAATAATAGGTTTTCAACTTTTCCGATATATTTAAAGCCGGTTAAGGTTTCTTCCGAGCTTAAACCATATTTTTTCGCAATTTCAGCTAACGCCGGAGAGGATACTAACGAGCAAGCCAACACGCCTTGTTTACCTTGTGCGTGGAATTGTTTGGCTAAATACCAGCCTAAGAAACAGCCGATTACATTGCCATGCAGTGGTTTCCAGTTGCCTTGAGCATCAGGCACGGCTACCGCTAAACGGTCAGCATCCGGGTCGTTGGCGATAATAAATTCGGCATTTTTCTCTTTCGCCAATTTAATCGCTAAATCTAACGCCCCTTTCTCTTCCGGGTTCGGGAAATTAACCGTTGGGAACGAACCGTCCGGCTGAATCTGCTCACTAACTAAATACGGTTGCGGTAAGCCGGCTTTTTCTAATGTTTTGCTTAACACTTCATAGCCCACACCGTGCATTGCAGTATAAACGTAGCTTATTTCGGCTTTTGGCCATTTGGCTAGTGAGGCGGTTTTCTCAATATAAGCATTTACCACTTCATCGTCTAACACCGTGAAATCTTGGCTACGAGGTAAATCACGAATATCGCCTGCTGCTACTTTATCAATCAGAGCAGCAATTTCTTTATCTGCCGGCGAAACAATTTGTCCGCCACCGTTAGCTTTACCTAAATAAACTTTATAGCCGTTATCTTCCGGTGGGTTGTGGCTGGCAGTTACCATCACACCGGCTGTGGTATCAAAATATTGAATCGCATAGGCAAGCACTGGTGTTGGCAATTTGCGAGGAAGCAGGTACGTTTTAATGCCTGCCGCTGCCATAATTTCAGCGGTGTCACGGGCAAACACATCGGAATTTTTACGACCGTCATAACCAATAACAATTGACGGCTCTTTATCATAACCTTTAATAAACCCAGCTAAACCGCCGGCAGCTTGTGCCACCAAAACACGGTTCATACCCATTGAACCCGCTTGTAAGCGACCACGTAAACCCGCCGTACCAAACTGTAAACGTCCGTCAAAACGGGCTGTTAATTCTGCTTTTGCTTTCTCGTCCGATTCTGCCGCTTGAATTAACTGCTCTAATTCCGCACGGGTCTCTGCATCCGGGTCTTGGGCTAACCAATTTTGTGCAACTTGGAAAATAGTCATTTTTTACTCCTATGTAATTTAAAAACTCTGTTTAGATTAGCCCAAAGTCCTTTTATTTAAAAGGAGATATTTCTTTTTTGTGATCGAGCTATCAAATAAAAAGATTTGTCAGAAATAAAAAATAGCGTACTTAATATACGCTATTTTTCTTTATTCTATACACTGAACAAGATTTTGAATGTTAGGAACTTGAGCATCTAATTGTGACTGATTCACCATTACATTTTTACCTAAAACATCTCTTTTTCCTGATGATAAGCGACTAATCGGAATACCTAAAGCACCTGAAACAACAGATGCTGTATTTGCATCTCTCACCTCATACTGAAACATTTTTCTGAAGCTTGATTTATTTGTAGGAGTACCAACACCTGCTAGGTGAATACAGAACAAATTAGCATTAGTTTTCCATATATTATAGATTTCATCACCTATTTCCTCTACAACTGTTTTAAATGCGGTTGCTGATGCTTTGGCATTTATCGTTAATCTATTACCTACATACATATAAATTTGAGGTAATGCTAACTTACTCTTTTGAGATTCTGTATAAAAATGAGAGCTGACATCCCCAGAGTGCCTTTTAACCCCATATACTAGAGATAATACAGACTTAACAGCTCGTTTTGATGAACCATCAGCGGAAAAAGGGATGATCAATCTATCTGAAGCAGCCAACGCTAATTCAGTATAAATAGTGAAACTTGGATTGCAATCAATAAATACAACGTTATCATCATTATCCCAAGCGTTCTGTATATCAGAAACTAAATCACGCACCCAAAGATGCACTAGCCGCCAAGAATCAGGAACATGAACAGCTTGGGAAGCATGTAAAATACCAGATGATTGGATTTCTAATTCCTCATCACCAACAACAAGATAAACATTTTTTGGTACATATTCATTTATAGTGCTAACTTGAGTTACATATTTCGTTGCACTATTAATAGAACGGTAAGGACTTACTAATCTTTCTGAAATATATCCTGAAATAGTATTCTTGTTTACTTGAGAATGAATTTTTGCTAACTCTTGCTCACCTTTTTCAAGGCCGCCTAATAGCATAGATGATGAATTTGCTTGAGGACATAAATCAACAACGAGAACTTTTTTTGCTGGGTATTGTTTTGCATACTCACAAGCGATTTGAAAAGTTAAATAACTTTTACCAACCCCACCTTTATTATTCCATATTGCATAAATAGCCATAATGCCCCCTCTTTTAACAATAGGTGTAATAATAACACAATAATTTAGCTATAAGATATTACTTATTTTAATATTTTCCATCACCTGTGTGCTTCATTTTCCCAATTATAAGGATAACGCAAAATCGATTTATGGTAAAAATTACCGTTAATATGCGTTTTATGTAAATGAAATTGTCTGTAGCCTTTAAATACTTCCGAATTAGGTGGCTGAGGATTAGCCCAAAAAGTATCTAATGGCTGTTTATCGGTTAATCCCTCAAAATCATAATTGGCTCTACCTAAGGTTTTGACCGGCATATTATGGAGCAATGCAGAAAGCCCACTGGTTGAATTTAAAGTCACCATTCCTTTCCCATAACGTAAAAAGATAGGTAACGGCACATCGTGAATATAAAAAACTCTACCGTTTAATTGGGGATATTGCTCTAAGAATTCATAAATCACCATTTTATAATCTATAAATCCTCTATCCATCGGGTGATGCTTAATAATTAAATTGAGATGTGCCGGTGCAAATTTGGCAAAGGAATTCAGCACTTCCCTTAAAAAACGCTCTACACTTTTTTGTTCACTATGAATCCTCACTTGAGTGTCATCATAAACTTGTAGAGGCACAATGAAAAATTCACCAAACTCTCCTTTTTCTACCCGCTTGGCAAATCCTTTATCATGTAACCAATAACATATTCGCTTAATTCCCGACCTTGTCCATAAATTAAGGTAGTATTTGAGATTCAGAAAACGATGATGCTTATATTTTGCGTATGCTTTACGTTTTTTATAGGCATTCCAATAGTACGGGATTGCTTTTCCCGCCATACATCTAAAGCCTTTAGCTACTTTTTCTGGTTCACTGACTACTGGTAACTCGACATAAGGCAAAAAGAAAGTGTGATTTTTCGGGATTGGAGAAAAAGCATTTACACCCCATTTTTCCAACGTAATATATTCTGGCCTAAAGTACCCTTCTTCAAACGCCCAAAAGACCAACTTTAACTTCAAGCAAACGTTTTTAGCCACTTTATGATAATAACGATTATCGCCAAAACATAAGATATTATCTATTTGATGAGTTTGGCAAAACTGAATTAAATAGGCTTCAAAATTATCTAAGCTATCATAGTAAGGAAAAGTATTCGGGCTATTATTTGGATAGAAATATTCATCTCCGCCATTAAAATTTAACTTGAAGACCTCTTTTTGCTCACTTTCTAACCAACGGGCAAACTCAGTGAAAAAAGAGCCTATCGGGCCTTGTAACAATAAAATTCTCTGGCTATTGATGATTAGCTCATCTAAATAATGTTCCATCTTAATTTCCTACCCTCTACGCTTATTTAGTGTGGGAAGCATATTTAAACGCACGATAAAGATGCTGTAATTTTCCATATTGTTTACTCACCCAAGAACGTTTAATCCTTTGATTGGTTAGGTTTCGTTTCTGTTGTGACAATATATGAATCGCTTGATTGGCATCAATAAACTGCCTGCTTATAGGATCAACATACAGAGGGTAATATATCAATGTTGCGGCAATTAACTGAGATAATGTCAAAGATTTACCTCTGCGTGCCGACTTCAATCTATCTTCCGTCAATCCCCAACCAGCATAAAAAGGTAATCCGTAGCAATGCACTTTTTTACCTCTTAATAATGCTTCGAAACCGGCTAAAGATGTCATTGTATGCACTTCATCTGCAATTAAAATACAATCTAAAATATTGGCATTATCCACCATCTGATCCGCAAACCTGCGTGTTTCTGCCGTAGGAATCTGACCGACTCGATTACCACTTACCACATCAGGGTGAGGCTTATAAATAATATAGGCACTAGGGTTTAATTCCCTCACTTTTTTCAGTAAATCCAGATTTCTTTTAATTTGTGGAGAACCGGACTTTATCGAAGCGTCATCTTCAACCTGCCCCGGTACTAAAATTATTTTTTTGCCTTGGGCATTAACCTGCACCTCACCACTACCGACATTATATTTACCAATATGGGTGGCCACTAATTTTTGTCTTAATGCCTCAGCATAAGACAAATCATTTTCAGAAAAATCCTCCGCTTCCAATAAAATTTGTTCCAAACGGGAAGGATTCTCTGCATTAAAATAAATACCTAAATCATCTACTACCAAAGAAAGTGGCGCAACTAAATTTGCCCCAAGTCCAACCGAACGGATAAAACCATCTTCCATTCTCAACAGTGGAATATGATTTTCTTTCGCAAATTGTATAATTTCAGGCTTACCATTACTCCACACTAAAATTTTAGCATTCTCTGCAAGCGGTCGTTTTTTCAAAGAATTTAGCGAACGCACAAAATGTAAACGGCATTGAGGCAAATTAAAAAACGGCTTAATGACAGCCTGTTTCCATAATGACATACCTATACAATATACATTTCCGCTTAAACGCCGGTTGAGTATTGTCGCCTTGTGCAGATACTCAATCACATCAAAAATAGAGCCTTTTTCACCCGTATTCGGATTAATATAACGACTGTAATCAAAATATGCTGCATAAAATAGTTGTAACAATGAGCGTGCTTGCCGTCTCTTCTGTTGGATTAATAATTGAACTGAGTTATGCCGATCATCTGTTACCCCCCAACCGGCAAACCACGACACACCAAAGGTAACCACTTTTTTACCTAACAATAATGCCTCAAAGCCCATTTGCGAAGTTACGCAATAGACTTTCTCACACCATTTAATCAAGCTTGCCGGATTAACATCTTCAGTAATAATACGAACTCTATCAGCATATTGAGGCAAATCGGTCAAATAGCCTTTCTTCTTGCCACTTAATACATCGGGGTGAGTTTTCACCCAAATCTGAGCCTCTGGATTCTCACTGATTGCCGTTTCCAACATTTTATTGAAATCCACTTCACTCGCTTGGCCATATTTCACCGCCATATCACCAAAGGTTTGGTCAATAACTAATACGATTTTTTCTTTGATAGAGGGGATTTCACTAAAATCTAATGCGTGATTATATTTAGAAAGCTGATAAGTTAAGATTTGAGATAAAGCTTTCTCTGCAAGCTTAATTTGCTCTTGATCCTGCAAAGGCTGTTCAAGCAGGAATTTTTCTAAACGGGAAGGACAAGTAGTATCGTAATAAATCCCGACATCGTCGTACACTAGAGAAAAAGGCGGATAGCCTTTTACACCCAAGCCTAATGAGCGTAAAAAGCCGTCTTCTAATGCAATATAAGGAAGTTGGTGTTTTTGTGCATAAGCTCTTGCTCCCACCGCTGAAGGACGAAGCCCCCAGCCGATGATTTGATCTACCTTAGCCTTATTACCTAATTTCTTACGCCAAGAAGGTATTCGAATAATACGACAATCAGGTAGAAAATGTTCTAAATTCGGAATACGACAAATTCCGTTCGAAAAAATAAGGGAAATGAGCATACTTAATAATTATCTTTAAATTTATTAAACGTTCTCTGCAAATTTTCAAAAACTAACAACTATGCAATAACCCAATTTCTAGCAGACCTAATATTTTTTATAAAATTATTCCTACGTAATTTTTGCCAAAAAATTCGCAATCTTTTTGAATAAAATCTAATTCACTGCTTAATTTACTTTAGGTATATCATCTATATAATGTGTTTTAGTCCCGAATAATTATTTCTGGCATATAAAACTAACTATCAAGGAATTTATATAATCGCATATTACTATTTTGATATATTTCCCAAATTTCATCTATTAAATCCGTTATTCCTCCTAATGCAGCTAGATCAGGATCAACTGTAAGATTACTTAACCATTCTTTAGTCTTTCCTTCAGGAACAGTTAAAGGTATTACTGTTGCATGCCCAGAATAAGGTAATTCCACAAGTTCAAAATGTTTTAACTCTCTTGCTTCGATTAAATCCATTGTAAAATTTCTCCCATAGAAAACAAATACTTTATTTTGAGAAGAATTTAAAATAATATTCTTGATAGGTTTAACATTCTGTACCTTATGCTCAATTAATGTATTACAATCAATATATTCTTGTAATTTCCTATAGCTAGGAATATTTAGATTTCTATTAAACGGATATATATTTACTTGAGGAGAGAAAGCAATACATCTTATCTCAACACTTGGAATATGATTTTGAATATAATCGAAGAGATACAAAGCCCCTGTTCCCCCCTTAGATAAACCTACAATACATATTTTTCTATAATTATTATCATTACATAATTTCTCTATAAGCTTACCAATTTTATTATACGATAGCATATAGTAAGAGTGAGAATTATCTGTTAAAAACAACTTATCAGAAGAATACTCATACTTTTGCAATGCAAAATTATTTGTTGCAGATAATGTAACTAATAATGTTGATGATTTATTATTTTCATACTTATAATAAAAAGTATTATCTAATTCTTTCAAATTATATTTTTCATATTCGTTATCTCTTTTACAGCACTCTGCCATTGTCATATAATCAAGAGAATAAATAATACTATCTGACTCCTCTAATCTTTTTAAATTCTTAAAACATTCATCGTACATTCCATAACTATATTGAATATAAGATACTGAACGAAGCCAGTTCATATTATTTCTTTTTACTGCAACACTCTCTATTTCAGTAATTTCTTTTATGGTTAAATTTCTATGTAATCTATGTTTTAATACAATACTTTTAAATTTAGCACTAACTAATTTGTTGTTTAGTTCTAAAGCGTTTTTAAATGAATTAAGAGACAAATCTAACATATTTAGTCTATAATAGCATTCTCCTAGTAGCTCATAAATATAATAACTACTATTACCTTCTTCAATAAATATATTACATACATCCACGCAAGAAGAGAACCTACTCTTTTTATACAAAATCTTTGCAGTATTAATTAAAACGTCAATTTTTTCTGATAGCATACAATGTTTTCCTATATAGAATTTTAAATTTTTCCATAATTACTGAGTCTAAGAAAAAATTCTTTGGAGATCTAAAGAACTTACTAAATTTAGGATAAAACCTTTTATTTGTTATTCCCGTTAATTTATAATTGATAGATAATATAGTTCTAGGTAGAAATACTAACTGATCAATAATATTATTTAGTTCTTTATCTCTATCTTGAGTAAATTTTATTTGTTTATCGAACCAATCTTTATTTGGAATTTGCAAGAATTGCTCTAAGCTATCTAACTGACTAAAATCTGTAAGCAAACCACTCTGCAAAAAAGGAGGATTATACAAGCTTTCTCTAATACCTAAATCTTTAATAATATAAGTAGGGATACCATAATAGATTGCTTCTAAAGCAGAAGTTGAAGAGAAAGATATACAAATATCCATTTCCTGAAAAGCAACTTCAATGGAATCATTATATAAACTAAAATTTGTAGGAATATTTTTTTTATTTCTTAGTAAATGTGCGTAAGGGTACTGATCTTTATGAACAGTTATTTCATTCCCATATAAACGAGTTTTTAAGAAAACACTATAATCAGGTTTACTTCTAGCTAGTTCTAGAAGTTTTTCTAATACATATTCTCTTTCAGTTTTTAGCTGTGGAATTTTTACCTGATCAATAAAAAAAATATTTTTACCAGATTTCTTATTTCGTTGAAAACTTAAATCAAGATTAATTAGCCCATAATTTAAAATAGTAGTTTCCAAACCGTACTCAGATGCTATAGATTGAGCAATATTTCTATCACTCTCATTATTTACGAGTAAAATATCTGAATTAATACGAGATGATATACTTTCTGCATTACCAAAAATACTCCCTGAGAAACAGGTAATAATCAGAGGTCTTTTATTTAAGGAATACAAACGTGTAATTAGTTTCTGCGAGGCTATATTACCTAGTGCTGCAATAACTATATCATACTTTGAAAAATCCGAATTATTCAATATTTTATAATCAAAGACACGATAGTTATTTGCTCCACTTTCAACTAATTGACGAATAGAAAGTTGATTCTTTTTTACATATTGTATTGCAACTTCAATACTACTATGATTAATCCTTCTGGCAAGATTAATTCCTACTTTTAAAAAAGAATCATAGGTTGAAACTACTAATATTTTATAATTACTATATTTCATTTGTATTATTTAATATTCTAATACCATCAAACTTACTTAGTAATGAATAATGACTCTCTATATCTTTAAAATATTCTTCTTTATACTCTATTTTCTTTAGAACTTCTTTTCTAAATAGAGGATATATAGAAATTGCCTTAATATCTTTTGATATTAAAGTAGTATAAACAAGAGATGTAGAGGCAATAGATAGAACTTTTCTTGGTTTTAATTGAGATATAAAATCCTCCGCAGGAAAAGAAATATTTTCCATAATAATCAGACCTTGCTTATCTTTAGATAGTTCTTTATATACATCAATAGTTTCAATCCTTTCTTTAGGGTGTAACTTTATAAAAACCTTTGTTTTATACTCCTTTGCGTATTTATATAATATATCTAAAATTGTAGATATATATTCTCTTTCTGGGATAGGATATCTTTGTGCACAAAAGATAATATTCTTTTTAGAACATTTATTATTTCTAATAAATTCAGAAACATGTTCATTTTCCAATCTACTTTCATAAATAGAGAAAAAACTTATTTTATTACATTTAAAGACATTTTTAACCTTTTCAGGAAAAGCAACATATATATGATCAAATGAATCAAATGGTTTTAGAGAAGATCTAATGTTTTTATATATAAATGACTTGGAAATTTTTTTGTATACCTTCTTTTCTTGATAATTCATTGAATCATCTAACTTTTTACAAGCTTCTTGCATCGACGAATATTTATATGTTCCTGTACCTTCCTCTACCAAATTAACCTTAAAACCCATATTTTTTGCGAGAGTCCCTAATAAAGAATAATGTCTCTCAAAACTAGAAATATATAATTCTTTTGGTTTAATTCTTTTTAGAAGAAGCTTATAAGAATTAAGCATCATTATATAATTTTTAATATTTAATCTCATCGGAGATTTAGGCAAACATAAAAACCTAATAGAATTAAATAATTCTTTATTACATCTTTCAGCAATATTTTTAGGCATCAATTGATTTTTTTCGTATATAATACAATTAATACATTATTTTTTAACTTTAGTTTTTCTATTAATCCTTGGTATTGTTCTAGCTGCCCCATTTGACTAATAAAAAATAGATTTGTTGTTTTTCTATAATCTTCTGCTAAATGAAATTTTAAAAACCACGAATCCTGAAAGAATTCGATAGGAGATACTAATAATTTCTTTATTGTCTTAATCACTTTTTAACCTACATCGCTAATTAATAATCTTATTGAAATTGAACTAATTTCTTACAGAAAGAGAGACTATAATATCAAAATACACATAAAAATAAAAGGGCTGTCCTAGATAACGACTAAAAACTCCATTTAGGTTAAGATACCCAAATGAGAAAAAGTCGTCTAAGTCAGTACAAACAAAACAAACTCATT
>NZ_SMAC01000034.1 GCF_004342115.1 Mannheimia haemolytica | reverse complement strand
CCTTTTTGTTTAGATTGATTTTTGACACTCATATTCTAAACGGGAAACTCTCACTTTTTAGAGTGAATTGTCAGATCAAGTCTGATCTTCTACAATTAAAGGGCTATCGTTTATATAGCCCCTTATTTTATCAGTTAGTAATAGAATGAAGTATTTGTTCACTATTTAAATGACCTGGAATACTTTTCTTTAAATTGAGTGAAGAATCTAACAATAAATTATGTGGATATCCTCTTATTTCGGTTTGTTTAATAAAGTCTCCTTGTTCATCCAATAAAACAGTAATATTAGGATAATCAGATTCTATTCCTTTATACCATTCAATAAATTGATTGGTTGTTTTCTCGCCTTTATGCCCTGGTGAAACAATAGTAATAATTTCAATATCGTTATTTGCTTTTTGGCTTATTTCCTCAATTTCCGCCAATCCGGCTAGACAAATAGAACACCAAGATGCCCATGCTTTTATATAGATTTTTTTACCTTGATATTTATCAAGAGTAATTTGATTTTGATTGAGATCTTTAAGAGGAATATGCCCAAGATGAGAGTTTTCTTGTGCATAGCTGTTAAGACTCAACATCATTATGAGTAAACTAATTATTTTCTTCATCATTATTTATTTCCTTTAATCATATTTATTAAATAGCCGTAACCTTCTTTTTCCATTTGCTCTAATGGAATAAATTTGATTGAGGCACTGTTGATACAATAACGTAATCCGCCTTTATCTTTCGGGCCATCAGTGAAAACGTGTCCTAAATGAGCGTTACCACTTCGACTTAGTACTTCCGTTCTTGTCATATTAAAACTATTATCTTCGGTATAGTTAACAACCTCATTGATAATTGGTTTGGTAAAACTTGGCCAGCCACAGCCGGAGTCATATTTATCGAGAGATGAAAAAAGAGGCTCTCCTGTAGTTATATCAACATAAATGCCCGGTGCGGTATTATCCCAATATTCATTGCTGAATGAACGCTCAGTATTTTTACGTTGGGTAACGCTATATTGCAAAGGCGTTAATTTCATTTTTAATGTTGCATCACTAGGTTTAGGATAATCTTTCGGATCGATAATAATGCTGTTGGCTTGGTTTAAATCAATATGGCAGTAGCCATTTGGATTTTTCTTTAGGTAATCCTGATGATACTCTTCTGCCAAAATATAATGTTTTAATGGTTCTACTTGCACTTGTATTTTTTGTTTGTATTTTGCTTGTTGAGCTTGTATTTCTTTTAAAATAATTTGTTTATCTTGCTCATTCTGATAATAAATACCTGTCCGATATTGGCGGCCAATATCATTACCTTGTTTATTTTTACTGGTTGGATCAATTACTTTAAAGTAATATTGCAACAGCTTTTCTAAAGAAATTTTATTAGCATCATAGGTCACGTGAACTGTTTCTGCATGATCGGTTTGCCCGATAATTCGGTAAGCAGTTTGCTCAGTTTTGCCATTGGCATAGCCCGATGTAGCCTCTTTTACGCCATATATTTTTTCCATATAGGCTTCAATGCCCCAGAAACATCCTCCTGCCAAGTAAATATCCTGTAAGTTTTCAGATCGCATCTCGTTAGGGGTTGTGATGTTTGCTATTGAGGAGGTGGTAAAGATAGCAGACACCAAACATAGTAACAGTTGATTGTATTTCATTCAGTTCTCCTTTATAACTTATGTAATTTTATTTTTTAAGGACGAGGGTTTAACCTTAAACATTCATAATTTCTTACTTTTTTGCTAAGATCAAAATTGGTTTTACTCTCTATAGGATTAGTCGAATATTGTTTAATATTCTCACAAAAAATTTTCTCAATATAACACTATGATTCATAACAAGATTTCTTTAGATATTTCATCGGAACAGCTTGCCGATATTCGTCAGCAAATGTTGAAATTTGCTCAGTTACAATTACAAGATATTGCTCTTGCTGAAGATATGGTTCAAGAAGCATTCGTTAATGCAATAAAAAATATTGATAATTTCCAGCGTAAAGCAGCATTGAAAACCTGGATATTTGCTATTCTAAAAAATAAAATTATTGATTATTTACGTAAAAAAGATCGTATAGTACTAGAAAGTGATCTAGCTGATGATGACGAAGAGAATCACTTTTTTGATAATTATGGGCATTGGAAAGAAGAATATTATCCTTCTAGCTGGTAGGAAGAAGCTGTTTATTCCAAAGAATTTTGGATATTATTTGAAGTTTGCTTAAGCAATTTACCTGCAAAACAAGCTAGGGTATTTATGATGAGGGAATATTTAGAGGCAACCTCAGATGAAATTTGTCGAGTAGTAAATATTACATCAGATAATTTATATACATTAATCTATCGAGCAAGGCTGCAGTTACAACAATGTCTTTCAAGGAAATTAACGGAGAGAAATAGATGAATTGCCGACAAGTAACAAGGTTAATTTCTGACTCAAAGAAACGAAAACTCACTTTAAAAGAGAAGATTGGCGTTAAAACGCATTTGATTATTTGCCCGTATTGTCGTCAATTTAAACACCATTGTGAGCATATCAGCAAATTAATGAAAGATTTTGCTACAAAAGATGAGGAGCATTAAGTATGAAAAATAAAGGTTAAAGTTGAAAAACTTTAACCTTTTAAATAGCGAGCGTTGCCTAATTATTTTCCTCCACCACAAAACAAGCCATGCGAGTACCGTCTTGATAGGTTTTCAGCTCTGGTCGCTCCACATAGCAACGATCGGTTGCAAATCTGCAACGGGCGTTAAAGGCACAGCCTTTTGGTGGATTAAGCGGGCTTGGTAGTTCGCCAGTCAGTTTAATCCGCTCACGGCGTTGCTCCGGGTTCAAACGAGGGGTTGCGGAGAGTAACGCTTGTGTATAAGGGTGACGTGGATTGCTGAAGATAGTTTTGGTATCCCCTTGTTCTACGCAACGCCCTAAATACATCACCATCACTTCAGCGGCAATATGTTCCACTACGGATAAATCGTGCGAGATGAAAACGTAAGACAAGCCCATTTCTTCTTGCAAATCCATCATCAAATTCAACACTTGCGCCCGAACCGAAACATCTAATGCGGAAACGGGTTCATCGGCAACCACAATATCAGGCTGCAACATTAAGCCCCGAGCAATCGCAATTCGCTGGCGTTGTCCGCCCGAAAACATATGCGGATAACGGTCGTAAAATTCCGGTTTTAAGCCGACTTTCGCCATCATTTCCAACACTTTTTCTTTGCGTTCTTTTGCGGATAAGTTGGTGTTAATCAATAATGGTTCTTCTAAAATGCTACCTACTTTTTTGCGTGGATTGAGCGAGCTATACGGGTTCTGAAACACAATTTGGATTTTTTTACGGCGTAGTTGAGCCGTTTCTTTGTCATTGACTAAGAAATTCTGCCCGTTGTAGAACAGTTCACCTTCGGTTGGGCTTTCAATCATAGTGAGCATTCGCCCCAAAGTTGATTTTCCACAGCCGGATTCGCCAACAATCGCAAGGGTTTTGCCACGTTCAAGGGTAAAAGAGACACCATCCAGCGCTTTTACCGTTTTCGGTTTAGCGAACATTCCCTTTTTAACTGGGTAGTATTTTTTTAAGTCCACTGCTTTGAGGAGTGGTGGGAGAGAATTATTTTCTTTCATTCTGTTTTCCTTCTCGGAAAATGTAGGGACGCAATGCTTTGCGTCCACTATCGTTATTTTGCAAAAATCGGTTAAAAATCACCGCTTGTAACGGACGCGAAGCATTGCGTCCCTACTCTTTATGACGTTATACAGCTATCCTTATCGGCTCACCCTGTGCATTCAGTGGCGTGTGGCATTTCACCTGTCTGCCGTTGATCATCTGCATTGCCGGTTCAATGGTTCGGCATTTTTCGGTTGCATACGGGCAGCGAGGGTTGAGTAAGCAACCTTGTGGGCGGTCATATTTGCCCGGCACTACGCCCGGTAGTGATTGCAGGCGGGATTTCCCTTCGGCAAATTCCGGTAAGGCTTTGAGCAATGCTTGGGTGTAAGGGTGCAGTGGTGCTTTGAATATCTGCTCGGCTTTGCCCTCTTCCACGACTTGCCCTGCATACATCACGATAATGCGATGGGCAGATTCGGCAACTAACGCTAAATCGTGCGTGATTAAAATCAACGCCATATTTTCTTTGCGTTGTAATTCAAGTAATAAATCAATGATTTGAGCTTGAATCGTCACATCTAACGCAGTAGTCGGCTCATCGGCAATCAATAATTTCGGGCGACAGGCAATCGCTATCGCAATCATCACCCTCTGGCTCATACCACCCGAAAGCTGGTGCGGATAAACTTCTAAACGGGATTCAGGATCGGGAATACCGACCATCGTCAGCAACTCAATCGCTCGCTCACGACGGCTGGCTTTTGAGCCACCTTGATGCACTTTTAGGGCTTCCATAATCTGATAGCCCACAGTATAGCTCGGATTTAAGCTGGTCATTGCATCTTGGAAGATCATTGAGACATCAGCCCCTACAATCTGTTGTTTTTCTTTTGGTTTTAATGCCAATAAATCATTGCCGTTAAAATACAATTTTTCAGCCATAACCCTGCCGGGGAAATCGATTAAGCCCATAATAGCGAGAGAACTTACCGATTTTCCTGAACCGGATTCGCCCACAATGCCTAATACTTCGCCTTCATTGACTTCGTAACTGATACGATCCACCGCTTTAAATGGTGTTTTAGTTTCACCAAAATGGACGGAAAGTTGATCAACCGTTAATAATGCCATTTTAGATCTCCTATTGTTTCAGTTTTGGATCGAGGGCGTCACGCAAGCCGTCACCCATTAAGTTGAAAGCTAATACTAACGATAAAATCGCTAGACCCGGAATGGTCACCAGCCAGTTTGCCGATTGCATAAAGCCACGAGATTCGGCAAGCATTGTGCCAAGCTCCGGTGTTGGCGGCTGTGCACCAATGCCTAAGAAGCCGAGGGCGGCAAGTTCTAAAATAGCGTTTGAGATCCCCATCGTCATCTGAACGATAAGCGGAGCTAAACAGTTAGGTAAAATCACCACAAACATTAAGCGAAGCACGCTCGCACCAGCAACACGAGAAGCAGTAACATAATCACGGTTTTTCTCGCTTAATACAGAAGCACGGGTCAAGCGAACATAACTTGGAATGGAGACAATCGCAATCGCAATAGCGGCATTTATCAATGAAGGGCCTAAAATAGTGACCACGCCGATAGTTAAAAGCAGGCTTGGAATCGCCAGCATAATATCAACAAAACGCATAATGATGATGTCGAGTGTGCCACCATAGTAGCCAGCAAGTAGACCTAAAATCACGCCGAATACGCAAGAAAGTAGCACAATGACTAAGCCGATAAAGACGGACAATCTTGAACCATAAATAATACGGGAAAGAATATCACGCCCAATATCGTCAGTACCCAGCAGATGAGCGGAATTCCCCCCTTCAAGCCAAGCAGGAGGGAGCAATAACGCACTACGATTTTGTTCGATTGGATCAAAAGGGGCAACCCAAGGTGCGAATACGCACGCAACAAAGACGATTGCAATAAAGGTAAGTCCTATTAATGCCCCCCGATTTTGACAAAAATAGTACCAAAACTCCTGTAACGGTGTTTTGGGTGCGGGTGGATTTACCGACGTTATTCCTGACATCATTAACTCCAACTAAAAATAATCTTGTAAAAAATTGCGGAATTTGAACCGCTTGTGTAACTCCCTCGTTGCTAAAGAGGGGAAAAATCGAAGGAATTTTTCTAACTATGTCGAATCCTCGGATTGACAATGCCATAGAGTAGATCTACCGTAAGGTTCACTAAAATAATAATAGTAGCAATAATCAGCACTGAGCCTTGTAGTACAGGGTAATCACGGCTGTTGATTGCATCAATAATCCATTTGCCGATACCCGGCCACGAGAAGATGTTTTCCGTTAAAACGGCTCCTGAAAGCAGTTGCCCGACAATTAAGCCAACGACCGTTACCACCGGAATCAAGGCATTTCTTAATGCGTGAACAATCACAATTCGGGTAGTGTTTAAGCCTTTGGCTTTGGCGGTGCGGATATAGTCTTCACCCAACACTTCCAACATTGAAGAGCGAGTCATTCGGGTCACAACTGCAAGAGGGATTGTCCCCAGTACGATAGACGGCAAAATCAGAGATTTAATTGCCGCTAAAAATGCCCCTGGTTCGTCCGAATTCCAAGTATCAATCAGCATAAAACCGGTTTCGGCTTCAATCCAGTATTCAGATGGTAAACGACCTGAAGCCGGTAAGCCGAGCGGGGTGGAGAAATAAAGAATTAAAATCAAGCCCCACCAGAAAATTGGCATTGAGTAGCCGGTCAGTGAAAGCGTGGTTACAGTGTGTGAAATCCAACTTTCTTTTTTCACCGCAGCAATCACACCGAGAATAATGCCGAAAATCAACGACCAGAGCAGGGCAAAAAATGCCAACTCAACCGTGGCTGGGAATAGGGTAAAAAATTCCTTCAGCACCGGTTCGTTGTTACGAAATGAGTTACCAAGATCACCGTGCAATACACCTTTGATGTAGCTGATGTATTGTTCAAACAACGGTCGGTTCAGCCCGAGTTGTTCCATCATTTGTTGATGAACCTCAGGCGATAATCCACGTTCCCCCATTCGGATCTCAATTGGATCACCGGGGATAAAATGCACAAGGGCAAAAGTAATTAACGTAATCGCTATAAAGGTAGGGATCACCATTAGCACACGTTTTAAAATAAATGAAAACATTTAAAATCTCTTAGGTTGGATTTTCATCAAAGTTGTCTGATCTCTCGATCTGATTCCCCTCTTTAGCAAAGAGGGGGTAGGGGAGATTTGACAGTAGTAATTAACGAAGAAAATAATCAATAAGACAGAAAATTTATTTCCTCTTTTACAATCCTCTCACTTCGGCAATCGCTTCTGCCAAATCTCCCCCCTGCCCCTCGTAGTTCAAAGAGGGGAGGACAAGCGGTCAAATTTGTAAAAAAATCTGCAAATTCTACCGCTTGTTGGCGGATTATTTATCCGCTAAATCTACTTTGTAGAAGTTATGTAAGCTGAACGGACTCATCACATAACCTTTTACTTCTTTACGCACCGGGAAGTAAACGGTGGAGTGAGCAATCGTAATCCAAGGAGCTTGCTCTTTGAAGATCACTTGAGCTTGTTTATAAAGCTCGGTACGTTTTGCTTTGTCGCTTTCTTGGGCAGCACCAAGCACGACTTCTTCAAACGGTTTGTGGCAGAATTTGGCGTAGTTTGAACCGGCTTCCACCGCTGAGCAGCTTAATAAGGTGTTGAGGAAGTTATCTGGGTCACCGTTATCGCCTGTCCAGCCAATCATTGAGGTTGCCGCTTCACCTTGGCGTAAGCGTTTGAGATATTCGCCCCATTCATAGCTGACGATTTTCGCATTCACGCCCACTTTTTTCCAGTCTTCTTGGATAAGTTCAGCCATACGGCGAGCATTCGGGTTATATGGACGTGATACCGGCATTGCCCAAAGTTCAGTATCAAAACCATTTTCAAAACCGGCTTCTTTTAACAATGCTTTGGCTTTTTCAGGGTTGTAGTCATAGTCTTGAACCGCTTCATTATAGCTCCACATTGTTGGTGGAATTGGGTTTTTCGCTACTTGACCGGCTCCCTGATATACCGCATCTACAATCGCTTGTTTGTTTACAGCGTGATTTAATGCTTGACGTACCTTTTGGTTATCTAATGGTTTAATCGATGAATTTAATGCCAAATAGCCGATATTCATTCCAGATTGGCTCATTAATTCAATATTTGGATCTTTTTTCAGATTTTCGATATCAGCCGGGTTAGGGTAAGGCATTGCGTGGCACTCGCCTTTTTGTAACTTGGCTAAACGTACCGATGCATCCGGAGTAATTGCAAACACTAAGCGGTCAATTTTCGCTTTGCCTTGCCAGTAGTTTTCAAAGGCTTTGTAACGAACGGTGGCATCTTTTTGGTAATCCACAAACTGGAACGGGCCGCTGCCGATTGGGTTGGTATCAATACGCTCAGGCTTGCCGGCCTTTAAGGATTGCTCTGCATATTCCGCTGAGTAAACGGCGTTGAAATCCATCGCTAAGTTAGCTAAGAACGGCGCATTTGGCACTTTTAAGCTGATTTTAACGGTGTGATCGTCCACTTTTTCCACTTTATCGATAATATTTTGCATATCCATACCGATAAAGTATTCGTAGTTACCGCCGGAAACTTTGTGGAATGGATGGTTTGGATCAAACTGACGGTTAATGGAGAACACTACATCGTCTGCATTTAACTCACGGCTTGGTTTAAATTCTTTATTGTCGTGGAATTTTACGCCTTTACGCAGGTGGAAGGTGTAAGTTTTGCCGTCTTCCGAAATGTCCCATTTTTCGGCAAGAGAGGGAATAACATTAGTTGTACCGTCTTCAAAGTCGGTTAATTTGTTATAAATCGGGAGGGCGTTCACATCAAAGCTTGCACCGTCTGTTGATAGCACTGGGCTTAATGCTGAAGGCGAAGCCTCTAAGCAGTAAACAAAGGTTTTCGGTGCAGCAAAGACGCTACTTGAAGCGGCTAGCGCTAATGTTATTAGCGATAATTTAGTCATGTTTTTCATATTCACTCCGTTGTGTTTGTAATAGTTGTTTTACTCTACTTTTTAAGTAGAAAGCTTTGAATATACAATTTTTTGAGCTAACTGCAATCTTTTTTTAACACAAAACGGTGGGTTTTCGGTCAGATTGACAAAATTATGTGGAAATTCAACCGCTTGTCATCTCTTCATTAGAAAAATGAGTGGATATTTTCTCACTATTTTTACTTCTCAAACCCCTGCTTTTCCGCTATTCTTAGAAAAATATCAAACTTAGAGATTTAAGGAAAGCCTTGCAGTTACCTCTACCCATTCATCAAATTGATGAAGACACTTTCGACAATTTTTATAGCCAAAACAGCGAAGTGTTGCTTGAATCCCTCAAACGAAATTTTACGGATGTTCAACAGCCGTTTTTTTACATTTGGGGCGGTAAGAGCTGCGGTAAAAGTCATTTGTTGAAAGCAGTAAGTAACCACTTTCTTTTAAATAACCAAACTTCTAGTTATATTCCGCTCACTAAAGCCAATTATTTCTCGCCGTTGGTGTTAGATAATGCCGAACTGCTGAATGTGATTTGCCTAGATGATATTCAAGCGATTGCAGGAGATGCTGAATGGGAACTTGCTATTTTTAACCTGTTTAACCAAATTCGAGAACAACAAGGCTTGTTTAACGAAGGGCAAAAAACCTTGCTGTTAATCAGTGCCGATTGCCCACCACACCAACTCAATATCCAATTGCCGGATTTACGTTCCCGCTTAACTTGGGGCGAAGTGTACCAGCTAAACGATTTAACCGATGAACAAAAATGCCAAATTTTACAGTTAAATGCTCACCAAAAAGGGGTGGAATTGTCCGATGAGGTCGCTCATTTTCTGTTAAAAAAAGCGGGAACGGATTTAGAGCAACTCTCTAAAATATTGGATAAGTTGGATAAAGCGTCTCTCCAAGCCCAGCGTAAATTAACCATTCCTTTTGTGAAGGAAATCCTCTCTCTGTAACAAGCGGTTTGATTCTTATCAAAATTTGCAAAACTTTTTGAAAATTTGACCGCTTGCTACCTCTAAAGAAGTAATTTATTTGCTACGTTAAATCAAAGGCTTATGATACACTTCGGCTAAAATGTTCAACCAGATGAAAAATAATGAACCAAACGGCCCAATATCAGCTTAAACTTAATCAGATTGCCTGCGAACGGGGCGAAACCCGTTTGTTTGAAGGGTGCAGTTTTACCGTGCAAAGTGGTGAATGGGTGCAGATTGAAGGGCATAACGGCATTGGAAAAACCAGCCTGTTACGTATTTTAGCCGGGCTTTCTTTACCTGCGGAAGGTGAGGTGCTGTGGAACGATATTGCAATTCAAAAACAGCGTGATCACTATTATTCTGAACTATTTTATTTAGGGCATTATTCGGGGGTAAAACCGGAATTAACACCGTGGGAAAATTTGCGTTTCTACCAGAAAATCCAACAGTTACCGCAAGATGATGATGCCCTTTGGCACGCATTGACGAAAGTGTCGCTCATCGGGCGTGAAGATTTGCCTTGTTCGCATTTGTCAGCCGGTCAGCAACGCCGTGTGGCGTTGGCAAAATTGTGGCTCACTAACGCCAAACTTTGGATTTTAGATGAACCCTTTACCGCTATTGATAAAAAGGGTGTGGCGGATCTGATTGCTCATATTGAACAGCATTGCGAGCAAGGCAGATTAGTGATTTTTACCAGCCACCAGGCTGCTGAAAGCGACAAAGTGCGTATTATTTCGTTAGATCAATTTAAAGTATGATTTTATTGACTATTATTCAGCGGGAACTCACCATTGCCTTTCGTAAACCCTCGGAGATTTTAAATCCGTTGTGGTTTTTTTTAATGGTGATTACCGTATTCCCGATTTTAATGGGACCTAACCCCGAATTATTAGGCAAAATTGCCGGCGGCATTGCGTGGGTAGCTGCTTTGCTTTCTGCATTGCTTTCCTTTGAGCGGTTATTCCGTGATGATTATTTAGACGGTTCGCTCGAGCAATTAATGTTACTGCCGCTTGCCTTGCCGCAGGTTGCGTTAGCGAAAGTGATTGCTCACTGGCTGCTGACCGGCTTACCGTTGATTTTACTTTCACCGATTGCTGCCATTTTGCTTTCACTTGAAACCCACGTTTGGTGGGCGTTAGTGCTGACATTATTACTCGGCACCCCGATTTTAAGCTGCTTAGGAGCGATTGGCGTGGCACTCACTGTGGGCTTACGCAAGGGCGGTACGTTGCTGAGTTTATTAATCCTCCCGTTATTCTTGCCGGTACTGATTTTTGCCGCTGCGGTATTAGAAGCCGCCACCTTAAATATGGGTTATAGCGGACAACTGGCGATTATCGGAGCAATTTTAGCGGTTACTTTAACTTTTTCGCCGTTTGCGATTGCCGGTGCATTAAGAATTAGTTTGAACTAAAACTTCCTCTCTCCCTCTTGAGGGAGAGAGACCGAAAAACACCTCGTTCAGAGGTGTTTTTCAGAGAGAGGGGAAGCGGTCGAATTATTATGAAAATTTGCAACTTTTTCCCCTCTCCCTGATTTTCGCTTCTGAACGAAGCTCAAATCGTCCCTCTCCTGTAAACGGGTGAGGGGAATTATTTACTTTGGAGAAATATATGTGGAAATGGCTACACCCTTATGCAAAATCGGAAACGCAGTACCATTTGCTAGGGAAAATCCAACCGTTTTTAGGTTGGCTAAGTTTGATTATGTTAGCGGCTGCTTTTGTTTGGGGCTTGGCTTTTGCCCCGAAAGATTACCAACAGGGCGATAGCTATCGCATTATCTTTATTCACGTGCCGGCAGCAATTTGGTCGATGGGCGTATATGGCTCAATGGCGGTGGCAGGCTTGGTGGCATTGGTTTGGCAAATTCGCCAAGCTAACTTGGCGATGATTTCAATGGCACCTATCGGCTTAGTATTCGCTTTTATTTCACTTGCAACCGGTGCAATTTGGGGCAAACCAATGTGGGGGACTTGGTGGGTGTGGGACGCTCGTTTAACCTCCGCTTTAGTGTTATTTTTCCTTTATATCGGCGTGATGGCTCTTTATTCCGCATTCCAAGACAGACAAACCGGAGCCAAAGCGGCGGCTGTGCTGTCAGTTGTTGGCGTGATTAACTTGCCGATTATTCACTTTTCGGTGGAATGGTGGAACACCTTGCATCAAGGGGCGACCATCACTAAATTCGATAAACCGTCTATGGCGGTGGAAATGTTAATTCCGTTGCTATTGGCGATTTTCGGTAGCTTAATTTTTACCGCTTGGTTTAGCATTTGGCGTTATCGCATTGCCTTATTAAAGGACGAACGTAATCGCCCTTGGGTAAAACAACTGGCAAAATCAGTTTAGAGTAGGAGAGAACAATGACATTTCAATTTGAATCAATCAGCGATTTTTTTGCAATGGGTGGCTACGGCTTTTATGTATGGCTCTCTTATGGTGTCAGTTTCATTGCAATGATTGGGCTGATTTGGCTTAGTCGCCGTGAACAGAAAGCGATTTTGGCTCAAGCAAAAAAAGAGATTGTGCGTGAAGAAAAATTAAAGCAAACATCACAATAAACAAGCGGTCGAAATAACTTTATTTTTTGCAACGATAGCCTCATACTTCTTTATAGGTATTTGATTTGAGAAATCGCAAAACTTCCTTGAAATATCGGGAATGTTTTGCGGTTTTTTGCTATTCTTACACTAATTTATTTTTGAGTTTTTATGCAATTTTGCATTTATTTTGAAGGGTGATTACGATGAATCCAAGACGCAAATCAAGATTAAAAGTGGTGGTTTCGATATTACTTGGGCTTTCTGTCGCAGCAGGCTTGACACTTTATGCGTTAAGCCAAAATATCGATCTGTTTTACACGCCGTCTGAAATTGTAAACGGTAAAAATGATGATCCGAAACAAAAGCCTGAAGTTGGTCAGCGTATCCGTGTGGGCGGAATGGTAGTGGAAGATACGGTAAAGCGTGATGATAAAAGTTTAAAAGTAGTATTTGATCTCAATGATATCGGGCCTTCGATTACCGTGGAATACGAAGGAATTTTGCCGGATTTATTCCGTGAAGGGCAAGGCATTGTGGCACAAGGCGTGTTGATTGAACTAACCCGTTTAAAAGCTACGGAAGTTCTGGCAAAACACGATGAAAACTATATGCCACCGGAATTAGGCGATAAATTAAAAGAACAGCATAAAAAATCAGGTGTGTCTGAACAAGATCTGAAAGGTGAATCGGAAACCGACCGCAAAATGAAAGCCGAGGCGGAAGCAGAAAAAGCCAACAATGTGCAAGGGGAAAGCAAATGATTGCAGAATTAGGCAATTATACGTTGGCATTAGCCCTAGCGATTTCTATCTTGTTGGCAGTTTTACCGCTTTGGGGAGCAGAAAAGCAAAATAGCACCTTAATTGCTCTTGCCCGCCCGATGACTTGGGCAATGTTTTTGGCATTGACTGTCTCTTTTGGTTCGCTGTTTTATCTGTTTGCGGTGAATGATTTTACCGTGCAATATGTGGTGAACAACTCCAATAGCCGTTTACCGTTGCAATATCGTTTATCTGCGGTGTGGGGCGCTCACGAAGGCTCATTATTGCTTTGGGTTTGGTTGTTGTCGCTTTGGTCTGTCGGGGTAGCAACCTTTACCCGTAAAATGCCGGAAGATGCCGTTGCTCGAGTGTTAGGACTAATGGGGGTCATTGGCATCGGCTTTTTGATGTTTGTGATTTTTACCTCCAACCCGTTTGATAGAACTTTCCCAAATTTTCCGATTGATGGCAAAGAATTAAACCCAATGCTGCAAGATGTGGGCTTGATCTTCCACCCACCGTTGCTTTATATGGGCTATGTGGGTTTCTCCGTTGCCTTTGCTTTTGCGATTGCCTCACTGATGACAGGGCGTTTAGATACTGCGTGGGCAAGATGGTCTCGTCCGTGGACAATGGCAGCGTGGGTATTTTTAACGCTCGGTATCGTGCTTGGTTCTTGGTGGGCATACTACGAACTTGGTTGGGGTGGCTGGTGGTTTTGGGATCCTGTCGAGAATGCATCATTAATGCCGTGGCTCGCAGGAACAGCACTGATTCATTCATTAGCAGTGACTGAAAAACGAGGCACATTTAAAGCGTGGACGGTCTTATTAGCGATTCTTGCTTTCTCGCTCTGTTTAGTGGGGACTTTCTTAGTGCGTTCAGGCATTTTGGTGTCAGTTCACGCCTTTGCTTCAGATCCAACTCGTGGTTTATACATCTTAGCTTACTTGGTGTTAGTAGTAGGTGGTTCTTTACTGCTGTATGCATTCAAAGGCTCGGAAATTAAAAGCTTAGATAACTATGAACGCTATTCAAGAGAAACGATGCTACTCATTAATAATATTTTATTAATGGCATTTTTATCGGTGGTGTTTTTAGGGACCTTACTGCCATTAATTCACAAACAAATCGGCTTAGGGACGATTTCAATCGGGGCACCATTTTTTGACCAAATGTTCTTAATTTTAATGGTTCCTTTCTCATTTGTATTAGGGATTGGACCATTAGTGAAATGGCGTAGAGACCAAGTTTCTGCTATTCGTAAACCGGTAATTATTGCAACTATTTTAATGGCATTGCTTGGATTCGGATTGCCATACTTATTCCGTAACACCATTACCGTGAGTGTGGTGTTAGGCACGATGATGTCTGTCTTTATTGTGTTACTTAGCCTGTATGAGCTACACCAACGTGCAACCCATCGCCACTCGTTCTTAAGTGGCATTTTCAAACTGTCCCGTTCACATTGGGGAATGGTGCTGGCTCACTTAGGGGTTGCGATGACAGTGTTCGGCATTGCATTTAGCCAAAATTTCAGCATTGAACGAGATGTCAGAATGAATGTGGGTGATAAAGCTGAGATTTTAGATTACCAATTTGAATTTAAAGGTATTAAAATCACCGATGGGGCAAACTATCAAGGCGGCACTGCCGAGCTTGAAATTACTCGAAACGGTAAATATGAAGCCACACTTAATGCTGAAAAACGTTTCTATACGGTGAGCCGAATGGGAATGACCGAAGCGGCGATTGACTGGGGCTTTACCCGAGATTTATACGCTGCACTTGGCGAAAAATTAGAAGATAACTCTTGGGCAGTGCGTTTGTATTATAAACCGTTCATTCGCTGGATTTGGATTGGCGGGCTGTTTATGGCTCTCGGTGGTTTACTCTGTATGTTGGATAAACGCTACCGTTTACGCATTGAAAATAAAAAAGAAGTGATAGCTTAAATTTTGAAAGGGGCGAACAAATGATGTTCGCCTCTCTTTTTAGTGTTTATTGATGACATTTCTCATAAAGTGGCAATAATGCCCGAATGGTTTGGTAGATAAATTCTACTACATCAATGTTATCCAAATCGTCCTTTTCCACATTTTTGCCGATACACCAAAAATCTTCCTCGTTAGTTAGGGTGAACGCTTGCTCTGACATCTGACTAACGGTTCTAAAATCATCATATTCACTCTCACTTCCGTGCCAAATCTCAAAATCAGCAAACTTTTCCCGATCTAAATTTTCCCACCATTGATTGTATTGATGCACGTTAATTTGCGAGCGATCGGCTCGATAACAATGCCAATCAAGGCTCACTTGCAAACGGCGACGATTTAAAATCACGGAAAGAATAGCCGCAGAATTTCGATTAAATTCATACTTGTAATAGGCAAAAAAATGGGCTCGAACTTGCCAACCGTTGCACCACTTCTCAATATGTGGTGGAGCAAACGGCTGCCCAAGCTGACGAGAAACTTCCTGATGTAGCTTTTTCCAAATTTCCCATTGAGTTTTATATTCCGCCTTAATTCGAGGGATCTCCTCAGGGCAATATTTCTTCATCTGAGCAAATTGGAAGAACGGAATATTGAATAAATCGCACGATGTTGAGCTAAGCATAAACTCTCCTTAAACCTACAAGCGGTTGTTTTTCTCCGGAAATTTGCAAATCTCCGTTTAAAAACAACCGCTTGTATTATTGCACTAACGGCGTTCGTAAAGAAACTCTATGCCTTCGTCATCTTCTTCGCTCCAATCGTCGTCCCAATCTTCTTCTACCGCATTTTGCATTGCTTCGTTGTGGTAGTCTTCCCATTTGAATTTGACTTCTTCAGGTGCTTTATTTTCTTCCTCCACTTCGCGTGGGTTGGCTTCAATAAAGTCCATAATATCACGAGTGAGAGCTTGCACGTTTTGACCGGTAGCGGCAGAAATCAAGTAGTAATCGCCTTCCCAGCCGATTTGCTCGGCAATGTCTTTTGCTCGCTCAGCAGCTTCTTCTTCGCCGATGGTGTCAATTTTATTAAACACCAACCAGATCGGTTTTTCGGCGAGTTTTTCGCTGTATTGGTAAAGCTCGGATTCAATCACCGAAATATTATGAGCCGGATCGCTTTCATCAATCGGCATAATATCGACTAAGTGAATCAAAATACGGCAACGTTCCAAGTGTTTTAGGAAACGAATCCCCAGCCCTGCACCATCTGCTGCACCTTCAATTAACCCCGGAATATCGGCAACCACAAAACTGCGGTCGGCCCCCACACGGGCTACCCCTAAACTTGGCACCAGCGTCGTGAACGGGTAATCCGCCACTTTTGGTTTGGCAGCAGAGACACTGCGGATAAAGGTGGATTTACCGGCGTTTGGTAAGCCAAGCATTCCCACATCGGCAAGCAGTAACAGCTCTAATTTCAAATCACGTTTTTCGCCAGGCGTACCGTTGGTTTTTTGGCGTGGAGCTCGGTTTACTGAGGATTTAAAGCGGGTATTACCTAAACCGTGATAACCACCTTTTGCCACCAGCATTTTCATTCCGTGGCGGGTTAAATCGCCAATAATTTCTTGGGTGTCGTTATCAATCGCACGGGTTCCAACCGGCACTCGTAGGGTAATATCTTGCCCACGATGTCCGGTACAGCCGGCACTGCGACCATTCTCGCCACGCCCAGCAGCATAACGTTTTTCAAAGCGGTAGTCGATAAGGGTGTTTAGGTTTTCATCGGCAATTAAATACACATCACCACCATCGCCACCATCACCACCGTCAGGTCCGCCTTTCGGGATAAATTTTTCACGGCGGAAGCTCACACAGCCATTACCGCCATCGCCTGCTTCTACACGAATCAGGGCTTCGTCAATAAATTTCATATTTGTTTCCTTTTATATGCCCTCTCCCCTTGTGGGAGAGGGACAGATTTTTCTTCGTTCAGAAGAAAAATCAGGGAGAGGGGAAAATGTGTAAAAATTTTAATAAAAATTACCGCTTGTACCCTCTCTCTGCTTATTTCGCTGAACGCTCATAAGCGGTCTCTCTCCCACAAGGGGAGAGAGTTTGTATTACATCTTCTCTACAGTTTTAATACCGAGTAAATCCAACCCTTGTTTCAAGGTTTTCGCCGTTAAGGCAGCGAGTTTCAAACGGCTGTTTTTGGTTGTTTCTTCGGCATTGAGAATCGGGCAAGCCTCGTAGAAACTGGAGAAACTACCTGCAAGCTCGTATAAATATTGGCATAAAATATGTGGCATACCTTCTTTTGCCACGCCGTTTAATGCCTCTTCAAATTGCAATAGTTTCACTGCTAATGCACGCTCTTTTGGCTCATTGAGTTGGATTGAACCGCTCAATGCATCTTCGTCAATGTTCGCACGGGCAAAGATGGAGCGAATGCGGGTGTAGGCATACTGCATATACGGGGCGGTATTGCCTTCAAAGGTCAGCATATTGTCCCAATCGAACACATAATCGGTGGTGCGGTTTTTCGATAAGTCAGAATATTTCACCGAACCAATCGCAACCGCTTCAACCACGGCGGCTTTTTCTTCCGCAGTTAGCTCGGTTGAACGTTCGGCAATCAGTTTATCGGCACGCTCTACCGCTTCATCTAATAAATCTTTGAGTTTGACTGTGCCACCGCTACGGGTTTTGAACGGTTTGCCGTCTTTGCCTAGCATCATTCCGAAGAACGGGTGTTCAAGGCTGAAACTGTCCGGCACATAGCCCGCTTTGCGGGTAATGAGCCATGCCTGTTGCATATGTTGAGCTTGGCGGCTGTCAGAAAAGACTAAGGCTCGGTCAGCTTTTAAGGTCTCGTAGCGATATTTTGCTGCCGCAATATCGGTAGTGGTATATAAGAAACCGCCATCTTTTTTCTGCACGATTACGCCCATTGGGTCGCCATCTTTATTTTTAAATTCATCGAGGAAAACCACTAAAGCACCGTCATCTTCCACCGCTAAGCCTTTGGCTTTTAAATCCGCCACAATTTCAGGCAGCATTGGATTGTAGAGGCTTTCGCCCATTACATCTTTTTCGGTGAGCGTAACATTTAAGCGATTGTAGTTCTCTTGATTGTGGTGCATTGTAATATCGACCAATTTTTTCCACATTGTTAAGCAATATTTATCGCTGCTTTGTAATTTCACCACATAGTTACGGGCTTTTTCGGCGAATGCTTCGTCTGAATCATAATGCTCTTTTGCCGCACGATAGAAGGCTTCTAAATCGCTTAGCTCCATTTCGCTGACGTGCTCATTTTCCATTTTTTCAAGGTAAGCGATCAGCATACCGAATTGAGTACCCCAGTCGCCAACGTGGTTGGCACGAATCACATTATTGCCTAAAAACGCAAGGGTACGAACTACCGCATCGCCAATAATGGTGGAACGCAAATGCCCGACGTGCATTTCTTTTGCTACGTTTGGCGAGGAGTAGTCGATCACAATCGTCTGCGGATTTGCAGTTTTTATGCCAAAATTGACCGCTTGCAATGAACTGTTAGTGTTCTCCGCCAGCCATTCTGGGTTTAAGAAAATGTTGATAAAGCCCGGACCGGCAATTTCTAATTTATCGGCAATACCGTTCAAATCGGCATTCTCTAAGATTTTTTGGGCAAATTCACGTGGATTCATCCCCAATTTTTTCGCTGCACCCATCGCACCATTGGCTTGGTAATCGCCAAATTCCGGCTTGCCCGATTGGCGGACTAAAGGCTCGACATTGCTGTCTGCACCGCTTGCTACCATTGCCTGTTTAATTTTATCTGATAAAATTTGTTGAATATTCACTGTTTAACCTATTTAAATTCTATTTACAAAAAAATGGACAAAATTATAGCAGAAAATGCAAAATTTTTCGAGAAAATGACCGCTTGTTTTGGCGATTTATCGCAATTTGAACAGAAAATCCGACAAATTGCTGAAATCGCCGGCATTGATTTAGCAGCGTATGAAATCGATCATCTTGCGGTAAGAATGAACCAAACCGAAACCGCAGAACAGTGGAAGATCCTTTTGCTTGATGGGGCAACCTTACTTAAAGAGAGCGAGGTAAACGGCAGACCGATAGGGCTGTTTGCATTAATACAAGCGGTTGAATTTTGCGGACAATTTGTAAAGATTGTCGAGTTGCCTTTTCCGAAAAATAAGGTTTATTTAGAAGAAGGCTGGGAACATATTGAGCTGGTTTTTCCGATGTTAGACAACGAAAGTTCGGAACAATGGGTGTCAAGGGCATTATCGCACTTTAGACTTGCTGATAATTCTGAGATTAAATTAAAAATCAGCCAACCTCAGGTAGAAGGGGAGAGATTGCCAAATCCAAGCATTGCGATCAGCTTGAGAAATGTAACTTTTTGTAATCCTTATTGTCTAAAGCTCCACCCTTATGATATAAAAAGTGTAATTATGTCAGAAAATTAACGTTTCGGAGAACAAACAAAATGAAAAAATTAGCTTTAGCTGTCGCATTAATGTCAAGTTTTGCTTTAGTTGGCTGTGCAAATACAGACGTGTTTAGCGGAAGCGTTTATTCCGGTGAGCAGGCAAAAGAAGCTCGTTCTATCGCTTATGGCACTATTGTTTCAGTGCGTGATGTGAAAATTCAAGCACGCAGTGAAGGTGTGATCGGTACTGTCGGCGGTGGTGTATTAGGTGGCGTTGCCGGTAATGCGATTGGCGGTGGTACAGGGCAAGCGATTGCAACCGCAGTGGGGGCAGTTGCCGGTGCGGTAATTGGTAATCAAGTAGAACAAAAAGCGAGTCAAGTTTCTTCATTGGAAATGGTTATTCGCAAAGATGATGGTAAAGAAATCGTGGTCGTTCAAAAGAAAGAAGACGGTTTTGTGCCTGGCAAACGTGTGAGAATCGTAGGGTCTAATTCAGACCTGAATGTTTCTCTGCTTTAATTTTAGTTTTTCCTAGAGGATATATTATTAATGAAAAAACTTTCTTTAGCTGTATTAGCTTCACTTATGTTAGCAGCTTGTACTGCAGATGTTTATTCTGATAAAGGTAATGCAACAGTTTTATCTAGCAAAGCAGTATCAAACGATGTTGTTGAACTTACAGTTCAACGAGATAATGGTGAAACTGTGACTCTAACTCGTGAGTATGATGCACATGCAGCGGTTGGTGCTCGTGTTCATCTTGCCGATGAAATTAAAAATGAAGATAGCGATCTAAAAACGATTAGACGTTATGAGTTTAAATAATCATTTATAGAAATGTAAAACCGGCATTAATTATCGTTAATGCCGGTTTTTTATGCGTTGTCTATTGAAGTTTTTCAGCAAGCATTGCTTCTAACTTCTCTTGGTCAATCGCAAATTTACGAATGCCTTCAGCTAATTTTTCTACTGCCATTGGCTCTTGGTTATGCTCCCAGTAGAATTCTGCTTCTGTCATTTTTTCTGGACGAGGCTTGATTTCACCTTTGTAATCTAGCTTGCAAACTAATTTTTCATCGCTCTCTTGTAGCTCTTTTAATAACGGTGGTGATATGGTTAAACGGTCGCAACCAGCTAACTCAATGATCTCTCCTACATTACGGAAACTTGCACCCATTACAATAGTGTCATAACCGTGTTGTTTGTAGTAATTGTATATATTGGTTACTGAAATTACACCTGGATCTTCAGCTGGAGCATATTCTTTACCTTCGTGAGCTTTGTACCAGTCTAAAATACGACCAACGAATGGAGAGATTAAGTAAACCCCTGCTTCTGCACACGCACGAGCTTGAGCTTGAGAGAATAATAACGTTAAGTTACAGTTAATGCCTTCTTTTTCTAACTGTTCTGCTGCCTTTATACCTTGCCAAGTAGAGGCAATTTTAATTAAAATGCGATCATTACTGATGCCTGCATCGTTATATAATCCAATTAATTTACGTGCTTTAGCGATAGTTTTTTCAGTATCATAAGAAAAACGAGCATCAACTTCTGTAGAAATACGTCCAGGTACAAGTTTTAAGATTTCTAAACCAATATTTACCGCTAATTTATCTTCAGCATCAACTAACTGTTGATCTTTATCGCTACTTTGTGCTTTTGCGTAATTAATCGCTTCTTCAATTAATGGAGCATATTGCGGTAATGCCGATGCACTTAAAATTAAAGACGGGTTTGTTGTTGCATCTTTTGGCTTATAAAGTTTGATTGCTTCAATATCACCAGTGTCAGCAACGATAACGGTCATTTTGCTTAAGGTGTCAAGTTGGCTCATAGTCTGATTCCTTTTTTGATTGTGAAATAAATAGTAGTAAAAGTTACTATAATAATAACATAAGGGAAATAGAGTTTTAGTATTTTTTTATTCAAAACTACTTTTTCTAAAAAAGTATAAAAAATAAGAGGCAATAGCCCCTTTTCTTTTACTTATTTTTTCGGCACATTTCCACAAAATAGCGGTGAAAACTTAAATCATTATTCACTTCGGGATGGAAGGATATACCTATCTGATTTTGGTATTTTACTCCAACAATCTTACCGCTTATCTTGGCTAAAATTTCTACATCTTTTCCAGTACTTTCTATATAAGGCGCACGAATGAATGTGAGAGGAATTTTACCGAGATATTTAACTTCTTCTTCTACTAAAAACGAGCCTAATTGCCTTCCGTAAGCATTACGTTTCACTGTTACAGGCAAAGTAGCCAAATGTTTTTTATCGTCGTTTACCAAATTTTCCGCAAGCAAAATTAAACCCGCACAAGTTCCAAGCGTTGGCAAGCCATTTAAAATTTTTTGACGAAGCGGCTCAAGCAAGCCTAATTCACGTAATAATTTACCTTGAACAGTCGATTCGCCACCAGGTAAAATCAGACCATCAAAATCTTGGTTTAAATCAGCAAGTTGACGAATTTCCATACTTTCAACCCCTAGTTGCTGGAGTTTATCAGTATGCTCGCTAAATGCACCTTGCAGAGCAAGAATAGCAATTTTCATTAGACACCTCTTGCTGCCATTAGCAATTCAATCTCTTGCTCATTAATTCCTACCATTGCTTCACCTAAATCTTCAGAAAGCTCCGCAAGTAATTTAGGATCGTTGTAGTTGGTAACAGCTTGTACAATGGCCCGCGCTCGTTTAGCAGGATCGCCTGACTTGAAAATACCTGAGCCAACGAAGACTCCTTCTGCACCTAACTGCATCATCAATGCAGCATCGGCAGGGGTTGCAATACCTCCAGCAGCAAAGGTGACAACAGGCAATTTTTGGTACTGATGTACATATTGTACTAAATCAAATGGTACTTGGAGCTCTTTAGCTACGTGATAAAGTTCATCTGTGGTATGTGAAACCAAGCGGGCAATTTCTTGTTTCATTTTGCGAAGATGATGTACTGCTTGCACCACATTGCCTGTTCCTGGCTCGCCCTTACTACGGATCATAGCAGCGCCTTCATTAATACGACGTAGGGCTTCGCCTAAATTTTTTGCTCCACATACAAATGGCACTTCAAATTTACGCTTGTTAATGTGGAAGGTATCATCTGCAGGAGAAAGCACCTCACTTTCGTCAATATAGTCAATTTCGATCGCTTGCAGGATTTGTGCTTCTGTAACGTGTCCAATACGTACTTTCGCCATTACAGGAATGGATACCGCTGCTTGGATACTCTTTATCATCTTGGGATCACTCATACGAGAAACGCCACCAGCTGCACGAATATCTGCAGGAATTCTCTCTAGTGCCATTACTGCACAAGCTCCAGCTTCTTCCGCAATGCAGGCTTGCTCAGGGGTAGTTACATCCATAATTACACCGCCTTTTAACATTTGAGCAAGTTGTCTGTTTAAATCATAGCGATTAGTCATTGTACTTTTTCCTTCTAATTGTTGAATAATTGAACTTTTCGTAGTTTCGATTAGCTCGGCATTAAGTTTATTTTTATATTCGCTGGATGCGAGTGTTCATCTACCAATTTAAATACACTCAGCCAATTTGAGTGAGGAAACAGCATGTATTGTAATTTAATCTGAACTGTTTAAAATGACCATTTTATGTTTTTCTTATCATGTCAGATTATGCTTACCTACACTTTTAACACACAAGAAGGCACCGCTCTCTATGAGCAACTTTACCGTTTTCTAAAAAACGACATTGAAAGCAACATACTTATAGCAGGGGATAAACTGCCGTCTAAACGGGCTTTTGCAAAGCATTTAGGCATTTCAGTAATGACAGTGGAAACAGCTTACCAACAGTTAGTAGCAGAAGGTTATGTGAATACTCAGCCTAAAAAAGGCTTTTTTGTGAATGCTTTAAATTTACCAGAAAAAAAGGAAGCCATATCAGTTCAGCTACAAAAAATCAGTTCAGAACAGTATGAGAAAAATAAAAAATGGCAGGCAGATTTAACTAATCGACAGACTTTAGCAGAAAATTTTCCGTTTTCGGTTTGGACAAAATTAGTACGCGAAGTGCTGAAAACACACCAAAGTGAGCTAATGGAGCGTGCTGAGAGTGGGGGTGTATGGACATTAAAATTTGCGATAGCCAATCATCTTCGAGCCTTTAGAGGAATGATCGTTAATCCAACACAGATTATTATTGGAGCGGGTACGGAGTATCTTTACGGTTTGCTCATTCAGCTTCTAGGCTTAGATAAACATTATGCACTAACTGAGCCCAGTTACGATAAATTGCGCAGAATTTATCACAGTTATCGCTTATCAACAGCCACAGTATCGATGCCATTTTCAATCGATGAGTTAAATTCAAAGAATGTGGACGTGATACATACCTCGCCATCACACCATTTTCCGACAGGACACGTAATGCCGATTGCCAAACGTTATGAGTTGTTAGCTTGGGTTGCACAAAAAGCTGAAAGATATATTATAGAAGACGACTACGACAGCGAATTTCGTTTTGTAGGACAACCAATTCCTGCATTGAAATCTATTGATATGCTCGGGCGAGTTATCTATATGAATACTTTTTCTAAAACGCTCTCTTCAACTGTACGAATTGCCTATATGGTTTTGCCACCAGAATTACTGAATCGTTTTCAGCAGGAATTAGGGTTTTATGCTTCTACCGTTTCCAATTTTGAGCAATATATTTTGGCAGAATTTATTCAACAAGGCTATTTTGAAAAGCATATCAATCGAATGCGAGCGTATTATCAAAAAAAGAGGGATAAATTACTAAAAGCTTTCAAGCAAGGCAATTTAGCAGAAAAGATTGCAATAAAAGAAGAACATTCAGGCTTGCATTTCATTGTACAGCTAAATACAACATTAACAGAAAGGCAAATTTTGCAGGCAGCAGAAGAACAAGGTATAAAATTTGTCGCATTGTCTGCTTATTATCAAGATAAATCTCAAATTCAGCAAAATGCTTTTATAATTGGGTACTCTAATTTAAAAGATGATCAGATTAATTATGTAGCAGAGAGCCTGAAAAAAATTTTAGACAACGAATAGCAAGTATCAAAACTGCTTTAATTTTTAGCAAATTGCCTTAAAAACACGCAAGTGGTAATTATTTTAGTGATTTTTGCAAAAAATTGCCAAATTCTCCTTGCAAGGCATTTTGTTTTGCGTATAATGCATGGCACACAACGACGCACTGTTGTGAACATTTAAAAGTTGAATTCGGTGCGTCGTTTCTTTTTGTTCTTTAACAATTTATCAGACAATCTGTGTGGG
>NZ_SMAC01000033.1 GCF_004342115.1 Mannheimia haemolytica | reverse complement strand
TTTGGGTGGAAAAGAATTTAAGCTCAAATTAATCTGACAGACACGGTAATTTAAAACGGGGGACTGTCAGATTAGGTTTGATCTTCTACACATTATGCCTGTTTAACCGCAGCCGATTCACTACTTGGTTTACGCCGTTTACCGATATTTTTGGTATCTTTGTGGCGGACTTTTACTTTTGGTTTTGCCGCTTCTTTTTTCGCCTCTTTTTTCTTCTTAATGCGTGCTTTTTCTTTCTTGCTGGTCACATTTAGCTCGCCATCTTTCGGGGCTTTGGTGCGAGGCTCTAAGCCCTCGATAATGCGAGGTTTTAGTACTTCTTCGGTGTAACGTTTAATTTTGCCGAGTAATTTATAATCGTGAGCTTCCACCAATGAAATTGCCGAACCTTTTTTGCCAGCACGAGCAGTACGCCCAATACGGTGCAAGTAAGTATCCGCACTATAAGGTAAATCGTAGTTCAGCACGAAATCAATATCGTCTATATCAATGCCTCGAGCCGCCACATCGGTTGCCACTAACACATTCACTACGCCTTCTTTTAAACGGTTAATAGCTTGGTTACGTTGGGTCTGAGCCATTTCACCTTCGAGATAAGTAGAACGAATTCCCCGCTTACGCAAGGTTTCGCTGAGTTCTCGCACATCTTCTCGGCGGCGGACAAACACAATCGCTCTTTCCACCGAAAATTCGCTGATAATACGAGCTAATAATTTGGTTTTATGCTCTACATTATCGGCGTGGTAATACCATTGCTGAATTTTTTTACGCTCACGGCGACTTGGTTCGGCATCGACTTTAATCGGATCATTTAATAATCGCTCGGCAAAATCCTCTAATAACTCGCCCTCGAGGGTCGCTGAAAACAACCAAGTATGCTTACGCCAACGGGTTTCTGCCGCAATTTTCTCCGCATCTTGCCCGAAGCCCATTTGCAACATTCTATCTGCTTCATCAAAAATCAGCACTTCCACCGCTCGGCAGTCAAAATTTTCCTCTTTAATGTATTGCATTAAACGACCCGGGGTAGCAACCACAATATCTTGATTTTTATTAAAGACTTCACCGTGATTTTGATACGCCACCCCACCGGTAATAGTCGCAATGCTCAACTGAGTAAATTTAGCCAGTGCTTGGGCTTGCTCCGCCACCTGCATTGCCAGCTCTCGGGTTGGGGTAAGAATTAAAATGCGAGGAGCCCCTGGTTTGCAGCGAGGATAATCTAATAAATGCTGAATTGCCGGCAGTAAAAAAGCGGCGGTTTTGCCGGTACCGGTAGGGGCTGAACCGAGCAGATCACGTCCTTCTAACGCAGCCGGAATCGTGGCTTGTTGAATAGCGGTTGGGCGGTTATAGCCTTTGTGTGCTAAGGCTTTAAGTAATTGAGGGCTTAAATCAAGCTCCTCAAACGTCATTAATTGGGTCATCTCTGTTTCTCTACTTGTAAATTTGCCCCAGTATATCACATTAACTGCTTGCCGTGATGGTGAAGAAATTTATCCTAAAAGGCTGAAAAAATTGTTACACTTACACAGAGCCGTTTAACGGACAATTCGCTCACTTTTACTTTATAGAAGGAACATTATATGTTTGTTGAAATTTATGGACGTTTATCTTGCCCATACTGCGTGCGTGCAAAAACATTAGCCGAGAAAATGAAACAAGAATTAAGCGATTTTGATTTTAAATTTATTGATATGATCGCTGAAAATATTTCAAAACAAGACCTAGAGCCTCGTGTTGGCAAGCCGGTTGCAACTGTGCCACAAATTTTTGTGGATAATAACCACGTTGGCGGTTGCACCGATTTCCAAGCCTTTGTGGAAGAGAAATTTGGGATTACCGTATAGCCAAAAGCCCGCTAACAAGCGGGCTTTTTTATACAAAAATTTGCAAATTATTGTTCTTCTTTCGGCAGACGTTTAATCGCAAAAAGTAAACCGCCCCAGATAATCGTCATTGCCACCACCATGGTAATAATTGCTGCTGAACTCATTACTCATCTCCTTTTGGTTCATTTTTCCACGCCATTTTTGATAGCAAATAAGCCACCACCACTAAGCCGATTGCCATTCCCCAGCCGAAGGTGTTTACAAACCAGCTTGGGTAGCCTTCATAACCTTCACGATACACTTTGGCGATTTCGCTGAATAACATAAATGCCAGTACGCCGGAGGTAATAACGATACATAAACGCCAGATAAAGCCGACTTTGAATGAAGAAACTTCGTTCAGGTGTTTTTCAAGGGTACTTAATTTCTCGCTGGTGACAATCGCAATCAAGGAAACAAACGCCACCGCAACAATACCGAATTGGTTTACGAATTTATCCATCACATCAAGCATTGGTAAACCGGTGGTTGTACCGAATAGCAAGACAGATACCACCATCATCGGAATGCCGACTAGTAGCGTGGCTTTCACACGACCTGAATTGAGTTTGTCTTGCACCGCTGAAATAATCACTTCAATTACCGAGATAAATGAGGTTAATGCCGCAAAGGTGAGTGAACCAAAGAACAGCACGCCAACTAATGCCCCCATTGGTGCTTGGTTAATAATGGTTGGGAAAGCGAAGAATGCCAGGCCGATACCGCCTTTTGCTACCTCGTTCACTTCTTGCCCTGCAGCCGTTGCCATAAAGCCGAGTGCCGCAAATACGCCAATACCCGCTAATAATTCAAAACCACTGTTCGCAAAACCCACCACTAAGCCTGAACTGGTTAAATCGGTTTCTTTTTTCAGGTATGAAGCATAGGTAATCATAATCCCGAAGCAGATAGAGAGTGAGAAGAAGATTTGACCGTAAGCGGCAATCCACACACTTGGATCAGCCAATTTTTCCCAGTTTGGGGTAAATAACGCATCTAAGCCTTTCGCAGCACCCGGTAGGGTTAATGAATAGCCGACCAACACTAAGAACATCACGATCAACAGCGGCATTAGCAGGTTTGAGGCAGCAGAAATCCCTTTTTTGATCCCCATAGCCAACACAGCAATAGCAATCAGCCATACCGCAATTAACGGCCCTGTAACCATACCGACAAATTCAAAGCTCACGCCTTGAGTAATATCGCCCATTTTTAAGAATTCACCGATAAAGAAATCCACCGGTTTATCGCCCCACGCTCCGCTGAATGAGAAGTAGGTGTAACTTGCTGCCCAGCCGAGTACCACCGCATAATAAATCCCGATGATCACGTTGATCAGCACTTGCCACCAACCGAAGGTTTCAAATTTCGAGCTGAAACGGCGGAAAGAGAGCGGTGCACCACCACGATATTTATGCCCGATAGAATAATCTAAGAACAGCAGCGGTAAACCTGCGGTCAAAAGGGCAATGATATACGGCAGAATAAAAGCCCCACCGCCGTTTTCATAAGTAGTATAAGGGAAACGCCAGATGTTCCCTAAGCCGACAGCGGAACCAATAGCCGCCATAATAAATGCACCACGTCCGGAGAACGTTTCTCTTTGCGGTGCGTTTGATGATTGATTAGACACGGTAAATACCTCAAACTGATAAAGTTTTATATAAAAAAGAATTGAGTTAAATGTAAATTAATCACACTTTAAGTGCGGAATATGCCCAATTTCAGGTTGAATGTAAAGTAGAAAAATATAGAAAAACAGATAAAAAACGCTCAATTTTCAATATAAAACTCCAAATAAAAACAAAAATTCAAACAAAAAAACTAAAAACAAGACATCTTCAGTTAAATATAAATAAAAACCTAAAAGCTACCAGCATAATTATTTATATTAAAATTAACAAAAAAATAACACATTATTTGTACAAATAATGTGTTATTTACTTTCTTTTTTCTTAAAATTAGGCTGAATCTTGCTCTTTTTCAATTTTCGGTGAAAAATGTTCAACTTTCGCTTGTTTAACCATATTTTCACTCACTTCAAGAATCATCACTTTCAAGTTGTAGAGTTCAAATTCCATTCCTTCATCAGGAATTTTTTCTAAATGCTCTAAAATCAAGCCGTTAAAGGTTCTGGCTTCCTCAAGCGGTAAATCCCAATCAAATAGTTTGTTCAGATCACGCAGGTTGGCTGAGCCTTCAATAATCACCGTACCATCTGATTGTTGCTGAACTTCTTGCTCAAGGGTCGGTGCTGATGAAGTCGTAAATTCACCCACAATTTCTTCTAAAATATCTTCAAGAGTGACTAGCCCTTTAATATCACCATACTCATCAACCACTAAACCAATACGCTCTTTATTCGCTTTAAAGTTCATTAATTGTGTAGTGAGTGGTGTGCCTTCAGGAATAAAATAGACTTCATCTGTTGCACGCAGTAGCATTTCTTTGGTAAATTCGTTTTTCTCCAACATTAAACGAAAGGCTTCACGCACCCGCAAAATCCCAACAATATTGTTGTCCATATCCCCTTTGTAGATAATCACCCGAGCGTGAGGGGCGTGATTAAGCTGACGCATAATCGCTTTCCAGTCATCATCAATATCAATGCCGCTGATGTCGTTGCGAGGCACCATAATGTCATCAACCGTCACTTTTTCCATATCTAAAATAGAGACCAACATTTCACGGTGTTCGGCAGGAATAAATTTACCGGCATCAAGCACTACACTACGCAGCTCTTCGGAGCTTAAGCCTTGTTTATCTTTTTGTTGAATCCGCAATAATTTCATCAGCCCGGCAATAATCAAATTCATTAAAAATACAATCGGGCTGAGTAATTTTTTAAGCGGTGTTAGCACAAAGCTGGCGAAAAAACCGACTTTTTCAGGGTAAATTGCCGCTACTGTTTTAGGTAGGATTTCCGAAAAAACCAACATTACAAAAGTTAGCAAACCGGTTGCAATTGCCACACCGGCTTCACCGGATAACTGCATACCGATCATCGTTGCAATCGCAGAGGCGGCAATGTTGACTAAGTTATTACAAATTAAGATAAGGCTAAGTAGCACATCGGTGCGTGCCAAGAGTTTTTCCGCCAGTTTCGCCCCTTTATGCCCTTGCTCGGCAAGGTGACGCATTTTGTAGCGGTTTAAAGACATCAAGCCGGTTTCCGAGCCTGAAAAAAATGCAGAGAGTACTAAAAGAATAGCTAAGGTAATAAATAAACTACTCAGGGGAATACTGTCCAAAATTCAATTCCTATGTAAATTAATCATAAAAGGTAGCGTAACACTAAAAGCGTTGTCACTACCTCACTTTGTCGGTTCAGCCGACTTGCAAAAAATTTTGCTTTTTTGACCGCTTGTAGATCATTAATTGACGATCAAACGACTACCGAAATAGCCGATGGTGAGCAACATCATACCCGAAATCGAATAAATAAGCACCCGTTTTCCACGCCAATGTAATTTCCACTGTCCAAGTAACTGAATGCTATAAACAAGCCAAGCTAAAAAGGAGAAAATTGCTTTATGAATATGCTCCGGCTCGAAAAAGTTATGCAAATAAACCACACCGGAAAATAAAGTGAGCGTCAGCATAGCTTGTGCAGCTAAGGTTAAAGTAAAGAAATGGCGTTCAACCGTCATTAGCGGTGGTAGAATCTGGCAAAAGAACATTGTTTTGCTCTTTAGTTTTCTATCCAGCCATTTGAGTTGAAAAGCATAAATTAATGCTAAAAAGAAGAGAGCATAAGAAAATAATGCAATCCCTAAATGGAAAAGCAGTCCCGCATTTTCTTGCACATTACGGATAAAACTACCTTTTACAAATCCAGCCACCCCCACACTACAAATGGCGAAAGAGTACACAATAATTAAAGGAAACCAAACTGTTTTCCATTTTAACAACGCAAGTGTGACACAAGCCGCCATAATGAAACTCATCAAAGAGATTACATTTGTTACCGTAAAATTCTGCCCTTCGATTAAAAATAATTCATTATATAACACAGAAAAATGCAAAATCGTGGCAAGTAACCCAAACCCAAAGACTAACATCATATTAGGCTTTTTATTAACTGTTGCGGCATTTTCTAAATTCACTAGAGTAGGGGCAACCCAAAGTAGCGCTAGAGCGTAAGCAACAATGGATAAAAGAGGAAGTAACATATTGTCTCGAATCTCGTCAAATAAGAATAACTATCAGAATTTTAATCAAAAGTAACCGTTTTAGCTAGTTTTTGCTGTTGCTAGATCAAAAATTATCCTAAAAAATGTGCTTTTCGCCTTAAATTGAACCCTACCTTTTCTCGGTAAGATTATCTCACTGAAAACAATAATTTTCCTTTGACTAATTTGCTTTCTATCTGTAATATGCACACCCTATGCAAAAGGTAAAACTACCCCTTACGATTGACCCTTACAAAGATGCTCAGCGTCGCGTTGATTATGAAGGCTACATTTCAGGTAAACTTCTAACACGCTTGGGTGAATCAGTATGTAATGTGCAAAGTGATGCACAAGTCACTCTCTCGTTATATGTCGATCCACAACGCCTAACTGTGATTAAAGGCACAGCAAAAGTAGATGTGGAATTTGATTGCCAACGATGTGGTGACCCGTTTACACAAACGCTCGACTGTTCATTTGTTTTCAGTCCGGTGTCTAACATGGATCAGGCGGACATCTTGCCCGAAATTTATGAACCTATCGAAGTAAACGAGTTCGGTGAAGTAAATTTACTAGATATGATTGAAGATGAATTTATTCTTGAATTACCTCTAGTCCCGATGCATAGTGAAGAACACTGTGAAGTGTCCGTAAGTGAACAGGTATTTGGCGAGTTGCCGGAAGAACTGGTACAAAAACCAAACCCGTTCGCAGTATTAGCTAATTTAAAGAAAAACTAGATCTAGGAGAAAGCCCGTGGCTGTTCAACAAAATAAGAAATCTCGTTCACGTCGTGATATGCGTCGTTCACACGATGCATTAACAACTGCAGCAGTTTCAGTAGATAAAACCAGTGGTGAAACTCACTTTCGCCACCACGTAACTGCAGACGGTTACTACCGTGGTCGTAAAGTAATCAACAAGTAATTCCTTTCGAGGTTTATCTTGGTTGATATCACTCTTGCAGTAGATGTGATGGGCGGGGACTTTGGTCCCCGCGTTACTATTCCTGCACTGGAAAAAGCCTTAAAACAAAATCCAAGCCTTTCTTTTTTATTATTTGGTGATGAACACCAAATAACCCCTTTATTACAAAAACACACACTACTCAACCACCCCAAAATCCAAATTCATCATACCGAACAAGTGATTGAAGCTGATGTTCCGTTCACTACTGCAATCCGCCAAAGCAAAAACAGCTCTATGCGGTTAGCGATTGAGGCAGTAAAAGAGGGCAAAGCACAAGGTTGTGTTAGTGGCGGTAACACTGGTGCGTTAATGGGATTGGCAAAATTATTGATTGAACCATTACCAAATATTGAACGCCCTGCACTCACTTCGCTAATTCCTACCCTCAACGGCAAATCCAGCGTAATGTTAGATTTAGGGGCAAATATTGAAGTAAGCAATCACCAGCTACAACAATTTGCAGAAATGGGAAACCTGTTTGCTCAAGTAATGCTTGATTTAGTTTACCCTCGCCTGTCTTTATTGAATATTGGTACAGAAGAAAATAAAGGCACGGCACAACTTCAGGCAGTGCATCAACTGCTGAAAAACAGACAAGACTTAAATTACACCGGCTTTATTGAAAGCGATAAATTAACCAGCTATCTCACTGATGTGATTATTTGTGACGGCTACACCGGCAATATCGCGTTAAAAGCGTTGGAAGGGGCAGCTAAAAATATTATTTCTCTCTTTAAAAAAGAGAAAGCCGATTCCAATATTTGCCGTAACACCAAACGATATTTACTGAAAGCGATGTTCTACCGTTACTACCGCAAATTGCAACAAATTAACCCTGACCGCCATAACGGGGCGACCTTGCTCGGCTTATCTAAAGTAGTCGTGAAAAGCCACGGCGGGGCAAATATCAATGCCTTTTATTACGCTATTGATTATGCGGTGCAACAAATTCAAGGCGACATTCCAAATAAAATCCTAGAGGGTTTAACCCAAAAATAAGCGAACTCAACTGTTCGCTTATTTTCATTTCTTGTTTCACTTAAAGATACAAGCGGTCAAATTTGCAAAAAAATTTACCCATTCAACCGCTTGTGTTTAGCCTTTTAATTTTGCCACTCGTAAACTAACCGCATTGCGGTGTGCATCTAGCAATTCTGCACTTGCCATTCGTTCCACCGTTTCGGCCAAGGCTAGAAAGCCTTGTGGTGTCAGCTCCTGCACCGTCATTCGCTTGCTAAAATCAGCTAAACCTAAGCTCGAATAGGTTTTAGTGTAGCCGTAAGTCGGTAAAACGTGGTTAGTGCCGCTAGCATAATCCCCCATACTTTCCGGCGAATACGCCCCTAAGAAAATCGAGCCGGCATTATCTAAATCCGCCAACAACGAGCGGGCATCTTCAGTTTGCACAATTAAATGCTCAGGTGCATATTTATTGCTAATTTCGACCGCTTGTTGCAGGTTTTCTGCAATAAAAGTACGACAGTGAGCCAATGCTTTACAGGCAGTTTCAGCACGAGGCAGAACCGACACCTGCTTTTCTAATTCTTCAGCGACTGCTTTTGCCAAGCTCTCACTTGGTGTGACTAAAATTACTTGGGAATCGGCCCCGTGTTCCGCTTGAGAGAGCAAGTCGCTCGCCACAAATTCAGGGTCGGCAAACTCATCGGCAATCACCAATACTTCAGACGGGCCTGCAGGCATATCAATCGCCGTGCCTTCTTGAACGACTTGTCGTTTCGCCTCCGTCACAAACGCATTACCTGGGCCGAAAATTTTATCCACTTTCGTTACTGTTTGCGTACCATTTGCCATCGCAATAATCGCTTGAGCCCCGCCCACCGCATAAATTGTTTCTACCCCACATAAATTAGCGGTGTAGAGAATTTCATCAGCAATCGGCGGTGGCGAGCAAAGTACAATCTTCTTACAACCGGCAATTTTTGCCGGCACCGCAAGCATTAACACGGTAGAGAAAAGAGGAGCTGAACCGCCTGGAATATAAAGCCCTACTGCATTAATCGGGCGAGTGATGACTTGGCAACGCACCCCCGGCTGGGTTTCAATATCCACCTCTTGATTTTGCTGTGCCTTGTGGAAAGCCTCGATATTCGCTTTCGCATTTTGAATCGCTTGCTTAAGCTCTGGTGAAATACGGCTCTGTGCTTGCTGAATCTGCTGTTCTGATACCACTAAGCTCTCCAATTTCACTTTATCAAACTTTTCAGCCAGCTCAAATAATGCCTTATCGCCGTTAGCGAGTACATTGGCTTTAATTTCATCGACCGCGGCTTTAATACTCTCGCCAACCACCTGTGCCGGACGAGCTAGATATTGCTGCTGCTCACTTTCTGTTAAATTGTTCCAAATTAGGGTTTGCATATTTGATTCCTTTTACGCCAACATTTTCTCAATCGGTAAGACTAATACGGAACTTGCTCCCATTTCTTTTAGCTGCTCCATCGTTTCCCAGAACAGGTTTTCTTGGCTGACAACGTGCATTGCCACACGGGTTTGGTCGTTAGCTAACGGTAAAATAGTCGGGTTTTCCACACCGGGTAATAAAGCGGTAATTTCCGCCAGTTTATCTTTAGGTGCGTGGAGCATAATATATTTTGATTCGCTTGCTTGTTGTACCCCTTGAATACGGGTTAATAGTTTGTCGACCAAGGCTTGTTTTTCCGCTGAAAGTGGTTCTTGGCGTTGAATTAAGCAAGCAGTTGAACGGTAAATCACTTCAACTTCTTTTAATCCGTTCGCCTCTAATGTTGCCCCTGAGGAGACTAAATCGCAAATTGCATTGGCAATGCCCGCACTTGGGGCAACTTCAACCGAACCGGTGAGTAAAATACTTTTAAACGGCACATTTTGCTCTTTCATATACCGTTTTAATAGATTTGGGTACGATGTCGCAATCACAGCATCTTCTAATTCCTTGATATTGTGATATTTTTTATCACGATCAATCGCTAACGATAAACGGCAGCCACCAAAATCGAGCTGGCGGAGTTTTTTATAGGCAACGTTCTCACCTGCACTTAATCGCCCTAATTCGACTTCCTCTAGCACATTTTCGCCAATAATGCCGAGATCGACCACGCCATCAAAAACTAAACCCGGAATGTCATCATCACGCACCCGCAAAATTTCAATCGGCATATTTTCTGAATAGGCAATCAGACGTTGGTCGTTCCAAATGATTTTTACGCCACATTGCTTGAGCAGCTCACTACACTCTTGACTTAGGCGACCTTTTTTCTGCATCGCAATTCTTAATCGATCTTGTGTTGTCATTGTTGTTTCCTTCTTATGTTTTAAATTGTAAATATAAAAAACCCTCTCGAAATCACTTCCGAGAGGGTTAAATTTGTGCTGCGTTTAGGCGTACTCGGAAGTCTTATCTTCCGCACATACCAAATGCCCGAAAGATTATTCAGGTAAATGATGGTGGTGATGAGTACGAATAAATGCCATTTTGCTGTTCTCCAAACTAAATTGCTTTAAAAGATACGCCTAAATTTTGGCAATGACAAGTGTTTTTTATGAAAAATTGCTATTTTTCATCTCTCTAAAACAATTATCGCAAACGTTTGCGTAAAGCGGTATAATTTGCCTGATTTTTTGCAAATTCAACAAAGTAGGAATAATACTATGCAAGTCAGCCTCAAAAAGATCTACTCCGGCAAAGTCCGTGATCTCTACGAAATCGATGAAAAACGTATGCTTATGGTTGCCACCGACCGATTATCTGCCTTTGATGTTATTTTAGACGATCCTATTCCTCGTAAAGGCGAAATCCTCACCCAAATCTCCAACTTCTGGTTCAACAAATTAGCCCACATTATGCCAAACCACTTCACCGGCGACAGTGTGTTTGACGTGTTACCGCAAGAAGAGGCAGAAGCTATTCAACATCGTGCGGTGGTTTGCAAACGCTTAATACCGGTGAAAATTGAATCGATTGTGCGGGGTTATTTAACCGGCTCCGGGCTGAAAGATTACCAACAAACTGGCACGATCTGCGGCTTAACATTGCCGGAAGGCTTGGTTGAGGCCAGCAAATTACCGCAACCGATCTTCACACCGTCCAGCAAAGCCGAGGTGGGCGATCACGATATTAATATCAGCTACGAAGAGTGTGAACGCCAGATCGGTCAAGAACTTGCCGCCAAAGTGCGTGATGCCGCTCTAAAACTCTACACTGAAGCGGCAAACTATGCCCTGACCAAAGGAATTATTATTTGCGACACCAAATTCGAATTCGGCTTAGACGAAAACGGTGAACTAACGCTAATGGACGAAGTCCTAACCCCGGATTCCAGCCGTTTTTGGTCAGTTGAAACCTACCGAGAAGGCACAAATCCACCTTCATTTGATAAACAATTCGTGCGTGACTGGCTGGAAAATAGCGGTTGGAACAAACAACCCCCAGCCCCGAAAGTACCGGCAGAGGTAATTGAAAAAACCGTAGCGAAATATCAAGAAGCATTGGATTTATTAACCAAATAACACCACAAGCGGTCAAATTTACGCTATTTTTTGCAAAACAAAAACCTGTAAGCCAACACTTACAGGTTTTTTAGTTAGTGGTAAAAAGTGCGGTTATTCTACCGCACTTTTGCAAAATTTTGTGTAAATCTGACCGCTTGTTAGCCTTGCGAAGAAATACGTTTCATATCTGTCATATAACCACGTAATTCTTGACCGATTAACTCGATTGGGTGGTTACGGATTGCGTCATTCACATCACGTAAGGTAACGTTGTCGATTTCCACTGCCGGAGTTGGTTCACCTAAATCGCCTTTCTCTAACGTTGGGATAATTTTCTCCGCTAAAATCGGGGTTGCAACGTGAGAGAATAAGTAGTTACCGTATTCTGCGGTATCTGAAATTACCACGTTCATTTCATATAAACGCTTACGAGCGATTGTATTTGCGATTAACGGTAACTCGTGTAGAGACTCGTAGTAAGCCGATTCTTCATAAATACCGGCTGAAACCATTGTATCAAAGGCTAATTCAACCCCTGCTTTCACCATTGCAACCATTAACACACCGTTATCAAAGTATTCTTGCTCAGAAATTTTAATACCGTCTGCTTGTGGTGCGTTTTCAAAGGCTGTTTTACCTGTTTCTTCACGCCATTTTAATAAGTTGGCATCGCCGTTTGCCCAGTCTGCCATCATAGTTGATGAGAACTCACCACTGATGATGTCGTCCATATGTTTTTCAAATAAGAACGCTAATTCTTCTTTGATTTGCTCAGAAAGCTCGAACGCACGCAATTTGGCACTGTTTGATAAGCGATCCATCATTAAGGTGATACCGCCTTGTTTTAACGCTTCGGTAATGGTTTCCCAACCGTATTGGATCAATTTACCTGCGTAAGCCGGATCTTTACCTTCCGACACTAATTTGTCGTAGCACACGATTGAACCTGCTTGTAACATACCGCAAAGAATGGTTTGTTCACCCATTAAATCAGATTTCACTTCTGCTACGAATGAAGATTCTAATACGCCCGCACGGTCACCACCGGTAGCACTTGCCCACGCTTTCGCAATGGCTAAACCTTCGCCTTTAGGGTCATTTTCCGGGTGAACGGCAATTAAGGTTGGCACACCGAAACCACGTTTGTACTCTTCACGCACTTCCGTGCCCGGGCATTTCGGAGCGGTCATCACAACCGTTAAATCCGGACGAATTTGCTCACCTTCTTCCACAATGTTGAAACCGTGTGAATAACCAAATGCCGCACCTTGTTTCATTAACGGCATTACATCGGCAACTACTTTAGAGTGCTGTTTGTCCGGCGTTAAGTTAATCACTAAATCCGCTTCAGGAATTAATTGCTCGTAAGTACCCACCACAAAGCCGTTTTCAGAAGCACGTTTAAATGAAGCACGTTTTTCAGCAATCGCTTCGGCACGTAAAGCGTAAGCAATATCTAAGCCTGAATCACGCATATTTAAACCTTGGTTTAAACCTTGAGCACCACAACCCACAATCACGATTTTTTTGCCTTTTAAGAAATTGCAGCCATCTGCAAATTCATCACGATCCATAAAGCGGCAACGACCTAACTGGTCTAATTTTTGACGTAAATTTAAAGTGTTGAAATAGTTAGCCATTTTTTAATCCTTATTTGAATTAATGAGATTGATATGATGTTTTGTTTGCACATTGTTATAGTTTGATTTGATTATACCTTAACCTAATATTGCGTAAATTGAAAATATTAATATTTCATATTGCATAAAATGCAACTTGCAAAAATTTTGCCAAATTTAACCGCTTGCAATCTCTACGATAAAGTAGAAAATAACCACCTAATTTAATAGAAGATCAAAAAATGAAAATAAACAAAATCATTCTACAAAGCTGTGGCGAATGTGGGCAACAGGTACGAGTGCCGCTTATGCTCAATGGAAATGCCGTTTGCCCGGTATGCCATAACATATTACGCAAAAACAACACTTGGAGCTTACGCCGCAGTGCTTTTTTGGCGTTAGCAATTTTGATTTTGCTCCCCTTTGCACTTCATTTCCCTCTAATGAGCATTGACTTACTCGGCATCAAAATTAACGCTACCGTATGGGACGGCATTTGGAAGATGGCAACCGAAGGCTACCCTTACACCGCTTTTATGGTGCTAGTCTGTGCGGTAATAATGCCGATTGCATTTGTATTGCTAATTTTAACCGTTCAGCTACAACGTATTATTCGCCAACGCCCCCGTTATACCCTGATTTTCTTAAGCAAAATCAAAGAATGGGTAATGCTTGATGTCTATTTAGTTGCCCTTGCAGTTGCAGCTTTTAAAATTCGAGATTATGCCGATCTACAATTTGACGTAAATTTAATCGCCTTTGTGTTGGTAACCATCTTAAACACCCTACTTTTTATTAAAACCGATCCCAAACAAGCGTGGGAACGTTTTTACCCAGAATATCACGCCTTACCGTTTGATCACCCAAGCAATCCAACACTTTGCCCGACCTGTGAATATTGCTTTGATGAAACCATCTTGGATTTAAAAGGACAACAACGCTGCCCTCGTTGTGAAAGCAATTTATCAATTTCCGATAACGTTAAAATACAACGGGTTTGGGCTTGCTTAATTGCAGGAACGATTATGATGATTCCGGCAAATATTTTCCCGATTTCGACCACTGAATTGGCAGGGCAGGTTTCGGCAGATTCATTAATGTCCGGCGTGCTTCTGTTTATGGAAATGGGTAGCTACACCGTGGCAGCGATTGTGTTTATCGCCAGTATTGCCGTGCCGGTGAGTAAAATTACCATTATTTTTTATCTCTTGCTGGCAATTCATTACAAATGGAAGCACCCGATTCATTGGCAAATGAAACTACTGCACTACGTCCATTTTGTCGGACGCTGGTCAATGCTGGATTTATTCGTGTTATCATTGATGATGTCGCTACTCGAACGAGGGCAGATTCTCAGTTTCTCGGTAGGGGAAGCCGCTTTCTATTTTGGTGCAGCCGTATTCTTAACGATGTTTGCCTCTGCAAATTTAGATGCCAGAATGCTGTGGAAGATTCATTACGATCATAAACGCAAAGCTACCCACTAAATTCCCTTTATCGTTAAAAACATAAAATAGCTTAGGACGGGCTTCTGCCCGTCTGGAAGTAGGAATAGGCATAATAGATATCATATATTGCTATACCTAATCATTAATAAATAATTTATCTTTTTGCCAATTAGTCGGATTATTTTCTATATATTTCACTATGCTTAAATAGTCTTCTTCGTTTCTAATAATATGTTCGTAATAACTGCGTTGCCATAACTTCTTATGAAATGGTTTCCAATTATTGTGTCTAACATTTTTAATGTATTCCACTGTCGTTATAGATTTAAAACGTTGAATAATATCAAATAGAGATTGCTGAATAACATTCACATTAAGAATTTGGATTATGAAATGAATATGGTTTGGCATAATTATATATTCTAAACAAGTGACATTATTAAAATAATTCTCTAATTCTTTATACTGTTTTTCTACCATTTTACCTGCATCATTCAAATACATCGCATTATCAAGAACACCGCCAAATAAAGATAAACGCCCTTGAACACATATTGTCACGAAATAAAGACCATTTTGTGCGTAATCATAATACTTTAAACGAATAGTTTTGCGTTGAGCTTTTCTCATCTTTAATTTCCTAAATAAATTTATTATTTAATTAGAAATGATTAACATGCAATACTATAAAACGTTTTTTTCGAGCAAGATCACAAAAAGATTAATAATATTTATTAAATTATTTACTAATGGTTATTTAGGAAAATTACGGACGGGCACAGGACCCGTCCCTACGCTAAATTTTTATCACATAAGAAATCCTACTACAAATTATATAATTAATACAACCGTAGGGGCGGGCCCTGTGCCCGCCCGTGCTTCTTCTATTACTGATGGCAAATTTCAGCTTTCAGCAAGCTTTGCATCTGCGGTAACAACTGCACAATCAGCCTCAGTTGTTGTATCAACACTAAGGAAAGATCATTTTGTTTTTGCTGATTTTCCTGCTCAAACTGGGCTAGGTCTTGGTCGATAGCGGTCAATTTTTCCGATAATTTTGCAAATGAACGGCTCTCTGAGGCGATTTGCCCAATGATGTTTGCCACCTCTCTGGCGAGTGAGAAGAACATTGCGGAAAAATCCACTTGTTGATTAATCTCTCGGCTAGCAATACGGTAAGCCCCTAAGGTGGAAATATAACCCAGCAAGGTGTAAGCAATACTTAACAATTTCGGGGCGAAGGTTAAATCGTTCGCATATTTTTGTGGTTCGCTGTACATATTGGTAATTGCATTACTGAGTGCCGATAAATGGTTATGCACATCACGGCGTGCAATGCGGTAAGGTAGTTGCTCGTTATAACCAAACTGCAACTGGGCAATAATATGGCGTAAATATTGTCCACTAGCTTTCAAGCTATTATGTAAGTTGCGTTGCAAATTTAAATATTTCCAATCCGGCCATAAGAATGCTACCGCCAACCACGCAATCGCAGTGCCGAGCAAAGTATCGAGCATTCGCATTAAGATGCCGCTTTCAAGGCTCACGCCTGCAATATCAAGGCTTATCATTACCAACACCGTAATATAAAAGGTTGAAAAGCCATAATGTACCAAGCGGAAAAAGGTATAGAGCGAGCCGGTCAGTACGATTAGCCCAAGCTGGGCTTCCAGACTGAGCGTTACGTTAAACAATTCAAAAGAGCCACCGACCAGCACGCCGAAAATCGTGCCGATTACACGCTGAATCAGTCGGGTCTTAGTGGCGGTGTAATTCGGTTGGCAGACAAAAATCGCCGTGAGCAAAATCCAGTAACCTTTGCTGTCGAAGCCTAAAATCGGCACGATCGCACTGCACAACAGCACCACTATCGACAGCCGAACGGCGTGGCGAAACAGTTGGGATTCAAAGGTTAAATGGGCTTTAATCGCTTGGCTGATATTGCTTAAGCCGGTAATATTTTCGGCGATCAAGCGGTGAGATTTGGTGAAATTTTTGCTTAACGGCTCAATATGCTCACCACTGCTTGAGCCTTGTTCAATCTGAGCTAATTGCCGTTCAATATTGCCTAAATTTTCTGCAATAGCACGCCAACGATAGGCACTTTTCAAGCCCCTTTCTTGGTGATAATTTAATGAGTTAAGTAACCCCTGCAAGGCTTTTTCGCCACACATACCGTGTTCATATACTTCCCTATGGCGTAACGACATCGCAATTTTTTGACACTCCGCCGCCTGTAATTCCAATACCCGTTGAAAGCGAAACATTAAATCACTGTTGCTTAATTGTTGAAACAGCTCGTGATATTGATAATGGCTGGAGCTTGCCCGCTCTAAAATATCTTGAGCGGTGAAATAGTAACGCAGCATTCGCTGTGTCCGTTGTTGCTTGTGCTGACGTCTTAGGCGGTAGAATAGGGCGACTCTGGTTTTATCAAAAGCAGCCATCACCTCGCTATTGGCTTTCGCCAAAGCTAACTGTTTCGCAGCTAAATCGTCATCATCGGGGTCAAAATAGGCAGATTTCGCCAGTAAATAGTGGCTCAATGCAAGGTAGGCGGACGCTAAATTCTCCTGTACAGTGCGATTCGGAAAAATCAGGTAAACCAAAATACCGACCAAACCATAGAGTAAGGTGCCAAGTAAGATCATCACCACATTGTGATACCACAATACTTCGGGCGTATAAGCCAGGCTGTTATAAACCGCCACAATCAGCGTGCCAAAAGCAATGGTACTATAGCGTTGCCCGATTGCCCCTAACATTACCAGCAAAAAGGTGCAAACCACCGCCACCGGCACAAACAGCCAGCCCAAATGGAGCGACACACTCGCCCCAATCGAGGAAAGCGAGAACGCCACTAGGCTGATAATCAGATTTTTCGCTCGTCCGATTAGGCTGTTGTCTAAATCCACCAAACCGCCGGCGATAATGCCTAACATCAACGGCATCGCAAAATCAGAAATACCGAGTTGCCAAATACTAACCGCTGCAATATTCAGCGAAATAAACATAGGCAGCGTTTTAATTACATTTTCCGAAAGCCAACTGTGTTGTAGATATCTTAAAAATTTATTCATATTTGCTCATTTCGGGCAGGCACAGAACCTGCCCCTACCTACACTACCCTAAACGTTCTGCTAAATAGCCATCATAATCCGGCACATTCACGCTGACTTCTTGATGAAACAAATCCGCATTTAACAGAAAATTAGCGGTAGTTTCGTTAATCGCCACCGGAATATTCCAAACGGTCGCAATCCGCATCAGGGCTTTCACATCAGGATCGTGCGGAGCGGCATTCATCGGATCCCAAAAGAACACCAGCAGATCAATTTTCTTTTCTGCGATCAGCCCGCCTAATTGCTGATCGCCCCCCATCGGGCCGCTTAACAATGAAGTAATTTCAAGCCCTGTTTCTCTGGCGAGCAAATGCCCGGTAGTGCCGGTGGCATATAGCTTATGCGAGGCAAGTTGGGCTTGATGAGTTTGTGTCCAACGAATTAAATCTTGTTTACAGCTATCGTGAGCCACTAAGGCAATCTGTTTTTGTTTTGCGATGGTTCTGACGGTGGTTTTCATTTTTAGCTCCTTTGCAAAATTTTTCACAAATCATACCGCTTATTTTTCGCTTTTGCATTGACTAATCACGGCTTATGGCTAAAATCAGGTAAAAATTCGCATTTTAAAACAAAGGATTAACCGCAATGAACTTATACAACATCAAACACCCTGAAGAACAAGTCAATTTCGCCCAAGCGGTACGCCAAGGCTTAGGCAAAAATCAAGGGCTATTTTTCCCTGAAGTGTTACCTAAATTAGGTAGCATTGATGAATTATTGGATTTACCTTTGGTTGAACGCAGCCAAAAAATTCTTTCAGCCTTAATCGGCGAAGAGTTACCGCAAGAAACCTTAAATGCAATGGTAAAAAATGCGTTCACTTTCCCGGCACCGCTTGCCAAAGTCAATGATGATATTTATGCGTTAGAATTATTTCACGGTCCGACTTTAGCCTTCAAAGATTTTGGTGGGCGCTTTATGGCTCAAGCCTTAGCCAATGTACGAGGAGACGGCAAAATTACTATTTTAACCGCTACCTCAGGTGACACCGGTGCGGCGGTGGCTCATGCTTTCTATGGTTTGGAAAATATCAACGTGGTCATTCTTTACCCGAAAGGCAAAATCAGCCCATTACAAGAAAAATTATTCTGTACCTTAGGCGGTAATATTCGCACTGTTGCGATTGAATCCGACTTTGATGCTTGCCAAGCCTTAGTGAAACAAGCCTTTGATGATGCCGAGCTACGCCAAGCGATTGGTTTAAATTCCGCAAATTCCATCAACATTAGCCGTTTACTGGCTCAAATTTGCTACTACTTTGAAGCAGTTGCTCAGTTACCAAAAGAAAAACGAGATAACGTAGTGGTTTCAGTACCAAGCGGTAATTTCGGTAACTTAACCGCCGGCTTAATTGCCAAAACATTAGGTTTACCGATTAAACGTTTTATTGCCTCAACCAATGCCAATGACACCGTGCCACGCTATTTACAATCAGGCAAATGGGAACCAAACGCAACCGTTGCAACCCTTTCTAATGCAATGGACGTAAGCCGCCCGAACAACTGGCCACGAGTTGAAGAATTATTTAAACGCAATGGCTGGAGTTTGTCTGAATTGGGTTCTGCCGCATTAAACGATGCCGAAACCGAAGCGGCTTTGAAAGCTCAATATGCAGAAGGTTATCTGTGTGAGCCTCACGGTGCTATTGCTTACCAAAGCTTGAAAGATCAGCTACAACAAGGCGAAACCGGTATTTTCTTATGCACCGCTCACCCGGCAAAATTCAAAGAGTCGGTGGAACGCATTTTAGCGATTGAATTGCCGTTACCGGAAGCATTAGATAAGCACAACAAACTGCCACTGTTATCCGATGAAATGGCAGCAGATTTTGCAACATTGCGTGCATATTTGTTGAAATAAATATTCAATAATAGAAAAGGGATTAAGTATTAAACTTAATCCCTCTTTTTATGCATTACAAGCGGTTATATTTGCCTATTATTTTGCAAAATAAGCAGCTAACTCATCACTACCGCCAATATGTTTACCGCCGATAAATACTTGTGGTACAGAGGTTTTACCTGTAATTGCTCGTACAGAAATCGTGCTTGCATCACGACCTAACACAATCTCCTCAAAAGTATAGCCTTGCTCTTTTAATAATGCTTTTGCTTTTGCACAGAACGGGCAACCCGGTTTAGTGATAATCGAAACAGACTCTTTAGCTGTCCAATTTGGACTTAAATATTTAATCATTGTATCGGCATCTGATACTTTAAACGGATCGCCCGGTTCTTGTGGCTCAATAAACATTTTTTCCACAATACCGTTTTTCACCAGCATCGAATAACGCCAAGAACGTTTACCAAACCCAAGGTCATTTTTATCAACTAATAGCCCCATACCTTCTGTGAACTCACCATTACCATCAGGAATAACAGTAATATTTTCAGATTCTTGATCTGCTTTCCAAGCGTTCATTACAAAGGTATCATTAACTGACATACAGATGATATCATCTACCCCTAATGCCTTAAATTCACAAGCTAATTCATTATAGCGAGGCAAATGTGTTGATGAACAAGTCGGTGTAAATGCTCCGGGTAATGAAAACACAACCACCGTTTTGTTATTAAATAACTCATCGGTTGTGACATCAACCCAAGCATCGTTTTGACGTGTACGAAATGTTACACTGGGTACTTTCTGACCCGTCATATCTTTAAAAGACATATTAATGTTCTCCTATAGAATTATATATTATAAAAATCTTAGGCATTATACTCACAAATATGGCATAATTCAGCCTATCGGAACAATAGGAAAAATTTAAATTGGAGGAATCAAGTGAATATTCGAGATTTAGAATACCTTATTGCACTTGCAGAACATAAGCATTTCCGTCGTGCAGCAGAATCTTGTAATGTTAGCCAACCTACTTTAAGCGGGCAAATTCGCAAATTAGAAGACGAACTAGGCACTATTCTGCTTGAAAGAACCAGTCGCAAAGTCCTCTTTACGCAAGCAGGCTTAACATTAGTTGAACAAGCCAAGGTAGTTTTACGTGAAGTAAAAATTCTAAAAGAAATGGCAAGCAACCAAGGTAAAGAGATGTCTGGCCCGCTTCATGTTGGTGTAATCCCAACCTTGGGGCCTTACATTTCGCCAATTATTGTGCCTGCATTAAAAGCAGAATTTGCAGATTTAGAGCTGTATATTTACGAATTACAAACCAACCAATTATTAGATCAACTTGAATCCGGCCAGCTTGATTGTGGCATTATCTCATTTGTAAAAGAGAGTGAATCTTTTATTGAAGTGCCTATCTTTAATGAAGAAATGTACTTGGTAGTTCCAGAACAACACGAATGGGCAGCGCTTAAAAAATTCGATATGAATTTATTAAAAAACCGTGAGTTGCTCTTTTTAGACAGTGGCCATTGTTTACGCACTAATACGCTAGACTATTGTCTATCCATTGGAGCAAAAGAAAATCCACACTTTAAAGCTACCAACCTTGAAACCTTACGCAATATGGTAGCAGCAAATGTTGGCCTAGCATTGATTCCTAAATTAGCCGCTAAACCGATTAAAGGAGTACATTATATTCCACTTGAAAACCCGAAACCGTTTCGAGCTGTGGGAATGGTGTATCGACCAGGTTCACCATTACGCGCCCGCTATGAGCGTTTAGCTCAAGCCATTACTAAAATTATGCAATCCGAGGCGTAAAAATGGCAAACGGTATGAGTGTGCGCGCAATTCAGAAAGAAAAAACACGCAGAGCATTAGTAGAAGCCGCCTTTAATCAATTAAGCTCAGAAAAAAATTTCTCTAATCTCAGTTTGCGTGAAGTTGCGCGTGAAGCTGGAGTCGCACCGACTTCGTTTTACCGCCACTTTAAAGATATGGACGAACTAGGCTTAGCAATGGTGGACGAATCCGGGCTACTATTACGCCAATTAATGAGGCAAGCTCGAAAACGAATTGCAAATGGCGGAAGTGTTGTCGTGGTTTCAGTGGAAACATTCTTCGAACTGATTGCCGACCGCCCTAACGTTTTCCAGCTATTACTACGCGAAAGCTCCGGTACATCGCAAGCGTTTAGAACCGCAGCATCACGCGAAATTCAACATTTTGTAGCTGAATTGGCGGACTATATTATGAGCAAAGATAATCACAGTAACCGAGAACTTGCTTATATTCAATCGGAAGGTTTAGTCACGCTAGTATTTACTGCCGGTTCTCATGCTTTGGATATGAACAATCAAGAACGGGAAAAACTAAAGCAACGTGTCATTATGCAGCTAAGAATGCTGATTCGTGGCTCCACCTATTATGCCAATAAACAAGCTTCATCAACATAAAAAAACAGACGCCTAAGCGTCTGTTTTTATTCTTTCGTAATATATGCAGTCGATAGCTTTAACCATTCTAGTGCTAATTGATGATGTTCAGATAACGCATTCCATAACGCATCTTCTGACAAGATACTATAATTGCCTTTAGTATCTAACTGTTCATCAAAACTATCATGTAATTCACGCCATTCCGGGCTAGCATAAAACCGACTTAAGGGTTCCAAAAGTGCAGAAGCTCGTTTCCATTGCTCAATCCCCTTTTCCAATTCTGGTAATAGCTCTACCCATTGGTTATAACAATCCTGCATTTTCTGAATATCTGCTTTTTTCATTCTTTACCGCTTACACCATAAATTTTAGCCTCAATATAACATAAAAATCCCCTTCCGAAGAAGGGGATTTCAACTCAATTAGGCTAAATTACCACTGGTATCCAACGCCTACACCGCCACCAAAGTCGCCTCGGCTATTCGCATTACCTTGTAATTTCAAGATAAGCTTACCGTTATCACTTGAACGTGAATAACCTACTGCAAGCGCGTTTTCACCTTTAAATGTACCACCTGCTGCAGCCACCATAGATTTACCTGGAATGTAAACCTGCGGTAACGCTGCTGCATTTGAACCGGCAATACCAGCACGGGCTTCACGGTTATTACGATGGATCTTGTTATTTAAGTGATTAACAGCACCTTTTAACTGACCAACATTAACAGCATCGGTATCTGCCTCACCTGCTTTAACATTAGTAATACGGTTACCACCATTATTTAAGCCATCTTTCGTTAAGCTTACCGCTTTTCCTGCAGAGCCATTATTAATGGTTACGCCATTATTGTTCACCAATGTATCACCAGTCTTAACGCTAGTAAATTCAGGGGTATCTGAAACGGCTACAGTTACATCAGAACCTTTACGTGTCACTTTGATATTATTACCTGCATTCACGCTCACTGTACTACCTGCTTTTACTTTCGCAGGGGCTTTATCCCCTTCAACCACACCTGTACCAACTGCTTTAGAATCTACGTTCCAGCTTACGTTGTTTACGGCATTTGCTACTGTTGTTGCATTCACAAAGTGTGAACCGGTACCGTTAGGATCTTGAACATTGATTTTGCCGTTATCAGCAACGGTTAAATCTGTGCTGTTTACGTTCACTTTCACCTCACCAGCCTTATCACTGGTAATAGTTGTACCATTACCATTTACGATATTGATAGAACCATCTTCATCAGTACCAATGTTATTACCATTCACTTTCGCATAGTTGTTCAGCTGTTTACCGTTGATAACATCTGTGCTTACTGGGCTAATATCGCCATCTGCTACATTAGTGATCTTAGTTGGTTTACCGTCTTTATCACCGACTTTGATGTTATCACCATCATTAGTGATTTTCGGACCATTCTCACTGAACTGTACGCTATTGAAGCTCACATCTTTTGCTGTCGCAAAAGTAAATTGATTACCATCACGTTTAACAGTTAAGTTATCACCTGCTTCAAACACAACTTCTTCGCCCGTTTTCACTAGCTTAGTCGCAGCTTGGTCACCGGCAGCCTTATTACCTGCAGATTTAATATTAAAGCCTGCATTATTCACTGCATCTGCAACAGTTTGAGCAGTCACTAACGCATTTGGCTGAGTTGGTGCTTTCACCGTACCATCTTCGTTGTTACCTAACTCACTGGTATTTGCAGTGATGTTACCTTCATTATCTACTTTAATAGTAGTACCGTCAGTTTTCGCTTCAACGTTATAAGTAGTTGAACCATCAGCATTCGTGCTAGGTGTGATAGTTACACCTCGGTTACCGCCCACTTTCGTAGTAGCTGCATTAGTTGCCGCTTGTAAATCACCTAAGTTCACTACGTTGTTTAGCTTGTCGCCTTCAGCATTTTTAATCGCTTCTGCACGGTCTTTACCCTCTGGGGTTGAGCCATCTTCGTTACGAACACTACTTGCCACATTGCCTAATTGAACAGGGGCTTCACCTGTGAATTTAGCCGTATTGCTTGGCGTTGAGCTATCAGTAGGATCTTGGTTTACAAACTCAATCGGGCTATCTACTTTAATCGTATTCTTACCGTCTTTGTTTTCAACCGTGACCGTTGTACCTTTACCGTTAATAAAATCAACCGTGTCATTATGTACCACAGTATCAACCGCTTTGCCGTTACCTTGTAAATTCCAGCCTGCATTTAATACATCACCTAATGTTGCTGCATTACTTAACTTATCAGCTAAGTTGGTTGGATTATTGTCTGCTGGTTGAACCTTATCATCTGCAGTCACAGGTGTCAGGTTAGACGCAACATTGCTAATCGCTTTATTACCTGCATTGATACCATCTTTATTGATAGTAATTGGATTATTTGCAGGATCTGCTTCATCAGTTGGTACAGTTACAGTGTTAGAGGTTACGCTGCTAAACTTAACATCATCTTTAGTCGCATAAATGACTTTACCATCAGCTTCTTGCTTCACAGTTAAGTTTTTACCTGCAACCATTTCAACTGCTTTACCCGGATTAATCAGTTCATCACCACCTGAAAGCTTCTCTCCACCTTCTACAGCCGACGTTTTCAACGTAAAGCCTGAGTTATTGATGGCGTTGGTAATATCACCTGCTGTCACTAATTTCTTAGCATCATCAGCGGTTGGTTCATCAATTCTACCGTCATTATTTGCATCATTTAATGCCGTAGTGTTAGCCTTGATCGCACCGGTTGTAGGATCTTTTACAATTGTTACATCGTCCGTATTCACAGAAAGATCGAACACATTCGCGCCATCAGCATTTTTTGTCGTGTTAACCGTAACTGATTTATCAGTCGACTTCACTTCTTCACGAGATGCCATAGCGAAAGTATAAAGCTGACTACCATTTACTGCATCTTTACTATCTGCATTTACGTCACCGGCAGCTACATTAGTTGTAGAAGATCAGACTTGATCTGACAATTCACTCTAAAAAGTGAGAGTTTCCCGTTTAGAATATGAGTGTCAAAAATCAATCTAAACAAAAAGG
>NZ_SMAC01000032.1 GCF_004342115.1 Mannheimia haemolytica | reverse complement strand
CAAAATGGACGGTAAAGATTATGTCCGTTTAACTGAAAAAGGTTGTGAATGGAATAAATTCGAGCCGATCCGAGAGTCGGAAAAAAATCCGAGTGTCGGAAATCAATCCGAACAAACTCGGAAAAATTTCCGAGAAAGCTCGGAAAAAAATCCGACAGATAATAATACTAATTATAAAAATACTAATGATCATAATAATACCCTTACGGGTATTAACGCACACACACGTGAGACTAAAAAATCTGCTGTGTTGGTGTTGCTTGAGCAATTCGACATCACAGGCAAATTGGCGGAGGATTTTATCGTACACCGCAAAGCCAAAAAAGCCCCGATTACCGAAACTGCACTGAATGGCTATCAGCGAGAGGCAGACAAAGCCAAAATCCCGATTCAAAAGGCGGTAGAAATTGCGATTGAACGTGGCTGGACAGGTTTTAAGGCGGATTGGCAGTGGCAAGACGAGCAGCCTAAACATCGTCCAAAAGACAATATGCGTGCCGAATGGAACACACCGGAAGCGTGGGCGGAGGTGCTTTGATGAGCCTGCAAAAAACAGAGCAAAATCGACCGCTTGCGGTGTTAGGTGAGCAGCAAGGCAAATTATCCAGCGAAATCGAAAACTTGGTTGATCGCATTTTCGACCAGTTGTTAGCAAGCTGCCCAAGTATTCAATACTGGTCGGAAAAGCAAGTTGCCACAGCCAAAAAACAATGGATTTTAGGCTTTGCGGAGAACGGAATCCGCACGGTTGAGCAAGTTCGACATGGTATGAAAGCATTAAGAGCAAAAACTGATGATTTCGTTCCGAGTATCGGCAAATTTATCCAGTGGTGCAATACGATTGACTATCACGAATTAGGATTACCTGATTTAGAGCAGTTACTCAAGCTTTTGGATCGCTCTTTAAGATTTGATTTTATTGAGATTCAGAAACTTAAATTTAAATCAAACGCTGAATATTGGTTGATAACTGACCTATACGCACGTAACAAGAAATATAGTTGGAAAGATGAAACCTTACGTAATCAAGCAGAAAAAGCCTTAGTGGCAATGGCAAAACGAATTATGAGCGGAGAGCAAATTCCACCACCTAAACCGGTGATTGAAGAGAAAAGAAAACCACCATTAGACCCACGCATTCAGAGGCTTTTAGATGAGAAAAAGCGAGCAGGAGCAATGCAATGACAGATTTTGATAAAGACACTTACCAAACGCCAAAGTATTTGCGTAATTGGCTAAATCATCGCTATGCGTGGTTTCACATTGACGGTTGTTCTAACGGCAAAAACGCATTGTATAGCTACTGGATTGGCAAAGCGGCAGAAGGCTTGGACGAAGACACGCTAAGTGGTCAGATTGCCGAGGATTTCTTGGCAGATAACTTGCTCGATGTGATCTTGGAATGTGTGGCAGAGTGGGGCGAATTACTGCGTATTTTCGTGAATCCGCCATACAGCAACCCACTGCCGTTTGTACAACGGGCGGCAGAGCTGAAAAAAGCCGGTCATATCGTAGTAATGCTTTTGCCGGCAGATAAATCTACCCGTTGGTATCAGGTTATCCAAGAAAATGCCAGTGAGGTGATCGACATTATCGGTGGGCGTATTAATTTTATTAATCCGCTCACAGGCGAGGAAGTGAAAGGCAACAACAAAGGCTCGATGGTGGCGGTGTTTGATCCGTTTGTGGAGGGAATAGTTACCCGTCAAATGCCGCTGGATAAGATTAAGGAACTGGGCGGTTATGAAGGATAACGAAGGGTGGGACGGTTTAGATGATTACTTATAAATGCCCTAAATGCAACGGAGAGCTTGAGGATTTAAGCATTAATGATGAATGGGGCTGGTTTTTAGATGAGCCGTATCGTTGTAATGGACACTATACAGGGCAATTCCCAAGTGTAAGCAAGGATTGCTCGTTAAACCGCACAAAATCCTGTGGGTACTTTAGCAAGAAAGAGGTTAATAAAGCGAATGGCAGATCATAATTTACCCCGAATGTATTTAGTGAATGAGGCGGTTCGCAAGCGTGCGATTGAGATGATTTTAGCCTTGCCGTTAGATGATAAAAATCCGCTAGTGATTGAGATTAAGCCTAAAACCCGTTCAATGGAGCAGAACGATAAATTTCACGCAATGTTAGGCGATATTTCCAATCAAGCGGAATGGCAGGGGGATAGATACGATTTATACGGTTGGAAGAATTTAATTGTGAGCGGACATACGATAGCAACGAAATTGCCGTATAAGCTTGTTACCGGGTTAGAGGGCGAGTTAGTCAATGTGCGTGAGCAGACATCTAAAATGGGCGTTAAACGAATGACTAGCTTGATTGAGTATACAACCGCTTGGGGTGTATCAAACGGTGTGCGTTTTAACGATAGATTTGGATTTTGGGGATAAAAAGACCGCTTGCGGGAACAAGCGGTCGGTTTAGTTTGAGTTTTAGCTTGTAGCTAATTCAGCTTTTAGCGTGAAACTTTCCTCAAGTTTTTGGAATGGACGGCTTTCGAACTCAATGCCTTGAGTTATGCGGTGAACGAGTTTACCAATACGTTTTAGGTGCATACCGTATTCAAGGTGCATTGAATGTGCTTTGGGGTATAAATTTGAGCCGAGTGCTTGAAGTGCCGGCTTAAGGCTTCCGATAAACTCGCACATTTGATTTGCTTCAAACCAGCACCAAGCAATATCTTCAAGATCAGATTTTGTAAATTCTCGTTGGTATTTCTTTGGCGGCTCGGGTAAGGCTAATTGCTGTTGAGCTTGGTATTTTCCCGTTTTGCGGATTTGCGGTAGCACTTCTTCAAAGACCCAGTTTTGGAACTCGACTGCTTCGGCTTTGCGTGATTTGAAGATGATACGGTAAAGGTTTGGTTCGTTGATGAAAGTAAGTTCCTGATTACCGCTGGTGGTGGGGACGTACGCTTTGCGTACACCCTCTTGATTTAGCATATCAGCATTCACTCTGCGTGAGTTTTGAATGTTCATCACAAGACAAACATCAACTAAGCAGAAGTACGGCTCATTTTTGATGATTTCAATACGGACAGGGTTAGATTTGAAATTGAATGTAGAAATTTGAGTTGTCATTGTTTGTTCCTTTTGATGGAAATCCCGAAAATCGGGCGGTCGAGAGCTCAAAACTTGCAAACAATCAAGCGGAGTTATTCCCTTACGGTGTTGTATTCCTCACACTCTCGACCATTGGTAAAAAATTGTTGTTTTTTGACCGCTTGTAATGGGCTAAGTAATGGCTTGGCTTAGACCACTAAAATTTAGGTACAAAAAAATCACGCTGACGGGGTGAATTACCGTTGTTTGTAAAGGCTTTTGAGACCTTGTGAAATATCCTACGCCTAACAGAGGAGCTTGTCAAGCGTAGGGGATAATTTAAGCAAATGCAGGCATACCTTGCCAGTGATTTACGGCTTTTACGCTATCAAGGCTTTGTTGGAAGCGGTTGTTATGGCGGAGTTCCCATAAATCGCAGGCAGTTTGTAAGTTAAGCCAAAATTCAGGGCTGGTATCAAAGGCTTTTGCCAGTTTGAACGCCATTTCAGGGCTAACACGGCAACTGTTATTCACAATGTTGCTGGCGGTATTGCGATGAACAGCTAAGATTTCAGCAAGATCGCCAATTTTTAGGTTAAGTGGCTCTAAAAATTCTTCTTGGAGAATTTCCCCGATAGGGGTGGGTTTACGTTGCATCATATTGCCTCCGTTATAGGTCGTAATTGTGTGGGTCAAGGTATAAATCAGAGAGTTCATTGTTTTCAAACTTGAAAATCAATCGATACTGTTTGTTTACTCGAATTGAATAGACGTTGTTTTGTTTCGGCTCAAGTAACTCTAAGCGATTAGCAGGCGGACTGCGTAAGTCATTCAGATTTTCAGCTGCATTAATCATATCCAGTTTGCGAGCTAATACGCTTGTGAGATTAGCAGGGATTGTTCTGCTGACTTCGCCATATTGGAAGAACCGATAAAGAGCTTTATCTCTAAAATGGGCTTCGGTTAAGTTAAACATTTCTCTCTCCTCTAGATATGAGGGATTATAAAATAAATATATGCACAATGCAATTATGCAAAATAAGAAAAGGTAAAAAGAATGATTGATGAGTTGGTTTTAATTTTAATCACTATCGCTATTGTTAGCGTATGTGCCAGTTCACTCTTCTTCATTGAGTGGTTTGATAAAAGAGACAAAGGAGGTTGGAATGGCTAATCTACGCAAAGAGGCAAAAGGCAGAGAGTGCCAAGTCCGTTTGCCGGGTATCTGTAATCATAATCCGGAAACGGTGGTATTGGCTCACTATCGAATGGCAGGATTAAACGGTGTGGGAATGAAACCCGATGATATTTTCGGGGCGTGGGCTTGCAGTAGCTGCCACGATGAGTGCGACCATAGAACTCGCAAATTAGAAGCGGATTATGTGAGACAGGCTCATGCAGAGGGCGTATTTAGAACGCAGGCTATTTTACGGAGAGAAGGGAAATTATGAGTGATTGGCTTGAAATTGCGTTGCCTTATCCGCCGAGTGTGAATCATTACTGGAAGCATACCCGAAACGGTAGGCATTATATTTCAGATAAGGGGAAAGCCTTTAGGGCGGAGGTGGTAAAAATCTGCAAAATGTTCGATCCGTTTAAAGGAGCGGTACAAACGGTATTGCAGGTTTATTACCCTGATAAACGCAAGCGTGATCCGGATAATTTAGAAAAAGCCTTGTGGGATGCATTAAAAATCGGTGGCTTAATTGAAGAAGACGATAATCAAATTTTAGTCGATAAGCGAACAATTACAGCAGGTTTTAAGAAAGGGGGAATGGTTGTGTTAAAAATTAAGGCGGTGGGTAATGCAAATTGATGTAAAGGGTGTATTAAGTTTATGGGGTGGATATGTGCGTTTTACCGACTGCAAGGGCTATCCGACAATGCAGGCATTTATGCGTGAGTCTCCACAAGAGAGAACAAAACAGCGTTATTTGGCACGCTTAGATGATGATACGCTTGAGAAAGTCGATCGGCAAATGCGGAAGTTACAAGCCAATGACAAGCGACAATTTGATGTACTGTTTTATAAATATGCAGTAGGGTTAGAGAATAAGCAGGTTTGGCAGAAGTTATCGCTCAGCAAGACTTCATATCATACAGAATTACTTCTTGCCGAACGATTTATGGAGGGAGCATTAGCCGGTAGTGAAATTCGTTTGTTCTTGTAGCTTCTCAACGGCTAATTTAATTAGTTGATTTTGGGGAATATTTAACTGTTGGGCAAGTTGCTCGATTTGTGCGATTGTGCTTTCGTGCAGTTTAAAGGCTTTAAGTTTAATTCCCCGTTTTGCGTTGCTACGGTTTACAATTTCGGTTCTTGACAGTGCCATCATAAATCCTTAATATAGGTTTTGAAGAGTAGGGAGATTTCTCCCCCTACTTAGTTTCATTCAATTAGTACGCTGGGGAGCAAATCACTAAGAGAATGATAACTAGGATAATGCGGTAAAGCATTTGTTATCCCTCCAAAAGTCGGTGGGATTAAAGGTCGCCACCGGCTCGTTTCCAGCACTATTACTGAAAACAAGTTTATTATATGTTGGATAACCAATATATTCAAGCAAAATATCGTTAAAAAGCCCATGGTTTTGTAAATTATGGGCTTTTTTGCATTTAAATGATTAAAAAGTGTTGCAAAGTTCGGACTTAATCTATATTATTTATGGTAAGTTGCGGTTCATTGCATAGGTGGTGAACTTAAAAGAATTTTACAGCCCTGAGCAGAAATGTTTGGGGCTTTTTTATTACCCCGAGATAGTGGGGTGGAGTATGAAGATGCCGGATAAAGATCCGAATGTATGGCTGGTAATTAGTGCATACATTCAGCAAAATTATAATGCCATTACAGGATTTGTAATGGCTTTTTTTATGTCTATGCTCAGGGCGTGGTTTTTACAACAAAAAAGCACTTATCGCCAGCGATTTCTTGATGGTGCAATTTGTGGAGCGTTAACGCTTTCTTGTATGTCGCTATTAACCCACTTTGGCGTTGGCGAAAGTTTATCTACCTTTGCAGGTGGAATGATTGGGTTTGTGGGAGCTGAGAAAATCCGTGAATTTTTATTTGCCTTAATTCGTAAAAAAATCGAAGTAAATGATGTCGGCTTTAACCGAAAAAGTGATGAATAAGTAACGGTGGATATATGTTAATTAGCGAAAGAAAATTTAAACAAGTGTTCCCCAATGCGATTGACGGAATTTATGCCGGAATTGCCAAACACATTGAAAAAGCCGGTTGCAAGACGAAAGAGCAGCAAGCAATGTTTTTGGCTCAATGTGGCGTAGAGTGTGCCGGTTATAAAACCTTTGAAGAGAATTTGAATTATTCCGCTACGGCATTATTAGCCACATTTCCGAAATATTTTACCCAACACAATGTCGTACTTTATGCTCGAGATAAGCGTGCTATTGCTAACCGAGTATATGCGAACCGTATGGGAAACGGCAATGAACAAAGCGGAGACGGTTGGAAATATCGTGGGCGTGGTTTAATTCAAATTACCGGTAAGGCAAATTATATCGAGTTTGCTAAATGGGAGGGATTACCAAGTTTAGTTGCCAGCCCTGACCAAATCACGAATAACCTTGCTCTTTGCGTGCAGGTTGCCGTGTGGTATTGGCAAAGCCGCAAGTTGGCAAATTACGGTAGCGATGTGTTGAAAGTAACCAAGTTGATTAACGGCGGTACTCACGGGCTATCACAACGTACGAACTACTATCAAAGATTAATGGCGGCATAAATGAGCAAATATATTTATCTCGTTGCCGTCATTTTGATTTTAGGGCTGTGCGGCTGGGTTTTGCATCAGTCCAAGCAGATTGATGGCTTAAGAGCCGAAAACCAAACGCAAGCCCAAACCATTGAGCAGCAGCAAAAAGCCAATCAACGGCTAACCGATAGCTTAGAGCAAGAGCGACAAGCGGTCGAAAAAAGCCAAAAAATTGCAAATGAGCTGCGGAATAAAGTGGAGGTGGCCAAGAATGAAATTACATCAATACTGGCACAAGACAGTTGTGCTAAGGCTGATTTGCCTAATGGTGTTGCTGATAGCATTAAGCGGTTGCACCAGCAAAACAATCGTCAGCACTGAGTATTTATATCCGCCTGCGGCTTACCTTGTGCCGTGCGAGCGGACAGCATTTAGCGGTAAAACCTACGGCGATACGGTGGAGTATCTCATTAAAGTAATGGGAGAGCGTGATTTGTGTGCGAGTCAAATTGACCGTATTAGAGAGTGGCAAGCACAGACTAAGCAAGGGTTTAAATAACTTGGTGGATTAAGCCGCTAATGAGAATGGGAGCTTAATTGCTCCCTTTTGTTTTAATAAAAAGTAAATGCCACATAATTTAGTTATTGTTTCGGGGTTGGTTGGATAAAACACCGAGGAAATACCTAAGTGATGTGATTTATATAAAACAAAACCCCGAACATTTGCGGTGTTCGAGGTTTTTTTTATTACCCATTGAAACGGAATGAGTAACAAGTTATGGAAATTATTACATTTTTAACCGTAACCATCAAGGAGATTCTTATGGAATATGGTTTATGGCAAATAAGCCTAGCAGTAACAGTCCCTATTTTGGCGTTCGTGTCGCCAAAGCTGATTAATGCTATTGCTAATCTATTAAATGCAATGAAGTAAAGGAATTTAACCCAATGACTAAAAAAGGCGAGGGTAAATCCACGTCTAAGTCACGTGGTCAACCTACAAAATATAAACCAGAGTACGTTACTCAAGTTGAAAAATTATGTCTGCTTGGCGCAACGGACAAAGATATAGCCGATTTTTTTGAAGTGGCTGAATCTACTATTAATAACTGGAAAATTGAATATCCTGAATTCTTGGAGTCCATAAAAAAAGGAAAGTTATTAGCTGATGCGAATGTAGCCAACAGCCTTTATAAAAGAGCATTGGGCTATGAGGCTCCAGATATTGATATTCGAGTGATTGATAATCAAATTGTTGAAACGCCTTTGATTAAGCATTATCCGCCAGATCCAACATCAGCCATTTTTTGGCTCAAAAATAGGCAGCCTGATAAATGGCGTGATAAGCAAATTCAAGAGGTTTCAGGGACTGTTACCAGCCAAAACATCAACCTATCCAACGATGAATTTAGGGCGATTGCCAAAGAATTATTAGAAAAGGTGTAGTTATGTTTCAGTTTAGTGCAGCACAAAAAATCGTGGCGGCTGAACTGGCAAGAACCGATCTCTATTTTTTCACTCGCTATATGTTTCAGCAAAAGCGGGGTTATCAATGGCTACAAGCACTACATCACGAATTGATTTGTGCCGCGTTAATGCGAGTGTTTCGTGGCGAGTGTAAGCGGTTAATCATCAACATTCCACCACGTTATTCAAAGACAGAAATTGCGATTGTGAATTTCGTGGCGTGGTGCTTTGGACAAGTGCCGGACTGCGAGTTTATTCACGCTAGTTATTCATCTACGCTTGCGGTTAATAATAGTTCAAATATCCGCTCACTTATTCAACACGAAGCCTATCAAGAAATCTTCCCGAATGTCACACTTGATAGTGAAGCAAAAAACCATTGGACAACCTCACAAGGCGGCGCGTTCTATGCCACCGGTGCAGGCGGTACGATAACCGGTTTTGGTGCAGGTAAAGAGCGAGCCGGTTTTGGCGGAGCAATTCTGATAGACGATCCGCATAAAGCTGATGAGGCTCGCTCCGAAGTAATGCGGCAAAATGTGATTGATTGGTTTCAGAATACCGTTGAGAGCCGTAAGAACAGTCCGGAAAACACGCCGATTATCGTGATTATGCAACGCCTGCACGAGAACGATTTAGCCGGTTGGTTATTAAACGGCGGAAACGGTGAAGAGTGGGAATTGTTGTGTTTGCCTGCTATTCAGAAAGACGGTTCAGCATTATGGCCGGAGAAGCACAGCATTGAGCAACTTCGCCAAATGGAACAAGCAGCTCCCTATATGTTTGCCGGTCAATATATGCAACATCCGGCACCACTTGACGGCGGTGTATTTAAGCCAACGCAAATGCCGATCATTGAAGCGTTGCCGGTAGGTAAAATCAAATGGGTGCGTGGCTGGGACTTGGGGGCAACAGTGGGCGGAGATCCGACCGCCGGTGTTAAGCTCGGCAAATGCGAAGATGGTTCGCTGATCATTGCAGATATTGCACACGGCGATTTAGGGCCGGACGAACGGGATAATATGATCCGCAACACGGCAGCCTTAGACGGGAAAAGTGTGCGTATTAGCTTACCACAAGACCCGGGGCAAGCTGGGAAAACTCAAGCCCTGTATTTAACCCGAATGCTACAAGGCTATCCCGTTAAAACCAGCCCTGAGAGTGGCGACAAGCTCACCCGAGCCGAGCCGTTTGCCTCACAAGTGAATGTAGGTAACGTGAAAATGCTTAAAGGGGCGTGGAATGAGGGATTGATCAATGAAATGAGATTATTCCCGAATGGCAATCACGATGACCGCATAGACGCTTGTTCTCGTGCTTATGCAGAGCTGTTGGCGAAAGGGTCTTCATATTTTGGTTAATTGCAAAATTTTATTGAAATCCAACCGCTTGTAGCAATACAGGCGGTTTTTTATTACAGAGAGAAATATGTTTGGTTGGTTTAAAAAAGAAGAGCCAAAACAAGAAATAGAAGAGCCTAAATCCTATTGGGCTAACGGTAAATTCTATCGTGGGCAGCCGTCTAAATTGTTTCTTGATGTGTTGGCGAATATCGTTCAGAGAAATAATGAAATTAATACCGCACTTTCCAGCGGTCAAGATGGCGATAGTGAATCACGTTTGAAGATGTCGGTGCGAAATCCCGAAGCGATTAGCGTTGCTTTGGCGGATTGGTATGCTTCAAAGGCATTTATTGGCTATCAGATGTGTGCGATTTTGTCGCAAAACTGGCTTGTAGGCAAAGCCTGTTCTGTACCTGCACGAGACGCAACCAGAAACGGCTTTGATGTAGTCTCTATCAATGGCGATGAAATCTCAGATGAAACAATCAAGCTGCTTCAACGCTTTGATAAAAAATACCGTATCCGTTGGCATTGTGAAGAGTTTGTACGCTTAGGGCGTGTGTTTGGTATGCGGATTGCATTGTTTGACATTGAGTCAAGCGATCCTGAATTTTATGAAAAACCGTTTAATTTAGACGGTGTAGAACCAAACAGCTACAAAGGGATTATTCAAATCGATCCTTACTGGTGTGTGCCTATTTTAGTCGGCGGTGAATTGAATAACCCGGCAAGTCAGCACTTTTACGAACCGACCTATTGGCAAATCAACGGTAAAAAATACCACCGTTCGCACTTGATGATTTTCCGCAATGATGAAGTGCCGGATATTTTAAAGCCTGTCTATATGTATGGCGGTATTTCAACGCCGCAGAAGATTATGGAACGGGTTTACAGTGCGGAGCGAACAACCGATGAATCGTTGGGATTAGTTACCTCAAAACGCACAACCGTATGGCAAACCAATATGGACGCTTTTATGGCGGACTTTGACGGCAATCGGGAAAAAATTCAAGCGTGGATTGCAACTCGTGATAACTACGGTATTAAGGTTGGCGATAAAGACGATGACCAGTTCAGCCAGTACGACACGACATTGAGCGACCTTGATGAAGTGATTATGACTAACTATCAAATAGTAGCCGCTGCTGCAAATGTGCCGGTAACAAAATTACTTGGCACATCACCGAAAGGATTTTCGACTGGTGCAGAAGAGGCGAAAAACTACCATCAAGAGCTGGAGAGCATTCAGGAACACGATTTGACCGAGTTTGTAGAACGTCATCATCAGCTAGTGATGAAATCATTTGGCGATGAGGTAAAAGATACCACAATTAACTGGCGACCGGTCGATTCTCCAACAGCGAAAGAGCTTGCAGAGTTGAATAAGCTGAAAGCCGATACTTACTCTACGCTAATTATGGCTGGTGTAATTGATGGTGCTGACGCTCGAACTGTGTTAGTAAAAGACCGAGAAGCCGGTTTTAATGATTTAGGCAATGTCAGCGAAGATTTAGATTTAACTGAAGAAGAAATCGCATTACTTAATTCGGTCAATGTGGAGCAACTGCAAAATGCACCAGAACAACACGCAGATTGAAGGCAAGCCACTAATAGCCAATGCTTCAACAGGTGAGCGTTATGCCAAAAGCATTAAGCGGTTAATGCGAGCAATGCACAAAGAGGCGTTAAATGGTATTCAATCTTGCTTTGAGGCTTATGCCGAAGATGATGACCTGCCAAAAAACGGCTCGATTGTGGCGCAGTTGCGGATTTTGTTTAGTCGGCTTTTAAGTAAGTATAATCCGATTTTTGCAATTTTAGCCAAAAAAACAACCGCTAGAATGGTGCAGGAGACGCTCAAACACTCTACTGCAACCATTAAGATGAGCTTGAAAGAGGTCGGCAAAGATTTAACGGTTAATCCTGATTTTATGGATGAGCGACTGAAAGAAATTACCCAATCCGGCACGCTTGAAGCGGTATCGCTAATAAAAACCTTGCCCGAGAAATACTTGGGCGATGTACAAAAGGTGCTGACACACTCGATTTCAACAAAGGGGAAAGGCTTTGCGGAATTAAAACCGTTTTTGCAAAAACTCTACAAAGGGAATGAGCGAAAAGCGGAACTGGTTGCTCTCGATCAAACTCGTAAGGTTTATCACAATGTTCAGGCTCATAAATTGCAAAAATTGGGTGTAAAAAAATTCAAATGGCTACATTCAGGCGGTGGGCGTGAGCCGAGGGCCTTACACGTTAAACTAAGCGGTCGGGTATTTTCGTTTGATGACCCGCCTTATATTGGCGATATGTACGGCGAAAAGGTTTATGGTTTGCCCGGTCATCTGCCAAATTGTGCGTGCAGTATGAAGCCTGTCTTCGATTTTGAGGTAGAAAATGATTAACATCACACAATCACATAGAAACCGTATTGAAAGACTGTTTTCGGTTGTCGCAATGGACGATAAATGGATCACAGTTAAGCCTAACGGCGAAAAAGGTAAAGGCTCACCGGTCAAAATTGACGACGAAGGTCGAATCATTGCCGGTATGGGTGGCAAATTCAAAGGCGAGAAAATTAACGAAATTCGTAAGAGTTTTAATGGGCCAAAAACGCCACAGCGAGAAACATTAGAAACAAAGAAACAACTTGAAAAGAACGTTCAGACAGTAACTCGTAAAACTGAGGAAAAGATTAAGAGTGCGGATGTGCCTGAACTACGAAGTTTATCTAAGACGTTAGAAAATATCTCTCGAAGTGCCGTAGCGACTTTAAACAATGAAAGCGTACAGCAAGAATACCTGAAGTTGAAAGGCAAGGTTGATAAAAGAATTGCTGAGTTAGAAAATTTATCTAAACCACTAAGTATAGCAGAAAAAATTAAGGCTTTATCACGTACTCAAGCAAAGGTAGAACGGGTGGAAAAGTCAAAACCTTTCTCTGCTCAAATTAAAGAGATTTATTCCCATCAACGAAATACTGAAGGAGCAAGAGATTTTTCAAAAATAAGTGAAACTGATACCGTTAATTTTGCAAAAGCATTGCAAAAGATTAACAAACAAGGTGGATATTCAGCTCAGAAATTTAATGAAATCGCAACATTTGCGTGGCAAAGAGAAAGTTTTGATGTAAGGCAATTAGGCTTAAATAAGGTTGCTGATGATTATGTCAAAGCAGGTTTGATGAAAGCAGTCGATCCTGATAGGCATATTTATGGACTAACAGAGCAAGGTGCCTATATTGCAAATAGTGTTGCTAATATTGTTGAAAAGGAAAAAGCGAACAATCAACCTAAGAAAAAAGGTAAAAGCATTCCGGCTCTTCCTGCTGGGTTAACTCCTGTGAAAATTGTAAATGAGGAGCAGGTAAGCTCTTGGGGAATATCAACAAACAGTAATCCGTCAGCTTCTGGGAGTAATTATGTTAAATCAGAAGCTACAATAAAAAAATCTAATGCTACTTACTTAAATGTCCCATACGCCGAAAAAGACGGGGCAAAAGCTCTTGGTGCAAAATGGGATAAGTTTAAGAAGAAATGGTATTTACCGGCAGGTAAAGAAATGCCGGAAGGGTTAAAGAAATATGCGACTGATGGTTTTTCAATCTCCGAACGCTTAGATATTTTGTTGCAAAGGATGAAACAATGACACTCGCACAAGACAAAAAAGATATTGACACAAACGGTTGGTTTGAAGTGAAAGACAACCCCCTCAGCAAAGAGGGGGTTTTTCTTTATCGGGGTTCGCAAATTCGATTACCTGACGGCACACAACCACCGGATTTAAACCAACTTTACCCTGTTTACCGCCCTGCTGAGGAGTTGGAAAAGTCAATCCCTAGCTTTCGCTTAATTCCGTGGGTGGACGAACACACGATGTTAGGCGGTGAGGAAATGGGAATGACACCGGCTGAAAAGAAAGGCGTAAATGGGGTAATTGGGGAAGACGTTTATTTTAAAAACGGCATATTATTCGGAAACATTAAGGTGTTTTCAGAACGGTTTGCCCGACAAATCGAGAACGGCAAGAAAGAGCTTTCTCTCGGTTATCGGTGCAGTTATGAACATAGTCCCGGCGTTTGGAATGGGCAGAAATATGACTATATCCAGCGGGATTTAAGGGGCAATCATTTAGCCTTAGTCGAAAAAGGCAGAATGGGGGCAGATGTTCGAGTTATGGATAGCAGTGATGTTGAGCCAAACCACGAACAGTTTATTTTTACTTGTGATTCCATAATGGAGAAAAAACAAATGACATTAAAAGAATTGCTGGAAAACGCAGCAAAACAGATGAATGAAACCTCCTCACTTTTGAGCAAAGCCGCAGAATTGGCGGAAGGTGGTGCGGAAGATGACGAGCCAACGCCTGAGCAGGAGCAAGAGCCTGAAATGCCAAGTCAAGAGTCTGAGACTGAACCTGAATTTAATGAAGAGGGGCAAGACGATGAAGGCGATGTGTTAAGCAAATTGCTTGATGTAGTCGAGCGTTTAGATGCCCGTATTGCGAAATTAGAAGGTGGCAGCGGTCAAGATGATGACGATATGCCACCGGAAGAAACTGGTAAGGACGATGACAACAAGCAGTCAAATGAACCAAATGCAATGGATGCGGCGGAAATTACCAGTCGTGCTATCAAAGCTATTGGTGAACGAGATGCTCTGTATAAGAAAGTCTCTGCATTTACTGGGTCGTTTAATGTATCAGCAATGGACTCAGCCGATGCAGTAGCTAAATATGCTTGCTCGAAATTAGGCTTAAAAGCCCCAAAAGGGCAAGAAATGGCGATGATTACCGGTTATATGGCAAACCGTACGCCGGCAAATAAACAGCACCAAGTGAGTGTAATGGACGGCTTACCGGCAAGCGGTAAATCATTCCTTGATGGTCAAATCAATCAATAAGGTAGGTAGAAATGACATTTCAACAAAAAATCAATATTGAACAGGGCTTTGGTGTACCGGGTGATATTCATCTTGATTCCCCAATGCGTGCAGAAAGCCTTGTAATGAACTCAGAGGGTTCACAAAAAAACATTATTGGTTACGCTTTCACTAAAGACGCTGCAACCAATGAGGCAAAAGTAGGCGGTGAAATTGCAAGTGGTCGGGTGTTTGCAGGTATTTTGGCAAACTCCAAAGAATACCCATTACACGGTACAGAAAAAGGCACATTAGAGCCGACATTAGCATTGCCAGATCACAGTCGTGGTGATTTCGTTACGATGGGTGATGTCGTCGTTCGTGTGAAATCTGCGTGTAAGATCGGCGATTTTGTTGTGTACGATGCGACTACCGGCGAACTTTCTACCGTTGCAGATAAAGGCAATTTAGGTGGTAAACAGTTAGTGCCGAATGCGGTGATTTATCGCTATCCGGTAACCAATAGTAGCGGCGGTTTAACCGTAGTTCGTTTAACAAATTAAGGAAATGATAGATGACTAAATCAATTCAAAAAGGGCATATCAGCGGTCGCCGTTTTGCAACTCAAATGGCGGCACAGAAACCGGTGATTGCAATGGACTCTGAAAATGTTAAGGAGTTTGCAGCACTGGCAAAAATCGGTATTGGCTTTAGCCAAGACTACTTAAATAAAGCGCCACAAGCCTGGGCGATGGATGATGTGCAAGGCGGAGTATTTACAGGTAGCACCGGTGCACCGATTCAATTCTTGCAAGCGTGGCTACCGGGTTTTGTTCACGCTGCAACTGCACCCCGTAAAATCGATGAGTTAATCGGTATGACGACCGTGGGCGAGTGGCACGATGAAGAAGTCGTTCAAGGTGTGTTAGAAGCCACAGGCAATGCAGTACCATACGGCGACTTAACGCCAATTCCGTTAGCAAACTGGAACGTAGAATTTGCACGCCGTACCGTAATTCGCTTTGAACAAGGCATTGCGGTAGGTAAATTAGAATCTGCCCGTGCCGGTGCAATGCGTTTAGACAGTGCAGCTGCAAAACGTGTGGCGGCAACCAATGCGTTACATATTGAGCGTAACAAAGTCGGTTTCTACGGCTATAACGATGGCAACTCTCGCACCTACGGTTTCTTAAACGATCCGGCATTATTGCCATATAACACCGTTGCAACCGGCAAAGCAGGTGGCACAAAATGGGCAACTAAGACGTTCTTAGAAATTACTAACGACATCACCATTGCGTTTTCGCAATTAGCCGCCCAATCAAACGGCATTATTGAGCCAAAAACTACGCCAACGGTATTAGCATTACCAACCGGTGCGGATGTATATCTTGGTGTTGTGTCTGATATGGGCGTAAGCGTAGCTTCGTGGTTAAAAGACACTTACCCAAATTGTCGTGTAGCAACTGCTCCGCAATTAGTAAAAGCGAATGGTGGCGTTGATGTGTTATATCTCTACGCTGAAGAAGTTTATGGCGACAGCTCGGACGATGATAATCGTGTTTGGGTGCAAGCCGTACCGGCACAGTTTATGGCTCTCGGTGCTTACCCTGAAGGCAAAATTGTGAAGGAAGATTACACCAACGCAACTGCCGGTGTAATGTGTAAACGCCCTTATGCTGTTTATCGAGCTTCCGGCATTTAATGCAAAAAAACAACAAAAAACGACCGCTCTTTATGAGCGGTTTTTTATTACCTAAACAGGAGAAACATAATGCCTTATATCTATTCAACCTTAACTTGTGATAATGCTTATACCATTTATTCAGACGGTGCAAACGGCTTAAAAGTGCCACAAGGTAGCGTAATTGTTAAAGGTGGCACAGGGATTGCGAATGACCGTTTAATCACACCATTAGGGATTATCACTTCGGTATCGGAAGAAGAACTTAAACAACTCAAAGCAAACCCGATTTTTAAACAGCATTTAGAAAATGGTTTTATTGTGGTGCAGGAAGACGGCAAAGCACAAGATGCTGAAAAAGTGGCTGCGGATATGTCGTTAGACAATAAAGATGCACCGGTTACGCCGTCTGACTATCAAGCTGAGAATGCCGGCACCAAAGTAAAAAACAACAAAGGTAAGTAACAATGAACATCACCGACTTTCGCACAATGTTTCCTGTATTTGATGATTTAGACGATCCAACAATCGAGCTTTGGGCGGAGGTGGCGGAAGAACATTTAAAAGCAAGTTGGGTATTAAACGGCAAGCGGTTAGAGATTGCAATGCGATTAATGACCGCTCATTTACTCCATACCAACAATGTTGTGATAAATGCAGACGGCACAGCACAACAAAATAGCAGCGGTGGTGGCATTGTTGCTTCTGCTTCCGAGGGTAGCGTAAGCGTTTCATTCGCAACACCGCCGACTAAAAACGCTTGGCAGCATTGGCTTGCCGGTTCGCCCTATGGCTTGCAGTTGTGGGCGTTGCTAAAACAATGGTCTGCAGGTGGTTTTTATATCGGCGGTTTGCCGGAACGTAAAGCAGTGCGGAAAGTCGGTGGGGTGTTTGTGTGAGTGCAAAATTTAAAGCAGCGTTGGAGGCACGGATTAAAGCCGTGAAAGACGCAAATAAAAAGGTGGTTAAAGTCGGTATTGTTGGACATCAACGCTATGATGATGGCACGCCTGTTGCTTATGTTGCGGCGATTCACGAGTACGGCGGAATATTTACTGTTCCTGCCAGACAGGCGACTATTTATCGACAAATAGATAAAAATGGCGAATGGACACAGAAAAATGGTAGTCGCTTTGTCAGCAAGAAAAAATCGAATTTTGCGACAGAAGTAACTATTCCTGCTCATACAATCACCATTAAGCCGAGACCTTTTTTTAGACCTGCTTTCTCCAATAATAGGAAAAAGTGGCAAAAAGAAATTTCAAACCTATTAAAGCAAGGGCATTCTGTAGAAGAGGCATTAGAGCTTGTCGGTAGTGTTGCCGCCGGTGATGTATTTGAGGCACTAAGCAAAGTAGAAACACCCAAATTAGCTGAGAGTACAATTAAAGCGAAAGAAAAGCGTTATAAATCTAAATCAGATTACCGCCCAGACAAACCTCTTTTTGCAAGTGGCTTGCTTTCAGAATCCATCTCATATGTTGTTGTAGATAAGGAGTAGTTGTGCAACTGACACAATCACACATTGAACGGATTAATCGCTTATGGCTGGCAATGTCATTTGACAGCAAAGAGTGGGACGAAAGCAAACACCCGAGGGCGGCAAACGGGCAGTTTGGGAAAGATGGCTCACAATCTGCAATGAAGTCTGTGAAAGCGAATATCGGGCGAGGTCGCTCAGCGATGAATACCGCAATCGCAGAAAAAAGAACTGTTCATCGTGCAATGTATCATAACGAACTTGGCTGGATTGATTTTGAGTGGGGTGATACTGGAAAAATTAAAGCCAGTGGGAAAACCAAAGGTGCTATGGGTATATCTCACATTATTGAATCTCGTATGAGAAAAGATAATTTAAGTTATGAACAAGCTACCAAAATGCTGACAAAGAATGTCGTGGAAGCCATTGCTAAAGGGAAGACTGTTGATAAGTTCGAGAAAGGAAACGTAACGGCACTTAAAATCGACCACGAGAAATGCCGAGTATCTCTTAGAAAATCAAAAGGCAGTAATGCTTGGATTATTACTGCCTTTGAGTTATTTGAAGATGCAGGTAGCAAGGGGGATGGCAAGACTACCGCTACTGAACATCAATCCTATTCCGCTCGTATTGATGCAGGAGCTTCAAGCAAAAACAGTATAACCCCAAGATCAATTTCTAATCAAGTGAAAAAACGAATAAATTCGCTTTTCCAAAGAAATAGGTAAATGAACAATGAACCTACGCCAAATCGCAAATCGTGCGATCACCACAGTCAATCCGAATATTCCGGCAGTATTGAAACTCAATGCCGGAACAGAAACGGATGACACCGGCAAAAGAGTGGCAAAGTTTGATGAAATCAACGTCAAAATTCAGCCTCAAAGCCTTTCAACCAATGATTTACAGCTTTTTGACAGTCTCGCCCAACAGGGTCAGTTGCTTAATGTTTATATTTCAGGGCAGATTCACGCCCTACGCCGCCTTTCTCAACAGGGAGCGGATAAATTAGTGTTTAAGGCTTTTGGCGAAAAAACGGAATCAGAATGGCTGATTAAATCCGTTGCCGAAAGTTTTCCTAACTGGTGCAAGGTGGTGATATGGCGGCAGAAGTAACCTTAAACACCACTCATAATGATATTTATCGAGAAGTCCGGGCTTATTTGCTCGGGCTTTTTCATTTAGAGGGCGATCAGGTTATTCGAGGCTATAGCAATAACGCACCGCTACCAAATCCGCCGTTTATTTTGATGAATATTATTCACGAACAAGCCTTATCCACTAATGCTTATGATTACAGCATTGATGAAGGCAATGTAGAAGTGATGCAGAGCCTTGAAATTCAGATGCAACTTGACTTTTACGGCGAGACAAGCGGTGAAATTTCACGGAAATTTTGCACATTATGGCGGAATTTATACGCCTGTGAGCGATTGGAGCGTTGCCAGCCACTTTATTGTGACGAACCGAAATATCTGCCGTTTACCAATGAAGCCAGCGAGTACGAGGAGCGATATATGGTGACGACATATTTAACCTACAACCCTGTGATCACTCACGAACAAGATTTTATTACCAACCCAAGAATTTCTATTCATTCTTTATAGGAGAACAACATAGCTATGTTTCAATCTATTCCTGCTTCCCGGATTGTGAATATCAGTCCTGCGGTATTAAGTGCCGGTGGTTCGCCACTCTCAATGAATGCCGTGTTTTTAAGCAAAAATCAAAATCTGCCGACTGCTCAAGCCGTACCGTTTGCGACTGCTGATGCGGTAGGGGAATACTTCGGATTCGCCTCAGAAGAGTATCAGGCGGCGGCAGTTTACTTTAAAGGCTTTGACAACTCAACCATCAAACCCGGCACACTGTTTTTCTTTGCCTACAACGAGGCAGCAGAAGGGGCTTTCTTGGTTGGTAATTCAGTAAAAGGGTTGTCATTGGAAGAATTGAAAACGGTTTCAGGCTCTCTTACTATCAATATTGATGGTGTAGAGAAGACCGCTTCGTCAATTAACCTCCGTTCATCAAAAAGTTTTTCGCAGGCGGCAGAAACTATTTCTTCCGCACTGGGCGATGTAACGGTTTCTTTTGATCCGCAGTTGCAATCATTCAAGATTTCATCCGGCACCACAGGTTCATCATCTGCTATCACTTTCGCAACCGGTGATGTTGCAGACAAGTTAGGCTTATCGCAATCAGTCGGTGCGGTTATTTCCCAAGGTAGTGCTGAAACATCGCCGACTGAAACAATGCAGCAGGTGATCAAATCCACTTTAAACTGGGCGACATTTACCACCGTATTTGAGCCAAGTTTAGACGACAAAAAAGCCTTTGCGAAATGGAGTAACGACCAAGATCAGCGTTTCTTGTATGTTGCTTGGGGCAAAGAAGCCGGTGCGGTACAAGCCGGTAATAACACTTGTTTCGGAGCGTGGTTAAAAGAATCTGCTTATAACGGCACAGTTGCTATTTATGGCGGACTAGATAAAGCCGCTTTTGTGTGTGGTGCAACCGCTTCTATTGATTTCACCGAACGACAAGGACGAATTACTTATAAATTCAAAGGGCAAGCCGGTTTAACTGCCGATGTAACTGATGCCACTGTTGCACAGATTTTGGAAGATAACGGCTACAACTATTATGGAGCTTGGGCAACCGCAAACGACCGCTTCTTGTTCTTGTCGCCGGGTCAGATTGCCGGCAAATGGAAATGGATTGACGCTTACATCAATCAAATTCGCCTGAATAGCCAATTACAACTTGCCTTGATTACCTTGCTTACTTCGGCGAAGTCTGTGCCATATAACGCTCTCGGCGTGGCTTTACAACGTGCGGCTTGTCAAGATCCGATTCAAGAGGCGTTAGATTTCGGCTCTATCCAAATTGGTGTGGCATTAAGCGAACAGCAAAAAGCCTTAATCAATAAAGACACCGGAATGGATACCGCCGCCCAAATTGAGGCACAAGGTTATTCACTCTATATTGGCAAAACTTCGGCACAGGTGCGAGGTAAACGCCAGTCAATGCCGATGAAGTTATGGTACACCGACGGCGGCAGTGTTCACGCCATTAACCTTGCTTCTATTAACGTTCAATAACAGTAACAAGCGGTCAAATTCGACCGCTTTTTTGCAAAAAAAGGAAACGAATAAATTATGCGTACAAATATTGATAAAACTCTGACCGCCGCAAACAGCATTCTACTTGTGCGGGCAAAGGGTTATAACAAATCGTGGGTCAAAATGGAAGGATACGCCGCCGATAATGCCTTTGACTTCGGGCAAGGTGCAATCGGCGAAACCGTGATCGGCGTTGATGGTGTGCAATCAGGCGGATTTACGCCTTATGAAGTCGATTTAAATATTCAACTTCAAGCCAACAGCCCGAGCCGTTCTTTTTTTGATGGTGTGATTAACCATATCAACAACAACCAAGAAACTGTGCCGTTTGAATTCTCGTGCGAAATTCCGTCTATCGGCAAACGCTATTCGGCAACCGGCTTTTTAGTGAACATTCCGGGCGGTACGAATGCGAAGAAATTGCTTGAATCTGCGACCTATTCATTCAAAGTCGTGAATAACGGTGCAGAAGATATTTAACCTTTAATGTTCCCAAACAGCTTTAAATCGTGAGTTTACGAGCCTGTAATAAGGTAGGAATGTTGCGGTAATTCACAACCCGATCAGAAATGGTCGGGTTTTTTATTATCCAAAATTCATAAAAGGAAAAAATAATGAAAGCATTAAAAGCAAAATTTTTTGGTTCAGACATTTTAGTTATCAATCAAAATGATAAGCCATATGTACCAATGAAGCAGGTGGCAGAAAATATCGGTTTAGTTTGGCACGCTCAATTTGAGCGATTACAACGAAATGAAGTACTTTCACAAGGTATTCGTGTTATACGAATACCTTCAAATGGTGGTGAGCAAGAAGCAGTTTGTTTGCCGTTACATTACCTTAATGGCTGGCTGTTTGGTGTAAATCCTTCTCGTGTAAATCCCGAGATCAAAGAAAAGCTGATTCGTTATCAAACAGAGTGTTACGAAGTCCTATGGGATTATTGGACAACCGGCATTGCCAAATGGGAGGACATCCGCCAACAACGTGAAAACTTAGAAGAAAATGAAAGTGAATCAAAAAAGCGTGGCAGTGAGGCTGGGCGAGCGTTGCAAAAACGAAAAGTAGAAAAGCATACCTATGAAATTGGCATAGAGAGACTAGATAGAATGGAACAGCTGTTACTTGAATTTTAAAGATATAGGGTAAATTCAGCAAATGGATCTGTTCTTAGATATTTAACCACCTCAGAGGAATAAAAAAATGGCTTTAAAAACAAAAAAAATCACGATTGAAAAGGGACGAGATGCAGGCACGACGTTTTTGATTACGGAAATGCCGATTGCCAAAGCGGACAAGTGGGCTTCTCGTACATTACTTGCCTTGGCGAGTGGAATGGAAGGTATCCCGTCAGCTTCGGAAGGGATGCTGGGAATGGCAAGAGTTGCACTAGCGGCTTTTAAGCAGATTCCGGAAGAAAAAGCCTTACCGTTATTAGATGAACTATTGGATTGTGTAGAAATCGTGATGGATAGCGGCTCAACCAGACCGATTGATTTAGCGATTGGTGATGTGAGTGACATCACAACGCTTTGGAAATTGCGAAAAGAGGCGTTTGCGTTGCATATTGATTTTTTGGATCTCGAACTTACCCCGATCTCGGAGTAGGTAAAGAAAGTAATGCTGTTGCGTATGTGAATGTAAGTTCGGTTGTTGGGGTTGTTGTTAGTAGCAAATTGGCAACCTTGCACGAATTACAGACTATTTATGGGCTAGAAGATGCTCTAGATTTAATCGAAGTGTTCAGCGTGGATACTTACAACCATAGGGATAATAAATAATGTCAGATGTTATTGATACATTAGCGATAGAGATTGCAGCGAATGATAGTTTTACGGCAGTAGCAAAGCCGTTATTATCCCTATTGGAACGTTTAGAGGGGGCGGTCAATAAAAACACCGAAGCCTTAGACAACCACGGGCAAGCGGCTGAAAGTGCCGCCAAAGGTACTAAAAAGCTCAATGCGGAGCAGGGTAAAAGCGAGAAATCAGCCAAGAAATCCACAAAAGCTCTGAAAGAGCAGGAAATACAGACCAAGAAAAATGACAAATCAGTTCAAGACTTGCTAAAAGCTTTTGATGGACTTACAAAAAAAATCAGAGCCTTCAAAATGATTGTTGGTGCAGTAGGAACAATGATTTCCTTTGGTATAGGTTTTGATAAGTTATTCTTAGACTCCGCCAAAGCTAACAAAGAACTGGATATTACGTCTAAAAACCTCGGTATGACAAGCCGTGCTTTAGCAAGTTGGAGAGGGGCAGCAGAGCTTTCAGGCGGTTCAGCAGAGGGTTTAACCGGTTATCTAAATAATCTTTCTGCAGGTCTTACCCGTTTAACTGTACAAGGTGATACCTCTGTTACTCAATTTTTTAATGCACTTGGCATTAACCTATTAGACGGCTCACAAAAAGCAAAAAAACTTGAAGACATTATGCTGGAATTGGCAGACAAATTCAGCTCAATGGATAGAGTAAAAGCCTTTGGCATTGCCCAACAAATGGGGATTGATGAAGGCACGTTTGAAATGCTGGCACAAGGCAGACAAGGTCTTGAAGAGAATTTGCAGAAAACCGCTAAAATCTACAAATCCAATCAACAGGATTTAGAAACCGCACGCAAACTGACCGCAGCAACTGCCTATTTAAACCAGCAATTTGAAGGTTTAAAGCTGATGATTGCCAATGCCGCAATGCCGGTATTACTCAAAATTGCCGATGTAACCAATGCGTTTTTTGAATATTTGCAGAAAAATGAAAACCTTGTAAAGGGGGTATTTTATGGAATTGCGGGGGCGATCTCTATTGCTCTAATCCCAATGCTTATTAGCGGTGCAAGTGCTGCTTTAGCGTTTATTGCTCCATTCCTGCCAATGATTTTAATTGTTGCGGGGTTAGCAGCAGCTATTGGATTGCTCTACGATGATTATGAAAAGTGGGCGAACGGAGGTACTTCGCTATTTAACTGGGGATTATTTAAGAAGTGGATTTTTGATGCAGATTTTACCGTTGGCAACCTGAAAAATGCGTTTGCCGATTTATTAACCGGTTATAAATCTTGGGAAGACGCGGTTAATGCTGCTAAGTCTTGGCTAGAACTTAAAGGCTTTACCAAAGATGGGAAGATGTCTATAGATAGCTTGGCAACAGGTTTCAAAAATGTGGCGAAAGATATATATAACTCGCTTCTTCCTGCACTAGATAAAGTATTAAATGTCATCAACCTATTACTTGATGGAGAATTTGTTGCAGCGTGGGACGCAGCAAAAGAGTTAGGGAAAGACGCGTTTAATGCCGCAGTAGATTTTGTTGGTGATAATATTGTTGGTGATGCACTGAAAGGTGTCGGTGGAATAATAGATGCTGGCGTTACTAATATAGAAGAGGCTGTCAATACGGGTAAAAAATATTGGAATGGCGAGATTACAGGCTCAGAAGCTCTTAAAGAAGTAACAGGGAATTTTGCCAAGAATGCTGAGAAAGCAGTCGATGAGGTTGTTAATTTTGCAGATAACGCCATTACAAGGGTAGAAAATGGATTTGTTCGATTTGTGAATATTTGGGGCGGATTTGACCCAGATGAAGTTGGTCCTACCGGTAATGAGAACAAACTGATGGATAGCAAGAAAGGATTTAGTAAAGGAAATTTTGTCTTTGAGGGGCAACAATCTGTTAAAGGTCTTACGCAAGAAGAAACAGGGGCATTGGCTGCTCAAATGGTGAAGCGTGAAAGTGGTGGAAACCTCAGAGCGGAAAATCAATACGGCTATTTAGGATTATATCAGTTTGGTGCGGCCGCATTAGTTGATGCAGGGTTAATTGATGATGCAAAATATAGAGCAGCAGTAAGAAAACACGGTAAAGGATTATCTAATGGTTCTGATGCTGATGTTCACAAGGCATTTTTAGCAGATTCAAGCAACTGGACTATTAAAGGTGGTCGAGAAGCTTTCTTAAGCAATAAAGCTATTCAAGATAATGCAATCGTAGCTCTTATGAATAAGAATGTTGGATATTTAGGCTCTACTTATCAAGGTTCTGCGGAGCATAAAGCTGGATTATTGATGGCAGCTCACTTAAAAGGAGCTGGCGGAGCGAAAGCTTTTGCAAATTCAGGTATAGATAGCTCAGATGGGAATGGAACAAAAATATCTGATTACTATAATACAGGGCGAAAGGCGATTCAGTTAGCTAAACAAGGTAAATCTATTCAGAGCAAGCCTATCAATTTGAATACGCCAGTTGGTGGCTATGCAGTAGCAAATGCACTAAAAGCTAATCAGCATACCTTTACCACAATGCAAAACTTGGCTCAACCGCAAAATATTAGCAACAACCAAAAAACAGAAGTTGCATTTAATGGGGGAATTCATATAAACTCAACAGCGGGAACACTTGGCGGAACAGCTCAAGATTTTGTTAATGGGGTGCAAAACCGAGTGAATGTGATGCAATTTAATACGGGATTGTCATAATGAAAAGAGCATTTATCCTTTTACCTATAATTTTTTCTTCCAATGCTTTTGCTGATGAGATGTTGTTTTCTTGTTTAACAGAAAAGAATAATATCATTAGTCTCATCAACAAAGGGGATATGGTTGAATATCAAGTTGCTAGCGCTAAAACGGATAAAATTACATTTTCATTTGAACAGCCAATAGGGAATATCAATCTTTCTTCTTCTGTTGAGCAAGGTGTTACTCAAAAGGTGTATCAGATATCAAACAATGGATATAGATACGATCTTGTTGTGTGGGAAAAAGAAAATAATAAACTCCCTGTTGGGGTAGAGGCTAAAGATCCTAGCGGCAAAACAGTATCGACTAATCGTTGTAAGGAATTTATAGATTTCATAAATAGCGATACTGATAATAAAGCAGAGGAAAATACTTCGAGCAATGAACCTGTATCCAATCAGGTTTATGAAGAAGGGATGTATCGTGTCGGGCGAGATATTCCAGCAGGAGAGTATAAATTAACAACCACAAATAAAGAGCGTGGTTATTTTACAATTTATTCTAGCTCTGAGCGTGATTCTGTAATTGCTGTTGATACTTTTAAAAATTCAACATATCTCACGGTGAAAGAAGGGCAGTATTTAGAACTTAGAAATAGTAATGCACAGCTTTTGGAATAATCCGGTTAATTTGAGGTCTATTATGTTTAAATTTAAAAAACAATCTAATCAAAGTAGCAGTAACCAAGAAAATAATAAAATATCTATTGCTGATGAATTGGACAAACTTGTTTCGTTAAAAGAGAAAGGTATTTTATCAGAACTGGAATTTGAAAAAGAAAAAGATAAGTTGTTAAATGGAGCTAAATATCAAGCTCAACAACCTACGTTTATTATTCAAAACTCAGCATCTTCATCTTCGTCAGCTTCTGCAACTGCGGTGGTTAAGCGTTCGGGTTGTTTATCTAGCATAATCAAGGCTCTTTTGGCTCTATTTGTAATTTTCTTGATATTAGATTTTATAGCTTGGTCTTCAGGGAATAAAACAGCGTCAGAAGTAAAAGCTAAACAACTAATCTCTGACAAGCAATGCAATCAGCTAATAAAAGATCTGATTTATCACAAACACGCTCAAGATATTTGTCTTGTTGAGGCGAAACTGGGAGAATTTAATTCTAATTTAAATGGAGATAGTTTTGCTGAATACTCAACTCGTAATGGCTGTCCTCAATTACCTGAAAATGTAGCTTATAAATTACAAGAGGAAACATCTTTAAATTTCATAAATGCTCTAAAATCTTCACCAAGCAAAGTTGAGTTTTGTAAAAAAGAACTACCTTATTTTAAAAAGCTAGTTCAGAAATATGCTTCATAATAAAATGAAAACCATAAAAAACGAGTAAAACTACTATAGAGTAGAGCCCATTATGTTAAATGGGCTTTTTTATTACCAAAAACAAACCCCAAGAGCCGCAAACTCTTGGGGTTTTTCATTTAACCATTAATACGGAATGATTAAATAAATTATGAGCAATTATAGCAAAACAAAGTTAAAAATCCACTTAAAAAAGGGGTTAGAAATGGAAACAAATGCAAGTCCTATTATGCGTGGTGCGATAGCTATTTCAATCGTACTTATAGCGTTGGGCGTTTTTGCCTTATGTGTAACACCGTTAGCAAATGTGTTGATTGAGATGATAAAATAGCTTTACAAACCAAAATTTGAGTAGTACTATTTCCCCATAGGCGTCGAAACCTAAACAAACAGCGGCAATCCGCACCCGTCAGACAAGCGGTTTTTTTGTGTCTAAATTTTGCGATCTTTTTCCAGCCATTAGAAAAAGATTGTACAGGCTCAATGTCGAGAGGGCGGAGAATACAATACCCGAAAGGGGAATAATCCCGACCGTCTGTTTGCGGTTTTCGAACCTCTCGGCACCCTATTGAATAGGGAAAACTAAACTTCGAAAAAACAAACAGGAGCAGACTTATGTCTAATCAAATTACTACTCAAACTCTTTCTTTTTACGGTTCAGATCTTATTACTTTAAAAGTTGAAGATGTTATTTACACGGCAGTTCGCCCGATTGTTGATGCACTAGGCTTGTCTTGGGGTTCTCAACAAAGAAAACTTGAGAATTCCAAAGAAAAATTCAGTTGTACTCATATGAAAACAACTGGATCAGACGGCAAAACTTATGAAATGCTCTGTATGCCAATCAAAAAACTCAACGGCTGGTTGTTTAGCATTAATCCTGAAAAAGTGCGGGTAGATTTAAAAGAAAAAGTGATCTGCTACCAAGAAGAGTGTTTTGAGGCACTCTACAACTACTGGCACTTAGGCAAAGCGGAGCGTTTGCAAAATTCAGCGGAAAATCAGACCGCACTTCCCGAGCCAACCCTCACAGCAGAAGAGCAAAATATGCTACAAAATGCGGTAAAAGCCACGCACGAACGCACCAAGCTCAGCTACGGCGAAATCTGGGCAAGAACCAAAAACAAATTCAGGGTGGCTGAGTACAAGCAAATCAAGTG
>NZ_SMAC01000031.1 GCF_004342115.1 Mannheimia haemolytica | reverse complement strand
GGCGTTTTAATCACAGTGACTTAAAATCTCAAATATCCTTTTTAAAACAATTGGTTAAGGGTAGTTTAGGTTAGTTATCTAGGACAGCCCCAAAAATAATAGCTACATTTAAACAGATTGATTAGAAAATTCAATGCCCTTTACATAAAAATCTTATGCTTTATTTTCATACATTATTCTGTTTAATGGTATTCTTTTTTAAATAGCGATAATAGGAAAATCAAGCCGGCACAAATGACTACCGATGGTCCTGCCGGAGTATCTTTCCAGCCGGATAGCAATAAACCGCCGGTTACTGCAACAATACTGAATAAAATTGCAATCAGCACCATTTTTTCAGGCGTTTTAGCAAAACGTCTTGCAGTAGCGGAAGGAATAATCAGCAGTGAGGTAATAATTAAAGCACCGACAAATTTCATACTTAATGCGATAGTTAATGCGGTTAAAATCATCAGCAATAAACGTAAGCGAGCCACATTTAATCCTTCAATTTGAGCAAGTTCCGGGCTGATGGTAATCGACAACAACCGCTTCCAAAACAGCATTAAAATCAAACAAATTAGGGTTGCTCCGATTCCGATAAACACCACATCAGAAAAATTAATTGCCAGTAAATCGCCGAATAAGTAAGACATCAAATCCACTCGTACATTATCCAACAAACTAATGGTAATTACCCCGAGAGAAAGGCTAGTATGGGCGATAATCCCCAACACGGTATCCACCGAATAATTGGTTTTTTGCTCCAACCAAACCAGCAATAATGCAAGAAGAATAGTCATTCCAATTACAGCAAGATACGGATCGAGTTCTAAAAAAATCCCTAATGCCACGCCGAGCAATGCAGAGTGCGAAAGTGTGTCGCCGAAATACGCCATTTTTCGCCACACCACAAAAGCCCCTAGAGGTGCGGTAATAAAGGCTAACAAAACACCGGCAAGCCAAGCCGGAAATAAAATATCAAACATATTGGTTCTCAAAGGCAAGTAAAACAAGCGGTTATTTTTTCGGAAAAATTTGCAAATTTTTTGCTGATTTAGACCGCTTGTCATATTTATTTATAACGTTGAATCGGGCTGGCTTGATCCTGTGCTTTCAGCCACGCCATTTTTTCTTTAATCTGTTTTTCCATTCCCCGCTCACTTGGGAAGTAGAATTCGGTATCTTTCAGCTCAGGCGGGAAATAATTCTCCCCGGCGGCATAAGCGTTTGGCTCATTGTGGGCATAGCGATACTCTTCGCCATAGCCTAAAGATTTCATTAATTGAGTGGGAGCATTACGCAAATGCGCCGGCACATCGTAGTCTTTTGCCTCTTTAGCGAGGCGCTTTGCTTCATTAAAAGCTTGATAGACCGCATTGCTCTTTGGGGCAACTGCCAAATAAATGATCGCTTGGGCAATCGCTCTTTCACCTTCATAAGCCCCCACTCGGGTAAAGCAATCCCAAGCCACAATCGCAATTTGCATTGCTCGAGGGTCGGCATTACCAATATCTTCAGAAGCAATCGCAAGCAGCCTTCTTGCCACATAAAGCGGATCACCACCGGCGGTTAAAATTCGGGCATACCAGTATAATGCTCCATCAGCCGATGAGCCTCGAATGGATTTATGTAACGCAGAAATGAGATCATAGTAACGATCACCGCCTTTATCAAAACGAGCTTGTCGTTCGCCTAACACTTCGGTCAGCAAACTTTTATTCAGCACTTTCCCTTTAGCTGAATCTTGTGCCATATCTACCATTAATTCCAAACAGTTCAAGGCAAAACGGGCATCACCATTAACATAATCAGCAAGCAATGCCAGTACATCATCTTCAAGTACCAAAGTTTCATTGCCTAAACCACGTTCGGTATCGGCTATCGCCATTTGCAAAATTTTTAGAATTTCGACCGCTTGTAACGGCTTTAAAATATAAATTCTGGCTCGGGAAAGCAGTGCGTTATTTAGCTCAAAAGAGGGATTTTCGGTAGTCGCACCAATAAAAATAATAGTGCCGTCCTCAATATGCGGTAAAAACGCATCTTGCTGGCTTTTGTTAAAGCGGTGAACTTCATCCACAAAAAGCAACGTTCGTCTGCCGGCTTGGCGGTTTAATTTGGCTTGTTCAATCACCTCTCGGATCTCTTTTACACCGCTGGTCACAGCGGAAATACGTTCAACTTCCGCATCAAGATGATGGGCGATAATTTCAGCTAGGGTCGTTTTTCCGGTGCCGGGCGGTCCCCAAAAAATCATAGAATGACTATGTCCGGCTTCAATCGCTCTGCGTAACGGTTTGCCTTCGCCAATTAAATGAGATTGCCCGACATATTCAGCCAAGTTTCGAGGTCGCATTTTGGCTGCAAGCGGTCGAAAATCTTCACTAAAATCAAAAGACAAACTACTCATTTTAACCTCTTAACGTAACCGCAGTTGGCGACGAATATGACGCATTAATAAGAAAATCCAAGACCAAAGCACACCACTGATTACAGCACCTAACAATTCCTGTGAATTAAATTCGGCACTGTGTAAAATGTATTCAATCACGAAAATAAAGAAACGGATCAGCACAATATATGCCATTACTAATAGGCTTTGTAGCCATAGCGATAAGTTTCGCAGAATCAGATGGTATTTCGCAACAAAATAAATCGCCACCGATAACACTAAGGCGTGGATGCCTAAAATCGAGCCAAGAATCAGATCCCAGACGATGCCGGCAATAAAAGCTGTCCCCACACTCATTTTATCAGGTAATGCCAATGCCCAATAAATTAACACCAAAACGACCCAAGTAGGGCGTAGCCCTTGGAATCCTACCGGCCAAGGCATAATCTCAAGTACAAAAGCAACCACAAAAATCGAAATTATCACAAGGATCTGAAAAATCGGGTTTGTTCTCATTATTCCGCTCCTTCTTCCGTATGATAGTTTTGTTCATTTTCCGCTTCTGGTTGTGCTGCCGGATTCTCATTTATCTCATCATTCTCTATTTGTTCTTCTTTTGCCTCTAGCTGCACTTCAGTTTTCTTGTTAGACATCTGTTTTAAACGTTCAAATGGATTCACGCTATTACGTCTTTCTTCAACAACTTCACGTACTTGCGCTGGCGACAAGCTTTGGGAGTAGTTTTTCTCTTCCGCCGTCGGCCAAAGCAGTAATAAGTAACGTAAGCGATCAAATGAGGCTAACGGACGAGCAACAATTCTGGCAAATTGACTTTTGGTATCATTTTCAACCGTTTCTACAATCGCCACCGGATATCCCTCAGGGAAACGTCCACCTAAGCCTGAAGTCACCAGCACATCACCTTTTACCACATCAATAGAACGAGGCAAGTTATCAATGACCAATTCATTATTCACCCCTGTACCACTGGCAATGCCACGTACATCATTGCGTAGCACTTGAACAGGAATAGCATGAGTAATATCAGAGAGCAATAAAACACGGCTAGATTTTTCCCCTACAGAAATAACTTGTCCAACAACACCTCTTTCATCAATAATAGGTTGCCCGACAAAAGCACCGTCTAAACGCCCTTGATTAATCACTACTTGCTGACGATAAGCATCCATCTCAGCAGCTAATACTTCAGCAATTTTTTTATACTCATCTTGCCGAAGCGGAGAACTCAATAACAATCTTAAACGCTGATTTTCAACCTTTAGCTGATCAAGCAATAATAAATCGGCACTTTTTTCTCTTAGCTGCTCTTTTAATAAATTATTCTCAAGCTGTAATTTATTATTATCAATAAAATTGCCACTTACCCCATCTAAAATTGAACGGGGGGTATTAGCAAAATAATATAATCCACTTACCGCGGTTTCTAATAGATTACGCGCTTGAATCATTAAAGAGCTACGCCCATCGGAAATAATCAGCATAATAGAAAATATCACTGCGATAATCAGGCGCATCCCTAAAGAGGGAGCTTTAGCAAAAATAGGTTTCATTAGAGAAATATATGTGAATTTATTGGGAATCTATAACGAAAATTGACAATAGAATCAATCCATTGCCAACCTCCATTTAAACAGCTGCTAAGAGAAATGTATTAATCATCAATACTAAATACATCACCACCGTGCATATCGATCATTTCTAATGCTTTACCACCACCACGAGCTACACAAGTTAATGGATCTTCTGCTACTACGACTTGCACGCCAGTTGAATCAGAAAGTAAACGATCTAAATTATGTAATAATGCACCACCTCCTGTTAACACCATACCGCGCTCAAAAATGTCTGCTGCCAATTCAGGTGGGCATTGCTCTAAGACTGATTTAACTGCCTCTACAATACCATTTAATGGTTGTTCAATTGCTTCTAATACATGTCTTGAGTTAAGCTCGAAAGTACGAGGAGCGCCTTCAGCTAAATTGTGTCCGTGTACTTCCATTGTTTTAACATCATCATCGGATTCAATCTTAGCACTAGCAATTTCTTGTTTAATTCGCTCTGCCGTTGCTTCACCAATAGCAGAACCAAAATGACGACGTACATAAGCAATAATAGCTTCATCTAACTTATCACCACCAATACGCACAGAAGTTGAATACACAATGCCGTTTAAAGAAAGCACTGCCACTTCGGTTGTACCGCCACCAATGTCAATTACCATTGATCCCATTGCTTCGTGAACCGGCAAACCTGCACCGATTGCAGCCGCCATTGGCTCTTCAATTAAATAGACTTCACGCGCTCCTGCTCCAATTGCAGATTCTTTAATTGCACGGCGTTCCACTTGTGTTGCACCTGCTGGCACGCACACTAATACACGAGGGCTTGGGCGCATAAAGTTATTACTATGTACTTGTTTAATAAAGTGTTGCAACATTTTTTCTGTTACAAAAAAATCCGCAATGACACCATCTTTCATTGGACGAATCGCCATTATGCTTTTTGGTGTACGGCCTAGCATTAATTTTGCATGTGAGCCTACCGCCGCAATACTTTTTAGCGATCCCATACGATCTTGACGTACAGCAACCACTGAGGGTTCATCTAGCACAATACCTTGACCTTTAACATAAACCAGTGTATTTGCTGTCCCGAGATCGATAGAAAGATCGTTTGAAAATAATCCTAAAAATTTTTTAAACATAAAAGAATCCGTTAAAATAAAATTATTCAAAAATAAGCACATTTTATAGTTCGAACATTGCTACTAATATAGCAAAAAAGCCCGTCATTCATCAATGAAAAAATTTAAACTCCACTAGAAAATTTGCAGAGCAAGTTGATAAGTATAAATCAGTAAACTAAAAGCGATAAAGTACATAATTAGCCCGGTAACAGCATCTAAAATTTGCCAAGTTCTTCGCTTTGCAAAATAAGGGGAAAGTAAGCTTGCTCCATAACCTATGCCAAAAAACCAAATAAATGAGCAAAGTAATGCACCTGCTAAAAAGTATATTTTACCGTTAAAATCTAATTTCCCACCGATACTGCCTACAATCACAACCGTATCAATATAAACGTGAGGATTTAAGAATGTAATCGCAAAGGTAATCAGTAAAGCCTTTTTTAAGCTCGTTGCATTCTCTCCACTTGCCACAAGGTATTCACCACTTTTAAATACGCTGATAAATGAACGGCTACCGTAGCTTAATAGAAAAATGGCCCCTAAAAGCGAAATAATGAAACTTACAACAGGCAATTCCGCAATTAACGTGCCTAAGCCTAGCACACCTATCGTCATTAAAAATACATCACCTAAAAAACAGAGCAATGCAATCCAAAATATGTGTTGTTTTAAAATCCCTTGCTTTAATAAAAAGGCATTTTGTGCGCCAATAGAGACAATTAAGCCAAAACACACTATAAATCCTTGAATGAAAATATCCATTTTTTCTCCAAAATCGCATAACAAGCGGTCAATTATACAGAAAATTTTGCAAAACTTCGGTATAATTTATCGAATACTCTTTTGACTGAATAGGAAATTTTTTATGACTGATACTAGCCAGACTTCATCTTGCGTTGTCATTGCGATTGCCGGCGCATCTGCCTCAGGTAAGAGCCTGATTGCCTCAACCATCTATAAAGAACTCAAAAATGAATTGGGAACAGATAATATCGGTATTATTTCCGAAGATGCTTATTATAGAGATCAATCTCATCTAACAATGGAAGAACGGATTAAAACCAATTACGATCACCCTAATTCAATGGATCATCATTTATTGGTTGAACATTTACGCCAATTAAAACAAGGTAATGCGATTGAAATTCCAGAATATGACTATACCGAACATAATCGTAAAACGACCACGAAGCACTTTGAACCAAAGAAAATCATTATTTTAGAAGGTATTTTATTGCTGACAGATGAGAATATTCGCAATGAAATTAATGTTTCTATTTTCGTAGATGCTCCTCTGGACATCTGCTTTATCCGCCGATTACAACGTGATATGGTGGAACGTGGACGTTCGATGGAATCAGTGATTAGTCAATATCGCAAAACCGTTCGCCCAATGTTCTTACAATTTATCGAACCCTCTAAACAATATGCTGATATTATTGTGCCAAAAGGTGGCAAAAACCGTATTGCCATTGATATTCTTAAAGCACAAATTAAGCAATTACTAAAATAAAATAGGAGCTAAATATGCGTTTATGTGATACAGATATTAAACGTTACTTAGATGAAGGTATTATTGCCATAACGCCTCGACCTTCAGACGATAAAATTTCTGGCGCCACTGCAGATGTGCGTTTAGGTAATTCGTTTCGTGTATTTCGTGAACATAAAACGCCCTATATTGATTTAAGTGGCCCTCGAGAAGAAGTTGCCGCCCAGTTAAATAAAGTGATGAGTGATGAAATTATCATCGGTGATGATGAAGCATTTTTCCTTCATCCCGGTGACCTTGCACTCGCAACAACCCTTGAATCAGTTTCCTTACCAGCCAATATTGTTGGATGGTTAGATGGTCGTTCGTCACTTGCTAGATTAGGCTTAATGGTACACGTTACCGCCCACAGAATCGATCCGGGTTGGGAAGGCAAAATTGTATTGGAATTTTTTAATGCTGGAAAATTACCCCTAGCTTTACGCCCTAATATGGCAATTGGCGCATTAAGCTTTGAGATTTTAAGTGGTGATGCTGCAAAACCCTATAATGCGCGAAAAGATGCAAAATATAAGAACCAGCAAAGTGCCATTTCAAGTCGGATTAATCAAGATTAATATAGTACATGCCTTGCAATCATACATTAACTATGTTAGTTTTTTAATCAGTTTATTACACAGTAAGGAGTATAACTATGTTACATTATGCAGTCGTATTTTTTGTCATCGCTATAATCGCAGCGCTATTAGGATTTGGTGGTATTGCTGGAAGTGCTACTGAAATTGCCAAAATTCTCTTTTTTGTCTTTTTAATACTTACTGTTATTTCGTTCTTCTTCAAGAAAAAGTGACACAGTTAAACCTAATTTTTTAAGTTAAAATATAGTTCAAAAAAACAGTTGGTAATGGATATTTATAATTATTCTTACCAACTGTTTTGCTATTATATCTTTTTAAGATGAAATGCTCGTCTTTTGTTTCACTTTTTATACTGCTTTTTATTTTTATACCATTTCCAGCCTAAAAATAGAATAACAATGCCTAAAATGGCAAAAATGAGGTGCTGCCCATTAGCTACTTGTTCTTTTAGCCAATCCAAATTAGATGCCCCATAGTCGCCTAAATAAACCCAAATTGGCACAGAGATAATAGCGGCACAGAAATCAACTAATAAAAATTTTACGAAGCTGACTTTTCTGGTAATACCTGAAACTAAGTAAACCACCGCGCGCAAGCCAGGTAAAAAACGAGCCATAAAAAGTAGTTTCCATCCTTGTTTTTCAAAACGTTCTTGCACGGTTGCAAAACGTTCAGGTGTCGCAACATTCCTGATTAATGGAAATTTGAGAATTTTTTCGCCATAGATTCTACCTAGCCAGTACATTGTGCTATCGCCAACTAATACTCCTAACATACTAACAACCAGCATCCAATGCACATTGGTGTAGCCTAATCCTGAAATAACACCACCGGATACTAACGTAATATCTTCAGGAATCGGCACACCGAAACCACAGGCAAGTAGCACAAGAAAAACAGCCCAATAACCATAGCTACTAAAAAATTCAATCAATGTTTCCATATTACTCCTTAATGTTTAAATTCCGAACCGATTTACGTTTGACCAATTCAGGAAAGAACTCTAATACTTTAGGCTCTTTTGCGTTTTCGTTATCTTCAATACGTTCTAATAATAATTCTAATGCTGCCGAGCCTAAGCGAGATTTTGACTGATGGATTGTCGTAAGAGGCGGTGCATAAAAGCGTGAGCTATGCACGTTATCATACCCGATCACTGAAATATCTTGCGGCACATTCAGCCCTTTTTCGGTAATAGCTGAAATTGCCCCTAGTGCCATTGAGTCATTAAAACAAAAAACCGCGGTTGGTAATTTTTCACTGCTCTTAAGCAAATTATTCATACACTCATACCCCCCCTCAGGTTCAAAATCGCCTTCTTGAATCCATTCTTCACGAATAGACAAACCCGCCTCAGATAGCGCTTTTTTAAAACCTTCAAAACGGGTTCTTGCAATTTCTTTATCTCTATTGCCGGTAATTACAGCAATATCTTGATGCCCGTTTTCAATTAAATGCTGAGTCGCAATATAGCCACCTTCAACACCGTGATCTAAAATAATATCACTGCGTTCATCACTTCGTCCCCAATCCATAATCACCATTGGGATATTGCTGTTTTCAAAGATATCAAATGAATTAGCTGTATATTCGGAGCACATCACCAAAATGCCATCAACCCGTTTTTTGATGAGCATATCTAAATGATTTTGAATTTTCTCAAGTTTGTTTTGAGTATTGCACAAAAATAGTGAATACCCTTTGCTATAGCAAAATTCCTCTACCGCTAACACAATTTCAGCGAAAAACGGTGATTCGCTGGTTGTAATGATCATACCGATAGATTTAGTCGTATTAATTTTCAAACTCCGCGCTACAGCACTAGGAGAATAGTTCAGCGCTTTAATAGCCTCCCAAACTGCTTTTGTAGTGTCCTCTGCTACAAAGCGGGTTTTGTTTATAACGTGAGAAACCGTTGTAGTCGATACACCAGCATATTTTGCGACATCTTTTATCGTTGCCATACCTTTTTCCTCCTAAATAAGTAGTGGTGCATTATAACTGATTCTAACTGACTTTTATTATAAAGAAATAGATAGAATGCAAGCGGTTGCTTTTTATCAAGAATTTGCAAAAAATTTTACAAATATCACCGCTTGTTAGGCTTTAATTGCAATCATTGAGCCAAAATTAAAGCATTGAAACCAAAGTTCAACTTGTGTAAAACCAGCTTCTTGCAGACGTTTTTTATGGGTTTCAATACTATCTGTTCGCATCACATTTTCCAAAGCATTACGCTTTTGGCTGACTTCCAATTCACTGTAGCCATTTGCTCGTTTGAATGTGTGATGAAGGTCGATCAATAGCTCGTTCATTTCCTCACTCTCAAAGGTAAATTTTTCCGATAACACTAAAATGCCATTGGCATTTAATCCTTGATAAATCTTCTGTAATAATGCTAGGCGATCTTCTCTTGGTAAAAATTGCAAGGTGAAATTAAGTACCACCATTGAAGCATTTTTAATTTCAATGTGGCGAATATCATCAAGTAAAATCGTCACCGGGATCTCAGAGTGATAAGCACTTAAATGGGTTTTACAACGCTCAACCATCGGCTGAGAATTATCTACCCCGATAATCTGCACATTCTTCGCATTCACATTACGGCGAATAGATAAAATCCCTGCGCCTCGTGAACAACCTAAATCATAAACATTTGAATTATCTGTGACAAAACGCTCCGCCAACATTCCAATAGCAGTAATAATATTGGAATAGCCCGGCACGGAGCGTTGGATCATATCCGAAAACACTTCAGCAACCGATTCATCAAAAGTAAAATCGCCCAATTTCTCAATCGGAGCGGAAAATAATGTATCTCTTTGCATTTTTCTCCCTTATTTTTCTAAAAATTTATTGATTGCTCTCACAACAGTTTCTGTTTTTTCTGCGTGAACCCAGTGATCAGCGTTTGCCACAATGAAAGATTTGGCCTGCGGAAATTGTGCCAAAATCGTTTGTGTATGCTCTGCTTGAATATAATCCGATAATGCACCTTTAATAAACAAGGTCGGTTTATCCACAAATACCTGCTGCCACCCCATCACATTCTGATAATTATCTTTTAGCGCCTGTAAATTAAAACGGAAAGATTGCTCGCTTTGGGCATCAAAAGATTTCAACATAAACTGTTGCACGCCTTCATCTCGAATATATTCAGCCATTATCGCTTTAGCTTGCTGACGATTCTGGGGTTTAGCTTCTTTCACCGCAAATAAGGCTGCCATAACCTGCTGATGCCGATTTTGGGTATAAGTGACCGGGGCAATATCAATCACTACCAATTTCTCCACCAGTTCAGGAGCAAATGCAGCCAATGCCATCGCACTTTTTCCGCCCATTGAATGCCCAACCACAATAGCATTTTGGATATTTAATTCTGTGAGTAATTGTGCTAAATCTTGTGCAATCAAAGCATAATTCATTTCGTCTGAATGAAAAGATCGCCCGTGATTTCTGAGATCAACCATTAAAATGGAGTAACGTTCTGCGAACGGTTTTGCTATTGCGCCTAGGTTATTTAAATCTCCAAACAATCCATGTAAGAAGATCATCGTCTGAGCATTAGCATGATTATTCGAAGGTTGGTAATTAAAGTTTAACTGCGATTTTTCTGTCATATAAATGTCATTGTTCATATAAATTTTCAGCGATGATCCTCTATAAAAAACAATAGAAATGCGTATAATAGCAAACACTATTAACGCATTTAATACCCGCAGATATTTGAGGATCCCGATGAAACGAATCGAAATTGATGATGAATTATATCAGTATATTGCAAGCCGTACACAATCTATTGGTGAAACTGCGTCAGATATATTACGCCGTCTATTACGCCTGCCACAATCGCCTCAGCCTTTTGTTTTAGTACAAGAACACATGATCAACGAGCTTAAAGAGCTTGTCAAAACGCCTTCTCGTGCTACGAAAAAAAATGAATCCAATGCAGAAAAAACCGTTGAAAAATTGGAAAACATTTTAAATTCCGAGCATTTTATGAACGAAAATAAAAATGTAGTGCGTTTTACTATGCTATTAGCCGCATTATATCGAGCAAATCCGGAGGCTTTTGCTAAAGCAACCGAAAAAGTGCGTGGTAATGAACGTATCTACTTTTCGCAAAGTGAAGCCGAAATTTTAGCTACTGGGAGTGGAGTAAAAGCCAAGCAGATCCCAGATTCACCGTTTTGGGTAATTACCAATAATAATACCGCACGCAAGGGACTTATTCTCAAAGGCGTAATGGAATCCATGAAAGTACCAAGCCAGTTAATCGAACGCATTCAAGCGCTTTTTATCTAATTAATTGAAATGCTCATCAATTCTACTCGCTTTCCTACCCAATTTTGGGCTGCTCATTCAGCCCAAAATGTGGCGATTATTTGGGAAAAAGGAACATCAGACTATCTTAACCACCTTCCATCAAACATCACTTGGTATAGTTTGAATCAGTTGATTGCGCAAGCTATTTTCGTGTTGCAACAACAAGGTGCTACTCCGCACAGTTTGATTGCCTATTGTGGTTCTCATCGGCTCATTGGCTTGCTCACTTATTGTGCTAGCCTTGCTTTGGGGGCTAAGATTCTAATGCTTAACCCTGCTCAAAAAGCAAGTCAACGACAAGCAGTCTTAGATGACAATGGTGTTGATCTCATTATTAATGATGCCGACTTTGCAAAATTTTCAGCAAAAACGACCGCTTGTAATGCCTTCCCTACGATTGATTTTGAAAAACCAGCTACCCTAACCCTAACCTCAGGCTCAAGCGGTAAACCTAAAGCAGTGGTGCATTCTATAGCGGCCCATCTCTATAGTGCCGAAGGAGTATGTGAATTAATGGCATTTGAGCAGCCAAACTCTTGGCTACTGAGCTTGCCTCTGTTTCACGTTTCCGGACAAGGCATTATTTGGCGTTGGTTATTTAAAGGTGCAACACTGTATGTTCACGAAGGCAAAAGTGATTTTTTTCTTTCAGCACAAAAAGTGAGCCATCTCTCTTTAGTCCCCACCCAATTACAACGCTATTTAAACCAATTAGATTCTATGGTCAGCCAAAAATGTTTACTGGGTGGATCTATGCTTCCAGCCGAATTGATTGCTCAAGCACAACAATCTGGGATGACTACCTTTTCAGGCTACGGAATGACTGAGATGGCATCAACCATTTGTGCAGTAGAAAATGATTTAAACAGTGTTGGTTTTCCGTTAAAACATCGGGAACTAAAATTAGAAAATGGTGAAATTTGGGTAAAAGGCAAATCACTCGGCTTAGGCTATTGGCAAAAAAATGGGCAAATTCGACCGCTTGTAAACACACAAGGCTGGTTTGCCACTAAAGATCGTGGCGAATGGAATCACAAAAAACAGCTTGTAATAAAAGGACGATTGGATAATATGTTTATTTCAGGAGGGGAAAATATCCAACCTGAGGAAATTGAACAACTGATTTTTCGTTCTCAGCTTGTCGAACAGATTATCGTGTTGCCGATTGAAGATAAGCAATTTGGACATCGACCAGTGGCGTTCTTACAATTCAAGCAATCTGATTCAAAAAATGAACTCCATAAATTAAAAATTTGGCTGTCTGATAAATTAGAAAGATTCAAACAGCCTGTTGCCTATTATTTACTGGATATAGAAAAATACCAAAAACAAGGCTTAATTAAACTATCAAGAACACAATTACAACAAGATTTAAAACTCAAAGTATTAAAGGAAATCTATGTTTAGACCGATTTTAAAAACATTTGTGCTTAGTTTAGGCTTAATGCTAAATAGTTATGCATTAGCTGAATTGCCAACCCAACAGGCAGTGCAAACGCAGTTAGATAGCGCCAAAAAATTAGATCAAGCCGATGCGGATAATAAGGCATTGGTTCAAACACTTGAAGATACGCTTGCTTTCTTAGCCCAAATTGATAAACAAAAAGCAGATAATCAGGCATTGAATAAATCTATTCAAGATTCCCAAAAAGCATTAAAAACAAGCCAACATAATCTTGAAAAATTAAAAGAGGTGACTATTGCAAGTGTCGATAATTTAACACAAAAAGCGACAACAGATTTACAAAAAGAGTTAACCTCTACACAATCTCAGCTGGAAACAGTACAACACGATTTAAGTATTATTAATAATAATTTAGTTGCACAAAATACCGCACCGGATAAGGCTCAAACGGCCTTAACCGAGATGGTTAAACGTAAACAGGAAATTAGTAGCCAACTTTCAGCGACTAACATTAAAAATGAACTACAGACAAAGTTAGAAGTAGAATTAGAATTAATAGAATTAAAAAACACTTACAATCAAATATTACTTGGTGGCAGCGAGGATTTATCTGCGCTTTACTCTGCTCAATTAGATGAAAAAAAGCAAGAGCAGCAAAATCTACAAGCAGAAATTGCAAACCTGCAGACTGCTATCAACAATAAAATTGTAGAAGAGTCTCAGAACAAGCTAGATCAAGCACAAGCGGTTCAAAATCAGCAAAATAATGCAACGACGAACCCAGTTATCTTGCGTGAATTGGATATAAATACCAAAGTCACACAAGAGTTGCTAAAACAGACCAAAGATATGACGCAGTTATCACAAGATAATTTGCGAATCAAAAGTGTGCTAGATAATTTACAGCAAACCCAACGTAATATTGAAGAACAAATCAGTTCTCTGCAAGGTACGTTGGTGCTTTCTCGTATTATTAATAAGCAAAAACAATCATTACCACAAGATGAAATGATTTCCGGACTATCAAAACAAATTGCAGATTTACGTGTACGTGTTTTTGATATCACTGAATTTAAAGACTCTTTTGCGGACATAAATGCTTATATCAGCCGCATAGAGCAAGATGAAAAAACAACCTTTACGAGTAAAGAGAAAGAACAACTGAGTAAAATTTTACAGGAACGTTCTGACACTTTAACTGAGATGATTAAATCATTAAATAATCAGCTCAATTTATTAATCAATATTGAACTAAACCAGCAACAAGCGCAGACCATTAGTGATGCGTTACAGCAAAAACTGCAACAGCAAAGCTTCTGGGTTAAAAGTAACAACCCCATTGATCTTGAATGGTTTAGTAAATTTGTCGATATTACCCACTATCAATTTATTGATATTGGAAAAAAACTCAATTTTTCAAATTGGCGGGATAATTTATTACCTGCAAGTATTTTAGTCGGAATTTTATTGCTATTAGCCATCTTTATTAATCGCCAAAAAGATAAAATTAAACAAAAATTACACCAAATTAATAATCGACTAAAAATTGTCGCCACAGATAGCCAATGGAACACCCCTCTTGCTATTTTTTGGACATTAGTGCTTTGCCTGCCAAGTACACTAATGTTCTTAGCCGGATTTATTGCTATCACTTATATTTCATTTGAAAATCCTCAGGAAGTCTGGACTTGGGGATTAAAAATGGCAATTTATTGGCTGTATTTTGCCTTTTTAGTGGCGATGCTACGCCCGCACGGCATAGGACATATTCACTTTAATATGCCACAAAAAAGTAATGAAATCTTCCGTAATATTTTAAAACGTTCGGTATGGATCATTGCTTTATTACTGAACACCTCTATTTTTACAAACTTAGAGATGGGAATATCTTACGACATGCTTGGACAAACAATGACTATTTTTGTCCTTATATTAATGATTTGGATGATTGTACCGGCATTTAGGCAAGCTATTTCCACCTATGAGAATGTCACAACAGAAGAGAAAAAAGAATCTAAAAGTATTTTACTCACTATTGTCAAATTAGTGCTACTGCTTGCCCCTATCATTCTTATCATTCTGATTGCATTGGGCTATTACTATACTGCACTGGTGATCATTGAGCATTTAGTAGATTCTTATTTTGCGATCATTACTTGGATTATTATTCGTAATATTCTCTATCGAGCATTCTCTATTTCATCACGCCGTCTGGCTTACAGACGTTTACAAGAAAAAAGAGAAGCAGCTGAAGCCAAAGCACGAGCTAAAGCAGAACAAAATGATGAAAACCCGGACGGTGTCGAGCTTCCTTTTGAGCTAAAAGAAGACTCTATTGCCGTAAGCGAAGTCAAGAACCAAATGTTGAAATTAACTGATTTTGTGCTTTGGATTGGCTTATTTGTGCTGCTTTACTGGGTTTGGTCGGACTTAATTACTGTTGCACTCTACCTAGACGGCGTTACCTTATGGCAACAAAGTGTTACAACAGAAGCCGGGATTGTAATGGAATCCATTACCCTGCTGAATTTACTCACTGCTATTCTGATTATTGTGGTAATGGTGGTACTCATTCGGAACTTATCCGGTTTACTTGAAGCCCTGATTTTCTCGCACTTCAAGTTATCGCAAGGTACACCATACACAATTACCACACTCTTAACCTATTTGATTATTGCGTTAGGGGCAATCTTTGCGTTCGGTACATTAGGGATGTCTTGGAGCAAGCTCCAATGGCTACTAACTGCACTTTCTGTCGGTCTGGGTTTTGGTATGCAAGAGATCTTTGCAAACTTCGTTTCAGGGATTATCATCTTGTTTGAACGTCCAATGCGGATTGGCGACACCATTACCATCGGCACTTACAGCGGTACGGTTTCCAAAATTCGTATTCGTGCCACAACCTTAGTCGATTTTGACGGCAAAGAAGTGATTGTACCAAACAAAGCATTCGTAACCGAACGCTTGGTGAACTGGGCATTAAGCAGCACCGCAACCCGCATTATTGTTCAAGTCGGCGTGGCTTACGGGTCTGATTTAGAATTAGTCAAACGGCTGTTATTACAAGTGGCGGAAGAAAATCCGAAAGTCTTGAAAGATCCGCAACCAAGGGCTTATTTCCTTACCTTTGGTGCAAGCACTTTAGATCACGAATTAAGAGCCTATGTGAACGATTTATCTGATCGTAACCCAACTATTGATGCACTAAATACACGCATCCACCAGCTCTTTAATGAACATAATATTGATATTGCATTTAACCAATTAGATGTTTATATCAAAAACAACGATACACAAGATGAAATTAAAGTAGATTCAAAACGCTTTGAGTTTGAACGACCAAATAACATAACAGCAAAAGAAAAGGAATAACAATGGCAGGCAACAGCATCGGACAATTATTTAAAGTGACCACTTTCGGCGAATCTCACGGTATTGCATTAGGCTGTATCGTAGATGGCGTACCGCCGAATATGGCTTTAAGCGAAGCAGATTTACAGCCGGATTTAGACCGCCGTAAACCCGGTACTTCACGCTACACCACGCCTCGCCGTGAAGATGATGAAGTGCAAATTTTATCGGGCGTCTTTGAAGGCAAAACGACGGGAACAAGCATTGGTTTAATCATTAAAAACGGTGACCAACGCTCACAAGACTATGGCGACATTGCCGAAAAATTCCGCCCGGGGCACGCAGATTATACCTATCAGCAAAAATACGGCATTCGAGATTACCGTGGCGGTGGGCGTTCTTCTGCTCGGGAAACCGCAATGCGGGTTGCCGCCGGGGCGATTGCCAAAAAATATTTGCGTGAGCAATTTGGCATTGAAGTGCGAGGCTACCTCTCACAAATCGGCAATATCAAAATTGACCCGAAAACCGTTGAAAATATTGAACAAATTGATTGGCACGCAGTCAATAGTAATCCTTTCTTCTGCCCCGATCCCGTTGCGATTGAAGGCTTTGATGCCTTAATTCGTGAGCTGAAAAAAGATGGCGATTCGGTGGGGGCAAAATTAACCGTGATTGCAGAGCGTGTACCTGTAGGGTTAGGCGAACCTGTGTTTGACCGCCTAGATGCCGACCTTGCCCACGCCTTAATGTCGATCAACGCCGTGAAAGCGGTGGAAATTGGCGATGGTTTTGCAGTTGTGGAACAACGTGGTAGCCAGCACCGAGATGAGATGACGCCGCAAGGCTTTCTCTCTAATCACGCCGGCGGAATTTTAGGTGGTATTAGCTCCGGTCAGCCGATTATCGCTCATATTGCGTTAAAGCCGACCTCAAGCATTACTATTCCCGGCAGAAGCGTGAACAAAAACAACGAAGCCGTTGAAGTGATCACCAAAGGCAGACACGACCCCTGTGTAGGTATTCGTGCTGTGCCGATTGCAGAAGCGATGATGGCGATTGTACTACTCGACCATCTGTTAAGATTTAAGGCTCAATGCCGTTAAACACATAAAATTGGAAAAATGAAATTATTAAAAACACTTTTAGTCTCAAGCCTTGCTTTTACAGCTACCGCACTGAATGCAACGCAATGGGAGAAAATCAAAACTCCGGTTCAAGGAAAAGCACAATCTATCGGCGGTTATAGTAACGGCTGTATTATTGGGGCACAGCCCCTTGCATTAAAAGGCGAAGGCTACCAAGTGATCCGCTCGGCTCGTAACCGCTATTACGGACACCCACAACTGCTCGATTATCTCACTTACTTAGGCAAAAAAACCAAAGCTGCCGGTGTGCCAACCATTTTAATCGGCGATATGGGAATGCCTGCCGGTGGGCGTTTTGCCTCCGGTCACGCCTCCCATCAAACCGGGCTGGATGCTGATATTTGGTTTAAGTTCGGACCGATGGACGATGAAACCGCCCGCAATCCAGCAGGGCTTGCCACCATTATGGTAAACCGTAGTACCGAGCGGGTTGATGATTCACTCTGGAATCAACACCATACTAATTTAGTAAAACTTGCTGCAACCGATCCTCGAGTGGATCGCATTTTTGTCAATCCTGCCATTAAAGTGAAACTCTGCCAAACCGCAGGCAATGATCGTGCTTGGTTACGCAAAATTCGCCCGTGGTACGGACACGACTCCCATTTCCACGTCCGTTTAACCTGCCCGGCTGATGCCGCAAGTTGTGAAAATCAAGCCCCTGTGCCTGCCGGTGACGGCTGTGGTGAAGAGCTTTACTCGTGGTTTGAGCCGAAAGAAGCCTCCGGCACACCAAAAGCCAAAGTGCTACCCACAGCGCCTGTTCAATGTCAGATGATTTTATCTGAACAAGGCTTGAATTAATTGCAAAATAACAACCTTTTTTGACCGCTTGTCAGCCCACAAGCGGTTCATTTTCTTAAATAATTTACGATTATGCGTTTATTTGTTGCCGAAAAACCCAGCCTTGCCCGAGCGATTGCCGATGTGTTACCAAAACCCCATACCAAAGGAGATGGCTTTATCCAATGCGGCGAACACGACACTGTTACTTGGTGTATCGGTCATTTATTGGAACAGGCTGAACCCGATGTCTATGATGAGCGTTTCAAAATGTGGCGAATGGAACATTTGCCGATTGTGCCTGAACAATGGAAATTGATTCCCAAAAAAGAGACGCTCAAGCAGTTTAAAGTGGTGGAAAAGCTGATTAAAAAAGCCGATGTTTTAGTCAATGCCGGAGACCCGGATCGAGAAGGGCAGCTGTTGGTGGACGAAGTTTTTGGCTATTTGAATTTATCTGCTGAACGCAAAAGCCAAATTCAGCGTTGTTTGGTAAGCGATCTCAACCCGAATGTGGTGAGCCGAGCCATTGAAAAATTGCAAAAAAACAGCGATTTTATACCGCTTGCAACCTCTGCTCTCGCCCGAGCCAGAGCGGATTGGCTGTATGGTATCAATATGACCCGAGCCTATACCCTACAGGGGCGTTGGGCAGGCTATAAAGGCGTGTTATCAGTCGGACGTGTGCAAACGCCGGTATTAGGGCTGATTGTTCGCCGAGATCTGGAGATCGAGCATTTCGTGCCAAAGGATTATTTTGAGGTGTTGGCACAGATTGTCGTGCCGGAAACCCAAGAGCGATTTAAGGCGCAGTGGCAACCGAGTAAAGCCTGTGAAGATTATCAAGATGAAGATGGGCGGGTGCTGTCTCGTCCATTGGCAGAAAATGTGGTAAAACGGATTACCGACCAGCCGGCAACCGTCACCGAATATCAAAATAAAATTGAAAAAGAAACTGCACCGCTGCCTTATTCTCTTTCGGTATTACAAATGGAAGCCGCCGGCAGATATGGGCTATCCGCCCAAGCGGTGTTGGATATTTGCCAAAAGCTGTATGAAACCCATAAACTAATTACCTACCCTCGTTCTGATAATCGGTATTTGCCGACCGAACATTTCAACGACAGATTTAAAGTGATGGCGGCGATTGCTCATCATTTACCTGAATATCAACAAAAACCGGAAGTGATTGATGCCACTATTCGCAATCGTTGCTGGAATGATAAAGAGGTGGAAGCCCACCACGCCATTATTCCCACTGCACGGCAAGGGACGGTACATTTAACCGAAAATGAAAAAAGAGTTTATCAACTCATTGCCCGCCAATATCTAATGCAATTCTGCCCTGATGCGGAATATCGCAAAAGTAAAATCGGGCTTGAAATTGCAGGTGGTAGTTTTGTCGCTCAAGCACGCAACCTTGTAATTGCCGGCTGGCGAGCGTTACTGGGTAAAGAAGATAGCCTTGACGATGCAGAGCCACTACTACCGATTGTCAAAAAAGGGCAAATCCTCCATTGTGAAAAAGGGGAAATTGTCAGCAAAAAAACACAACCGCCCCGCCACTTTACTGATCGCAGTTTGCTTTCAGCAATGACCGGGATCGCCCGTTTTGTACAAGATAAAGAATTGAAAAAAATCTTGCGTGAAACCGATGGTTTAGGCACGGAGGCAACCCGAGCCGGTATTATCGAATTGCTGTTTAAACGTGGTTTTTTAATCCGTAAAGGGAAAAATATCCACAGTACCGAAGCCGGCAGAATATTGATTCAAGCACTTCCCGACTCTGCTACCCAGCCGGATATGACCGCTCATTGGGAAATGCAGCTGAATCAAATCAGCAAAAAAGAGACCAGCTATCAGCAATTTATGTTTGATCTAAACCAACAGCTCCCACATTTATTACAAAGCCCAAACCGCCAAGTGTTGCAAAATTTAGCGAAAATCACACCGCTTGCAAGCGGCAATAAACCTCGTTATTTTAAAAAGCGAACACAAACTGCTGAAAATTAAATCAAGCAGGTAAAAATTACTGTTTAGCACTTGTCAAACGGGCGTAAATTCTATATTATGCACGCCATTGCAAATTTCGCATAAAGAATACAAGAGAATAAATTAATGTTAATTAATGTACTCACTATTGTTTATCTTGTAGTTGCCGTATTACTGATCGCATTTGTATTAATGCAACAAGGTAAAGGCGCTGATGCAGGTGCTTCTTTCGGGGCGGGTGCTTCAGCAACAGTTTTCGGCTCAGCAGGATCAGCAAATTTTTTATCAAGAACAACTGCTCTACTTGCAACGATTTTCTTCGCAATTAGTTTAGTTATCGGTAATTTAAGCTCACACAATGTAGCACCGAAAAGCCAATTTGAAGACTTAAGCCAATTTGAAGACTTAAGCCAAGTTGAACAAAAGCAAGTAGAACCTGTAAAAATAGAAAATAGCGATATCCCTCAATAATCGCTTAACATTAAAAAGAATAAAGCTCTGGTGGTGGAATTGGTAGACACGCCATCTTGAGGGGGTGGTGGACACAGTCCGTGCGAGTTCAAGTCTCGCCCAGAGCACCAAATTAAAGACCTATAGAGTTCTATAGGTACCTTAAAAGCCTTGAAAATCAATACTTCAAGGCTTTTTTATTGTCCTATGCATACCTATCGAGTACAATCAAATCCGAAGATTTTAGTTATACGTTTAGTTATACGGTATAGCAAATCTAAAAAGTCGTATAACTAAAACTTAATAGCGTATAACTAACGCAAGGGGAAAAGATGGCACGTTCAACTACACCATTAAATAGCACTCAAATTGATAAAGCCAAGCCAAAAGAAAAAGAATATACCCTAGCCGACGGCAAAGGGCTTTATCTGCTTGTCAAACCCAACGGGACTAAGTTGTGGCGGTTTAATTATTACAAACCATACACTAACCCTAAAAAACAGGCTTTAATCAGCATAGGCAGTTACCCCGATGTTTCTTTACAGCAAGCAAGGCAAACTAAAGATGAATATAATGCTCTTCTTGCTCAAAATATCGATCCGCAAGCCCACCGTATAGAAACCACCATCACAGAACAAAACCGTTTAGTAAACACCTTCGCTTATGTGGCGGAGCAATGGAAGGCAAGCAAAGAGGACGTTATAAAACCGCTAACACTCTCTAAGAACTGGCGGATTGCTGAAATATACTTACTCCCCCACTTAAAAGACTTGCCGATAGATAAAATTATACCGGCAGTAGTGAAGCCTGTTTTAGATATTCCCTACAAAGCAAATAAAGCTAAAATGTTCAGAAAGTCGATGAGGTTACTTAATGAAATTTTAGACTACCGTAAATAGCTTATTCATCATTCCGCTAAATCCTTGTAGCAATATCAAAAAAGCATTTGAAGCAAAACCAAGAGGGGAATTTGCTTATATTCCTTTTGAGGAATTGCCCGAATTTTGCGAACGGTTACAAAACTCTAATTTAGAGTTACTTACTCGATACTTAATACAATGGCAACTTCTTACTATGATCAGAGCAAATGAAGCAGTTACAGCTGAATATACAGATATTGACGAAGAAAAGAGGCTTTGGGTTATCCCACCCCAAAAAATGAAACAGAAACACGGAGGCAAGCCGCATATAGTACCATTATCAAAACAGGCTTATTCGCTACTACAGAAAATCAAAACGCTTGCCAATGGCAACGGCTATTTATTCCCAAGTGTAAGAACGAAAACAGGCAGAATGAACCCGCAAACCGTTAATAAAGCGATCAGAAAGTCTTTAGGATATAGCAAAGAAGCACTGACCGCTCACGGCTTACGCAAAACTACAAGCAGTTATCTACACGAAAAAGGCATATTGCCTGACGTGGTAGAGCTGTGTTTATCTCACACTATAGGCGGATTACGGGGCGTTTATAACAAGGCTAAATATTTACCACAAAGGCGGGAAGCTATGCAGTTATGGGGAGATTATGTTGCTCAATGTATGGCAAAAAGCGGAGTAAGTCACTTAAAACTAGTCGCCTGGTAAATTTTCCGCCAAAAATGACCGCTTGTAATGCCGTTAGGTTATCGCCTGACGGCTTTTTTATCGCCAGCAATTCCCCTTGATGAAAATTCTGTAAACTTTTCGATTTTTACCCACTTTACCCACTTTTCACTATTATTTTTTTATAACTAACTGAAAAATAAAGAAAAAATGACAGTGGGTAAACAGTGGGTAAGCAGTGGGTAAAGTGGGTTAAAAGTGGGTAAAAGTAGCTTACTTGCCTTTTATTCTGCTCTATTTACTTATATTTTATTTTAAAACCTGATTTATACTTATAAAAAGCTAATAATTTATTGATTAGTGAAATATAAAAAAGTATAATGGTGTTATTGTGAATTTATAAGGAAATCATAAATGAATAAAATTACATTCACAGGGAAAGCAGATAAACAGCTTTCAAAGATTGATAGCCGATATATACTGGCAATTATTGAAGCGATTGAAAGCCTAGCATTATTTCCTAACGTAGAAAAAGACATTAAAAGGCTACAAGGTTATATCAGCAGGTTTAGAATGCGTGTGGGGCGGTATAGAGTGATTTTTGACTGGCTGGAGGGCGAGCCAAGAATTATTGAAATTCAGACTATCGCCAAACGAGACGAGAGAACATATACACACTAAAGACAAGGGGCAGAAATGCCCCAAACAGCACGGAGAAACGAGATGAAACCATATCAAACCATTAAAGACACTAACGGCAACGATTTATTTGTACTTGTGCCGGTGGCGGAATTTGAACAGCTAACAGGGGACAATTTATATGATTTCCCCTATGATGATGAAACCGATGATGATTTAGTTGAAGTGGAATATGACAAAGATGAATTTGATGGTGTAACTATTCCTTTTGAGGTGGTTAAAATCAAGCTGGAACAGAATATAAACAACTTAGGAGCGTGGCGGATTTACCGCAATTTATCACAACAAGAAGTGGCAGAAAAAACAGGGCTTTCACAGTCCGCTATTTCACAAGCAGAACGCAAAGGCAACCGCCCACAAAAACGTACAAGGGAAAAATTAGCTAAAATTTACGGTTGCACACCTGAACAGTTAGCAGGTTAGGACCTGTCAAAACCTCACATTCAAATAGCCGTTGATTGATATTAACGGCTTTTTTATTGCTTAATTCTGTACCAATTACGCACCGATTGCGGATCAATACGGGGCAAGTTTTCGCAAAATCTTAATGAAAAATGACCGCTTGAATGCCCTTTTTTATAGCGTTCAGAAACCTACCGTTAGCCTATTTTAAATCACTGTAATAAAACACAGTTTATTATTTGTAATTTATCTGAATAATTGGCAAAATACAGCCTATAAAGTTCAATTCGTAACTATACGGATTTATTCAAATTAGTGTGGATAGTGGCGGAGTAGCTACCAAAACGAAAGGAGAAAGCCCTTTATTTCTCTTTCCACGCTCTCACAGTAAAGGGCAGCGTTAAAGGGGCGTTATGTATGCTTACTCAAGAATTTTTATCACTTTCGGAAGCTAGTGATTTTGTTAAATCTAAAGGATTAGATCTAGAAGAATGTGATTTAATTTTTCTAGCTTCAAAAAAAGAATTTAGAGTATTCAATAATATATATTCAATTCCTAGATTAAATGACAGCAATCCTCTTTATAAAGTCAATGGATTAAAAGGAGTTTTTGAGTTACTTCTAGAAACACAATTATTAGATGTGGCTGAACGTCTTACAAAAGCCCTAGCAGATAGCAATATTGAGGTTTCAGAGTATTCGAACGGCTATCACACGGTATTGGTACTTAAAAATAAACAAACAAAGAATGAAGTCGAAGTTTTATATGCTCCTTATGGCGAGTTTCAGATTAGTGAATTACGTTATTCTTATGCGTCTGTTTATTTTCCAGTATTCGACGGGTTAGGAAAGCAATTTGATATTATTAATGGTATGGTTGAAAGCCGAATGTTAGAATCTCTATCCGAGAGAAATTTTTTAAATTCAAAACTATTTTATAAAATGCTCCAAAAAAGTTTAAATAATTATTATGTGGTAAACAGTCCATTTGATCAGTTTTATTTCAAGTTAAAAGAAATCATATTTTACCCTATTGGCTTACGGCCTTATTGCGTATCATCTGAGGAACTAGATAATAATAATGATTTAAAAGAAATTTACGATGAAGAGGATTTTTCAAATATATTCTATTTTCAAAAAGAAGAACTAGAAGCCTACATTGATAAAAACCTAAAAATAGAAACAAAACTAGAACAAACAGACATAACATCAATATTTGATGGAGATATCCCACCAAAAACAGATCAAGATAAATTGGCTCATTTTATCGAGCTAATTATTCAAAAAAGTGAGTTTATGAAAGACGGTAAAATACCAACCTATAGTGAACTTCATACAATGCTAAGTCATAAATATCCACACGATGCAATCCCATCTAAAAATACAATCAAGAAATATTTAGGACAACACTAATCAAAATCCGCTAATTATGGCGGATTTTTTTATTTAAACCGTTCAACAACAGTTCATTTGTTCAATGAACACTGTTCAATAGTTCACTCTTCCCCTGAATAACTTTTCATTTCTTAAAATCCCTACTGCAACCGCCTAAACCCTTTCAAGGTTTAAGCATTTCAATTTAACAGCATAGGGGAATATAAATGACCGAAAGCACTATCACACACTTAGCTGATGATGTTCGCATTATCCGCCCTATTCACGCACGCCAAAAGTTAGGCGTAGGCAAAACCACTTTTCAAGACTGGCAGAACCCGAAATCAAAACGCTATCGCCCAGACTTCCCGAAGAAGATTCAGCTAGGGGCAAATTCCGTGGGTTATCTCGAAAGCGAAATCAACGCCTTTATTCAATCGCTGGCAGATAACCGAGTATAAGGGGGAAATGATGAAAGAAATCAATCAAGCCGTATTCCCGAAAGTCTTTCACAAAGAAACCGTAGCAATGACTAACACGCTCAAAGTGGCGGAATATTTCGAGAAACGACACGACAACATTTTGAAACGCCTTGAAACCTTAGAATGTTCTGCTGAATTTAGCCTCCTCAATTTTAAGGCGGCTAAATATATCGATGAGCAAGGCAAATCAAGAAAGATGTATTTAATGACCCAAGACGGCTTTACGCTTTTAGTGATGGGCTTTACCGGTAAGAAAGCAATACAATTCAAAGAAAGCTATATCACAGCGTTTAATGCAATGAGAAAGCAAATTATCGCAAGGGCTGAATTGAAAAGCGATCAGCTCCGACTAAACGAGGCAATCAAACTCAATCTTGAGAAAACAGGCAAGCAGGATATTCACGCCTACGCCCGAGAAAATAACCTTGTTTACATCACGGCACTAGGAGCAACTGCTAAAAAATGGCTACTTGCTCAAGGTTATTCAGCGAATGATGAAATCCGACACCATTTAAACGAACAACAGCTCAAACTGGTTGATGACTTGCTGGCAGAAAATGCCGTGATGATTAAGTTAGGGCTGGAATACGACCAATGAAAAGCAAGGCTACAAGAAACCGCATTAAGTTACTACCGCAAACAAGAGGGTAAATAATGAGGTGCATTACCGCCAAGCAAAACCCCGTTTTAATGCGGCTGGCTATTCGGCACTATCTCGATAACGACAAAGGCAATCAAACACCCTTATTCACGTTTTTAAGCCTCTATTCTGAAACCGAGCCTTACCCATTGCCCGAGCTTTTAATTGTGCTAGGCAACCGAATAGCGAAGCTGGAACAACAACATAACGCAATGCCAAGCGAAACCGATTCAATCACACTCGGCATTTTAAGAAAACAACTTAGCCAACTGTTAAAAGTGGCGGAAAGAATAAAGGAATAAACCAAAATGAAACACGAGCTTAATTTAGCGGGTATTACTGCTTTAATGAGTGAACCTATCAAAGCAACCTTGAGCTTTTTAGATTTTCCGCATATCCGAATTGAACGACTGTACCACGATAACGGCAGACCGTTTTTTATCGGTGTGCTTTCTCTTGACCTTGAAGATCATATCAATATTGAAATGGCAGGGGCTACGGGCTTTTTAGAGGCTCTAGCGATTACTGCCTATCATCAACAGCTAACCGCCACGCCGCTATTAGTGAATGATGACTTATTGAGTGAAATCAACAAGCTACCCCACCCACAACGAACAAACCCATTTATTGACCGACACGGCAACTTAGAGCGAGCTAAGACGATTTTAGCCGGCTTGTTTATGGTGCTAACTAACGCCGACAAATGGCAATTATTTATCTAGGTAACAGGGCTAGGCGGAACAGGGAAAAGCACTTACACCGAAATAGCGAAACTGCTGGGAGGTGAAAATAACCACGTAGGCATAACGCTAAAAGCTCTTGATGATGAAGTTAAGCGTTGCATTATCATTGATAAAACATTTATCATCTCCGGAGAGCAACCGAAATATACCGGGGACGGGGCAACGATTAGGGCAATCACAGGGGGCGATGATATATTCTTCAACCCAAAACACAAAAAGCCGTTTAGCCAAAAAGTGAATGCGGTCTTTATGACAACCAATAACACCCCGATTCTGTTTACCGAAAACAGCGGAGGCACGGAAAGGCGGAGAGTGATTTTTAAGTTTGATCGCATTGTGCCGATTGAAGAAAGGGACTTTAATTTAATTGATAAAATTCAAGCCGAAACGGGCGGCATTATTCGCCTACTGTTTGACACTTTCCCCGAACCACTCGAAGCAAAAGCCCTACTAGAAAAGCAACGAGTGAGCCAAGAAGCTCTAGCGGTTAAAATGGAAGTGAACCACGTTTTAGAGTTTGCTCAAGAGTTTGAAATATTGCCGACAGTAAACGGGCTGGCAATGGGAAGTTCACTTAATAACGGCACAAGAGACAGTGCGATTTATCCAGCTTATATCTACTTTTGCCAGCTCAACGATATAGAGCCAATCAACCGCCGAACCTTTACCCGAGCGTTTAAACAAGCCCTTAAGGAATTAGACAAAGGGGAATACCAAACAAGGGAAAGCAACGGGCGGACGGTTACAAATGTTCACTATATCGACAAACTACGCACCTTTAACAAGTGGCAAGGCTAACCCCTACCGCCAACAAGCAAAGCCTAGATGAAATATGCTAGGCTTTTTTGTTACTTGTTTTATTGATTTATCCTCACTTTGCGGATACTATAACACCCAGTAGAACCGCAACGGAATAGATAAGATGAATTTAACTTTTATTGAAACTGCTCTCTAAGGGGTAGATATGAGTTTTTATAATGATTTAATGGAAAGCCTAACCGCAATGAAAGAGCATTTAGAGGGCAAGCGAACACTGCGAACTGAAACCCTATCACGCCCTGAACCGCTACAGATTTCAGCCGATGAAGTAAAAGCAATCAGAGCAAAGCTAAATCTCTCTCAAGCGGTATTTGCCAAGCGTTTACGAACCAGCGTTAAAACCTATCAAGGGTGGGAACAAGGGAAAAGCACACCGAACCCACAAGCAACTATTCTTTTGCGATTAGTGGAACAATCCCCACAGGTATTTGAACAAATCGCACGTCTTTAAAATATTAAATTAAGAGAAAGCACTATTTGCGATGTAGCAGGAGATAA
>NZ_SMAC01000030.1 GCF_004342115.1 Mannheimia haemolytica | reverse complement strand
CTTTTTGTTTAGATTGATTTTTGACACTCATATTCTAAACGGGAAACTCTCACTTTTTAGAGTGAATTGTCAGATCAAGTCTGATCTTCTACACAAAATTGTGTCAAAGCATACTCTGCCAATTCTGTAAGCACTTCATCAGCAGGACGCTGAGTGGGTTTTAAATTGAGTGCCAAATGTTTCACGCCTTTTTCTTGTTCTTTTGCCCAAAAGTCTGCCAAGCCTTTTGCACCACCACGCAGATAAATGTTGTTAAATAACTGTGCTTTGGCGTTTTTGTCGTCCAAAACTTCCACAAATTGAGCATAGCCAAATGCTGTGGGGGTGTCTTTTTGGCGTAAATCGGCAAGGGTGTTGATGATGTTTGCGGTGTCGGCAGGATTCACACCGTGCCAAATCCACGCATCAGGTACATTAGCAAGCCAGTCCATTTCTTGCCTTGCTCGTCCAATCGCCACAATGGGCAAGCGGTGTTTGGGTTTGGGGAGCAAATCCAAATTGTCTGTTAAATCGGCATAATGTTTGCCTTTGAAATGGGGAAAATCCTGCTCGGTTAAGGTGTTAATCAAATCAATGCTTTCACGAAAACGCTCGCTACGAGAGGCAAAATCCGCCCCAAATGCAGGGTATTCCACAGGTCTATCGCCAGAGGATAAGCCCAATAAAAACCGTCCATGACTCAAACTATCCACACTTGTCGCCATTTTGGCAATGTGAATGGGACTACGCAAAGGGGCAATCAGCCCTGCCGTACCAAGGGCGATGTTTTGGGTGTGGGCGGACAAAAAACCAAGTGTAACCATCGGGTCAAGCCCTTGCCCCACATCGCCAAAATGAGGGTCATAAAACGGCACATCTCGTACCCACAATGCTGAAAAGCCCAAGTTTTCAGCCAGCCGTGCATTGTCGGCAATGGTGGTCAAATTGTCTGGAATGTGATTTTGATAGCCCATAAAGGGGGCAATTAAGCCCAGTGTTAATTGATTTTGCCCAAAAACTTGGGAGAAAATGGGGGAAAGCGTGTTCATTTTGGCGTACCTGTCTTATTTAAGATAAGGTATTTTAAGGGCTTTTGAGTTTGCTTAAAATGGGATAAATTGAGAAAGTGTTTTGCTAAATTGGCATAAATAGACGCTTTCAAGCTGACTGAAAATTTGCAAAATTTTTAATAAAAATGACCGCTTGCCTTTCAACAAGCGGTCATTCCCCCTTAATTTTTTACCACCGTAAACACCTTATTTTTCAGGCGATATTCACTCTTTTCATCGTGAGCAAATTGGGTAATGGTCGGTTTTCTTTGGCAAAGCTGACGCATTTTGGCGGTGCTTTGTTGGTGCAGATGTCCGTCAACGCACACGCCGTCAATGTTGCCAGCAAGCATATCTTGTTCAGAGTAAGAGGCATCTCCGCCAATCAAAATATCATACTCGCCCATATCCACCACCACCGCCAAATGCCCCAGCGTATGTCCTGCGGTTGGCACAAGGCGGATTTTGCCGTCTTTGGTGAGTTTATGACTTTGTTCAAAACTTTCAAACGCCCCATCATTAAAGGCGATACCGCAAGGATTAAACCAATCAGGATAGTGCATTGTCAAATAACCGTTCATCACCGCATTTGGGGCGTTGATTGCCTGTTTTTCAGTCTCACTCATCACAAATCGGCTGTTTGGGAAATTGGGCAATCCGCCTGCGTGGTCGCCGTGCATATGGGTCATTACCACCGTGTCAATGCGTAAAGGGTCAAAGCCGTTTGCCTTTAAAATTTCGCCCACTTCTTCGTGTTTTTTGACCCCACGCCGTTCGCAAAACTGCATAAATGGATGCCACCACGGTTGATAACCCTTGTCGTTGGCGGAAGAACTTTCGCCTGTATCCACCAAAATCAAACCGTCATCGTGTTCAATCAGCCAACAGCCAATCGGCAGTTTGGGCGACCATTTTTTATCGGTCAGCACATCAAGCACACGAGCAGGATGGGCAAAAAAGCGTGCCACTTGATGATGAATTTTGATTTGTACCCAACCTGTTGTCAGACAATGTACTTTAATCATTTTGTGTTCTCATTAAAAAATCGTGGGCATATTGTAGAAAGTGCGGTCACTTTTCACAAACATTAAAAAGCTCGTATTTAGCAGGATATGCAGATAAAATTATAAAAATGTATGCTTATTTTGAAAAAAGATGAACGATTTAAGAGTAATCAAAACCCATCTGGCAATCCAAAACGCTTTGATTGAGTTATTGGATGAAAAGCCGTTTGAAAAAGTGCAAGTCCAAGAAATCATTGAAAAAGCCTTGATTAACCGCACCACTTTTTACCGTTATTATTCGGGCAAAAGCGATTTGGTCGGCAAATTGATAAAAGAGGTGAAGGCGGAATATCAAGACCTGCTCAAAAAGCGTTTTGAAAGCGATGATTTACTGCGATTTATGCAAACCATTGGCAACCGCTTATTGGAAAAAAGACGGCTGATTTTGGCACTTTGGCAAATCAAAACCCCACGCCATCATTTGTATGACGATATGCACACGCTGTTAAAAAACGCCTTTATCGCCCACGCCAAACGGATAACATCAGATGATAAAAATTGGGCTGATAAAAACTGGGCTGAGAAAAATTGGGCTGAGAAAAATTGGGATTATCAAGCCCATATTTTTGCCACCATCGCCCTTGAAAGCCATAAATATTATTTTGAACAAGGCAAACTTTTGCCCATTCCACAGGTGTTTGAGGCGTGGATAGAAATGGTGCAGGTGTTGAAAAGTGTTTAGAAATAACTGGTAAAATTTTCCATAAAAAACACCGCTTTCATCACAAAAGCGGTGCTTTCAAATCATCAAACCTTAACCACAATCTTACCAATCTGCTGATTGCTTGCCATATATTCGTGAGCTTTAACCATTTCATCAAAGGCAAAGATTTTGTCAATTTCAGGGCGTAACTGACCGCTTGCCAAACCGTCATAGACAAAGGTTTTGGCTTGTGCCAATTTTTCAGGTACGGTGGTAATTTCAAAGAGTTCATACCCCCGCACGGTCAAATGCTTACCCAAAATCGGGAACACTGGCACAGCAATATCATCATGGCTTAACGCTCCATAAATGATGTAACGACCATCTTGTGCCATTGCATTGATGATTTTTGCCGCCTCTTTTCCGCCCACAGGGTCAAATACCACATTGACGCCTTTGCCATTGGTGATTTCAAAAAGTTTGGCGGTTACATCGTCTTCGCTTGTGGCAATCACAAAATCCGCTCCTTTTTCCAAAAGTACATCGCCTTTTTGTACTTTGTCAAACTCAATCAGTCCGCCATAAGCGGTAACAAATGCCATCCAACTGGCGGACGCTTGTTCCATTGATAAATTATCAGGGTGCTTAAACGACGGCGTGTTTGGGCATATTGACGATTTCGCCATAAGTGCCGTATTCGGTAAACATAAAAGATGGAATAATGCTGACCTTATCGCCAATGGCAAGCTCGTTCACACCCTCGCCAATCGCCACGACCACGCCTGCCCCTTCATAACCCAAAGTCGCAGGGAATACAGGGTCAATCACATACGCCCCTTCACGGTACATCATTTCGGCACGGTTTAAGCCAATGGCTTGGATTTGGATTTGTACCTCAAACGCTTTGGGGGCGGGGATTTGTACATCAACGATTTGCAAGACATCAGGCGAACCTGTTTTGGTAAATTGGATTTGTTTGCTCATTGTTTTGACCTTTTGTGAAAATAATGGGCGTATTTTAATGCAATGAATTTATTTTAAAAATCACATCAATCGCAAAACACTTTTGCTAAATTTACATAAATACATTTTCACAATGTCTGAAAAGTTGTTTTGCAAATTTTAAAAAGAAAACCACCGCTTGCCGATCACAAGCGGTGGTTTTTTTGGGTTATTTTGCAAGAGGTGTCAGCTTGGCTACAGTAAGCGGATAAATGCGACGCCGGCTAAGAGTAAGGTAACGCCGATGATCTGCAGCGGTAGAATGGGTTTTTGTGTAATGCCGAACAGACCGAATTTATCTACCAGCAGGCTGCCGCAAATCAGGCCAGAGAGGACGAGCATCACCACCGAGCCTGTGCCGATTTGGGGGACGAGCCAAACGCCAGCGAGGATAAACAGGCTGCCCAGTATGCTGCCGCTCCATATCCAAAACGGTTTGCCTTCGGTTGGCTGGCAGAGTTTCGGCAGGCTTTTTTCATAAAACAGCACTACCAGTAATAAGCCGATGGCACCGACACCGAAGGAGACTGTTGCTGCGCCGAGTGATGAGCCGAGCTGTCTGCCGAATTCGCCATTAACGGCGGCTTGGGTTGCTAATGTGGTTCCGCCTAATATGCCGACTGCGCGCCACAGCCATAAATTTGCGTTTTCTTTGCGTTTTAGACCGGACAGATGGGGCAGTACCACGGCAATCCATACGCCGAATAAGACTAAACCAATGCCAAACAGGCGGCTGGCCGTGAAGGCTATGTAAGGCGAGTTAAGCCAAGCGAAAGTGTCGATCAGCACGCCCATCAGCACTTGGCCTAAAATCGGCATGACCGCAGTTTGTACGCCGCCGAGCTTGGGGAAGATCAGTACGTTTGCCGTTAGCCCCACCATGCCGAGTAATCCGCCCGTCCATGCCCATAAGGGGACGTTGCCTAAATTGTCGAGGCTAAATGCTGGTGTTTGTTGCATGATGAGCGAGAGTCCGAGTAGAAACAGGAGGCCTACGCTGAAAGAGACAAACGAGGTTAAAAATGCCGCACCCACGTGCATACGCAAACGGGCGTTGATGGCTGATTGAAATGCAATCAGCACGCCGGCTAAAATACCGATAATAAATGTCATGACTAACTGGGTTGTGTTGCCGCCTCAAAATGAGTGGTGGTTGAAAAGAAATGCCGTCTGAATGCGGATTCAGACGGCCTTAAGGCTTGGTATCGGCGTTTACCTGATGTTGAATAGCCGTTTTGCCTAGCCGGTTTATTCGATGAATTTCACCACGGTTTCGAAATCTTTACGTGCTTTTTGGCGGATTTCTTTATCACGGTAACCGAAGGTACACATCACCGATACGTCCCATTCGCTTGGGTCAAATAATCCTTCCGCTGCCAAAATATCGTTGACTTCTTGGTAAGCGAAACCTTCTATCGGACAAGAATCTACGCCAATTAAAGCTGCACCGGTCATCATATTGCCCAATGCGATGTAGGTTTGTTTGCTTGCCCAGTCAAACAGGCTGCGTTCGCTGTCTAAAATGCCGATATCTTTCTCTTGGAATTTTTTATACACGGCCATGGCTTTTTCGCGCGCTTCGCCTTGCAAACCTCGTCTATCCATAATTTCAGAAAAATATTGGCTGTCGTAACGGGCATTTTTCTTCGCTAAAATCACCACGATATGGCTTGAGGTTTCCATAGTTGGAATGCCCCAGCAGTAAGGTTTGATTTTTTGCCGTAATTCAGGGTTTTGCAACACTAAAAACTGCCAAGGCTCTGAGCCTACCGAACTTGGACTTAAACGACCGAGTTCCAGAATATAGTTGAAATCTTCAGCCGGAATTTTTCTGCTGCCGTCGTAAGAACGGGTAGATGCACGGTAATGAAAGGCATTGATTACGTCTTCTTTGTTGAAAAATTGCATGGAACACTCCTAAAAATGCAAAACAGTCTTTTCAGACGGTCTGAAAAGACTAGATGAAAGACGGATAAGTATAAAAGATTTAAGTTATTTTTAATAATTGATAATTTTGATATTTAGGTATAAGTTGACGTGATGAGAAAAAACAGACCCTCTGAATGTTCAGACGGTCTTTAACGTTGGTTGTTTACATAAATAATCCGCGTTCATATTGCTTCGGTACAAACTGCATTTCACTGCTGTCTGCTGCATTTTGGTCATATTGCGCATTCAATACCCAGTACGGATCGCGCAATAAGGCTCTTCCCACAGCCACTAAATCCGCATCGCCCATACCTAAGATATGATCGCCTACCGCCGGATTATCCAACATACCTACTGCAATTACCGGTTTGCCCGTAGCGAGCTTCACTTGACGGGCAAAGTCTACTTGGTAACCTGCGTAAAATTCGGGGTGATTACCTGCATGCAATACACCATCACCACCACCGCTGATGTCTAAGACATCTGCGCCTGCATCGGCAAAACGTTTCGCTACCTGCAAACCATAATCCAAGCCAAAGCCGTTTTCTCCGTATTCTTGTGCAGAAATGCGGACAATTAACGGCATTTCAGACGGCATCACTTCACGTGCTGCCTGAATCACTTGCTCGCCAAACAACATTTTGTCTTGGCCGTACTCATCACTGCGCTGATTGGATTTCGGCGAATAGAATTGGTGAATTAGATAACCGTGTGCGCCGTGGATTTCAATTGTATCAAAGCCTGCCTCAACGGCACGTTTGACCGAATCCTTAAAGGCTTGAACCAATGCTTTGACTTCGTCTGTCGTCAGCTCGCGAGGTGTAATCAGATTTTGTCCGGCATAATCCAACTCACCGTAGTGAATTGCACTTGGAGCCACTGCATCCGGCTCGTCTTGGGTTTTGCGTCCGGCATGGGCGATTTGCACACCGATTTTTGCCCCTTGAGCATGAACGCTGTCTACCAGTTTTTTGAATGCCTGTTGTTGTTCATCGTTCCATAAGCCTAAGCAGTTTGGCGTAATTCTGCCGTTTGGCGCCACATTGGTCATCTCCACAATACTCAAGCCGACACCACCTACTGCACGGCTGGTGTAATGCACGAAATGCCAATCGTTCGGTACGCCGTTGGTTGCCGAATATTGACACATTGGTGGCATAACCACACGGTTTTTCAATGCTAAGTTTTTAATGTTAAACGGGGTGAATAATTTTCTGAACTTCGCCATGTTGCCTTCCTTAATGAAATAGATTAGGTGGAATGATAATTCAGTGCTATTATCTATTCAAATTGATTATTGTGATAGTTAGGTATAAAAATGAGTGATATAAGAACACTGGATTTCAATTTGCTCAAAGCTTTTGTGGTGCTGCTGGACGAATGCAACGTTAGCCGGGCAGCACAACGATTATCCATCACCCAACCGGCAATGAGCGGTATTTTAAACCGCTTGCGCGAGAGTTTTAACGATCCGTTATTTGTGCGAGTGCAACACGGTATGCAGCCAACCGACCGCGCGTTGCAACTGGGGCAAACCGCACGCAACATTCTGCAAGATATCAGCTCCATGCTGCAACCACCCATATTGGAACCGGAACATCTGAATATGACCTTGCGTATTGCCGCAATGGATTATGTACAACAAATTATTGCCTTGCCGCTGATTCTGCGTTTAAGACGGCTTGCTCCGAATGTAAAAGTCGCCTTGCTGCCAGTGCAGGGGCAAAATATCAAAACCTTGTTCGAGCAAAACAAAATCGATCTTGCCTTGGTCAGCCGCCAACATTGGATCTAGCGTTACAAAAGATAGGACTACAGCGCAAAGTAATGGTCTCGGTAAACCATATTTCCCTGCTGCCCCAGCTGCTACAAGGTTCCGACTTAGTCGCAGTATTGCCCGAACGCTTAGCAAAGACCTTACCCAATGTTTATTTACAACCTCCGCCTATAGAGGTAGAAGGCTTCACCATGATGATGGCTTGGCACGAAAGAACCGAACAAGATACGGCACATCGGTGGTTAAGGGAGGTACTGCAGGGTGTGGTAAAACCTAAACAGGCTCTTTAATTATCCTTTCTTTTACTACGAAAAAAGCCGTTTATATTTTTAGATAAACGGCTTTTTTGCATTATAAGATTAGTATTTTTCTACAAACTGAGCATAGGCATTAATGAAGTTTTGCATTGCACTTTTTAATGCCTCAGAGGCAATTTCACCCTGCTCATCAAATACGCCTGCAAATAAGTTACCTACGTTTAATGCAAAAGGTAAAGTTGGCATATTGATAAATGAGCCTGAAGTAATAGTACGCACTTGATCAGCGGCACGCACACCACCTGCTGGGCTTGCACCAACGGTTACGATACCTGCAGGTTTGCCAATCCATTTGCTTTGCCCCATTGGGCGAGAAACCACGTCAATCGCATTTTTAAGCATTGCAGAAAAGCTTGCATTATGCTCAGGTGTGACTAATAACACGCCATCTGCCACAGCAACCGCTTCACGCACTCGGGTGTATTGTGCCGGGCTGTTTTCATCTAAATCACGGTCGTAAAGTGGTAAGTCTGCAATATCCACAATGTTTAATTGAATGCTTGCAGGTGCCATTTTTTGTAAGTGACGAACAGTCAAGTGACTAAATGAAGTTTTGCTGCCGCTACCAATTAATACTGCAATTTGTTTTGCCATTTTATAATTCCTTAGTACATAGAGAATATAGGCATTTTATCCCTTTCAATCTGTTTCATAAAGCGCTTATGATGAAAAGCACTATTTACTTATATTAAATAATTTTGCAAATTTTAGGCCAAATTTGACCGCATTTATCTTTAGCTAAAAAGGTTATAATTTGTAGAAATAGATCTTAATTTAGGGTTTTTATGCTTTTTCTAAACAAAATAAAACAGCTTTTCATCTTCGCCTTTACGCTAGTGTTATCTGCTTGCAGTTTGGTTGTTTATAAGCCAGTTGAAACAATTAAACAGGTAAATGTTGAAAGAGGTTATCGACAAAAAAATGTGATCGCTGAAAGTGCAAAAGACGGTAATATTGTTGTTATCATGTTTTCAGGTGGTGGAACAAGAGCAGCGGCGCTTGGTTATGGAGTGTTGGAAGAGTTTAAAAAGGTAAGGGTGAAAGAAACAAATAAAGGTAATACTTTATTAGAGAATATAGATATTGCCTTTGGCGTATCAGGTGGATCGATATTAGCCACTTATTTTGCGTTGGAAGGAAAGGATATCATTCCTAAATTTGCTGATCGTTTTTTAAAAGCAAACTTTCAAAAAGATATTATTACAGAGGTGTTTTCGTTATCCAATCTTCCTCGTTTAAGTTCTCCTCAATATGGGCGTGGTGATTTATTGCAAGAACGCTTAAATTTTGCCCTTTATCATGGTAAAAAGTTTGGTGATTTAGTGAAAAATCGTAAAGGACCTTTTGCTGTGATTAGCGCAACAGACATGAATATTGGTCAAAAACTGACCTTTACGCAAGAAACCTTTGATGGGCTTTGTTTAAATTTGAATGATTTAGAAATTTCCCGTGCTGTTGCTGCTTCTAGTTCTGTTCCTCTGATTTTTGCGCCGCTTACACTGAATAACAATGGTGGAAATTGCCATTTTAGTATGCCACAAGAATTTAGTGCTAGGGAAAAAGCAATTGATGGACTAATTACAAAAAATATTGAAGAAACGAATCATATACTCAGCCTTTATCAAGATAGTAAAGAGCGCCCCTTTATCCATTTAGTTGATGGTGGATTAACGGATAATTTAGGGCTTGCCAGTGTGCTGGAAATATCTGATGTTATGGGTATTGAAGAGATGTACCTGTATATTCATCAGCTTGGGGTGAAAAATATTGTAGTGATTAATGTAAATGCGCAAAATGAAGTCTCTAGCGAGATCGATAAGACCGCAAATGTGCCGGGTGTGGCTGATGTAGTGAATACAATAGTTAACGTGCCAATTGATAGAACGACACAAATTAATTTACAGCGTTATCGCCAGTTTACGGATGGTTGGAATGAATATGCAAATAAACAGCCATCGAAGATCGAAATGCATTTTGTTAGTTTAGGTTTAAAAGAATTACCTGATGGTGATTTAAAAAGAGATGTGCTAAATATTGCAACATCATTTTATCTGCCGGAAGACGATGTAGATAAATTACGTGAAGCCGCTCGAGTTTTATTACAGCAATCTCAAGAATATAATGCGGCATTAAAAATATTGCAGTAGTAAAAAACCGACCAAGCGGTCGGTTTTTGGTATTTTTTTGCAAATATTTATTCGCTAATATCGCTTAAATCCAACAACTCTTGCGAAAGAATAATGCCGGTTAAATCAGCGTAAATGTAATCTTCAGGGAAGAACGTTACGCCACCGAAATTGACCGGTGTGTCCACTTCTCCAATATCGGTGTTATCTGCTCCCACTGGAATTGGCGCTAAAGCATGAATACCGATATCTAATCTTTCCAAAATATCTAATTGGCGAACCGCACCATAAACGATGATACCTTCCCAGCCGTTATCTACAGCAAGTTGAGCCAGCTCTGCGTCAATTAAGGCACGACGAACTGCACCGCCACCATCGACTAACAGCACTCGCCCTTCACCCTCTTCTTCCAAAACATCAGCAATTAAACCGTTACTTTCAAAGCATTTAACCGTGGTAATCTTCCCAAAGAAGGAAGAAGCACCGCCAAAGCTTGAGAAAATTGGTTCAACCACATCAACTTGGTCAGAATAAAGATCGCAAAGTGCAGAGGTATCAATACGCATAATATGCTCCTGTTCGTAGATTATTTAGCTAAAGTATAAACCTTCGCCCAAAATTTGCAAAATTTTATCGAAAAAAGACCGCTTACAGGCTTTTTTCTTATGCTTTATTCTCTAGTGAACCGCTTTTAATATGCAATTCCATTTGGTTGTAAGGAATAGATATACCTGCTTCACCAAAGGCTAATTTTACTTGTTCGATAATTTCCCAATATGCTGCCCAGTAATTTGGCGTCTGAACCCAAGGGCGAACAACAAATTGAACACTATGCGATGCTAAAGCGCCGACTGCTACTACAGGTGCCGGATCTTTTAATACATAAGTATTGGCGTCTAAAATGCGTTGGATAATCTCTTTCGCCTCTTTTAAAGTTAGATTCATAAGAAATATCAAAGGTGAAATCAATACGGCGTGTCGGGTTGTTAGAGTAGTTGATGATGCTGTCAGAAAACACTTTGCCGTTTGGTAATAACACGGTTTTGTTATCGCCGGTGCGAAGTTCCAACACTAAAAGCCCCATTTGTTCAGCCACGCCGGTCATTCCGCCGGTTTCGATTAAATCCCCTTTGCGAAATGGCTTGAAGATTAACAACATCACGCCGGCAGCAAAGTTTTGTAATGAGTTTTGTAATGATAAACCGATGGCTAAACCGGCAGCACCGATTAATGCAACCAGCGAGCTGGTGTTAATGCCGATTTGTGAAAGCGAGGCAATCACCACAATTAACAGCAGTAAAAAATAGCTGATTGAGACAATAAAACTTTGCAGCATTTCATCTTTGGTTGATTTTAATGCCGCTTTGCCGAGTAAACGGCTAATCAGGCGGGCAAGAAATTTCCCGACTACAAAAATCGCAATCGCTAGTAAAATTTTGGTGCCATAAGGGATAATCCACTCGTTTAATACGGAATTAAAATCCATTGTGCTGACTTTGTTAATTACTTTTTCGGTTTCGGCAACCACGTCAATATTTGGGGCGGTTTCGGTGACTTTTTCAGTCATATTGTTTCCTTAAAATTAAAATGAAAAATAAGCCTAGCGAATTTGCCTCACTCGCTAAGCGGTTTTGTGCTAGAATTTAGAGCAAAATTTTCTCTAAAAGACAAGATAATGACAACAGAAAAAGTAATTAGTGCCGGTGTTCAATTTTTTACGATCAGTGAAGATGAAGCCGGACAGCGTTTAGATAATTTTTTATTGGCAAAGCTCAAAGGCGTGCCGAAAAGTTTGATTTACCGCATTGTGCGAAAAGGCGAGGTGCGGGTGAATAAAGGGCGCATAAAGCCCGAATATAAATTACAGCCCGACGATTTAGTGCGTGTGCCACCGGTGCGTGTAGCGGAAAAAAATGAAGCCCCAATTTCGACTAAATTAAACAAAGTGGCGGAGCTGGAAAGCCAAATTCTGTATGAAGATGACTCAATGCTAGTAATTAACAAACCATCAGGTATTGCTGTACACGGTGGCAGTGGTTTAAGTTTTGGTGTGATTGAGGCTTTGCGTGCGTTACGTCCACAGGCTCGTTTCTTGGAATTGGTACACCGTATCGACCGTGATACATCAGGCATTTTGCTGGTGGCAAAAAAGCGTTCGGCGTTACGTTCCTTGCACGAACAACTACGTGAGAAAGTGGTGCAAAAAGACTATCTTGCCCTTGTGCGAGGGCAATGGCAGGCTCACACTAAAGTGATTAAAGCCCCGTTGCTGAAAAACGAACTTGCCAGCGGTGAACGAATTGTACGAGTGAGTGAGGAGGGCAAACCGTCCGAAACCCGTTTCAGCATTGAAGAGCGTTATGCCAATGCCACTTTGGTGAAAGCCTCGCCTATTACCGGCAGAACCCACCAAATCCGTGTGCATACCCAATATGCCGGACACCCGATTGCGTTAGATGACAAATATGGTGATGTGGAATTTGACAGCAAAATGAAAGAAGTTGGCTTACAGCGTTTATTTCTGCACGCCCATGCTATTCGTTTTGAACACCCCAAAACCGGCGAAGAAATGGTCATTACCGCACCTTTGGATAAAACCTTAAAAGGGGTGTTGGCAAAATTAAGGGCTAATTACTAAATAACGTAATGAGAGAGTAAGATAGCGCAAGCGTCCACGCTTGTGCTGTAAATCAACATAGAGAGGTACAAGCGTGGACGCTTGCACCAACAAAATATAAGCAAAAATATGCAAATCCATTTCAAAAATTTTCAAAAAAATGACCGCTTGTTAGATTTAACCACACCGCAAATTATGGGGATCTTAAACTTCACGCCGGATTCATTTTCCGATTCGGGCAAGTTTTTTTCCCTCGATAAAGCCTTGTTCCAAGCGGAAAAAATGTTAGCTGATGGGGCAAGCATTATTGATATTGGCGGTGAATCCACCCGCCCTAATGCGGCGATTGTGAGCTTAGAACAAGAATTAGAGCGTGTTGTGCCGGTGGTGGAGGCGATCCGCAGCCGTTTTGATTGCTTGATTTCGGTTGATAGCTCCAAAGCAGAAGTATTCAAAGAGTCGGCAAAAGTCGGTATGGATATCATTAACGATATTCGAGCCTTAACCGAGCCGAATGCGTTGGCAGCGGCAGTAGAATTGGGCTTGCCGGTTTGTTTAATGCATATGCAAGGCAACCCGCAAACAATGCAACAAAATCCGCACTATGATGATGTGTTGGAAGATGTGGCAGATTTCTTAAATCAACGGATTTTCGAGTGCATCACCGCAGGCATTCCCAAAGAACACATTATTTTAGACCCCGGTTTTGGCTTTGGTAAAAGCGTGAAACACAATTACCAATTATTGAAACACCTTAAAGCCTTTGTGGATTCAGGCTTCCCTGTGCTTGCCGGACTTTCCCGTAAATCAATGATTGGTGCGGTGTTAGATAAACCGGTAGAACAACGGCTACTTGGCTCTGTAGTAGGGGCGTTATTAGCCGCTCAAAATGGGGCGAAAATTTTACGGGTGCACGATGTGGCAGAAACCGCCGATGCGTTAAAAATCTGGCAGGCAATGCTGGAATCAGATAATGAGGAAAAATGATGACAACCTTAGTTTATGGCATTAAAAATTGCGACACAGTAAAAAAAGCCTTGAAATGGCTCGAAGATCATAATCAAAACCCACAACTGCACGATTACCGTGTGGACGGTTTAAATGCCGATTGGTTAGTGGAAATGGAAGCAAAATTCGGTTGGGAAAACTTAGTTAATAAACGTAGCACCACTTGGCGAAACCTTGATGAGGAAATTAAAAACAACCTTAACCGTGAGTCGGCATTAAAAGTGCTAACCGAACAGCCGACCCTAATTAAACGCCCGATTGTGATTAAAGAGGATATTGCTTTGATTGGTTTTAATGAGAAAGAGTATGTGGCTGCGTTTAATTAATTTTTTCCCCTGCTTGTAGGGACAGGTCCTGTGCCTGTCCGTAGTCTTTAGGATTGTTCGGGCGGGCACAGGACCCGCCCCTACAGGATATATAGCAAAAAATTCACCCAAAACAACCGCTTGTAACCTATGAAAAATGAAATTATCTCCCTTGCACAGAACCTAATCCGCCGTGATTCCATCAGCCCACAAGACAAAGGCTGTCAGCAAGAAATTGCACAACGTCTTGAAAAACGGGGCTTTAATATTGAATGGTTGCCGTTTGGCGACACCTTGAATTTATGGGCAACGCACGGCTCGGAAAATGGTAAAACAGAGCCTTGCATTGTGTTTGCCGGGCATACAGATGTGGTGCCGGTAGGCGATGAAAGCCAATGGGCTTATCCGCCGTTTTCGGCTGAGATTGTAGATGGAATGCTTTATGGGCGAGGGGCGGCAGATATGAAAGGCTCGCTCTCGGCGTTAGTTGTGGCGGCAGAAACTTTCGTGCAACATCACCCAAACCATAAGGGCAAAGTGGCATTATTGATTACCTCCGATGAAGAGGCAGCAGCCAAAGACGGTACGGTAAAAGTGGTTGAAACCTTAATGGCTCGCAATGAAGCGGTACATTATGCGGTAGTGGGCGAACCGTCTAGTAGCAAGGTGTTTGGCGATGTGATTAAAAACGGCAGACGTGGTTCAATTACGGCAGATCTCTATATCGAGGGCATTCAAGGGCACGTTGCCTATCCACATTTGGCGGAAAATCCGGTGCATACGTCACTGGGTTTTTTAACCGATCTGACCACTTACCAGTGGGATAACGGTAACGAATTTTTCCCGCCTACCAGTTTGCAAATTGCCAATATCAAAGCCGGCACAGGTAGCAATAATGTGATTCCGGGCGAGCTTTATATCCAGTTTAACTTGCGTTATTGCACTGAAGTAACCGATGAAATCATTAAAGCAAAAGTGACGGAAATGCTCGAAAAACAGGGGCTAAAATACCGAATAAGTTGGAATTTGTCGGGCAAACCGTTCCTTGCCGGCAATGGGAAGTTGGTAGAAGCTGCATTACAAGCGGTCGAAAATGTGGCAAAAATTACGCCTCGGTTAGACACCGGCGGCGGTACTTCAGACGGGCGTTTTATTGCGTTAATGGGCGCTGAAGTCGTGGAGTTTGGGCCACTTAACACAACCATTCATAAGGTTAATGAGTGTGTGAGTGTGGATAATTTAGCACATTGTGGCGAAATTTATTATCAAATTTTAGAAAAATTATTGGCAACCGCATAACCCAAAATAGGCAGAATGTTACCAAATTGTATTCTGCCTATTTTTTATGTAGCTATTCTGTTAAACAGCGTTTACACTAGCAGCAGTTTTTATATTTATAGGAAAATGTTATGCAACTCTACTCGTATATCTGCCTGCTGTTTGGGCTTGCGATGTTTATTTCGTTTTTTACCCGAAAATTAAACGAAAATATTCAAACCACCATAGCTATTACAGCCTCTGCTCTTATAGGCTCCCTTCTTATTCTTACCTTCGGTTCTCTAGGCTGGTTTCACGTTGATAAACTTGTTGAACAACTCGATTTTAAAAGCTTCCTGTTAAACGGAATGCTGGGTTTCTTGCTTTTTGCCGGTTCACTTGGGATTAAACTACCGTTAATGAAAGAACAGCGTCGAGAAATTGCGGTTTATGCTTTACTTTCTACCTTAATTTCCACTTTCTTAATCGGTGCTTTGATTTATGGCGTGGCAAAACTATGTGGTTTGGAAATCGGTTTTGTTTATTGCTTGTTGTTCGGCTCACTGATTTCGCCAACCGACCCGATTGCCGTATTGGCAATTATCAAAAGCTTGAAAGCTCCAAAACGTCTTTCAATGCACGTTGAGGGGGAATCGTTGTTTAATGATGGTATCGGCTTAGTAATTTTTACCACTATCTTTGCGGTGGCTTTTGGCGGACAGGCTCCAACACTTAGCGGCATTACCGGGCTGTTCCTACAAGAAGCAGTAGGCGGTATTGTTTTTGGCTTATTAACCGGTTTTGTGGCACATAAATTTATTTCCGCAACTGATGACGGTAGCCTTGAAATTTTAATTACGCTAACGATTCCAACGGTCGGCTTTGTGATTGCAAACTACCTACACGTTTCAGGGGCATTAACAATGGTAGTTGCCGGTATTATGATTGGCAACTGGACTCGCCGTTCCGGTTTCTCCGAACAGAGCCAAAAATATCTTGATCACTTCTGGGAGATGATCGACCATTCATTAAACTACCTGTTATTCCTGCTTATCGGCTTAAGTACACTGTTAGTTGATTTCACCTTTATTGGTGGGGTGTTAATGTTGGCAGCAATTCCAATTTGTTTGCTTGCACGCTACATCAGCCTGTGGATTCCATACCAAGTGTTAAAACGCTTCCGCACTTATAATCCTTACACCTTACGCATTATGACTTGGGGCGGATTACGCGGTGGATTAGCCCTTGCAATGGCTCTTTCCGTACCGGCAGGGGCTGCGATGGTGTCAAGTTCGGAGGGAGAGCTTGATGTGCGAGATTTGATTCTGTTAATGACTTATGCGGTGGTCACTTTCTCAATTTTAGTACAAGGTTCAACGGTTGAACCGATGATAAAAAAATCCAAGTTAGTTGACCCAAGAAGAGTGGCGTTGAATAAATTAGGCGGGCCTGATGATCTTATTCCGCATATTTAATAGCATTGATATAACTGAATAACATATCATTTTGCTAAAGATTATTAGCCATCTAGACGGCTTTATATTTAAATACTTCTCACGTTAATTTGTTGAGAGGTATTTTTTATGTTATTCACAGGATTATTATGTGGCTTTCTACTCGGGTTTGTGATGCAAAGAGGGCGTTTTTGTATTACCGGAGCATTTCGTGATCTCTATGTAACAAAGAATAGCCGTATGTTTGTGGCACTTTTAATTGCAATTACGGTGCAATCGATCGGGACTTGGCTTTTGTATGAAGCCGGCTCTTTTAGTTCTCCGGCGGAAGATTTGCCTTTGCTTGCAGTGATCATTGGGGCATTTCTGTTTGGTATCGGCATTATTTATGCAAGCGGTTGTGCTACAGGAACGTGGTATCGTGCCGGTGAGGGTTTAATCGGCAGTTGGGTTGCACTGATTATTTATGGGCTGTTTTCTGCTTCTATGCGAACCGGTGTGTTAGCCCCACTTAATCAAGAGCTAAAAAGCAATGTAATTCAACACCGCACGATTTATGAAACATTTGGTATTTCCCCTTGGGTGTTAGTGTTTATTCTGAGTGTAATTACATTCGCATTAACCTTCTATCATTTAAGAAAACCGAGAGGTAAAACCATCACGTTAAAACCACGCAAAACCGGTTTAGCTCATATTCTGTTTGAAAAACGTTGGCACCCGTTTTGACGGCAGTGTTGGTAGGCTTAATTGCACTGCTTGCTTGGCCTCTTAGCAGTGCTGCCGGTAGAAACTTCGGCTTAGGCATTACTACGCCAAGTGCAAATTTGGTTCAATATTTTGTAACCGGTGAAGTTAAATTTATTAACTGGGCGGTATTTTTGGTGTTAGGGATTTTGATCGGCTCGTTTGTGGCTGCAAAGTTCTCGAATGAATTCCGTTTCAGAGTGCCAGATGCGACCACAATGTTACGCAGTGCAGGAGGCGGTGCATTAATGGGAATCGGTGCAAGCCTTGCCGGTGGTTGTTCAATCGGGAACGGATTAGTTGAAACAGCTTTCTTCTCTTGGCAAGGCTGGCTTTCATTACCAATAATGATTCTCGGTACATTTGTTGGAGCGTATTTTACGATTATCCGCCCACAGCGTTTAAAAGGTTAATTTTTTTAAGGAGTAATAAAGATGAACGTACGTTTACCTGCCTCAGGGCTTGTCTGCCCGTTTCCATTAGTCGAAGCCAAAGCGGCGATGGCAAAATTGAATAAAGGCGATAGCTTAACGATTGAATTTGACTGCACTCAAGCAACCGAAGCCATTCCAAATTGGGCGGAAGAGGAAGGCTATGAAGTTACCGATTACCAACAACTTGGCGATGCCTTGTGGGAAATTACGGTGGTTAAATAATTAGCAGTAAAAAAGCTCTACTTTCGTAGAGCTTTTGCTTTGAGTTTTGTATTCACTAAGGATTAGAGTAAACCCGGTTGACCTAATGCTGGGTCTGTTGCTCTTGCAGCAATAGCATCTTCAACCGTCATACCTAATGCTTTTGCCACACCTTCACCGTATGCCGGATCACAGGCATAGCAGTTACGAATATGACGGTATTTAATGAAGTCTAATGCATCGCCCATACCTGCAGCAGTATTATTGAATAATGCTTGTTTTTGTTCATCATTCATCATATTAAACAATACACGTGGTTGGCTGAAGTAGTCAGCATCATCTTCACGATAGTTCCAGTGGGCTGCATCACCATTAATTTTCAGTGGTGGCTCTGCATATTGAGCTTGTTCTTGCCATTTGCCGAAGCTGTTTGGTTCGTAGTGAATGGTACTACCGTAGTTACCGTCCACACGACCTTGACCGTCACGAGCGTTGCTATGAACCGGGCAACGTGGAGCGTTTACAGGGATTTGGTGGTGGTTCACACCTAAACGGTAGCGTTGAGCATCCGCATAGTTGAATAAACGAGCTTGTAACATACGGTCCGGAGACACGCTGATACCCGGCACTAAGTTGCTTGGTGCGAACGCAGATTGTTCAACATCAGCAAAGAAGTTTTCAGGGTTACGATTTAATTCAAACTCACCCACTTCAATTAATGGGTAGTCTGATTTTGGCCATACTTTGGTTAAGTCAAACGGGTGGTATGGTACTTTATCTGCATCAGTTTCAGGCATAATTTGAACAAACATTTTCCATTTCGGGAAATCGCCACGCTCAATCGCTTCGTATAAATCACGTTGGTGACTTTCACGATCGTTAGCGATAATAGCGGCTGCTTCTTCGTTAGTTAAGTTTTTAATGCCTTGTTGTGTATGGAAATGGAATTTCACCCAGAAACGCTCATTAGCTGCATTGATGAAGCTATAAGTATGTGAGCCATAACCGTGCATATGACGATATGAAGCCGGAATACCACGTTCACTCATTACAATAGTCACTTGGTGAAATGCTTCTGGTAATAATGTCCAGAAATCCCAGTTGTTAGTTGCAGAACGCATATTCGTGCGTGGGTCACGTTTAACCGCTTTGTTTAAATCCGGGAATTTACGTGGGTCACGTAAGAAGAACACAGGGGTGTTGTTACCCACCATATCCCAGTTACCTTCTTCGGTATAGAATTTTAATGCGAAACCACGAATATCACGCTCAGCATCTGCCGCACCACGTTCACCTGCAACGGTGGTGAAACGAGCAAACATTTCAGTTTTTTTACCGACTTGGCTAAAAATTGCCGCACGAGTGTATTTAGTGATGTCGTTAGTTACAGTGAAAGTACCGAACGCACCGGAACCTTTAGCGTGCATACGACGCTCAGGAATGACTTCACGCACGAAGTTCGCTAATTTTTCATTTAACCATAAATCTTGCGCTAATAATGGACCACGTGGACCCGCTGTTAAGCTGTTTTGGTTATCAACAACAGGTGCACCGTTGTTCATTGTCAAATGTGTAACAGGACATTTAGACATAATAGAATCCTCATAAATTAGAAATAAGATAGGTAATTAATCCGAAGAGAATTATAGGTGTTGTAGATTTTTTCTCAATCTATCAATTTGATAATTAATGACTATTAAATATTAATTTTAAATAGTTGACTTTAATTGTCAAGTATTCTGAGAAAGATGATAAGCGGTCATTTTTCCACTATTTTTTGCAGTATGTAGGTGTAAAAACTAACGGCCGAGAAGTAGATTTCAACAAAGAATAGATAATAAAAAAGTACATATTTAAGAAATATGTACTTTTTATAATTTTATTTGCCTAAGTTATCAAAGAATTTCTTCACACCATCAAAGAAACCTTCGTGTTTCGGACGATGTTTACCTTGTCCTTCTAAACTCTCTTCAAATTGTCGTAATAGTGCTTTCTGTTCTTCGGTTAAATTCACAGGCGTTTCGACCACCACTTTGCAGATTAAATCCCCTGCGTAGCCACCACGAGGGCTTGTTACCCCTTTGCCTCGTACACGGAATAGTTTACCGGTTTGAGTTTCTGCCGGAATTTTGAGTTTTAATTTGCCGTCTAAAGTTGGCACTTCAATTTCACCACCTAAAGCTGCAAGAGTAAAGCTAATCGGCACTTCACAGTATAAATTCGAACCGTCACGCTCAAAAATATCGTGTTCTTTAACGTGAATCACCACATATAAATCGCCTGCCGGTGCGCCATTTTCGCCTGCAGCTCCCTCTCTCGATAAGCGAAGTTGATTACCGGTATCCACACCTGCCGGAATGGTAACAGAGAGGTTTTTCGCTTTCTGTACACGTCCATCGCCGTGGCAAGAACGGCACGGTTTTTCAATGCGTTTACCTGTACCGTGACAACTTGGACAAACTGCCTCAGTCACAAAGAAACCTTGCTGACGGCGAACTCTGCCGGAGCCGTGACAATGCGAACAGGTTTCCACTTTGCTCCCTGCTTCCGCCCCTGTACCATGACAAGTATCACATTCAGCTAAGGTTTGAATGCGAATATCTTTTTTACAGCCTTTCACAGCTTCTTCAAGGGTGATCTCGATGTCGTAACGTAAATCATCGCCACGTACCACACGTTGGCGACGTCCACCGCCACCAAAGCCACCGCCAAACATTTCGCTGAAGATGTCTTCAAAACCACCGAAACCACCGCCGCCAAAGCCACCGAATCCGCCTGCACCGGCACCGCCTTGTTCAAAGGCGGCGTGACCGTATTGGTCGTACATCGCTTTTTTCTCGCTGTCGGTCAGCACGTCATAGGCTTCGGTAATCTCTTTAAATTTCTCTTCCGACTCTTTACTGCCTTGGTTTTTATCCGGGTGATGCTTTGCCGCCAAACGTTTATATGCTCGTTTGATGTCTTTCTCGCTTGCCCCTTTAGACAGTCCAAGGACTTCGTAATAATCTTTCTTTGCCATTGTTGTTCCGTTTGTAAATTTTTCTCTGTTTTTGACCGCTTGCCCTCGCCCCTTGTGGGAGAGCGTTTTATAGTAAAATAGGTTCTAGACAAGATGGTGCAAGCGTCCACGCTTGTACCAAATTTGATGGTTAAGCACAAGCGTGGACGCTTGCGCTATCAAAGCCTAACAATGCGGATTCACCGCAATATAAATTTCTACTTTGCCGTCTGCTAAATGTTTTTCAAAATCTTTGGTGTAAGCTCGTTTGAGCAAGCCTTGTTTAGCACGGTTTTCAATCACAGACCAAGTATCTACCAAAAGAGCCTCGGTGGTTGGAATTTGCTCAAACCAAACAAAATCGTCCATTAAAATCGGGGTATTGCTGTTTTCCATTTCTGTAGCAATGACCGTTTCACCACTTTTATGATCGTAAATTTTATAAAACGGTGGCTGTACATTTTCCGTTGTAGGGTAGAGTTTTAGCATTTGCAAAATTTCCTTTGAAAAGCACCGCTTGCACAGCCCCAAAGGGGCTGAATTATGTGTAACCTAGCACGGCTCGTGCTAGGTGGTATATATCTACACAAAAGGGGCGAAAGATATTTCGCCCCTACAAGTTACGCAAGATTATTTATTATCTTTCACTTCTTCAAATTCCGCATCGACCACGCCGTCATCTTTTTGGGATTGTTGTGGTTGCTCGCCGCCTTGGGTTTTTGCTTGGGCTGCTTGCATTAACGGTTCTGAAGCTTTGATTAACGCTTCGATTTTTGCTTCGATCTCCGCTTTGTCTTCGCCTTTTGCAGCGGTTTCTAATTCTGCAATGGCTGCGTCGATTTTCGCTTTGTCGTCTGCATTTAACGCATCGCCTGCTTCAGTAATTTGCTTACGGGTTGCGTGAGCAATACCATCTGCTTGGTTGCGGGTTTGAACTAACTCTTCAAATTTTTTGTCTGCTTCAGCGTTCGCTTCCGCATCACGCACCATTTGTTCTACTTCTTCATCGCTTAAGCCTGAAGATGCTTGGATTTTGATTTGTTGTTCTTTGCCAGTGTTTTTGTCTTTCGCAGACACGTTGATGATACCGTTCGCGTCAATATCGAAAGTTACTTCAATTTGTGGCATACCGCGTGGAGCTGGGTTGATGCCTTCAAGATTGAATTGACCTAACGATTTGTTATCCGCTGCACGTTTACGCTCACCTTGTAACACGTGGATGGTTACCGCAGATTGGTTGTCTTCCGCTGTTGAGAACACTTGCGATTTTTTGGTTGGGATCGTAGTGTTTTTCTCAATTAAGGTTGTCATCACGCCGCCCATTGTTTCGATACCCAATGAAAGTGGGGTTACGTCTAATAACAATACGTCTGTTACCGAGCCGCTTAATACGCCACCTTGCACTGCTGCACCGATTGCTACCGCTTCGTCTGGGTTCACGTCTTTGCGTGGTTCTTTGCCGAAGAAGTCTGCCACTTTTTTCTGTACTAATGGCATACGGGTTTGACCGCCCACTAAGATTACATCGTTGATGTCGCTAACTGATAAACCAGCGTCAGATAAAGCCGTTTTTAATGGCTCTAATGAACGGTTTACTAAATCTTCAACTAAAGATTCTAATTTCGCACGAGTCACTTTGATGTTTAAGTGTTTCGGACCACTTGCATCTGCTGTGATGTACGGAAGATTTACTTCAGTTTCTTGTGCCGAAGAAAGCTCAATTTTCGCTTTTTCCGCCGCTTCTTTCACACGTTGCATTGCCATTGGGTCGTTGCGTAAATCAACCGCTTGTTCTTTTTTGAATTCTTCTACTAGGTAGTTAATGACTCGGTTGTCGAAATCTTCACCACCTAAGTGGGTGTCACCATTGGTTGCACGCACTTCAAAGGTTTGCTCGCCGTCAAAGTTGTCGATTTCGATAATTGAAATATCGAATGTACCACCACCTAAGTCGTAAACGGCGATAGTTTGGTTCTCTTTCTTAGAATCTAAACCGTAGGCAAGTGCCGCCGCTGTTGGTTCGTTAATGATACGTTTAACATCTAAACCTGCAATACGACCCGCATCTTTAGTGGCTTGGCGTTGTGCATCGTTAAAGTATGCAGGCACAGTAATAACTGCTTCGGTTACCGGCTCACCTAAGAAATCTTCTGCGGTTTTCTTCATTTTTTTCAAGATTTCAGCAGAAATTTGTGGTGGTGCCAATTTTTCGCCTTTTACCGTTACCCACGCATCGCCGTTGTCTGCTTTGCTGATTTCAAACGGCATAATTTCAATATCACGTTGTACTTCTGCATCAGTAAAGCGGCGACCGATTAAACGCTTGATTGCAAATAAAGTATTTTTCGGGTTAGTAATTGCCTGACGTTTTGCCGGCTGACCAACTAAGGTTTCTTTATCGGTGTAAGCGATGATAGATGGCGTTGTTCTTGCCCCTTCCGCATTTTCAATTACACGAGGTTTGTCGCCGTCCATTACCGCAACACAAGAGTTTGTTGTACCTAAGTCAATACCAATGATTTTACCCATTTTATGATTCCTCTAATAATAAATTCAGTTTGAATAAGAAACGGGATTGCATTTCCCGTTCAGACGAAACCATAAATAAGGGCGAAAATGCACTGTTCAAGGGCAAAAATAAAAAAATTGCAAAATTTTTGGAAAAAGTAACCGCTTGTATGTGGGGGAGATTTGGCAGAATATTTCACGGAGAAAATACCTCCTACCTTGCATACCCCTCAATAGCTTTTTATACTTACGGCAACTCAAACAGAGAAGGATATAATATGAAACTGATTACTACCATTATCCAACCTTCAAAATTAGACCAAGTGCAAGATGCACTTTCAGAAATCGGTATTCAAGGAATGACTATTACCGAAGTAAAAGGCTTTGGACGCCAATATGGGCATACCGAACAAGAGCTTAGCCAAATGAGCCGCATTGACTTTCGTCCTAAAATTAAGGTGGAGATATTGGTTTCTAATTACCAAACCGATGAAGTGATCGATGCCATTCTCAATGCATCCTATTCTGGGCAAGTGGGTGATGGCAAAATTTATGTAGCGAATATTGAACAAGTTATCCGCACCCGTACCGGCGAAACTGACGATGAAGCAGTCTAGCCATTGTTAGCAGAGAAGCTTTTTATTATCGTGTTTTAGAGTTATATTTTCAACCTTACTAAAGCAAATTTTCTAATTTGGTGTGAATTAAATGTTTGTTTTTTGTGTAATACGGGTTATTATAGTAATCAAAAATAGTTAGGTTTTAATGGAAATAGACATTCTTTGTTATGCTAAATAAACACATTAATAAAATTATCAATTCTTCATTTTCTCTTGCATTTTTTACATTAACTAGTTTTGCTACCGCTTACTGTTACGGTTGGGGACAAGCCATATTTCATGGCTACCCTTGGTGGCATGTTGAAATCGGCAATGCCAGTATGGCAAGAAGTTTGGCTTATGTATTCGGTACTTCAGTTATCTTATTCTTGTGTTATGCGCTAGGTTATAGCTTACTAAATAAAGTTTTTCAGCTGCATTATTTCCGAAATCTAGGTTGGTTAAGGGTGATTGTGTTGGTTTCTGTATTTACAGTACCGGTTATTCTCACTTTTTACTTATTTACCGGTATAGTGCCTATTTATATCTCATTTATCTATATTTTTGTAAGTGGCGTGAGTGTATTCTTCTTCCGTAAGAGATGGAATAATACCAAGTTTGATCTAGACTTTAGAAAGATGCTATTAGGAGGAAGTTTTGCTCTGTTTAACATCTTTATTTTTCTCTATTTCAGTTTGCTCTCATTGCATATTGGTTATTTCGTGCCGGACTAAGAACTACCTATGATTACATCGAAATAGAGAATCAAAAATACTACATATTATCCACCAACAGTGATAACGGCTACATTATGGGAACAAAAATAAGAGGTAATCAATATTTCTTGTTTTTCAATCGTGATACTCATCAATACTATCATGTTCATATTGAACAATGTACGGATAGCCGATTATGCAAAGTAATAAATTGAGGTAATTATGGCATTACACCGTTGTCCAGAGTGTCGAAAGCGTATTAGCGACAGTTTAGAACATTGCATACATTGTGGCTTCTCGTTTAAAGAAGCCGATTTAGTGATATATCGGCAAAAGTTAGAACAGCGCCGATTACACAACCAGGAGATCAACCGCAAAAGCGTAAAATTACAACTTATTTGGTTATTTATTTTTATTGCGGTAATCGCTCTAGCAAGTTGGATAACTCATTGAAATAAAAGCCCGGTATTTACCGGGTTTTTTTATACCTAAAGAGAATAACAAAATAAAAAAGAACATGATTCTCGATTAAAACTGGAGTAAATATTCAATATTATAAGATTTTTCATAAAAAATAAGGGATAAAAACCAGTGATAACCTTATTATTAATATGGCTTTGTTGCATATTGGTTAATTAAAAATAGGTAGAATGTTAATAATTTTCCGTTTGGTATTTATTTGTAAATTAAGTATATTTTCTGTGTATTTGTTTGATTTATAAGGGGTTTTGTTAATTTTATTATCTTGATAATAAGAGAATTGTAAAGATGTTAAAAGATTGTTGAGGTTTTGAAGTGAAAATCTTACTATTATCGAGAGGACTGTCCTCTTATAAAGAGCAGTAAAGTTGTTTATTCGGTGGGTTGTAATTGCCGAATTATTTACGAAGTAAGCTTATTTCTAAGGTTAATTCTAACGTCAGAAATAAGCTTTTTTATATATCTAAAGGTATAAAATTATGAACAAAATATTTAAGGTTATTTTTAACCGAACGACGCAAAAAATGGAAGTTGTGTCTGAACTTGCTAAATCGCAAGGAAAAGCGGCATCCTCCACTGATGATCGTAGTAGTATTAGCCCTTTAGTGGGTGGGCTAAAAGGTTCTTTTTTAGTAGGTGGAACCGCGTTATTAATGATTTCGGCAATGCCGGCGGAGGCAGTTGTTTCTCAGGTAATAATGCTGGATATACTACAGGCGATTCTATTAACAAAATAGGGGATACATACGCTTATAACTATTATAATCCAGGTAGTCTTTCTTATAACGATCCTTTAAATATTGACAGAAGTACCACTGGGAATCTTTATAATGGAACGCTACATATAGAAGGTATTGGCATAGGTCGTAATACAGTTATTCAGAGTAGTCAAGTTACTTCTGGTTACAATAATGGTATTGCTATCGGTGACTATTCTAAATCGACAGGTGGTTTGTCTATTGCAATTGGTGGTTTATCTAAAGCGACAGATATCGGAGCAGTAGCTTTAGGTACATCTTCTTATGCTTCTGGGTTCAACTCATTCGCAGCAATGCGCCAATCTGCTGCAAGAGCTGATTATGCGGCAGCAATAGGTTCTTCTTGGGCAAATGCAACTGCAAGTTTTGCAATTGGTGCATCGGCAACTGCATTGGGTGAGCGTTCTTTTGCGATTGGTTCAGGTGTACCTCAGACTCTTGATCAAAATACTGGAGAAGCAAGACGAAGTATTTATGATGGTAATAATAATACTTTAGCTGCTGGTAAGGATTCATTTTCTATTGGTACTAAAGCAAAAACTAATGGTGATAGTGCTTTTGCAATTGGTACCAATGCACATTCTGGTAGCTTTAAAGTTGAGGCTAGTAATATTGGTGAATTAGGTGACATTACTGTTGCAGATAAAGATAAGGTTGCAAATAACGCTTTTGCTTTAGGTACAAATACTCGTGCATTATCAAACGATACTGTAGCTTTCTCAACTAATGCAACTGCACAGGGAGATGGTTCTATTGCTTTTGGTGTAAATACTAATACAACTGGTACGGGTGCAATTGCATTTGGTAATGCATCTAAGGCTTGGAAAGATAATGCTATTAGTATTGGTTGGAATGCAACTTCTCATGCAGAAAAAGTAATTACTATTGGTACCAATTCTACTGTAACTAAAGAAGGTGGGATGGCAATTGGTGATACAGCAAAATCGACTGGTAATAATTCTATTGCGGTAGGTTATACTTCAAATGTTAGCAACTCGAATGCAACAGCAATTGGTACTCGAGCGAATGTAACCCACGAAGGTGGTACTGCGATTGGTTTTGAAGCTGAGTCAATAGCTAACTATGCAACGGCGATTGCTTATAACTCAACAGCAAGTGGTGAAAGCTCTATTGCGGCAGGTGTAAACAGCACTGTTTCCGGTATTCGTGCAGCAGCGGTAGGTTATAACAATACTGTATCGGGTAATGACACCTTTGTATTAGGTTCTAATGTTACGGTTAATACTGTTGGTTCTGTAATTTTAGGCTCAGATTCCGCACAAGCAAAAGCGACTTATGAAAATACAGCAACTGTAGGTAAATTGACTTATAGTGGTTTCGCTGGTAACGATAATGTTGCTGAGGGTGATTACGTAAGTGTAGGTAATGCAACAAATGCTCGCCAGATTAAATTTGTAGCACCAGGTAATATCTCAAGCACTTCAACAGATGCAATTAACGGCTCTCAATTATATGCAACGAATAAAATGTTAGACAATGTGACTAATTCAGTTGTAAATAATTTTGGCGGTAATTCACAAGTTGATGCAAATGGTAATATCACATTTACAAATATTGGTGAAACAGGTAAAGATACTATTCATGATGCAATCAAAGCAGCTAAAACCCAAGTTAAACAGGGTTCTAATGTAAATGTTTCTAAAGCAACAGTTGATGGTACAGATGTATATACTGTCAATGCATATAACACTACTGTAAGTGCTGTTACAACGAATGGTAAAAACTACTTAAATGTAGCTGATAATTTTAATACTGGAACAAATACTACAAATTATGCGGTGAGTTTAACAGACGATGCGATTCGTGATTTCACTAAAGATAATGATACTGTTACTGGTGTAGTTGATGATGGTAAAGATTATAAGTTGAAAAAATTCCATCTCCAGAAGATGAAAATCGCACTTACAAAGTAAGCTTAAGTGATAAGGCAATTAATGAGTTCACAAAAGATACTTCTGCAACTGTGAAAGCTGGTTCTAATAGAATTAATGTAAACGGGGCAGCTAATACAACTAATCCAGATATTATGGATTATACGGTTGATTTATCTGTAGAAGATCAGACTTGATCTGACAATTCACTCTAAAAAGTGAGAGTTTCCCGTTTAGAATATGAGTGTCAAAAATCAATCTAAACAAA
>NZ_SMAC01000029.1 GCF_004342115.1 Mannheimia haemolytica | reverse complement strand
TGAGTTTGTTTTGTTTGTACTGACTTAGACGACTTTTTCTCATTTGGGTATCTTAACCTAAATGGAGTTTTTAGTCGTTATCTAGGACAGCCCCTAATTAATTTAATATTTTAGCAAAGATATACACTATTGTAGAGAGATAGCACAAATAAGTGCTACCTATTTATACCAGTTTTCCACAAGATAAGAATCGACATAATAGAAAAAGATAACAAACAGACAAATTTCTTTTGCTTGTCGATGAAATCCACTTATAAAAAGGTTAAAATATTACAAAAATATCACTTATAGCAATTTACACGTTACTATAAGCCTTCATCTATTTAGTCAAATAAGGATTCTATATGACTCAACTGAGCGTTGTTATTTTAGCTGCCGGTAAAGGCACTCGTATGTATTCAGATTTACCCAAAGTGTTACACCCAGTTGCCGGTAAACCCATGGTAAAACACGTTATTGATACTGCCAAACAGCTAGATGCCCAGCAAATTCATTTAATTTACGGACACGGTGCCGATCTGTTAAAAGCACATTTAAGCGAAGAGCCTGTAAACTGGGTATTCCAAGCCGAACAATTAGGCACAGGACATGCAATGCAACAAGCAGCTCCTTTTTTCGCTGATGATGAAAACATTGTAATGCTTTATGGTGATGCCCCCCTAATCACAAAAGCCACTTTAGAGCGTTTAATCGCAGCCAAACCGGAAAATGGTATTGCATTACTAACCGTTGAATTGGAAAACCCGACAGGCTACGGACGAATTATTCGTGAAAATGGTTCTGTGGTAGCGATTGTTGAGCAAAAAGATGCCAATGAAGCACAGCTTAAAGTCAAAGAAGTGAATACCGGCGTGATGGTAGCAAGCGGTGCGAGCTTCAAAAAATGGTTGAAAAACCTAAATAACAACAATGCTCAAGGTGAATATTACATCACTGATGTGATCGCAATGGCAAACCAAGAAGGCTTTAAAGTACAAGCGGTTCAGGCAACTGAATTTATGGAAGTAGAAGGGGCAAACAACCGTTTGCAACTTGCTGCACTTGAACGGTTCTACCAAAAACGTGAGGCGGAAAAACTGTTATTGGCTGGTGTAGCTATTATCGACCCAAGCCGTTTTGATCTTCGTGGCACTGTCACCCACGGAAAAGATGTTCAGATCGATGTGAATGTCATTCTAGAAGGTGAAATCAAACTCGGTAACAATGTAAAAATTGGTGCAGGCTGCGTACTGAAAAACTGCGAAATTGGCGATAATGTTGAAATTAAACCTTATTCTGTGATTGAAGATTCGATTGTCGGGGCAAAATCCGCTATCGGTCCATTCTCTCGCTTACGCCCGGGGGCAGAATTAGCGGAAGAAACCCATATCGGTAACTTTGTGGAAATCAAAAAAGCTACCATCGGCAAAGGTTCAAAAGTAAATCATCTCACTTATGTAGGCGATGCGGAAATCGGCAAAGAATGTAACATCGGAGCAGGTGTAATCACTTGTAACTATGATGGTGCGAATAAATTCAAAACCATTATTGGCGATAACGTATTTGTCGGCTCAGACAGCCAACTCATTGCCCCGGTCACGATTGCCAGCGGTTCAACCATTGGTGCCGGTGCAACAGTCACTAAAGACATTGCGGAAAATGAACTGGTTATTAGCCGTGTGCCACAACGCCACATTCAAGGCTGGCAACGCCCGACTAAAAAGAAATAGTGCCAGTGGTCAAAAGTTATTATATTTAAAAATTGGCTTTGCTAATACTTGCAAAGCCATACGCTTAAAAAAACATAATGAACCATATATTTAAAACAAAACCCCTAACAATAAATATTGTTAGGGGTTTATCAATTTAGGAAATCAATTGATTACCAGTATACACGCATACCAACACCGATAGCTTTGTTAGTTGATTTGCCTGTGTATTTATAACCATTAGTTACTTTATTGTAATCCTTAGTACTAGTACGAGTATAAGAACCCTCAACAAAAGCAACTACTTGTTTATGGAATTGGTAGTCAACACCTAATAAGAAGCCATGAGTTTTTTCTTTACTTACCTTTTTCACTTTTTCACGCTCATATAGGTAGTTACCATATACTTTAGATGCTGGTACTACTTGGTATTCAAAGTTTGGAGATACATAGAAAGCATTTCCTTTCTCATTTTCTACTTTTTCATGACGATAGCCAGAGTCAACACTTAATTTTAAGTCACCAAATTTATAACCAACAGAACCTAATACACCATCTTTACGGTGCTTAGTGCTATCAGTAGCTGTTTTGTAGTTTGTATGACCATAAGCTGCACGTAAATCCCAGTTATCTACAGTGTATAATGCACCAATGCCGTATGCATTTTGAAGTTTATTTGCTAATACTTCACCATCTTTACGATCTTGTGCAAAGTTATAGTTTGCACTTACATGTAAGTTTTCAACACCACGGTAGTTATAACGAATAACTTGGTTACCATCGGTTTGAATATAATCGCCTTTTGGATTAATACCGTAGTTGTAATCTACTGATTGACTTAAATCATCAGCAATCGTTAATTGACGACCAAAAGTTAATTCACCATATTGCTTACTACCTAAACCAACATAAGCACGTTTAGTATATAAATCACCAAAACCATCATCACTGGTATTTTTGTTAAAACGGAACTCAACACGACCTAATGCATAGAAATCTTGAGCTAAATCATGTTTTACTCTTACACCAAAACGTGAACCAGTGTTACGGATTCCTGTGTGTGCATCTTTTTTAGTTTTAACAACATTATGATTGTTTAGCTCTTTAGAATTTGTTCTATCAAGAACAATACGTAAAGAACCATCAAAATCTACTTTTGAACCTTCTGCATCGTAAACGGTGGTTGCTGATGCTGACGCTGCGAACGCGGTTACTGCTAATGCAACTAATGTTTTTTTCATAATTTTCACCTTAGATTTTATATGTTATATGATAAGTAATTACCCTCATTAAGGTGTAAGAGTAATTATCCAAGATACAATGTATCAGCAAAACGCCTAACATTGTTGTCGCCATAATAATTGCAAAAAGAAAACTCAATGTCAATAGTTCAAACTCCAAAACAAAGACGGAGTTTTTCTTTTAAAATCAAATGGTTATAATTACATTATTTCATTTGGAGAAAATCCACTCATTTTTAACAGAAAAAATGAAGCGCATAACATATTGATAAATAAGGATTTTTCATATTTAATTTGATATAGTTCAAACTTATCAAAAAGTTCATTTATTTTGTGACATAGTTCACATTTTTGATATTTAATTTCTTTTTTGCCTGTTTTTCACGCACGAATTGTAAGAAATTAGTAAAAATCAACCGCTTGTACGCAAAGTGTTTTGCTTTAAAATAGAAGTTATATGAAATAAAATTCACTTAAATTTTCTTTATTGATAACATCAACCATGCAAAAAAAACTTTTTATCGCCCAAATAAAACAAAACCTCTCGGAATTAAATGTATTTTCAACGGATAATATTTTTCTGAATTCACCCTATTTCTCACAGCAAACCGGTTTGGTGAGTGTGTTCATTGCTGAAATTGAAAAAACAGTTGAGCTATTATTGAACCAAACTGAGGTGCTATATAGTGAATTTTACGCTGAAAAATTGGTTAAACAATTTGATGCATTAAAGAATGCCGTAGAAAAAATCCAAAGTAAGCCAGAATCAGCTCAATTCCATTCTTCCTATCAATTTTCTCCAAATATTCATCGTTTAGCGCCCAACAAACGCTTACAAGAATACCGTAAAGCGTTACGTGCATTAAATGAGAAAATTAGCTGGCTAGTTGAACAAAATTTAAATACACAAAATGAGGCAACTAAACAAACCCTGCAAAACCAAATCACAGAGACAGAATATCGCAAAATGAAATGCTTAAAGGCGATTGAAAATTTAGAACAAGAGTTGCTATTTAAATAGTGATGGAGGCGTGTCCCGGAGTCGAACCGAGCTACATGGATTTGCAATCCAGTGCATAACCGCTTTGCTAACACGCCATAAGATTTGAAGATTTGGAAATTGGAGCGGGAAACGAGGCTCGAACTCGCGACCCCGACCTTGGCAAGGTCGTGCTCTACCAACTGAGCTATTCCCGCATTTGAAGTCTCACAACATTGCGCTGTGGAACGTGGTGCATTTTACGGATTTATCATTTTATGTCAATGCTAAATTTAGCATTATAGATTCAAATGCTGAAAAAAAACTCACTATTCAATAGTTTAGTTTTAAAAATAATCAAGCGGTTGTATTTTGCAAAAAATTTACAAAATACAACCGCTTATTTTTTAGAGATTAAATAATCTGATTAACACTTTTTGGCTTTCGCATTTGGTAAGTCTGTAATTGAACCTTCAAATACTTCTGCCGCTAATCCTACCGATTCGTGTAACGTTGGGTGAGCATGAATGGTTAATGCGATATCTTCAGCATCACAGCCCATTTCGATTGCAAGACCGATTTCGCCTAATAATTCGCCACCATTGCTACCAACAATCGCACCACCTAATACACGGTGAGTATCTTTATCAAAAATTAACTTGGTCATACCTTCTGAGCATTCAGAAGCAATCGCACGACCTGAAGCAGCCCAAGGGAATTTCGCCACTTCGTAGTTCAAGCCTTCTTGTTTACACTCTTTCTCAGTTTTACCAACCCAAGCCACTTCTGGTTCAGTATAAGCGATGGACGGAATGACTTTCGGATCGAAGTAATGTTTCATTCCTGCAATCACTTCTGCTGCCACGTGTCCCTCGTGTACACCTTTGTGAGCTAACATCGGCTGGCCGACAATATCACCAATAGCAAAGATGTGTGGCACATTGGTACGCATTTGTTTATCTACACGAATAAAGCCACGCTCATCTACTTCCACTCCAGCTTTACCGGCATCAATTAATTTACCGTTTGGCACACGTCCGATAGCGACTAATACCGCATCATAACGTTTAGTATCGTTGCAAGCCTTACCTTCCATTGATACATAGATACCGTCATCTTTAGCTTCTACTGCGGTTACTTTGGTTTCAAGCATTAGCTTGAATTTTTTCTCGATTTGTTTGGTGTAAATCGCTACAACATCTTTATCTGCAGCAGGAATTACTTGGTCGAACATTTCAACCACTTCCACTTCTGAACCAAGCGCGTTATATACCGTTCCCATTTCTAAACCGATAATACCACCACCCATAATAAGGAGTTTTTTCGGTACTTCTTTTAATTTAAGAGCATCGGTTGAATCCCAAACTCGTGGGTCTTCGTGTGGAATAAATGGTAGTTGAATCGGACGAGAACCTGCTGCGATAATCGCATTATCGAACGTGATAGTTGTAGGATTGCCGTCACGATCACGAGCGACTAACGTATTCGGACCAGTAAATGCAGCCAAGCCTTCTACTACTGTCACTTTACGAGCCTTAGCCATTCCTGCTAAGCCACCGGTTAATTTTGAAACAACGGCTTCTTTACCAGCACGTACCTGATCTAAATCAATCGTTGGCTCACCAAAGGTCACACCGTTGTGTACTGCATTTTTAGCTTCTTCAATTACTTTTGCAACGTGTAATAATGCTTTAGAAGGGATACAACCTACGTTTAAGCAAATACCACCTAAGGTTGAATAACGCTCAACAATTACTGTTTCTAAGCCTAAGTCGGCACAACGGAATGCCGCTGAGTAACCTGCTGGACCTGCACCAAGTACGACAACTTGGGTTTTAATTTCTTTGCTCATAGTTTTTCCTCTTTTTATTCCCCCCCTTTAGCAAAGAGGGGTAAGGGAGATTTGGCAGAATATAAAGCGAAGTGAGAGAGCAATCAATCAAACACAAATTTCTACCAAATAATTTATTCTCTTCGTAAATTACGTCTATCAAATCTCCCCCTACCCCTCTTTTCTAAAGAGGGACTTTTTTAGGAGGAGCTTTACCGAATTACATCACTAAACGACGAATATCTGCCAACACGCTATTAATATAGCTTAAGAATCTCGCACCATCAGCACCATCGATCACACGGTGGTCGAATGATAATGAAAGCGGAAGCATTAAGCGTGGTTCAAACTCTTTGCCATTCCAAATCGGTTGCATTTCAGATTTAGACACACCTAAAATAGCCACTTCCGGTGCATTCACGATTGGCGTAAAGTGCGTTGTACCAATACCGCCTAAACTTGAAATTGTGAAACAGCCACCTTGCATATCAGATGCTGTCAATTTACCTTCACGGGCTTTTTTCGAGACTTCCATTAATTCGCGAGAAAGTTCGATAATGCCTTTTTTGTTCACATTTTTGAACACCGGCACCACTAAACCGTTTGGCGTATCAACCGCAATCCCGATATTGATGTATTTTTTCAAGGTTAAACGTTGTGCATCTTCAGAAATTGAGCTGTTGAAACGAGGGAAGGCTTCTAATGCACTTGCCACTGCTTTCATAATGAAGACCACAGGGGTAATTTTCACGTCTAATTTACGTTTTTCCGCTTCTTTATTTTGCTCTTTACGGAAGTTTTCTAACTCGGTAATGTCTGTGCGATCGAAATGTGTAACGTGAGGAATCATTACCCAGTTACGGTGTAAGTTCGCACCGGAAATCTTATTGATACGGCTTAATTCAACTTCTTCAACTTCACCAAACTTGCTGAAATCTACTTTCGGCCACGGTAATAAACCTAAGCCTGCACCGTTTGCCGCACCTGTTGCTGCCGCTGCTGTTCCGCCTTGTTTTTCAAATACTTGAACAGCCGTTTTAACGTATGCTTGAATATCTTCTTTAACGATACGGCCTTTACGACCTGTACCTTTTACTTTGTCTAGGTTTACACCAAACTCACGAGCTAAACGGCGAATTACCGGTGTTGCGTGTGCATAGCCAGCTGAAGCCACCACTTGTTCTTGGCTTAAACCTGATTGGTTTTGACCTGCCGGAGCTGCGTCAGCTTTCGCCGGAGCTGCTGCTTGTGGAGCAGGAGCTGAAGCCGCTTGAGCAGCCGCCGGAGCCGGTGCCGCACCCGCTACTTCAAATTTCATAATTAATGAACCGGTTGAAACTTTATCACCTGATTTCACTAAAATTTCTTTCACCACACCGGCAAATGGAGCCGGAACTTCCATTGAAGCTTTATCACCTTCAACCGTGATTAAAGATTGTTCTTCTGAAACAGAATCACCCACTTTAACCATAATTTCAGTTACGTTTACTTCATCACCACCGATGTCCGGTACATTTACATCTTTAATCGCTGATGCCGAAGCTTGAGCTGGAGCAGCTTCCGCAACCGGTGCAGATTGTGCTGTAGCTGCGGAAGCCGTTTCAAATTTCATAATCAATTTACCAGTTGAAACTTTGTCACCCACATTGATTAAGATTTCTTTTACTACGCCGGCAACCGGTGCAGGCACTTCCATTGAGGCTTTATCACCTTCAACGTTGATGATAGATTGATCCACTTCAACGCTATCACCTACTTTAACCATAATTTCGGTTACGTTAACTTCATCGCCACCGATATCAGGTACATTTACTTCAACAACGGCTGAAGTTGTTGCTACTGGAGCAGCAGGAGCTGCTTCTGCTTTTGGTGCTTCTTGAGCAGGAGCAGCATCTGCTGACTCTAAAATTAACATTGGTGAACCGGTTGAAACTTTATCACCCACTTTCACTAAAACTTCTTTTACCACACCTGCTTCAGGAGCCGGCACTTCCATAGAGGCTTTATCGCCTTCTACGTTAATAATTGATTGATCTACTGAAATAGTATCACCAACTTTTACCATCACTTCAGTCACACTGACTTCATCCGAACCGATGTCCGGCACATTAATTTGTTTTGACATTTTGAAATCCTTCTTGAGTTACCCCCTCTCCCATTGTGGGAAGGACAGATTTTTCTTTGTAAGAAGAAAAATCAGGGAGAGGGGAATGCAAGCGGTTGATTTTCTCAACATTTTTGCAAATAAAACTAATACCCTCTCTGCTAAAAGTTTCTAAACGAAACCTTTAGCTGTCTCTCTCCCATCAAGGGAGAGAGTATTAGAAATTACGCATATAATGGGTTAATACGATCTACATTTAAGCCGAATTTAGTAATAGCTTCCGCAACCACTTTGTTTTCAACTGTACCTTCTTTCGCTAATTGAGCGAGGGCTGCAACTACTACATAACGCTCATCAACTTCGAAGTGTTCACGTAAGTTTGCACGGCTGTCTGAACGACCGAAACCGTCTGTACCTAACACGTGATAGTGTTTACTTGGTACATAAGCACGGATTTGCTCTGCGTACATTTTCATATAGTCGGTTGAAGCAACAGTTGGTAAATCTTGTAACACTTGAGCAACGTACGGTACACGTGGTGTTTCAGTTGGGTGTAATAAGTTCCAACGAGCCACATCTGCTCCATCACGACCTAATTCATTGAATGATGGTGCTGAGAATACATCTGCTGTAATGCCGTAGTCATTCGCGAGAATTTGTGCAGCTGCACGCACGTGACGCATAATTGCACCTGAGCTTAATAATTGTACGTGACCTTTACCTTTACCCTCAACAGTTTCAAATTTATATAAACCTTTACGGATACCTTCTTCCGCACCTGCCGGCATTGCCGGCTGTTCGGTAATTTCATTTAAGGTAGTAATGTAGTAGAAGATATCTTCTTGGTTTTCACCATACATACGACGAATACCGTCTTGAACAATAACCGCAACCTCAAAGGCAAATGCAGGGTCATAAGTGACGCAGTTCGGGATTACACCTGCTTGAATATGGCTATGACCATCTTCGTGTTGTAAACCTTCACCGTTTAATGTTGTACGACCTGAAGTACCACCAATCATAAAGCCACGAGCTAATTGGTCACCGGCTAACCACATCATATCGCCTACACGTTGGAAACCAAACATTGAGTAGTAGATGAAGAATGGGATCATCGGTAAGTTGCTAACAGAATAAGAAGTCGCTGCTGCCACCCAAGATGCTGTTGCACCTAACTCATTGATACCTTCTTGTAACACTTGGCCATCTTTTGCTTCACGGTAGTAAGCTACTAAATCACGGTCTGACGGTACATAGTTTTGACCATGTGGGTTATAAATACCGATTTGACGGAATAAACCTTCCATACCGAAAGTACGGGCTTCGTCCGCAATAATAGGTACGATTTGCTGACCGATATTTTTATCTTTCAATAAAGTATTCAATACACGAGAGAACGCCATTGTGGTTGAAATACCACGTGGTTGCTCATCCAATAATGCTTGGAATTCGCTTAATTCAGGCACTTTGAAATCAACCGTAAATTTCGGTTTACGTACAGGCACATAACCGTTTAAGGCTTTACGTTGTCCGTGTAAGTAGTTGTACTCTTCAGAACCTTCAGGGAATCTTACATACTCTAGGCTTTCTACTTGCTCATCGGTTAATGGTAGCTCGAAGTAGTCACGGAAGCCTTTTAAGCTATCTAATGACATTTTTTTCGATTGGTGAGCAGTATTTTTACTTTCCGCTTCAGGAATACGGTAGCCTTTCACTTGGTGAGCTAAAATTACAACCGGTTTGTCCGATTTTTGTGCTTTTGCATAGGCTGCATAAAGTTTTTCAGAATCGTGTGCACCACGGCGTAATGCCCAAATTTCATCGTCTGTCATATCAGCAACTAATGCTGCAGTTTCAGGGTAACGACCGAAGAAGTGTTCACGAACGTAAGCGCCATTTTTGGATTTGAAGGTTAAATAGTCACCATCAAGCACTTCCATCATTAACTGTTTAAGTTTGCCTGAAGTATCTTTTTCAAGCAGTTTATCCCAACCACTACCCCATAACACTTTAATCACTTCCCAGCCACAACCGGTAAAGAGTGCTTCTAATTCTTGCACGATTTTGCCGTTACCGTTAACCGGACCGTCTAAACGTTGTAAGTTACAGCTAATAGTGAAGATTAAGTTATTTAATTTTTCACGACCGGCGAATGATAATGCACCTTTAGATTCGATTTCATCCATTTCGCCATCGCCTAAGAATGCATATACTTTTTGAGCCGAAGTATCTTTTAGGCCACGGTTTTCTAAATATTTTAAGAAACGAGCTTGGTAAATAGCATTTACCGGTCCTAAACCCATAGATACGGTAGAGAATTGCCAAAATTCAGGCATTAATTTAGGGTGTGGGTAAGAAGATAAACCGTCTGTAAATGCTTCTTGACGGAAGTTATCCATTTGTTCTGCGGTAATACGACCTTCTAAGAACGCACGACCATACATACCCGGTGCTGCGTGGCCTTGGAAGAACACTAAATCACCACCATCTTTTTCGGTTGGTGCTTTGAAAAAGTGGTTAAAACACACTTCATACATAGTTGCCGCAGATTGGAAAGTTGAAATATGACCACCTAAGTCAAGATCTTTCTTCTGGCTACGAAGTACTGCCGCAATCGCATTCCAACGTACCGCAGAACGAATACGACGTTCGATTTTATGATCACCCGGATAAGCTGGCTGCTCGGAAACAGGGATAGTATTGACATAATCTGTTGTTACGCCTGTTGGTAATGCCACGCCACCTGCACGAGCTTGGCTAATAACTTGTTCAATGATAAATTGAGCGCGCTCTAAACCTTCTTCACGAATTAATGAATCGAGTGATGCTAACCAATCCTGAGTTTCGATTGGATCTACGTCATTTCTTAAGTTCTCTGACATAGTATTCTTCCTTATAAATTAACGATTGAGGTGATAAATAACAAAATTTTAACAAATTTTGTTTGTTTGGTGATTTTTAGACCAATTCTTATCGAAAAAATTTCAGTAAAACAACAATTTCCGAATTAAACCTCTCTTGAGGCATATACTAAAAATCATGATTAAAACTTATTATCTATTTGATTTTAAACGATTTTTATATAATTTTATAAAATTTGTTTAAATTTTGTAGATAAATTTGCAGTGCAAGATAGCAAAAATAGGCAATTTTGTCTATTTTTGATAGATAGCTAATACCGCCATCTATTCCACTAAGATGGCAGAAATAAACCTAACCAATCATTTTTAACTAGAAATCTATCCCTAACTGTTCAGCTGAAGGTGTTTGGCTAAGGTTTGAATTAATGATGGTCCTTGGTAAATCATTGCGGAATAGACTTGCAATAAACTAGCACCTGCATTCACTTTCTCCTGCCCACTCTCTAACGAATGGACTCCCCCACAACCTATAATTGGTATTCTCTCGCCCAACTCGGCAGATAATTTTGAAATTAACCTTGTACTTAATGAGTGTAATGGCTTGCCACTTAATCCACCCAGTTGTTCCGAATACGGTAATCCGGCAATACTTTCACGAGACAAGGTAGTATTGCCGGCAATCACCCCATCAATTTGGTAACGAATAAGACTATCGGCTACAGAAACGATTTCTTCATCGGTTAAATCAGGCGCAATCTTTAAAACAAGCGGTCGATATTTCCCCATTTTTTGCGAAAGTTGTGCCTGCTCATTTTTGAGGTTTCGCAGCAAATCATCTAATGCCTCACCATATTGTAAACTGCGCAAATTTTTGGTATTGGGTGATGAAATATTCACCGCCACATAATCAGCATATTGGTAAACCTTACGCAAACAAATTTGGTAGTCATCAAAGCTATGCTCAATTGGTGTAACCGCATTTTTTCCAATATTAATACCTAAAATACCACTATAGGTTGCATTTTTTACATTTTCTACTAAAACATCAACGCCTTTATTATTAAATCCATTGCGGTTAATAATTCCCTCTGCATCTACAATACGAAATTGCCTCGGTTTAGGGTTTCCGTCTTGAGCGAGAGGAGTAATAGTCCCAACCTCAATAAACCCAAATCCTAATTTCCCAAAACCATCTATCGCTTCACCGTTTTTATCCGCTCCGGCTGCAAGCCCTATTGGATTTTTAAACGTGAGTCCCATTACTTGGGTCGGATTATCGGGTGTTGGCAGAATCGAAAAAGGCGATTTTCCGGCTAAAGCAAGTGCCTGAATAGAGAATTGATGTGCTTTTTCCGTATCTAGTGCAAAAAGTAATTTACGAATCAGGGAATACATACAAATTATCTTAAACTAAATATAGTAGTGAACAGATATGAAAAACCCAATCTTTCGACTGGGTTTTTATCTCATAAATTAGGCATCAAACATTGCTGAAATGGATTCTTCATTGCTAATACGGCGAATTGCTTCTGCTAACATACCGGATAATGTTAAAACACGTACTTTATCTAATGCTTTAATCTCATTACTCAGTGGAATAGTATCAGTTACTACAATTTCATCTAAAGCAGGATTCGCTAAATTTTGAGCTGCTGAGCCTGAAAATACCGCGTGTGTGGCATAAGCAAAGACACGACGGGCGCCACGTTCTTTCAGCGCTTCAGCCGCTTTGACTAAAGTACCACCAGTATCGATCATATCATCAACTAAAATACAGTCACGATCAGCCACATCACCGATAATGTGCATTACCTGTGATACATTCGCTTTTGGACGACGTTTATCAATAATTGCCATATCGGTATCATTTAATAATTTTGCCACCGCTCTTGCACGAACAACCCCACCAATATCTGGAGAAACCACGATAGGGTTGACCAAATCGGATTTTTTCAAAATATCATCGATTAACACAGGGGAACCAAATACGTTATCTACCGGCACATCAAAGAAACCTTGAATTTGCTCTGCGTGTAAGTCGCAGGTTAAGACTCTATCTACCCCTACGCTGGATAAGAAATCAGCAATCACTTTTGCGGTAATTGGCACACGGGCTGAACGCACGCGTCTGTCTTGGCGTGCATAACCGAAATACGGAATCACTGCGGTAATACGACCAGCTGATGCACGGCGAAGCGCATCTACCATCACGATCAATTCCATTAAATTATCATTAGTTGGTGCACAAGTGGATTGCACAATAAAAATATCGCCTCCACGCACATTTTCATTGATTTGTACTTGAATTTCACCATCGCTAAAACGACCAACTGTTGCATTACCTAATGAGGTATAAAGATGTTTTGCAATACGATTAGCAAGTTCCGGAGTTGCGTTGCCCGCAAACAGTTTAATATCTGTCATGGATTGATCCTTAAGGTTAAGATGGTTAGATTTGGAATAACATTTGATGTAATGGCGAAATATTTTGCCCTTTCGCCACAAAACCGAAGACGGCTTCCGGTTTATGTGCAAAAACCTGCTCGGCTTCTGCTTTTGTTTCAAATTCGGCGAAAATACAAGCACCTGTGCCTGTTAGCCTAAACTGAGCATATTGTAACAATTCTTGTATAAGATCTTCAACCGCAGAATACTTTTCTCGTACAACTTTTTCGCAATCGTTTTCCCACGGTAAAGATAATAATTCGGCTAAGGGGCGTTTTGGAGTATTTCTAGGTAAATTCGGGTCGGTAAACACCGCTTCGGTTGAAATCGACACTTCTGGTTTTAGCACTACATACCATTTTTCTTGTGGATCACAAGGGGTTAACACCTCCCCCACGCCTTCGGCAAAAGCAGCCATACCTCTAACAAATATCGGCACATCAGCCCCTAAACTTAAGCCTAATTCTGCCAATTTTTCCAATGAAAGCTCGGTATTCCACAAGTGATTTAAACCGACTAATACTGTTGCAGCATTAGAAGATCCACCACCAACACCTCCGCCCATCGGTAGGTTTTTTTTAATCCCAATACGGCAGCCTTGCCTACAAGCGGTCGTTTTTTGCAAAAGTTTTGCTGCTCGGTAAATGAGATTCTCCTCAGTTGCCACCCCTTCTACCGGATTAATTAATTCAACCTCTGAACTTTCTGTGATCTCAATCTCAATTTCATCACCAAAATCTAAAAACTGAAACAGCGTTTGTAGCTCGTGATAACCGTCTGCCCGCTTATTGGTAATGTATAAAAACAGGTTTAATTTTGCCGGGCTGGGTAAGGTGACTTTCTTCATTAATACGCCCATTTTTCAATGCGGATCTTCAACGTTTGAGTGCCGTTTTCAAGCACAATCAGCTTCGGTAAGTTTGGTACACGATCTTCGTGATACTCCACATAGCTTGCTTTCCAAAGCGTGCCATTAAGCGGATAACTAAATTGCGACAGCTGGCGTTTTTCATTCACAATATAGTTGCCATCTTTTTCAGGCAAGCCTTTTACCCAATAGGCAAACTGATCGATAGGAAACGAAACACTGATAATCTCTTGCATTAACGCATCAACATCACGGTCAGAACGGCTATTACCCTCACTGTCCGAAACCGTTAAGCCTCGTTTATTACGCTCTAATTTCAGTGATTTAGTCGAGAGATTCGAGGAAAGCTCTAACCCAAATTGGATTGGATTAGTATAACGCCAGTTGAAATGGGAAGAAAAACGCTCTTCAGGCGAAATATAGCCAAATTGCCCCGTTGCAGTATAGCCTTGAATTTGGCTCAGTTTCGCTAAATGCTGCTGCCATTGTGGATCGTTATGCGGAATTTGTACTGTTGGTTGTTGCACCTCTGTTGGGGCATTTAGTACCGAATTACAGGCGGTTAAGACCAGTAAAGCACTAAGAGATAAAAGTTTTGTCAGTTTTTTCATAGTATCCAAATAAATTATTGTAGGGACGAAATATTTTTCGCCCTGTTTTTATCATTAATTGGGGAGAAACATATTTCTCCCCTACAAATTAGGCTCCGAATTGTAAACTATGGAGTTGTTTATAAGCCCCACCTTGTGCTAACAATTCCGTATGGCTGCCACGCTCGATAATATTTCCGTGATCGACTACCAAAATTTCATCGGCTTTTTCAATCGTGGATAACCGGTGTGCTATAACCAGCACCGTACGATCTTTCTGTAGCACTTCAAGTGCAGATTGGATCGCTCTTTCTGACTCCGTATCTAATGCAGAGGTGGCTTCATCCAGCACAAGCACAGGAGAATTTCGCAGTAATGCACGAGCGATTGCCAAGCGTTGGCGTTGCCCACCGGAAAGACTTGCTCCGTTTTCACCGATCACTGTATCTAAGCCATTTTCCAGTTTTTCGATAAATTCCATTGCGTGTGCAGCTTTTGCAGCGACAATAATTTCTTCTCGAGTGTATTTATCGGTGGCAGCATAGGCTATATTGTTGGCAACAGTGTCGTTAAATAAATGCACCTGCTGCGAAACCACTGAACATTGTTCTCTTAAATTTTTTAAGCGGTAATCTTGAATGTTAATGCCATCAAGCAAAATTTCACCGTCAGTCACATCATAAAAACGGGTAAGCAAATTGGCAATGGTTGATTTACCCGAGCCGGAACGCCCAACCAATGCTACTGTTTTGCCTTTAGGAATGGTGAAAGAAATATTATTTAATGCTTTTTCATCTTTGCCTTCATAACTAAAGCTCACGTTTTTAAATTCCACATTGCCTTCTGCTTTAACAACAGAGATTGAGCCGTGATCTTTTTCAGTTTTTAAATCTAAAAATTCAAATAATGTTTGGCAGGCTGCCATTCCACGTTGGAATTGTGAGTTCACATTGGTGAGTGATTTTAGAGGGCGTAACATTGCCATCATCGAAGAAAACACTACTGTGAATGAACCTGCGGTTAAATTCTCACTCATCACTTCAGGGAAGGTCGCAACGTAAAGCACCGCAGATAACGCAAAAGAGGCAATAAGTTGCACCACACCGTCAGAAATACTATCAGCAGAAACGACTTTCATACCTTTACGCCGCATATCATTACTGACTCGGTCAAAACGAGCTTTCTCAATTTCCTGCCCGCCAAAGGAAAGTACCACCTTATGCCCTTTAAGCATTTGTTCTGTCGTGACAGTAAGCTCCCCCATTGAACTTTGGATATTGCGACTTAATTGACGAAAATATTTTGAAACGAAACTGATCAGTACCCCAATGATAGGAGCCATCACAAATAACACAATAGAAAGCTGCCAACTGGTATAGATCATCACCACAAACAATGACAGCAGATAAGCCCCTTCACGCACAATAGTCACTAAAGAATGAGAAGCAGAACTCGCCACCATTTCGGTATCGTAAGTCACTCGTGAGAGCAAACGCCCGGTCGGGTTGTTATCAAAATAGCTTACCGGCATATACATTAAATGTTGAAAAATATGGCGGCGTAATGTCATTACTACCTTGCCTGACACCCAAGCTAAACAGTAACTGGCAATATAATTGGTAATACCGCGCACTAAAATAAAAACTACTACAAGCACCGCCATCAATTTCAGAAAATCATTATTAGCTTGCCCAAAGCCTTCATCTAGCAAGGGTTTGAGGAGATAGATAAGACTAGAATCCACTAACGCATTTAATACTAAAGCGACAGCACCTGTAATCAGACCCGCTTTAAACGGGCTGATAGTCGGCCATAAACGCTTAAAGGTTTTAAGCGTAGAAAGATCTTTTTCTTGTGTTATTTGTTCTTGCATAATTCTCTATTTTCATTGAAAAATCACGGTATTGTACCTTGATTTCAGCCAGTTACCAAATAAGGTTTGAGATTTCACTGTTTTTAGTAACATAACGTGACGATAACGTTAAATATTAAAGGTGCAAATATAGAAGACAGCACACCACAAGCCACTAATGCGATAGAACTATAGCTACCGGCTTTCATACTATGCTCTAAGCATCTTGCCGTGCCTAATGCGTGGGAAGCAGCTCCCATACTTAACCCAATCGCCATCACATTTCTTACTTTTGCCAGGCGCAGAAGCGTAAAGCCTAAAATAGATCCCACTAAGCCTGCGATCATCACCCCAACCGCTGCGATTGCAACATTTCCATTAATTTCATTCGTAATAATAATTGCCATTGGCATTGATACCGATTTAGGCAAAATGGCGGCTAAGATCTCTTGGCTTGCCCCAAATAATAATGAAAACCCAAGCCCGGTTATCATCGTAATGATGGTACTAAACAGCAAAATCACGACAATCTGTCGCCATTTTTTACGGATATGGGGTAATTGTTCATAAAAAGGGTAAGCAAGTGCCACAACAGAAACGCCAAGTAAGTTATTCAAGGGGGAATTACCTTGATAATAGTCTTGGTAAGGGATATTAAAAATCAGTAATACACCAATTAGCAAAGCGAGTGCAATTAAGAAAGGGTTCAGAAAACTGCTCTTGAGTTTTTGGCTGATTTTCAAACCGGCAATAAACATGATTACCGTCAACACAGTGTAAAGATAGCTCATTTTACCCTCTCTTGTAATGAAAAATCCACTGTGCAAACACGCCAATCGCGACCACAGAAACTAAGGTGCTTAATGCCGTTGCTAATACAAAAGTGTTCAGATTTTGGCGTAACAGCTCAAGATGTTCGATGAGTTCGACACAAATCGGAAGGAAAAATAGTGTTATATAACGTGTGAGCGGTTTCGCGCTCGGTATCACCCATTCCACTTTAACAATGCCGATAACCAAGCAGCCGAATAAGATAAGCATACCTAAAATACTATCCGGGATCCCGATGGGGAATAGATAAACGATTAACTTGCCTAAATAAAGCATCACAAATAACAATGCCAAAGAAGCAACCATACGCAGCAATGTAGACAACATATAACTCCTCAACAAGCGGTTATTTTTATCCGTTTTTTTGCAAAAATCTGCAGAAATCTGACCGCTTGTAACCCTATTTTTGTTTCAAAAATTGAATAACATTCCCCAAATCTCTAGTGCGTCTAGACGGCGGTAAACTTTTCAAGAAAGTTTGCCCATAATTTCGCATCACCAAACGGGAATCACAAATAATCACTACACCTCTATCGGTCACATCACGAATTAAACGCCCTACACCTTGTTTGAGGGTAATCACCGCTTCGGGAATTTGAATATCGTTAAACGGATCACCGCCCTGTATCTTACAATCTTCCATTCGGGCTTTGAGTAATGGTTCGTCCGGTGAAGTGAACGGCAATTTATCAATAATCACCAACGATAAATCATCGCCTCGCACATCAATCCCCTCCCAAAAACTTTGGGTCGCCACCAACACGCTGTGATCTTCTTTCACAAATTTTTCCAATAAACGGCTTTTGCTGGTTTCGCCTTGCAATAACACATTCAGCGAACTGTGTTCGCGTAAAAAGTCGGCTAAACCTCGCATCATATAATAGGAAGTACAAAGCAAGAAACAACGCCCTTTATTCGCCTCAATCACCGGTTTTAATAATTGCCCGAGAGCAGTTAAAGTATTGGATTTATTGGTATCCGGCAAGTAGCGGGGCACACAGAGTAAAGATTGATGTTGGTAATCAAACGGACTTTGTAACACCAACTGCTCCGCATTTTCGATGCCCAGCCGTTGACAAAAATGATCGAATTTGCCCCCAACTTCGAGTGTGGCTGAGGTAAACACCCAACCAATTTGCTGGTTCTTCAACTGTTCTCCAAATTTATCTGCCACCATAAGCGGCGTAATATGCAGCCCAAAGGATCGTCCATTCGCCTCATACCAGTAACAATAGCCTGTCACACTAGTATCCATTAATTTTTTAAGTTGAACCTTAACTTCTGCTAACCGCTCGAAAATTTTATCCAACATTTCCGACCGCCCCAGCGATTTTTTCGCCACTTCACTTAAAAAATCAATATTTTCAGCCACTTTTACCAAGCCATCGACCACTTTTTTATCACGAAATAACTCTCGCAAATTGCCTCGAATCTGCCCTTCTCCGCCCATCAATAATCGGAAATCTTGCACTACTTTCGTCAAGTGATCAGCCGCTTTGCCTAATTGAGACAGATCTTTGAGTTCAGTGCGGTAAACAATATTGGTATCCTTACAAATATCAAATAACTGGCGGGAAGAAAGCGATTGCCCAAAATATTGGCTGGCAATATCCGGCAGTTGGTGAGCTTCATCAAAGATCACCAGCTCAGCTTCAGGGATCAACTCACCAAAACCGGTCTCTTTTACTGCCATATCAGCACAGAATAGGTGATGGTTTACCACCACTACGTCTGCCTCCATCGCTTTACGGCGGGCTTGTACCACATAACAATCTTTAAAATGCGGGCAGTCCGAGCCTAAGCAACTCTCGGTGGTGCTGACTAACTGCGGTAGAATCGGGCTATCTTCGGCAATGGTAATACATTCACTTAAATCCCCTGTTTTAGTGGCATTTTGCCATTTACTGACTTTTTTTAAATCGGTAAGAACGGATTTATCCCCAAGTACGCCCATTGCGGTCACTTGATCTAAACGCTCTAAACACAAATAGTTCGCACGCCCTTTGAGTAACGCAATTTTGCCTTTGTATTTCAGGGCTTTTTGAATAGTGGGAAGATCTCGATTAAAAAGTTGATCTTGCAGGTTTTTAGAACCTGTCGAAAGAATAGTTTTCTTGCCTGAAAGTAGTGCCGGCACAAGATAAGCAAAGGTTTTGCCTGTGCCGGTTCCCGCCTCTACCACAACAGGTGTCGCAAATTTTACTGCTTTTGCGACCACTTGAGCCATTTCAAGCTGTGCTTGGCGTGGTCGAAATCCACTGATATTTTGGCTGAGCAACCCATTTTCGCTAAATGCGTGCTGAATTTTATCGTCGTATTTTGTCATTTAAAAACAGGCAAGCGGTCGAATTTGCAAAATATTTTGCAAAAACAACCGCTTGTGAAAAATTAAATATTATTGATTTTTGGATAATTGTTCTTTAGAAATCCGGTTAATAATATAAAGCCAAGCAAACGCAAAGACGTTTAAAATTAGCAAACCTATGGTTAAATTCCAGCCTAGTTCCATCACAACACCTCCTTTAGCTGCCGTAATTTTCGCCCAAGCGTCAAAAAAACATAAATACTCAATACCAATAATGCTAAGTTAGTCAATTTAATCAACGTTGGTTCTTTGCCAAAAAGTATAACAGGAATTGCCAAAATCGCAACTTTCGCTACATCAACCGAAATTTTAGCCCAATCGTCTAGCGTTTCTTTCTCTACCGGTGTTTTGAAAATGCTTAACATTGAATACCTCCTTTTGGGCTTATTATTTAAAATTTGACAGCCAAAAACAAAAGGAGAAATTCATTTTTTCGATGCAGATCGCAAAATTAATTGCCGAGTAATAATCCATCGTCACTCAACTGCTCGTGGCGACTTTGTTGGAAAAGTTGTAACAGATCCGGCACGTCCATTTTTTGCCGTTGCTCGCCCGAAACATCAAACGCCACTTGCCCTTGGTGTAACATCACGGTTCTATCGCCATAGTCAAGGGCTTGCCGCATTGAATGCGTTACCATTAGCGTGGTTAATTTCTGTTCTCTTACAATTTTATTGGTAAGTTCAAGCACAAAATCGGTGGTTTTCGGATCTAGTGCCGCGGTGTGTTCATCTAACAATAAGACATTAGACGGCTGAAGTGATGCCATCAGCAAGCTCACCGCTTGGCGTTGCCCGCCTGATAAACGCCCCATTTGATCAGTAAGCCGATTTTCCAAACCTAGCCCTAACAAAGCAAGTTTGTCTTTGAATAACTCTCGCATTTGGCGTTTGATCGCAAAGCCCAACCCACGTTTACGTCCACGTTGGTAAGCCAGTGCCATATTTTCTTCAATCGTTAAACTTTCACAAGTGCCAGCCATCGGGTCTTGGAAAACTCGGGCGACTTGATTTGCCCGTTGCCAAGTGGTGGATTGGTTTACCTTATTTCCTTGAATTAAAATCTCACCGGAGTCCACCGCACAATCACCACTGATCGCATTTAATAAGGTAGATTTACCCGCCCCATTGCTACCAATTACCGACACAAATTCGCCTTGCTCAACTTTTAGGGATAAGCCTCTCAGCACAGGGTTCTCAATTGCTGTCCCTTTGTTGAAGGTAATAAATAAGTTATTGAGTTCAATCATATTAACCTCGCTTACCGAGCAATTTGTGTTTAATTCGAGGAACCACTAATACAATCACCACCAATAACGCCGTAATTAAATTCAGATCTTGCGGGCCAAAGCCAATGCCGTTTAAAGTTTCGTTATTTAATGCTAGTGCGATGAAGAAACGATAAAGAATTGAGCCAATAATCACCGCAAAGGTAAGCCAAATAATCCGTTTTACCGAAAAAATTGCTTCCCCGATAATTACCGCCGCCAAGCCAATCACGATAGTTCCTACCCCAATCGAAATATCTACACCACCGTTGCTTTGCACATACAAAGCACCACCTAAGGCAATTAACGCATTAGAAATCGCCATCCCTAAAATCGTCATTTTATTAATCGCAATACCCTGTGCTTTCGCCATTCGGCTATTAGTACCGGTTGCCCGCACAGCCAAACCGATTTCGGTCGCAAAAAAGAGGTCAAACAAACCTTTTACGATAATAACAACCAGCAATGTCATCACTAATCGTACTAAGGCTAACTGTAGATCGCTTTCAATCGGCATTACATCGTAAATCGTGGTTTCGCCTAAAATAGCAATATTCGGCATTCCCATAATGCGTAGATTAATCGAATAGAGTGCGATCATCATTAAAATACTGGCAAGCAATTTTTCGATTTTAAAGCCGATATGCAAACTTGCAGTAACCATACCGGCTACTGCTCCGGCAAGCGTGCCGTATAAAGTTGCCAGCCAAGGATCAACTTGATTCAAAATGCTGATCACACACACCGCCCCTCCTAAAGGGAAACTGCCGTCTGCGGTCAGATCCGGAAAATCCAGAATTTTATAAGAAATTAATACCCCAAGGGCAACAAGGGAATAAATTAACCCCAGCTCTAACGCCCCAATCCAAGTGATATTAGTTAAAAAGGCACTCAAAAAATGAATAAGACTGTCCATTTGTTTATTATAGTTAATGAAATCACACAAATGCACTACTATAGTAGTACAAATTAAAGTGGCATTTTACGCTATTTTCAAAATAAAATCAGCTAATTATTTGTATTTGCAAATTTTTCGCCTAAAACAACCGCTTGTCTCCAACATATTTCGTCTTTCCTGCTTTTTCTTGCGTTAGCTCAAATTTAATTTTATTCATTGCAGTAAAATAAGCGAAACATTCTCTTCACTCGAACATTCTATGTTAAATAAATGGTTTTTAACTAAAAATGCTTTTCTTGCCGTCAAGCCTTTTAGTGCATTAAAAGATGCTCTCAATGCAGGTTATGGTAAACAACATTTAATCAGAGATATTATTTCAGGCTTAACCGTTGGCGTTATTGCTATTCCGTTATCTATGGCGTTGGCGATTGCCAGCGGTGTGCCACCACAGCACGGTTTATATACGGCGATTGTTGCCGGGATTGTGATTGCCCTAACAGGCGGTTCAAGATTTAATATTTCAGGCCCAACAGCCGCTTTTGTGGTGATTCTATACCCCGTCACGCAGCAGTTTGGCTTAAGTGGATTACTCATGGCAACAATGCTTTCCGGAGGAATTTTAGTATTGATGGCGTTACTCCGATTAGGACGCTTAATTGAATACATTCCTCTACCTGTCACACTGGGTTTTACCTGTGGCATCGGTATTGTGATCGCCACCTTGCAAATCAAAGATTTTCTGGGCTTAAGCATTGAAAAAATGCCTGAACACTATCTTGGCAAGCTAGAGGCTATTTTTTCAGCATTGCCAACCATAAATTGGGCTGACACCTTAGTGGGTGTCGTAACATTGTTGGTTTTAACTCGTTGGCACAAGCTACGGTTGCCTATTCCCGGGCATTTACCCGCCGTCTTTATCGGCACGCTGTTATCATTACTGCTGATTCATTTCGGACAAAACGTTGCCACTATCGGCTCAGCATTCCACTACACGCTCTCTGACGGCACCACTGGGTATGGTATCCCAAGCGTATTACCTGAATTTGTGTTACCTTGGAATCTCCCGAATGCAGAGGGGAATCGGATAGATTGGAACTTAACCACCATTCAAGCCTTATTACCGGCTGCCTTTTCAATGGCAATGCTTGGGGCTATCGAATCGTTATTATGTGCGGTAGTGTGCGATAATATGACAGATACCAAGCACCACTCTAACAACGAACTATTAGCCCAAGGCTTAGGTAATATTGCCTCGCCATTTTTAGGGGGAATTACCGCCACAGCAGCGATTGCGAGATCGGCTGCCAATGTTCGTTCCGGGGCAGTTTCCCCCATTTCTAGTGTGGTTCACGCCTTGTTGGTTTTATTTGCCCTACTCTTTTTGGCTAAAGCACTTTCCTATTTGCCTCTTTCCTCAATGGCTGCACTATTATTGGTAGTAGCTTGGAATATGGCAGATATTCCACAAATCATTCAACTTACCCGCCGTTCAGGTAAAAATGAAATTGCGGTTTTACTGACTTGCATTACCCTCACGGTATTATTTGATATGGTAATTGCCATTACGGTAGGGGTGTTACTGGCAAGCCTGCTATTTATCCGTACTATTGCAGAAATGACTAAATCCTTTGAAATGGCTCACCCAACCGATTTGAACGATGTGTTGGTTTATCGGATCAGCGGTCCGTTATTTTTTGCTGCCGCCGATAATCTCTTTGCCGATCTGCACAATAAAACCGTACATACCGATCACCAAATTAAACATATTGTGCTGCAATGCGATGCCGTTACAGTATTAGATGCTGGTGGCATTCACGCCCTAACCCGCTTTGTACAGCATATGTTGCCACATCAACAACTTCATCTCTGTAATGTGCAATTTCAGCCGATGAGAATGCTAGTCCGCTCACAAAAAACGGTAAACGAAATCCCGCAAATTCAATTCAGTAGCGATCTTGAATCTGCCTTCGACAAAATCAGACAGGCTAACTAGGAATAACTCCGGATATAAAACAAGCGGTCATATTTTCCAACTTTTTGCAAATTGCAACATTTTCCGAAAATATGACCGCTTGTGTTGAACGTTAGCCTTTAGCCAAAATCTCTTTTAAGAAGCGTGCGGTGTGAGAACGTTTGTCTTTTGCCACTTCTTCCGGTGTGCCGGTAGCAATAATTTCACCGCCGCCACTGCCACCTTCAGGGCCAAGATCGACAATCCAGTCTGCGGTTTTAATCACATCTAAATTATGTTCGATCACCACAATCGTATTGCCTTGATCACGCAGGCGATGTAGCACGCCGAGTAACTGTTTAATATCGGCAAAATGCAAGCCGGTGGTCGGTTCATCTAAAATATAGAGCGTTTTGCCTGTGTCTCGTTTGGAAAGCTCGGTCGCCAATTTCACCCGTTGGGCTTCACCGCCTGAGAGCGTAGTAGAAGATTGCCCTAAACGGATATAAGATAACCCCACGTCCATCAAGGTTTGCAACTTGCGGGCAATCATCGGCACAGGGGCAAAAAATTCTCTCGCCTCTTCCACCGTCATCTCTAACACTTGGTGAATAGTTTTGCCTTTATAGCGAATTTCCAAGGTTTCACGGTTATAGCGTTTGCCTTTACAGTGATCGCAAGGCACATACACATCAGGCAAGAAGTGCATTTCAACTTTAATCACGCCGTCACCTTGACAGGCTTCGCAACGTCCGCCCCGCACATTAAAGCTAAACCGCCCTACGTTATACCCTCTGGCTCGAGCTTCTTGCGTGCCGGCAAAAAGCTCACGAATTGGCGTAAATAATCCGGTGTAAGTTGCCGGATTTGAGCGAGGAGTTCTCCCAATCGGGCTTTGGTCAATATCAATTACCTTGTCAAAATGCGATAAGCCGTCAATCGATTCATAAGGAGCAACATCGCTGTTTTCCGCTCGGTTTAACGCATTCTGTGCCAGAAGGAATAGTGTGTCATTAACTAAAGTTGATTTGCCCGAACCTGATACACCCGTGATACAAGTAAATAAACCAACCGGAATCTCTAATTTCACTTTTTTCAAGTTGTTACCACTTGCTCCCGATAAGGTGAGCAATTTAGTTGGCTCATAAGGCACACGCTGAGCCGGAATCTCAATTTTTTGCTTGCCTGAGAGGAATTGTCCGGTAATAGATTCCTCAATTTGCATAATTTCAGCTGCCGTACCTTGTGCGATAACTTGCCCACCGTGTACACCGGCACCCGGGCCTATATCCACGATATGATCTGCGGCTCGGATCGCATCTTCATCGTGTTCAACCACAATCACGGTATTGCCTAAATTGCGTAAATGCACCAAAGTATTCAGTAGGCGTTCATTGTCTCGTTGGTGCAAGCCGATGGAAGGCTCATCCAGCACATACATTACCCCTACTAAACCCGCACCAATTTGGCTGGCAAGGCGAATCCGCTGAGCCTCGCCACCTGAAAGGGTTTCTGCCGAGCGGGAAAGAGAAAGATAATTCAAGCCGACATTCACTAAAAACTGTAGCCGTTCACGAATTTCTTTGAGGATTTTCTCAGCAATTTTTTCTTTCTGACCGGCTAATTTCAGCTCTTCAAAAAAGGTTAATGCCTCGCCGATACTTTTTTCCGAAACCATCGGCAAATTGGTTTTATCTAAGAATACATAACGGGCTTCACGGCGTAACCGTGAGCCTTCGCAATCCATACAAGGACGATTATTAATATACTTCGCCAACTCTTCACGCACCGAGTTTGATTCGGTTTCTTTATAGCGGCGAGCCATATTATTCAGCACCCCTTCAAAAGCGTGTTTACGTTTGACCTTATCGCCTCGGTCATTGACATAAACAAACTCAATCTCTTCTTTAGTGCCGTTTAAAATAATGTTTTGATATTTTTTCGGTAGCTGCCCGAATGGGGTTTCTAAATCAAAGCCATAATGCTCGGCAACGGCTTTTAATAAGCCAAAATAGTAGAAACTGCGGCGATCCCAGCCTTTGATCGCACCGGCGGCTAATGAAACCTCTTCATTTTGCACTACTTTTTTGGCATCAAAAAACTGCTCAACGCCCAAACCATCACAAGTCGGGCAAGCACCTGCCGGGTTGTTAAACGAGAAAAGGCGTGGTTCTAATTCGTGTAAAGAGTAACCACAATGCGGACAAGCAAAGCTGGACGAAAACACAATTTCTTCGGCATTTGGGTCGTCCATATCTGCAATAATTGCGGTAGAGCCGGATAAATCTAACGCTGTTTCAAAAGATTCCGCCAAACGGGTGGCTAGATCAGCCCTTACTTTAAAGCGATCCACCACCACTTCAATGGTGTGTTTTTTCTGTAATTCTAATGCCGGTGGGTCGGATAAATCGCAAATTTCACCGTCAATTCTAGCCCGCAAATAGCCACTAGCGGTCAAATTTTCCAATAATTTTACGTGTTCGCCTTTACGCTCTTTCACCACAGGGGCAAGTAGCATCATCCGTTTTCCTTCCGGTTCTTCCAATACTCGATCCACCATCTGCGAAATAGTTTGAGCAGCCAATGGCACATCGTGGTCAGGGCAACGAGGCTCGCCCACTCGAGCAAACAATAAACGTAAATAGTCGTGAATTTCCGTTACCGTTCCTACGGTCGAACGTGGGTTGTGAGAGGTTGATTTTTGCTCAATCGAAATCGCAGGGGAAAGCCCTTCAATATGATCCACATCAGGCTTTTCCATTAAGGAGAGAAACTGGCGGGCGTATGCAGACAGTGATTCTACATAACGGCGTTGTCCTTCCGCATAGAGCGTATCAAACGCCAGAGACGATTTGCCCGAGCCGGAAAGCCCGGTAATTACAATGAATTTATCTCTCGGCAAGGTTAAATTGATGTTTTTTAAGTTGTGTGTTCTTGCTCCACGAATATCGATATGTTGCATATTTTTAATGTCCAGTGCTATTTTCTCAATTTTCGATCATTATCGCATATTTTAATAAAACTGTACAAAATATCAGTTTTTTGGTGTTCATCTTTTGGATTTTCAGGTAGAATACTTAGCAAATTTTAGTTTAATTTATCAAACAGAGGATTTTATGGCTGGTATCAATAAAGTAATTATTGTCGGTAATTTAGGTAACGACCCTGAAATGCGTACAATGCCAAATGGCGAAGCGGTTGCAAATATTAGTGTGGCAACCTCAGAAAGCTGGACGGATAAAAACACCGGTGAACGCCGTGAAGTAACCGAGTGGCATCGTATTGTATTCTACCGCCGTCAAGCAGAAGTATGCGGGCAATATTTACGTAAAGGCTCTCAAGTTTACGTAGAAGGACGTTTAAAAACCCGTAAATGGCAAGACCAAAACGGGCAAGATCGTTACACCACCGAAATTCAAGGCGATGTGCTACAAATGCTCGGTAGCCGTCAAGGTAATGATATGGGCGGTCAGCAAGGCGGTTGGGGAAATTCTGCTCCTGCGGGTAATAGCTACAATCAAGGCAACAGCAATTATGGTTACAACCAAACCCAAAGTGCTGCACCGCAATCTAAACCGGCACCACAGCCTGAGCCGGCAATGAACAATTTTGATGATGATATTCCGTTCTAATCAAAGTATTGACTTAAGTAGCTCATGGGTTCCATACACCGCATTTCGATGAAATAAAAAGCTACTCATATAAAGCGCCCCTACCTTACTCAAAATAATAGGGAACACTTCCAAGTAATAAGTGTTCCCTATTAATTAATAAATCCACTTTTCATTCGATTAATAAGTAACTTATTGACAGATTTATTATTGCCCCATTTCTCACATAAACGGCTAAAGTTCCCATCTATACGGGTTTATAAATACAATATTTTGAGAAAAATTGATATAGGAAGATAATAGAGAAATTCTTAATAGTAAATAAGAAAAGATATTAGAGTAGTGCCAGTGGTCGGACTCGAACCGACACGCTTTATGGGCGGCGGATTTTGAATCGTTTGTGTAGGATTGTTCAAATCATATTCGCAAATACACAGTTACTACGATGTATCCAGCCAATACATCCATTGGGATTTTCCGTCCGAATTTCAGACGTTCTAGATCTTACACATTCTTTCAAGTTTGTAAAGCCTGAAAATCATTTTTTAGATTGATTTTATTTGAAAAAATCTATTTTTTCTTTTAATTCAAATTTAGTCAAAACTTCACCAGATATTTTTTTCCGAAAAACCCTCTCTACCTATTTTACTGTTTACATAACTGCTCTTGCAATTGCTATAAATGGATATTATAATTTCCAAAAAACATAAAAATGGTAATAATAATGCTCAGTAAAACAAAATCACCAACTCTGTTTCCTAAGTACCAAAATGCCTTGCTTCAACTTGGAGAAAATATTAGGCTAGCCTCAAAAAGGAGAATGTTTACTCAAACATTATTGGCTCAAAGAACTGGGCTTAGCCGTGTAACAGTGAGAAAAATTATGAATGGTGATCCAACTGTTGCGATTGGATACTACCTAATGGTTTTAGGTGTTCTCGGTCTAGAACAAGATTTCACTGATGTTGGAAAGGATGATGAGTTAGGACGTAAATTGCAAGATATTGAATTATTAAGGAAATAATGATGAATAAACGAATTTATGTGTTTGCAGATTGGGAAACTTTTTCACAGCCTGAATTAGTTGGGGTGCTTTCTTCTGATGTAGTGAGAGGCAAAGAAAATTTCCGTTTTAGCTACGATAACGAGTGGTTAAGTTCACCCTATGTACAGCAGATTGATCCTAACTTATACCTTTACCCTGGAGAGCAATACAGTACAGATACACAAAATTTTCATATCTTTTTAGATTCTTGCCCTGATAGATGGGGTAGATTGTTAATGAAACGTCGGGAGGCAGCTCTAGCTAGTCAAGAGAATCGTAAACCTAAGTTACTAATAGAAAGTGATTACCTTTTAGGCGTACACGATATGAATAGAATGGGGGCTTTACGTTTTAAAACTGAATTGAATGGTCCATTTTTGGACAATAATACTCGTCTTGCAGCACCACCACTGTCTTCCTTAAGAGAATTAGAATTTGCAGCAATACAACTTGAAAGCAGTGATAATGTGGACGATCCGGATTATTTAAAATGGCTTCATATGTTGATATCACCAGGGTCGTCACTAGGCGGAGCTAGACCAAAAGCTTCGGTAATAGATGAACTAAATCAACTATGGATTGCCAAATTTCCAAGTCGGTACGATGATTATGATATTGCTCTTTGGGAATATTTAGCTTATCGACTGGCTATTCAAGCCAAAATTGAAATGGCTACTTGTAGAATTGAACGCTTTAACCAAGAACACCATACTTTTTTGACACAAAGATTTGATCGACATTGTGGAAAACGTCGCCATTTTACGTCAGCATTAACCCAGCTGGGTTATTATGACGGAGACTATGAGGCAAGCTACCTTGAGATTGCTCAATTTTTAACAGAAAGTGGTTCAAATACTCGAATTGACTTGGCTCAACTATGGAGAAGAATTGTATTCAATATTGCTATTTCGAATACTGATGATCATTTGCGTAACCACGGATTTATCTACGCTCAAGAGGGGTGGATATTATCTCCCGCATACGATTTAAACCCAGTACCACTATCTCAAGGATTACATTTAAACATAACAGACAGCGATAACCGATTGGATTATCAGCTCGCCTTTGATGTTGCTGACTTTTTTCAATTATCTAAGCAACAAGCCGTACAGATTTATGATGAAGTACTGAAAGAAGTTAATAATTGGCAAAATGTCGCAAAAGAAATTGGTATTCCACGCCAAGAGCAAGAGCAGATGAAATTTGCATTTAATGTATAGTAATTGACTTGTGGAACCAATCATCGTAGTCTATGTTCTAAAAAAGTAGCGTTACCTTAATAACGCAATGAGTTGTTGGCTCATTGTCAATCTGATATTAATCTAGGATGTAAAGGCCTAGCGGTGGCAGGCACCAGAAAGACCTGATACTAATCTAGGGTATAAAGACCTAGCGGTGGCAGACACCAGAACAAACCAACATCTTATAAAACCATTAGTAACACTTGACTTTTTTCTCAACCATATCCGCAAGGAAGCGTAGCCTTAAAAACGCAAATGTAGGAAACTAATCTAGGCATATATAATGCCTAGCAGATGGCAGACATCAGTGTAGAAGATCAAACCTAATCTGACAGTCCCCCGTTTTAAATTACCGTGTCTGTCAGATTAATTTGAGCTTAAATTCTTTTCCACCCAAATCC
>NZ_SMAC01000028.1 GCF_004342115.1 Mannheimia haemolytica | reverse complement strand
GCGGATAAGACTACAGAATGGTACACCATTATCCAGCAACACGCTAATGAGGTTATAGACATCATAGGCTATCACGATGAAAAAGGCACTTGGCGTACAGGACGACTACAATTTATTAACCCAGTAACAGGTAAACCGGCTCAGGGCAATAATAAAGGCTCGATGATTGTTGTGTTTGATCCGTTCATAGAGGGATTGGTTACTCGTCAAATGCCACTTAATAAAATCAAGGAATGGGGTAAATAAAATGGATTATTGGGAACTATTTATTGGTATTGGTGCAGTGATTGGCGTACTGATTTTTTTAATCTGTATTGGCGTATTTATGCTATTCGTGAAAGCCTATGATGAAACCGAGAAATGGGGGCAATAATGGCGGAAGGTTTGCTACTTACCCCTTACTTTCAAACCGAAGTGGGTATTGTGTTTTACAAAGTGCCTAAAGATATATCTCCTGCTGCTTTCGGTGAGCGGACTTTGTTGCAACCTGCACCGACCGATTTAGCGACGGTTAAATCAGGCAAGGTTGCACATTTTTCGGCAAATTCGACCGCTTGTAAAGAGTTGGCAGAGTTTGCTAAATCGGCAAAAGTTCGTTCAACGTTAAATCAGCGTGACAAATATAGTAATGATTTGCCGTATATGCGGTTTGTAAAGTCAATTCAGACGTGCCAATGCCGAGATGGTAAATACTGTCACCCAGAAAGAGTAATCGCAAATATTGAGAATGGTGCAGTACAGTTATGTTGGCATCACGACAAAATGCGAATGGACGGTGAAATCCCCAATGAAAAATTAGAAGCATTGGCGGATGAAAACTGGGAAAAATTTATCGCCCAACAAATCCGCTTAACCTTACGCAAGACACAAGCTACCGTCATTGAATTTGCGGACTTAGTGTTGTTTGCGAGTATCAAAGGTTTGCTTGATGAATTAGACAGCAACGCATTACAGCAGTTTCTCGGCTATCCACCACTGAATAATAGCGGTGTGAGCAAAGAAAGTAATATCGGCTTTGATGATGTGCCGAATGCTCGAGCCAACCTCAAAAAATGGGCTGAAAAGTTAAAACTGAAAGTCGAGCCGGAGCCGTTGGCGGCATTTATGGCAAAACCGAAATTACAGCGGTTCGAGTGGCGGAAGTGGTTGCAGTTTGTAAAAGCACAACCTTGTATGTGTTGCGGACAACAAGCAGACGACCCACATCATATTATCGGCTATGGCGGAGCAATGGGCAGTAAACAGCACGATTTATTCACTCTGGCCCTATGCCGTATTCATCACGATGAATTGCATCGCAATGTGGGTAAATTTGAGCAAGATTACGGCTCGCAATTAGAGTTGTTGATTAAGTTTTTAGACCGAGCGATAGGTTTGGGGGCGTTAGAAATTGATGGTTGAATTAGTGCTGCCCTATCCGCCAAGCGTAAACGACTATTGGCGGTGGGTAAGCAAAACAAGACGAGTGGTGTGTAAACGAGGCAAAGATTATCAATGGGCAACATTTGTTGCAAGCCGAGAGAAACCCTCATTTATCGGACAGGTTGAAATTGAGTGTGATGTTTACTTCCCCGACAACCGAGATCGGGATTTGGATAACTTAGGCAAATGTATTTTAGATTCGTTGGTATATAGCAAAGTCATTGTTGATGACTCCCGGCACTATGTCAAAAAGCTGACATTTGAGGACAAGGGCAATCAAAAAGGCGGTGCGGTAATTGTAAGGATTAAGGAGAGGCTAGATGTTAATTGATATTAAAGGTATTTTACGGTTTTGGGGTTATTCCGCCAACGGCAGACTCGGCACGGAATTTCCCTGTGTGGCAGCAGGTATGAAACCCGCTGTATCGGCAAGCAACCACCGCATATTACGTTTAACTGACGAATCCATTTTTGAAATTGACCGTTGTATCAAGCAACTTAAAGAGCAAGAGCCTCAACAATATGAGGTGCTGATTGGTCGGTATGCAGCAAGGGTATCTGATACACAAATCGAAAAAGTATTAGGTATCAGTCACTCCACCTTTAAACGAGAATTGGCACAGGCGGAAATGTATGTGCTGGGTGTGGTAGTTGGGTTGAAATTGGCGTTGGTAGTTTAAATAATGTGATCTACATCACGGTTTCATTCTAATAAATACGATAGAGTATAAGCTCCTTTTACCTATGGAGATTTTGAAAATGAGCCAAAATATATTCAAAGAAAGAGTGTTATCTCACATTCAACACGTTATTAAAGTAGGTTCACATTGCACCACTGAAGAAACAACTAAACAGGCTTTAATTCTTCCATTATTAGATATTCTAGGATTTAACCCATATGATCCAACTAAAGTACGAGCTGAATATGGTGCTGATTTTCCAGGAGCTAAAAATGGTGAACGAGTTGATTATGCTCTATTTTGTCACGATGTCCCTGTTATGTTCATTGAGGCAAAATCGTATAATGAAAATTTAACAAATCATTCTCCGCAGTTATCCAGATATTTTAATGCAACTCCAGAGGTAACAGTTGCAGCCGTCACTAACGGAAGAGAATGGCGTTTTTTTACTGATTTAAAAGATAAAAACATAATGGATGAAGCTCCATTCTTAAGAATTAACTTTGAAAATGTAGATGATTCCAAAATAAATCAATTAAGCCAATTTTGCCACGACCGTTTCCAACCCGAAGCTTTGCGAACATTAGCCGAAGAAAGTGTCTATTTATCCGCATTTACAAAAACAATTAGTGAAAGCTTAAAAGAAGTCGATCAAGAATTTGTAAGATATGTTGCTGGTCGCTCTAATGTAGGTAGACAATTAAATCAACGTTTTATTGATTCGATAACACCGATTGTGAAACAAGCCGTAGAGAAAGCGGTTAGTGCAATGGTTGTATCTGGACTTTCAAGCCAAGTTCAAGGGCCTGAGCCAAAAGAAACAGAGAATACTGAAATTGACGAAAAAGCTCCAATTATTGATGCAACAAATAGCAAGATTGTTACTACATATACGGAACGATTGCTGTTTGATTATGTTGTATTAATTCTTGGCGAGAATACGGAATTAGTCGCAAAAGACACTGAAAGTTATTTTAGTGTTTTATATCAAGGTAAATCTAATCGTTGGATTTTGAGATATTTCGATAATAAACAGCAACCGTGTATCAATGTACCATTAGAGCTACTTGATATCCACCAGGCAGAAATCCAACGAGCTGGTTTGGAAGTCAATGGTAACAACATTATAATTAACAGGCCTGAAAATATTCTAAGAATCAGTGGCTTAATTCGAGATTGTTTAGAATATTGTCAAAATGATGAAAATTTCTCAAGAAAGAAATAACCATATCGCCCCTTGACAGCCAAGGGGCTTTTTTATTATGATGTTTTCAAGGTCTCAAAAGCCTTATAAAGCACGGTAATTCACCCCGTCAGCGTGATTTTTTTGTATCTGCAATTTACAAGCGGTCAAAAAATAACAATTTTTTACAATGGTCGAGAGTGCGAGGAATACAATACCGCAAGGAAATAACTCCGCTCGATGCTTTACGAGTTTTGAGCTCTCGACCGCCCGATTTATCGGGATTTCTCTCAAAAGGAAATAAAGCGATGACTAATCAAACTTCTACTCAACTTTCTACATTCAATTTTGAAAATTCAGCAATCCGTGTAATCGCAGTAAATGGCGAACCTTGGTTCGTTGCAAAAGATGTATGTGATGCTATCGGTATTGATAATAATCGTAAAGCTCTACTAGCATTAGACGATGATGAAAAGGGTGTAACTTTAAGTAACACCCTTGGCGGACAGCAGGAAATGAACATCATCAGCGAAAGCGGAATGTACACCTTAATCCTCCGTTGTCGTGAAGCCGTGAAAAAAGGTTCAGTGCCACATCGTTTCAGAAAATGGGTTACAGCCGAAGTGTTACCGCAAATTCGCAAGACTGGGCAATATTCGCAAAATAATCAGCAAATCGCACCGCTTGCTCCACCACCAAAGAAATACACCTTTGAATTTACCGAAGATGAATTGCTCGATCTCGCTTGGGCGTGGTTCGCATTCATTCGTGGTATTCACACATTCCGCCATATTTATTCGGCATTTGAAAAATTAGGTTCAAATATGTCGGGCAATATTTATGGGCAAGGTTTTGAATATGCAACAACCGCTAGAAATGCCCACAAAGTGATCAATCGACTAACCAAAGATTTCCAATATGACTACGACAGCAACTGGCGAGTGCTGAAACATATTCGAAGCTTTGACCCAACATTCAAACAGCCAACATTCTAATTGCAAAAAATTAACTCAAACTGACCGCTTGTGAAACATCAAGCGGTGGATTTCTACACATGAAATTTGGGCGAGGTGCTGTATGTTGAAATATATTTTAGTCGGTTTATGCTTTGTTGGTGCGTATGCGTTAGATTTAAGTAGTGATTGCGATGGACATTATTGTGGCGGTAGTGCTCAAGTGGTCAAAAAAGATTGACAAGGTTCACCTGAAAGTGTATCGTTTATGTAATCCTTGCGATTAGTGCAAGTGCATTACGCAACACTATTTTTATAGCCCTGATTGGTTTTCCAGTCGGGGCTTTTTTATTGCCTCAAAAATGAGGTGGAGTATGAAATATATGAAAGATATGGGGACGCAAAGCTATATTTGGTCTAGCTTTGGTGGTTTTATTGCTTGGTTAAGCGATCAGCAAAACTTAATGATATTAAGCCTAGCTATTGGTATTGTTACAGCTTGTGCGAATTTGTATCAGCGTTGTGAAGATGGTAAACGGCGTAAGCGTGAAGATGAACGGGCGGAAGAGCTTCATCAAGCGAAAATGGCAAGATTGAGAAAGGGGCTAAGTGATGAGTAAAAGCCTTAAATATGGCAGTGGTATCGTTTGTGGTATCGCTGCCATTATTGCATTAGTCCAATATCAACATCCCGAAATCCGCACTAACCAAGCTGGATTAGAGATTATCGGTAATGCTGAGGGTTGCAGACGTGATCCGTATAAATGCCCTGCCGATGTAATCACGGTTGGCATTGGCTCAACGGAGTTTAGTGGTGATAAGATTAACCCATACCATCTTTATTCGGATAAAGAAATTGCTGACCGTTGGGCAAAAGGTTTGAAGATTGCGGAGAGTTGTGTCAATCGTCATTTTAATGGTAAAGACATGAACGATAATCAATTTTCGGGAATGACGTCCGCTGTATTTAATATGGGTTGTTATAACATGAGATTTTATCGGAATAAACAAGGTCAATATGTGCAGACTACCATCCATAAACTCGCAGTGAATAAACAATTTGAGGAGATGTGTCATCGACTACCTGACTTTATTCGTGCCAGTGGTAAGGTGTTGAACGGATTGGTTATCCGCCGTGAAAAGGAGAAAGCATTATGCTTAACTGGATTAGTGGCACGATAGCCATTGTGATTTTGGGCTTGTGTGTATGGTTATGGGGTCAGTCTCAGATTATAGATAGCTTAAGAGCCGAGAACCACATACAAGCCCAAACTATCGAACAGCAACAAAAAGTCAATCAACGGCTTGCTGATACGCTCGAGCAAGAGCGACAAGCGGTCGAAAAAAGCCAAAAAATTGCAAATGAGCTGCGAAATAAAGTGGAGATTGTTCAAAATGAGATTAAGTCAATTCTCGCCCAAGACAGTTGTGCTAAAACTGATTTGCCTAATGGCGTGGCTGATAGTATTAAGCGGCTGCACCAGCAAAACAATCACAAGCACTGAGTATTTATATCCGCCAGCAGCATACCTAGTACCGTGCGAGCGGACAGAGTTTAGCGGTAAAACCTACGGCGATACGGTCGAGTATCTCATCAAAGTAATGGGAGAGCGTGACTTGTGTGCTAATCAAATCGACCGTATTAGAGAATGGCAAGCACAAACCAAACAAGGTTTTAAATGACTTGGTGGATTAAACCGCTAATGAGAATGGGAGCTGAACAGCTCCCTTTTCATTTGCGTTACATTACTTAGTTATGCTTTTGATTGTATCAAGATCATAACTAAGCAATGTGTTCTATTAACAAAAGGATTACTTATGATTATTAAATTGAAATTGGGTTCGGCAGTGGTGTTATCGCAAGTTAAACAGGCGACCATCGCATACGCTGATTCAGAGGCGTATCAAACAGCAATCGAGCAAGCCAAGAAAGGTTTACGCGATGAAGATAAAGGTAAACCGTTTGAAACTGTTCTTCACTTACCTGCTGTGTATGCCGATGAAGATGGACAAGAAGAAGTTTGCCCTGAGCAGATTGCAACTACAGTACGTTCAGATAATGTAAGTGGCGATCCTGTTGCGGTGGTATTAATTCCAGATGATAACGCGGTTGGCGAACTGCAATCTATTTTCATTTATAAGACAGATTATGCGGAAGTGCTTACTGATACAGGCACTACGCTAAGTAAAGTAAAAGCTAAACGTTATCGATAACTTATTATGCCAGCTAGAATCCCCAAAGCCTGTCGCAAGCAAGGCTGCAAACATACAACCACTGATCCAAGTGGTTATTGTGATACGCACAAGTCTTATGGTTGGCAGCGACATCAGCAAGGTAAAACATCATCGCAACGTGGCTACGGCTCACAGTGGCGAAAGCTAAGAGCAATCGTATTAGAGCGTGATAAGCATTTGTGCCAAGCCTGTTTGCAGCGAGGTTTGTATGTATCAGCCTCAGCTGTGGATCATATCATTGCCAAAGCACACGGTGGTAATGATGATTTATCCAATCTACAAAGTTTGTGCTACTCGTGCCATAAAACGAAAACCGCACGAGAACGGTTAGCGTAAAAATTTGGCAAGGAGGGGGGAGGAAAATCGCTAGGGCGAACGCTCTTGGAAACCGCCCCCTGAACTCAATTTTTACAACCGCAAAATTAAAAATTTAGGGTACACGCCAAATGACAGGAAAAGCCACTACGCCGGGGCGAGGGCGAAAACCCACCCCGACCAAAGTGAAAGAACGTCGAGGCAACCCCGGAAAACGAAAGCTAAATCAGAATGAACCTGAGTTTAGCCCATTTAATGAACACAGCCCACCACCGCCCCAACTTAATGAAGATGGTCAGCGAATGTGGGCTTTTCTTTTGAAAGAATTATTGCCTCAAGGTGTGCTGTTTCAAACGGATCTTGAGGTTGTAGCCAACTATTGCATCGCTTACCAGAACCGAAATTCAGCCTGTAAAGACATTGATAAATACGGCACATTTGTTGAAAACAGCAATGGTGGACTCTCCAAAAACCCTGCCTTTACTGTACTGAATGAGGCTCTAAAACAGATGACAACATTTGGATCTCTGCTTGGACTTGACCCCAGCAGCCGCCAACGTCTAACTGGCAAAGCAGACGAACAAAACATCAACCCATTTGCGGAGTTATTACAATGACGGACAATATCAAAAAAGCGACTAAATACGCCAAAGATGTTGTTACAGGCAAAATTCCTGTCTGTCGATTCATCGTAAAAACCTGCCAACAATATCTTGATGATCTTGAACGCCAACAAGCGGTCGAATTTCCCTATTATTTTGCGGAAGATAAAGCAGAAAAAGCTTGCAAGTTCATTCAATATCTACCGCACACCAAAGGCGAATGGGCATTAAAACGGCAGAACATCACACTTGAACCGTGGCAACTGTTCATCGTAGCCAATGCCTTTGGCTGGTTACGAAAATCTAACAACCTTCGCCGCTACCGTGAAATTTATGTGGAAGTGCCAAGAAAAAATGGTAAATCAGCAATTTCCGCCGGTGTCGGCTTGTATATGTTTTGTATGGACAACGAATTTGGAGCCGAAGTCTATTCAGGTGCGACTACCGAAAAACAAGCGTGGGAAGTTTTCCGCCCGGCACGCCTAATGTGTAAGAAAACCGATCTACTTTGCTCAACCTTCGGCATTGAAGTAAATGCTTCTAATCTAAACCGTCCAAGTGACGGTTCACGCTTTGAACCGCTTATCGGCTCACCGGGTGATGGTGCTTCGCCAAGTTGTGCGATTGTGGACGAATACCACGAACACAAAAACGATGAACTCTACACCACAATGCTCACCGGTATGGGAGCAAGAAAACAGCCGTTAATGTTCATCATCACTACTGCAGGTTACAACATTGAAGGGCCGTGTTACGACAAACGCCGTGAAGTGATTGAAAAACTTAACGGAGCAATCCCAAATGACGAACTATTCGGCATCATATACACCATAGATGAAGATGATGACTGGACGGACGAAAGCGTACTCCGCAAAGCGAACCCCAATTTTGATGTATCGGTTTATGGTGATTATCTGATTAGCCAACAAAACAAAGCGATCAACAACGCACGGCTCACCAACACTTTCAAAACCAAGCACCTGAACGTATGGGTATCAGCAAAAGAGAGCTTCTTCAATATGGTTAGTTGGGAAAACTGCAAAGATGAAAGCCTTAGCCTCAATGATTTCCAAGATGACGAGGTTTATTTAGGGCTAGATATGGCTCGCAAACTCGATATGAACTCGCTCGTTAAAGTATTCAGTCGAATGATAGATGGCAAACGTCATTACTACTGCATTGCTCCTGAATTTTTTGTGCCGGAGGATACGGTTTACAACACCGACACGGCCTTAAAACGTGTGGTAGATAAGTATCAAAAATGGGTAAACAGCGGGCATTTAACTGCAACGGACGGTGCAGAAGTGGATTATCGAGAAATCGAAGAAGTCATTAAAGAAACTAACCACCAACACAGAGTGTCTTGTGTGGCGATTGACCCTCACGGAGCAATAGCGATCAGCCATAATTTGGCGGACGAAGGATTAAACCCGATAACCATTACCCAAAACTACACCAACCTCTCCGACCCGATGAAAGAGTTGGAGGCTGCTATCGAAAGCGGACGTTTCCATCACGACGGCAACCCGATTATGACGTGGTGTATCGGTAACGTTGTCGGTAAAACCGTACCGGGTAATGATGATGTGGTTCGCCCGATTAAAGAAATCCCCGAAAACAAAATCGACGGAGCTGTCGCCCTAATGATGGCAATCGGTCGCATTATGTTGAATGTGGACGATAATTTTTTCCCTAATGAGGTATTAGAATTATGAAAACGCTCCTAACAGATATTATCGGTATTGGCGGATTTTCAATGCTTTGTTATGGCGTGTACCTCCAATATGGACAGGCTATTGCTTGTATGGCTGGCGGAACACTCCTGCTGCTCTATGCCCTTATTAGTGCGGGAGGTAAGCGGTGATTTTTGACAAACTTTTTACCACTCGTTCACTGGAAAACCCCGCTGTCCCCTTAAGTGCAGAAAATGCGTATGAAGAATTATTCGGCACGCAACCAACAAAAGCTGTCAGCCCTGAGTTAGCAATGAAACTCGCAGCGGTTTATGCTTGCGTATATGTTCTTTCCAGCTCTATTGCTCAATTACCGCTACACGTTAAACGCAAAAGCGGCGATAAAGTAGAAACCGCTCGAGATCACACAACTTATTACTTACTGCACGACAGCCCGAATTTTTGGCAAACCTCATACAAATTGCGTGAATATGCCCAAAGTGCAGTGCTACTGTATGGTAATGCGTACATTCACATTCTGCGGAATAAAAATGGCAAGGTGCAGTCTCTCGAATCACTTGAACCGTGGAAAGTTCAGCTACTGAAAAATGGCGGTCGTTACGTTTACGGCTATTATGATGACGACAAAACATTGAGCATTTCGCCCGATGATATGATTCACATTAAATCACTTGGGCCATCGATCAAAACCGGCAAATCCGTTATTCAAACCCACGCTGAAACCATTGGTCTAGGGCTAGATGCTCGCAAATTTGCCAGCGGATTTTTTGGCGGCAACGCACGACCGGCAGGGATTTTATCGGTAAAAACACCTATCAATAGCAGTTCTTGGGCTAATTTTAAGTCAATGTGGCAAGAGGCTCAAAATAAACTCCGTAGCGAAGAAAACAAAACCATTTTACTCCCGGCAGAACTTGATTATAAAGCCCTAACAATTTCACCGGTCGATACCGAATTATTATCGATGATGAAACTCAACCGCTCGGAAATTGCCGGTATTTTCAACGTACCTGCTCATATGATCAATGATTTGGAAAAAGCCACTTTCTCCAACATTTCCGAGCAAACCATTCAATTTATCCGCTATAGCGTAATGCCGTGGGTGGTAAATTGGGAACAAGAGCTTAATCGTAAAATTTTTACCGAAGCAGAACGCAAAGCAGGCTACTTCGTCAAATTTAACCTTGCCGGCATTATGCGTGGCACAGCAGCTGAGCGAGCCACTTTCTACCACAACGCCATCACCGATGGCTGGATGTCTCGCAACGAAGCTCGACAACTGGAAGATATGAACCCAGTCGAGGGCTTAGACGAAATGTTAGTCAGCGTGAATGCAGCCCAACAATCTCAACACAATCAACAACAGGAGAACAGCAATGAGTGATATTGAAAAACGCTCCTACGCTGGCGAAGTACGAGCTGAAAATCGAGAAAATGAACCAACGCATATCATCGGCTACGGCTCGGTATTCAACTCAAAATCAGAAGTAATGTGGGGTTTCCGTGAAATCATTATGCCGGGAGCCTTTGATGATGTCCTTGAAGACGATGTAAGAGGTTTATTCAATCACGATCCGAATTTTATTCTAGGTCGCAGTAAAGCCGGTACATTAAGCCTTTCTGTTGATGAAACAGGCTTAAAATACGACATCATCGCCCCTGATACGCCAACCATTCGTGATTTAGTGATCGCCCCACTAAAACGGGGCGACATTACTCAATCGTCCTTTGCGTTTCGTATCGCTCGTAACGGTGATGATTGGTACGAAAATGAAGATGGTGTCATTATTCGGGAAATCCACAAAATTTCACGTCTGTATGATGTCAGTCCGGTAACTTATCCGGCTTACCAAGAAGCCAGCAGCACGGCACGCTCCCTTGAAGCGTGGAAAGAAGCAAGAAATTCAGGAGCAATCGCAAAAGCCGTTTCACAAAAAGCCGCACGAGAGCGGTTTTTAAGTCTAATCAGTGCTTAAACCAACACAAATTTTATCAATACGAGCCACATTCTTGTGGCTTTTTTCATTTAAGAGGAAATAAAAATGGCTAAATTACACGAGCTACAAGAAAAACGCCGCAATATTGCGGTTCAAATGCGTCAATTAAATGACGAAATCGGCGAAAAAACGTGGACGGACGAACAACGCACTAAGTGGGACGCAATGAAACACGAACTGGGTGGCGTAGAGGCACAAATTGAGCGTGAAGAATCGCTACGTTCTACCGATGCCCTCTTTGTAGAAGAAAAACGTGAAGAGCAAGTTAAAGATCCTGTGTTAGATGTAGAAGCAAAACGCTCACAAGCATTTGATTCATTCCTACGCCGTGGCTTAAGCGAATTAACTCAAGAAGAAAAGCAGGTAATGGCTGAACTTCGAGCTCAGGCAGCGGGTACTGATAACAAAGGTGGCTACACCGTGCCAAAAGAAATGCAGGCTCGTATTGTGGAAAAAATGAAAGCCTATGGCGGTATTGCAAGCGTAGCTCAAATTCTTAATACGGCAGATGGTCATCCGATTATGTGGGCAACCGCAGACGGCACAGCAGAAGAAGGTGAATTAATCGGTGAAAACGTAGCTGCGACCGAACAAGATGTGGAATTTGGTTCTGCTGAATTGGGTGCGAAAAAACTTTCTTCCAAAATTATCCGTGTATCGAATGAATTACTACAAGATTCCGGTGTAGATATTGAAGCGTTTTTAGCAAGCCGCATCGCTCAACGTATCGGTCGTGCGGAAGCAAAATATCTAATCCAAGGCACAGGTTTAGGTACACCGGCACAACCGAAAGGTTTACAGGCTGCCGTGACCGGTGTAACTCAAGCAGCAGCTGCAACTGCGGTAGCGTGGACAGATTTAAATGCTTTAATTCACTCAGTTGATCCAGCATATCGAAATTTAGACACGACTCGTCTTGCGTTTAACGACAACACATTGAAGGCATTAAAAGAAATGGTGGACGGTCAAAAACGCCCATTATGGTTGCCTGATATTGCAGGTGTTGCACCGGCAACTATTTTAGGTCAGCAATATGTTATCGACCAAGGCATCGCAGACATTGCTGCCGGTGCGAAATTTGCTTACTTCGGTGATTTTAGTCGTTTCATTATCCGACGGGTCTCGGGTATGACATTACGCCGTTTAGTGGAACGCTACGCAGAGTTTGATCAGGTCGGTTTCTTGGCATTCCACCGTTTCGACTGTGTGCTTGAAGATACCGCAGCAATAAAATCATTAGCCGGTAAAGGCTAATCGCTCTACGCAGGGAGAAAGACTATTCTCCCTGTTTCTATAAGGTAAAGCAATGAACATTACCCTAGAAGAAGTCAAACAACAATGCCGTATCGAACACGACTTGGAAGATGATTTGCTCAATGGCTACCTGCTTTCAGCCCGAAAAACGGTAGAAAATCTGACTAATCGCCAACTTTTTGATGAACTACCCGAAGAACCACCGGCAAATGCCTTGCTTCTGACGGCAGATCTCAAAATGGCGGTATTAATGCTCACGGCATACTTGTACGAAAACCGCAGCGGCTGGAATGAAGCGAATAACTCACCGAATTTTGCGATTCCGCCAACAGTCGAGATTATTATTCAACCCTATAAATTCATCACGCTCTAACAAGCGGTCAAATTTTCCTAAAAATTTACATAAGGAAAGGTATGAACATCGGCAAACTTCGTCATCGGATTATTATCCAAACGCAACGCAACCGCCCAAGCGAATATGGTGCAGTCGTTGCCGAATGGCACGATTTACACACCGCTTGGGCGGAAGTTAAACCGATTTCGGGGCGAGAACTTAACTCGGCAAACCAAATTCACAGTGAGGCTACGATGCAAATTTGGCTACGTTACTTGCCGAACCTTGATCACACAATGCGAGTGAAATTTGGTAACCGCCTATTTGAGATTGTGACAATCCAGAACTGGCGGGAACTTGATCGAAGTCTATTACTGCATTGTAAGGAACTAACCAATGGCAACACTCCACGTTAAGATTGAAGGCTTAAAAGAACTTGGTCAAAAAATGCAATCGTTAGGCAAAAAAGCCTCAAATCGGATTGCAGTCAAAGCAATGCGACAAGGTGGTGCGATAGTGCGAAATACCGCCCGAGCCAAAGCTCCTGTATTGCAAGAAAACGTACCGCATCGTAAAAAAGGCACATTGAAAAAAGCGATTACCGCCCGAACCAAAATTAAAAACGGCAAAACAGAAACAATCGTTTGGGTTAAGAAATTGACCGACAAACAAATTAGCCGTTTCAAAGGGAAAAGTGGAAGAGGTGGGGCTTACAATCCTAACGATCCGTATTACTGGCGGTTTGTAGAGTTCGGCACAAGCAAAATGGGAGCAAAGCCATTTATGCGACCGGCTTTTGAACAAAGCAAACAGCAAGCGGCGAAAGCTATTACCGATACGCTCCGCACCGAAATTCACAAGGAGGCTTCTTGATTCAAAATGAACTCTACTCTGCCCTGAAATCACTGGTTTCAGGGCGTTGTTTTTATGAAGTGATTCCTGAAACTAATCGGGAATATCCTGTAATTGTCTATCAATTCCCAACTATTACACCAAATTCTGCTTTAGAAGATGGCGATCTTGATGATTTTACAGTACAGATTGACATTTACAGCCCCAATCCTGATGACATCTTCGCTTTGCGTAAACCAATTTTTACTGCCCTAACAGAAAACTTTGATTTTGCTGAGCGTGTGAATGATTTCAGCGATTACGAACCCGACACTAAACTACATCGTCGGGTGATGACTTATCAAATTGCTTACGGAGAATAACCATATGGCAACACAAACCACCCCATTTCAGGGAACAAAATTTTATATTGGTACTGGCTTAACCCAAGAAAAAGCCATTACTGCTTGTACGGTAACACCTAATGCAACAATTACCGCCGCTGGTCACGGTGCTAAAGTAGGCGATTTTGTCAAAATCACCGGCTTAGGTTCACTTGATGGCTTTTATCCTGTTAAGTCTGTTGCTTCAGATGTCTTAACATTTGCTGATGAGGTAGATTGGACATCACAAGATAGACCAACGGATTTCGCAGCAGCAAAAGTAGCAGTTGTGAAATGGTCATCAAACTTCTGTGCGATCAAAAACATTGAAGGCGATGGCGATACATTAGGCGAAGAAGATGTGACGACAATGTGTTCAGAAGGAACAGAAACCGAAGCAGGTGAAATTGAATATGGTTCAATTAAACTTACATTCTTTTATGCGCCGGCTACGGCAATGCAGTCAGATCTTCGCAAGAAATTCTTCGCAAAAGAAACGTTCCCTTGGATGATGGTATTAAAAAACAAACAAGGTTCTTTATATGGCACAGGTTTCATTCAAACTAGCCCGAACTGGAGCGGTGAAGTAAAAGGTAAATTTGAATCAGGCGTTACGATTAAAAAATCAAAACGTGATTATCATTTACCTGTAATTGCATAATTTTGCCCGAAATAGACCGCTTGTATAGCGGTCTTGTTAATTTGATGAGGATGAAAAATGACTATTGGCACTCGTGAATCACTATTGGCAGAAAATAAGCCAAAACTGAAGAAAATCAAAATTGGTAATTCCGAATACTTTATTCGTGAATTTAATGTTGGCGATATGAACCGTAGCTTATATGGCCAGCAAAAAGTAATGTGTGAGCTAGCAGAAGCTCAAGGCATTGAATTAAACTATGATGATCCTGAAGAGTTAGTAAAACAGCTCAGCAAAGTTTACGATCCGTATCGCTTAGCCAGAAACCTTGCTCTACGTTTATGTGATGCAGATGGTAATAATTTGTTTGATTTTGAAAATATGGACGATTTAGAAGCGTTATCCCGCCTAGATAAATCCGTATCAGAAGAGTTAAGCCGTGCATTAATGGTAGAAGAACCAAAAAACTCACAACCCGACGCAAGTTCCAACTAATACTCAGTCTTGCGTTGGGTAAAACATTAGCAGAAATCGAAGAAATGCCTGAATCGCATTTCCAAGAATATATGTTATTTTATGAAGAACAACCTTTTGGACTATGGAGAGAAGATTACCGTACAGCACAGATTTCACATCTGTTAGCGGCAATTCATCGAGATCCGAAACAAAAAGCCACAACCATTAGCGATTTAATGCCCTTCTTTTCTGAAAAGAAGAGTGCTGAAAATGATGAAGATGATGGTTCAGTGGCTTATCTGGCTAATCGATAAAATAGTTATTGCATGGCGTAAAACTAGACAATATAATCGAAGTATTAGTAACAAGTAGGAGAATTGGCATATGCGTGATTTTATCCAGTTTTGGGCAAAATTCTTTTTTATAATGCTGATAGCATTAGGTGCAGTATTTCTTCTATTTGCTGTTGATTTTGCCTATATTCTCACATTTTTTGGTATGTTTGCCATTGTGTTTGTTGTTCGCTTAGTCCAGGCTATTATTCAAACTAATAGACACTATGATGACTTAGAAAAGGCTGAAAAAGAAAAAGCCCGTGTAAACTACGTCATTATTAAATAAAACTAAATTTTTCAAAGAAGCCCGCATTTGCGGGCTTTTTTATTGGGGGGAATATGGCTTCTCTTGGTAACTTAAATATCAGCTTGAGTTTGGAAACAGTCCAATTTCAGCAAGGGCTAAACAAATCTGCTTATCAATCACAAAAATTTTCAAGAGAATTTCAAGTAAATTTATCTGCCGCACAAAACAAAGCAAGACAATTCTCCGAACGTACAACCCAATATTTAAATAATATTGAACGTGCAGCTACCTCAATTAATAAAACAGCAAATATCAGCTTATTTTCAAGTATTGCCAACTGGGCAGGAAACAATTTGGTATCTGCAGCCTCACAAACATTGAAATATGCGGATAGCTATACAGAATTGCAAAACCGTATGCGTTTAGTAACTGATAGCCAAAATGAAATGGTCGCTGCAACTAATACGGTATTTGATATATCGTTACGCACAAATCAAGCTGTTGGAGCAACTTCAGAAGTTTACCAACGATTTGCGAAAAATGCTGATACTCTCAAAATTAGCCAAAAACAAGTTGCTGAATTGACAGAAACAGTATCAAAAGCAGTTGCAATGTCTGGGGCAAGTTCTGCTTCTGCAGAAGCTGCTTTAATGCAGTTTGGTCAGGCAATGGCAAGCGGTGAATTACGTGGTGCTGAACTCAATTCTGTTATGGAGCAAACACCAGCATTAGCACAAGCTATTGCAGATGGTTTAGGTGTGAGCGTTGGTGCATTAAAGGATATGGGGAAGAATGGCGAGCTCCAAATCTCGAAAGTGATTGAAGCTCTCCAAAAAGCGAAAGATACCGTTGATACGGATTTTGAAAAGCGTGTAAAAACACTTTCAATGTCCTTTACCAACCTTGAAACATCAATGATCCAATTCGTTGGACAGGTTGATTCAACATACGGTGTTACTCAAAAACTGGCAGAAGGAGTTGATTTTGTATCTGAAAATCTTGAAAGTATGATCAAAGTTGCTGGAGCTCTTATTGGAGCATTAGCAATCGGGCATATCAGTAAGTATTCGGCGACACTCTTACAAACAGGTTACAACAGTGCGAAAAATGCAATCGCTCATACTCGTGAAGCTCAAGCTATTTTAGCCAAAGCAACAGCAATGCGGACTGCTGCACAAGTGGAAATGGCAAGTCTTGCCGCACAGCTTCAGCTAGCTCAATCAGAAAAAACTCGCTACGCTTTACGTGAGCAAATGAAAGTGCAAGCAGCTCAAATTATTGCTTTGGCGGAAGCAGAGGCAACAGCCAAACGCAATTTAGCAGCAGCAAACACTTTAGCCAGTACAGCGGCTAGAGGGTTACAGAGTGCAATGGCATTACTTGGTGGCCCCGCTGGTGTGATTATGATTGCAGCAAGTGCGTTAATGTATTTTAGCAGTCAAGCAGATCAAGCTCGCCAAAAAGCCCTAGATACAGCAGGAGCAAACGAACGCTTAAAAGAAAGCTATGAGGGGTTGAGTGCTGCCGCACTCTCGCTCAAAATTACCCAACAACAGGAAGAATTAGAAAACTACAAAAACCAAATTCAGCAACTTCAATCTGATATATCAGCCCTAGAAGCTAACTGGTTTACAACAGGCTTACCAATTCCTGATAGTGTAAAAAAAGAGATTGCCGAACTAAGCGATCAAATTGAGCTATTGAAAGAAAATGCCAGCATTGATTTCTCTGTACTTGAAAACCAGCTTGAGGCATTGGCTCGAGCAATGTTGTCAAGTGGAAAAAGTCTTGATGATATTAGAGCTAAATTTAAACTCTTAAGCATCGATGCAAGCGAAACAGAATGGATTTTAGCCGGTATTCCTTCAACGCTGAATGATATTGGTGATAGTGCCGAAAAAGCTGCTGGAGAAACGCTAAATCTCGATGATGCAATGAAAAAATTGCAAGAGAGATCGGTTACTTTAGCTCAAAAATTGGAAGTCGCTAAACTAGAGCAACAAGGCCAAGCAGAATCAGCCTATGTGCTTGCTGGACTTTATGAATTATTGGGTGTTGAAGGGGCTAAATATAACGAGGTTTTAATCGGCATTGCCACAGGTACAATTACTGCAGCTAATGCGGCAGATAAAGCCATTGGGCTTTCACAAGAAACCTTGAAGAAAATCCTTGACGGCAAAGCTATGCTACAAGGAATGTTCAAAAATGAGACTCAAATTCAGACCATTAAAACTGAGTTAAGAGAAAATGCGAAAGTAGATAAGCCACCAGGTAGTGGTGAAAATGCTCGTGAAAATTGGCTTTCATTTTACGATGATTTACGCAAAAGAAGTGGTTCAACGCTAAATGAAATCAATCTCGAAGAAACACGAATGTTTCAACGGCTTGAAGAGCATATGAAAAAAGGCGTAGTTTCTCATACTGAGTATGAAACAGCTAAAACAGCCATCACACAGCGTTTTGCGAAAGAACGTTTAGAGTTAGCAGGTAAATATGCTCCTGAAAAACTACTTTCAGCAAATTTAAAAGATGAATTGTCTGCTATTCAGGAATTACGTAAAGCAGGTCATCTGACAGAGAGTGAATATCAAATAGCAGAGCAACAACTCAAATTTGATTATGCTCAAAATAAATCTCAACGAGCCATTAGCCCGATAGATCAAGTGCGTGGCATGTATGATTCTGAGCAGGACTTGAAAAATCAACAAGCCAGAGAATTAGCCCAACTTCAAGCATTTTATGATCAGAAATTAATGACTGAAGAGGAGTTTCAGAAACGTAAACAGCAAATTATTTCGCGTTACGAAAATGAACGCTGGCAAAAAGAAATGTCCGAGTATGCGACAGGACTTAATGATCTTGGTGGTGCATTTGATGTTCTTACATCAACTGTTGAACAGTCGGCCGGTAAACAGTCAGCCGCTTATAAGGCAATGTTTGCCGTATCAAAAGCCTTTGCTATTGCCGAAGCTAGTGTGAAACTATCACAGGCTATTGCTCAGGCTATGGCTGATACAACTGCACTTACTCCAGCACAGAAATTTGCGAATATGGCAGCAGTTGCAGCTGCTGGAGCAAATGTCATTTCTCAAATTACAAGTGTTGCCTTTGCGAAAGGAGGCCACGTTCAAGGCCCTGGGACAGGTACAAGCGATTCAATTCTTGCTCGATTATCCAATAACGAATTTGTGATGACCTCTCGCACGGTCGATCATTATGGTGTCGGATTTCTTAATGCCCTTAATCAACGTCGTTTACCTAAATTTGCGAATGGTGGTCACGTCGGTGGCAAGTCAGGTAATTATGATGGTTTGTTTAATAGTAACAATGCCCAAAGCAATGAAGTATCTATTACGATCAACATTGATAGCAATGGAAATGAGGAAGTTACAATGGAGCAAAAAGCTGCACAAGGAAAAGAACTCGCTATGGCTATTCAGGCTAATGTACTTGAAGTATTGAAAAAGCAACGTCGCCCAGGTGGTTTGCTCTCATAGGTGGTAAATATGGCATTAAAAACGCTGTCGTGGTGTCCGCAACCCGGTTACACAGTGGAAGAAGAACCACGACGAAAAGTGCTGAAGTATGGTAACGGCTATCAGCAACGAATGGAAGATGGAATTAATACGCTACTGCGTAAGTATTCCGTAACCTACAAAATAAAAAACAAAGAATCGGCACAATTCCGCAATTTTATGAAAGAACACGGCGGAGTTCGTGCCTTTTATTTTAAAGATATAGCTCTTGGTGGCGAGTTAGTAAAGGTTGTATGTACTAAATTTCCACGACAAGTGGGAAAAACACACACAATATTTACTTGTGAATTTGAAGAGGTGGTGTAATGCCAAAAGATCTACCGTCAAAAATGGCTCAAGAATTGCCCAAATTGGAACAAGGGGCATTGATTGAGCTATGGGAAATTGATTTACGCCATATTGCCAACAGCAATGGCGATAGCGGTGAACTATATCGATTCCATAATGGTGTAAGTCAAAGCCGTGCGAATATTTGGTGGCAAGGCAATGAATATCAAGCCTACCCGATTAAAGCTGACGGTTTTGAAATTTCAGGCAATGGACCAAGTTCACGCCCTACGCTTACAGTTTCCAACCTGTACGGCATTATTACAGGGATTGCCGCTAATTTCGGGCAAGGTGTGGGCGGTAAAGTCACTCGCCGCTTGGTGTATGCTCAATTCCTTGATGCTCGTAATTTTACAGGTAACAAAAACAGTAAAGCTGATCCGACACAAGAAGAAGTAAGTTACTTCATTATTGAGCAACTTAAAAGCCTTGATGATGAACAAGCGACCTTTGAACTGGCGTCGCCGGCAGAAACCGATAACGCCAAAATTCCGCTACTAATGATTACTTCTGATGTGTGTATTTGGCAATATCGCTCCGCACAATGTGGTTATACCGGTGGACCGGTAGCGGATGAATTTGATAAGCCAACAGCAGATCGTAAAAAAGACAAATGCTCGCACTGTATTCGTGGTTGTAAGTTACGTTTTGGCGAAAATGCAGTGTTACCCTTTGGCGGTTTCCCTAGTACTACACAATACGGAAATTAAAATGCAAATTGATGACCGATTAAAAAAAGAAATTCTAGATCACGCCAAACAATGTGAACCGCAAGAGTCTTGCGGTTTTGTTGTTTTAGAGCAAGGAGAATTAGTGTTCTACCCTTGCCCAAATATAGCTGATGATCCTGAACATTTTTTTGAGATTGATTATGAAGAATGGGTTATGACATCAGAACTCGGAGAGATTATAGCCCTAGTCCATTCTCACCCTGATTCAGTGCTGGAAAAAGGCTTGCCATACTTATCAATAGCAGATCGTCGATGCCAAGTTCGTACACAATTAGATTTTTGGCTGGTAGTAGATAACGATATTAAACAGTTCCGTCCTATTGAACCGCTGATTGGTCGTCAATTTGAAAACAATAAACAGGACTGCAGAAATATCATTCTTGATTGTTATATGTTGGCTGGTATTGAATTACCCGAACAATCTACTTACGAATTTGAATGGTTTGAACATTCTAATTTGTATGAAGAAGGCTTGGCTCGTTGCGGATTTGAAAAAATTCCTTTTGATGAAGAACCTCAGCTTGGTGATGTCATTTTAATTCAGGTAGGGGCAGAGGTAGGCAATCACGCTGGTGTTTATCTTGGTAACCAGATGATGATTCATCACAGTGAAGGGCGATTATCAGCACGAGTACCTTATGACGGCTTTTGGCTTAAATCCACACATTCAATTTGGAGACATTCACAATGGCAAAAATTACATTTTATGGCGATCTTAAACGATTTAGCGATCAGCCGTTCGAGCTTGAAGTAAGTAACTTCCGTGAATTAATGAGTGGGCTACTTACGCAAATTAAAGGTTTGCGTGAACATTTACGCAATGGTTATTACAAAGTACGGATTGGCAAGAATTATCTAAACAATGAGCAACTACAAACTAACCCAATGATTGCTCTTGATGACAATTCTTCCATTCATTTCACACCTGTGATTGCCGGAGCTGGTAAAGCCGCAGGTATTATTCAAGCGGTGGTTGGTGTTGTTCTGATTGCTGTAGCGTGGTGGAACCCATTAGGCTGGTCGGCAGGTGCTGCAATGATGGCTGGTGCTATGGGTGCTTCACTTGCGATGTCGGGGGCAATTTCCCTTTTAACTCGAACACCTGAAATGAGCTCAGGTGTTAGCGAAAGTGAGAAAAAACAAAGCACATCATTTAGTAATATCCGAAATTTAACCCCACAAGGCAGACCGATTCCTTTACTTTACGGCAAGATGATGACAAGCCTTGTCTTGATTTCACAAGGGATTGAAACCTTTGATGATGTTGAAACATTAAATAATTAGCAAAATTCTGAATAAATTTGACCGCTTGTAAGCATTGTTTACAGGCGGTTTTCTGTTTTTAAGAGGTATGTATGGGCGGTAAAAAACAAGGTTCAGCACGCACACCACACGAAGCACCTGATAGTCTTAAATCAGCACAGCGATTACGTGCGATTGGCTTGATTTCATTAGGTCCGATTAAAGGGCCGGTAAACAAATGGAAATCAACCTATTTTGACAATACGCCAATTCAAAATGAAAATGGTATTGATGATAACGATGAAGCCAGTTTCAACTTTAAAAATACCGAGGTGTCATTCACATTAGGAACACAAGACCAATCCCCATTGCAAGGCTTTGAAATGTCGGAACGTGAAGTATCGGTTAGCACCGAAGTGAAATACACCACGCCAATTACTCGAACCGTTACCGATCCTGATGTTACTCGTTTGCGTGTAACTTTGGGCGTAAATGCTCTCTATGAGCAGAACGATCAGGGCGATACTAACGGCACATCGGTTTGGTTCCGTATTTTAATTAACGGCTTGCCACGTGCGACCTATGAAATTAACGGTAAATCATCATCACGCTTCTATCGTAGCTATATTATTGATAATTTACCGGAACGCCCTTTTACTATTACCGTGGAACGAACAACCACCGATTCAAAAAGCCAACGCTTACAAAATGCGACGAACTGGGTCAGCTATACAGAGATCATTGACACTAAATTGTCTTATCCAAATATGGCATTGGTTGGCATTAAAACTGATTCACGTTACAACCCCAACTTCCCAAATGTGAATTTCTTGCTTTATGGGCGTTTGGTTAAAGTGCCAAGCACTTACGAGCCTGAAACTCGCACCTACTCGACCGCACTTTGGAAAGGCGACTGGAAACAAGCGTGGACAAATAACCCTGCGTGGGTGTTTTACGATTTAGTAACCGACCCTTTGGCTGGCTTAGGGAAACGTGTGGGCGATTATGGCTTAGATAAATTCCAGCTCTACCAAATTGCCAAATACTGCGACGAGTTGGTTGATGACGGCTACGGTGGCAAAGAACCACGAATGACAGCTAATTTATGGCTGACCGATCAACGTTCTGCCTATGACGTGCTTTCTGATATGGCATCAGTATTTCGTTCCATTGCCGTATGGAACGGTACGCAATTCACTGCGATTCAAGACCGTACAACCGATCCCGTTTGTACTTATAGCCAAGCAAATGTTATCGATGGTAAATTCTCTCGTCAGTATGCAGCAATGAAGTCCATTTATACCGCTGCAGAAGTTGAGTATGCCGATGAACGCAATATGTATCAAAAGGCGGTGGAATATGTCGCTGATGATTTAATGATCGAGCGTTACGGCTACAATGTCAGGAAAATGACCGCTTACGCCACAACAAGTCGTGGGCAAGCCCACCGTTGGGGTAAATGGGTTTTAGCCACTTCACTACTAGAACAATGTACCATTACATTTAGTGTTGGTCGCCAAGGCTTATTACATTTACCTGGGGATATTATCGAAGTCGCTGATAACGATTACGCAGGCAAAACGCTTGGCGGTCGTGTTGTAGCAGTTAATGGTAAAGTGGTTACGCTTGATCAGCCGATTGAAATTTCAGGTAATAGCTATTTGAGCTACCTCAATGATGAAATGAAAGTCGTAAAAGTGGCAATTTCTAGCGTAGATAGCAAAAATAAAGCCGTAGTTACATTGGCAACAGTTCCAACAGGGCTTGAGCCAATGGATGATTGGGTACTAAAAACACCAACCGTTTCTACTCAGCTTTATAGAGCGATTGGTATTACAGAAAATGACGACGGCAGTTATACCATTACCGCTCTCCAACACGAACCGCAAAAAGAGTCGATTGTTGATGGTAGTGCGAGTTTCATTCCTGTTGTGACAACAGCTCATACCGGTGGTGCTCAGAAAGTAGCAAATGCGGAAGCAAGCATTAACGAAAACGGTGTGAAATTAACGTGGGAAACGCCATCATCTAATAGCATTGTAAAATATGAAGTTCGCCTATATCGCAATGGCGTTCTTTACCAAACCTATTTAGATTTGGAAACCACCGAGCTTACTTTTGATGATTTACCGGATGGTAGTTATGTTGCAGAAATTCGCTCTAAAAATGCTAATGGTCAATTATCTGATCCTGTTACTCGTGCGTTTGAAATCAATCTTACGATCAACCGTTTAACCACAAAATCACTTTATTTCTCTATTCAATTAGACTGGGATCTACCAAAAACGGCAACCGTAGGTAATTACACCGAAATTTGGCGTAGTGTAGATAATAATATCAGCAATGCTAAAAAAATTGCTGCATTACCATATCCGCAAAATAGCTACATTCTCAATGGCATTGATTTAAACGAAAGTTATTATTTCTTTGTTCGTTGTGGAGATAAAGCAGGGAATAAAGGGCAATTTACAGAAGGCGTATTTGGCGAAGCAGATCATAACCCTGACACTTTGCTAAATGTGTTAGAAGGTCAAATTACTCGTAGCCAGTTAGGTTCAGATTTGATTGCTTCATTGCAGCAAGATATTGATACAGCTGTGGCTGGCGAAGCTGGGTTAAGACAGTCCGCTGTTGCTAATGCAGTTTCGCAAATTATGGCGGAATCACAAGCTCGTGCGAAAGCTATTCAGGACGAGGCTAATAATCGCACCAAAGCAATTCAATCAGAAAGTGTAAATTTAACGAAAAGAATTCAAGCAGAAGCAACCGCTCGTGGGGCTGCTGTTACACAGTTACAAAATGTTGATGCTCAACAAGCACAACTGATTTCTGCTGTCACAGCAAAAGCTAATAATGCTCTATCAGGCTTGGAAGAAGAAAGAACCGCCCGAGCAAACGGCGATAAAGCTGAAGCTCAAGCACGTGAAGCATTAACAGCAAGAATGGGAGCAGCTGAAAGCAATATCGTAACTATTCAACGTACGGTAGCAAATAATGCCCAAAGCATTAGTGAAGTCAGTCAGAATTTAAATGCTAAGATTGATAATATTAATATCGGAGGTCGGAATTTATTAAGAGACAGCGAGTTCAATGCGTACAATAAATGGGGTAGCCCACAAATTGAATTTGCTGAAAATGCAAATCGCCGAACTATCAAAGTAACCTCAACAGGTACTAACGGTCCTGTTGGTATTTGTTCAGTTAATCGTCATTGCACCTCTTATTTCCAACAAGGTGAAACTTATACTCTATCATTTTTTGCTAGAGGGAATAGACCATTAGACTATCTCTATCTAATGCGTCAAGATGGGAATAACGTTAGATTACCAGTGATTAACGTTGCCTCTGAAACAGAGTTCAATTATTACAAACTCACGTTCAAGGCTCCTTTTACCACGCAACAAGGTTATGTCTTAATCGGTTTTCGGCAAACCAGCACAGAGCAGTTTGTTGAGTTTCACAGCGTAAAACTTGAAAAAGGCAACGTAGCCACAGATTGGACACCAGCACCGGAAGATGTGGACAGTGCGGTTAGTGCTGTTTCGGCTGATTTAACGAGTTATAAACAAACTCAAGCGGCTACCGATTCAGCACAAGCACAGCAACTTAATCAGTTATCTGTGAACTTGACCAAAGCAGAGACTAATTTCAACGCCAAAATCACGGAAGAAAAAAAAGCTCGTGTTGATGCAGATAAAGCGAATGCAGAGAGGCTCACAGACATAACAAGCCGTGTTGCAAATGCGGAATCAAATATTACCAATTTCCAATCAACCAAAGCGAATAAAAGTGAGGTGGCGAGCCTTGCACAAAGTTCGTTGCAGGCAGTTTGGAAGGCAGATACACAATCAGCGATTGGCGAGTTGGCTGTCGGTGGAAGAAATTTATTATTAAAATCCAACGCAACAAACTTAATCAATTTTGTTAGATCATCTCAAGATGTATTAGATAACACTGATTTCAAAACTCCAGTAGTACGAATCAACTGTATACAAGATAGTTGGTTTGGTCGAAAAACAGCGATTACATCGGGAAAATTGCTTGCTGGTAAATACACTCTATCGTTTAAGTATCGCACCAACGCTACAATTAATAATACTTTTATTGGTTATGGAGGCAATCAGCGCAGACGGCTTATCACATCAAATGTTGTCGGTAATGAGACATGGCAAACTTGCAAGCTCACATTTGAGACAACCGAGGATTACCCTGATATATTTATCATTATTGGTGGTTATGGTAAGGCGGATGTAAGTTATATTGAATTTGCCGAGCTGAAACTAGAGAAAGGCGCTATCGCTACAGACTGGACACCTGCTCCCGAGGATATTGAAAGTTCGATTGAAGCTGGAAAAGCCTTAATTTCACAAGTGAGCAATGCAGTTGCGGATGTGAATGGCAAATTATCAGCAACTCACACACTTAAAACACAAGTAATTAGCGGTGGTCGCACAGCAATTGCTGGGATTGCGTTAGGTGCAACATCAGACAACAAAACAGCTGAAAGCTCAGTCATTGTTATGGCGGATAAGTTTGGTGTTGTAGCAAATGCTAATGATGGTAACGTTAAACCATTATTTTCTGTAGCAAATGATCTAGTTGGCATTCGTGGCGATATGATTGCTGACGGGTCAATTCTTGGTGAGAAAATTAGAGCTAACTCGACATTATCTGCTCCTAATATTAACGGTGGAAACATATCAGGTACGAATATCAGAGGTACAACCATTAACGGTGGTACTATCACAGGTACAGCTGTAAGTGGCGGTACAGTAACCGGTGCGATAGTTAGTGGTGGTACAGTTAAAGGTAGTCGTATCGAAGGTGGTGTAATTAGTGGCTCCACTATTCTTGGGGATATTGTGAAAGCCGTTATTCTAACTAAAAAAGGGAATAACTTTGAAGGTACTGTACCAGCAAGTGAGATTTCCTCTCGTACTGTAGTTATTCCATCAATCAGTTTTAACGCAAATAGTGGTGAAACAAGTACGGTCACTATATATATCGATGGGATAAAAGTAGCTGAATCAAGTGTTTCAGGAATAAGGAAAGAAATACCAATTATGGCAACTATTGCTCCCACAGAGATTAGGGGAAGTGTATCAGTATCAGTTTCTGGTGATGTCGGGGGCGATTTATCTGGGCAAGTCAGTGGCTCAGTTTCTGGTCAAGCTAGTGGTATGGTTTCAGGACAAGCTAGTGGCACTGTTTCTGGTAATGTAAATGGGTTTGTCAATGGGGGGTATGTTAGTGGACAGGTTTCAGGTATGGCATCAGGCCATCTATCTGGAACGGCTTCAGGCTCTTTATCTGGGCAAGTAAGTGGCGCGGCTAGAGGCAGAGCAACAGGGAGAGTTACTGGCACAGCTACTGGCTTTGCGACAGGAACAACACCGATGACAAATATTAGAACATCCTTTATGCTAGAAGTGCCTACATCAGGGAGTATCTCGGGTTACAAACAGATCACAGGTAAAAGTGTTATTATAAAGGTAACAGCAAATAATGCTACTGCACTAGGAGGACAAAACTCTTTAGTTGCATTAGTCGCATAGCTCAATGGCTCAAGTAGAAATACTTGGGCTTTTTTATTATCAATACAAAAGGAAAACATTATGAAATTCATCGAAAAACAAACAGAATGCCAACGTACAGGTGCATTATCAAATCATCACGTGGTAACAGGCTTACAAGTGGACTATGTGAATAATAGTACTTTTATCACAATGGCTTCGTATGTATCCAAACAGAAAAAAGATGAGGGTAAGGAATCGCTATCGGTAAATACCTTCACTATTTCGGCTGTTCCATCTTGGGGTCAAATACCGTACGAGTGGGCTTTATCTGAATTAGTCAAAGCACAGCCAGAAGATTTTGTACCTGAGACCTATAGCGGTTATGTAAACCCATATATGTTTGCTGGAGGTAAGGTTAAAGAAATGATAGAAACTAAATAAAACATTACTGTATGGGGCTGAAAATGCCCCTGAAAATTTAGGAAGAGAAAAATAGAATTGAGGGAGATTGATTTTGTGACTAATTTGTGACTAAATTACACCAATTTATATCAAAAAGATGCAAATATACACAGTACTTTAGATTGGGATTGCTCTATAAGTCTTTGTTTATATTAAATATTTTAATTGCATCTATTTTTAATTAACGGGCTTCTAAGGCGTGGGTCAAAGGTTCGAATCCTTTAGGGCGTGCCATTAAATTCTTTTAAATTCAAATACTTACACAGCCTTAAAAACTCACGCTAAAGAACTATTTTCTGTATTGTGACAAAATTGTGCCAAAGTAAAGTTTACTGGTTCAAACAAAAAAGCCATCTAGCTCTATCTCACTAAATGGCTTTATTTTATCTTTTATTAAGCTGCAAAAGGATCACGCAAAATCATCGTTTCGACACGATCCGGACCTGTAGAAAGAATATCTACCGGCACACCGACCAGCTCTTCGATACGTTTAATGTAATCTAATGCGGCTTGTGGTAAATCTTCACGTTTTGTCACACGGAAAGTATTTTCAGACCAACCCGGCATTGTTTCATAAATTGGTTCAACACCTTCCCAGTCTTTTGCTGCAAGAGGGGCATATTCGACAATTTTTCCGTTTGGCATTTTGTAGGCAACGCAGATTTTTAGCTCTTTGAATCCGTCTAAAACATCGAGTTTAGTCATACAGAAGCCTGAAATGGAGTTGATTTGCACTGCTCGGCGAACGGCTACGGCATCAAACCAGCCACAACGGCGAGGGCGACCGGTTACCGCTCCGAACTCATTACCTTTGCGAGCAATTTCAGCACCTACATCGTCAAATAGTTCGGTGGTGAACGGTCCACTACCTACACGGGTACAGTAGGCTTTGATAATCCCTAATACATAATCTAAATGACGAGGACCGTAGCCTGATCCGGTTGCCACACCGCCTGCTGTCGTATTCGAGCTGGTTACGAACGGGTAAGTACCGTGGTCGATATCTAACATCGTGCCTTGAGCCCCTTCAAATAAAATATTGTCGCCGTTTTCACGTGCTTCGTGAAGTAAAGTTGTCACATCGGCAACCATTCCGGTAATCACATCCGCAATCGCAAACACATCATCTAAGGTTTTTTGATAATCTACCGCTTCAACTTTGTAATAATTGACTAATTGGAAGTTGTAGTAATCTAAAATATCTTTTAATTTTGCGGCAAAATGTTCTTTGTCGAATAAATCGCTGACACGTAAACCACGGCGAGCGACTTTATCTTCATAAGCTGGGCCAATACCACGTCCTGTTGTACCGATTTTGTTTTTACCAAGTGCCGCTTCTCGAGCGTGATCCATCGCAACGTGATAAGGCAGAATTAACGGGCAAGCTTCAGAAATTTTTAAACGCTCACGCACATTAATGCCTCGTTCTTCTAGCTCCCCCATCTCTTTCATTAATGCCTCTGGAGAAAGCACTACACCATTACCGATTAAACAAGTCACGTTATCACGCAAAATACCCGATGGAATTAAACGCAGAACGGTTTTTTCACCATTAATGATTAAGGTATGCCCTGCATTATGTCCACCTTGATAACGTACTACATATTTCACACGATCTGTTAATAAATCAACAATTTTGCCTTTTCCCTCATCGCCCCACTGAGCGCCAAGAATAGCAACACTTTTACCCATAGAAATGCCTCTTTTAGTTAGGATGAATAACGAAACCCATTATAACTTCATATCGCAAGCGGTCAATTTTTTCAAATTTTTTGCAAAAAATCAGCCAAAATTGACCGCTTGCTATGATCAGAATAGGGACGAAAATTAAAAACCCGATACAAGATCGGGTTTTATAGATACAATTATTTTGTCGGTGCTTGCATAAAGCGTAAGAATTCGCTGTTTGGCTTTAATAACATCATATTATTTTGACCTTCGGCAAAGCTATCTTCATAGGCTTTTAAACTACGAATAAAACTGTAAAATTCCGGCTCGTTACCAAATTTCTCTGAATAGAGTTTTGCAGCTTGAGCATCACCTTCACCTCGCAAGGCTTGAGCAGTTTTGTTCGCATTTGCCAAAATCAGCACCACTTTTTTATCCACTTCGGCACGAATTACCTCTGCTTTCTCATTACCTTGTGAGCGGTGTTCACGAGCCACCGCATCACGCTCGGCACGCATACGTTGGTAAATTGAAGAAGAAACTTCATTTGGTAAGTTGATTTGCTTCACTCGCACATCAACTACTTCAATTCCTAAACGCTCTGCTCCATCTTCACCGGCATTCAGCGCTTTTTGGGCTCCTGCCATTAACTCACCACGAGAGCCGGATACAATATCTTTAATGGTTCGAGAACCAATCTCGGAACGCAGACGATCCCCTACCTTACGGCGTAATAAATCCGCCGCTTTTTGGTAATCCCCCCCAGTAGAGGTATAAAATTGGCCAAAATCACTGATTCGCCATTTTACATAGGAGTCCACTAATAAATCTTTTTTCTCGACTGTTACAAAACGGTCTTCTTGCCCATCTAGAGTTTGAATACGAGCATCTAATACCTTTAAACTATCGATAAATGGTACTTTAAAGTGAATCCCCGGTTCATATACCACCACTTTTTGATCGCTATCACGATGAACTTTGTTAAAACGTAACATAATGCCACGCTCGCCCTCGTTTACAATGGTGATTGCCTGTAGCACAACAAAAGCAACTACAGCAAGTATAGGTACTAATAATCTACGCATGATTAAAATCTCCCCTTACGAGTTGGTTCTTGTTGTTCTGCTTGTTGCGGCTGAATTTGTGTTCTTGGCTGTACTTGTGGCTGAACAACTTGTGGTGTAACTACTTGTGCCGCCGCAGGCTGCTCCGCTTTTATTACCGATGAAGAATTCATTAGCTTATCGAAAGGCAATACATTCAAATTATTACCACTTGAATCCATCACCACTTTCGGCGTATTTTTCATGACTTTTTCCATTGTCTGGATATATAAACGTTCACGAGTCAGCTCTGGAGAGGCTTTATATTCAGGTAATAATTGACTCAAACGCTCCACTTCCCCTTTCGCATTTAACACAACTGCTTCTTTGTAAGCTTGAGCTTGCTCAATCGTACGCTGTGCCTGGCCACGTGCAATCGGCTCTTCACCTCTTGCATAGGCTTCCGCTTCACGAATTAAGCGTTGCTCATCTTCTTGTGCTTTGATTGCATCATCAAAGGCAGCTTTCACCTCTTCAGGCGGTCGTGCATATTGGAAGTTTACGTCTGTTACCAATAACCCCATATCATAAGTTTTGATAATATCACGCAATGTGGACCACGTTCTTTCGCGTACGGTTGCACGCCCAGTAGTTAAAATTTCGTCCATCGTCATATGACCAATCACATAACGCAATGCACTATCTGTAGCTTGTTTTAAGCTGTCATCAGGATTGCTTACACTAAACAAATATTTAGCCGGATCTTCCACACGATATTGAACCGTCATTTCCACCTGCACCATATTTTCATCTTGTGTCAGCATTGAACCGCTTGTATTAAGCTCTGACACACGTTCCACATTTACTCTGGTGACAGAATCAATAAAAGTCGGCTTCCAGTTCAACCCAGGCATTACGATACTATCGAGTTTCCCTAAACGAGTAACTACTCCACGCTCAGCCTCTTGTACAGTATAAAAACCGGAACCAGCCCAAACGATTGCAGCAAGACCTAAAACAACAGGTAGGAATTTCCCTAAGCTTGCAGTAGGTTGATTTGAACTATTATTAGACCCTTTTCCACCACCCATTTTTTTTAATAAACTGCTAAATACTTCTTCTAAATCAGGGGGCTGTTGTTCATTCTGTTGATTATTGGCCGGCTCTTGTTGTGAACCCTGTTCTTGTTGCTCAGGCTTTGGCTCAGCTTTTTTCTGCCCCGGTTTACCCCAAGGATCTTGCTGATTGCCTGATTCATTCCACGACATAAATATCTCCAAAATAAAATCGAATCGCACTTTAAAGCTTAGAATGCAAGTTAGTGATTGTACCTATTTAGTAAGCTTTTGACTAGGTTTATCTGAAACAAGCGGTCTTTTTTCACTATTTATTTGCAAAAAAATAGGGCGATAAATTCGCCCTAGTATTGCTCTTAAAATTAGGGGCTGTCCTAGATAACTAACCTAAACTACCCTTAACCAATTGTTTTAAAAAGGATATTTGAGATTTTAAGTCACTGTGATTAAAACGCCATTC
>NZ_SMAC01000027.1 GCF_004342115.1 Mannheimia haemolytica | reverse complement strand
GGATTTGGGTGGAAAAGAATTTAAGCTCAAATTAATCTGACAGACACGGTAATTTAAAACGGGGGACTGTCAGATTAGGTTTGATCTTCTACATACATACATTTAAGTTTGAACCTAAATCTGACACTAGCGTACTTTGTGCTGAAGCAACGTAAGCTCTCTTAATCGTAGAATAACCCTGGTTGACAACTGTACCCTCGTTATTTACGCCATTTTCTAACGTGGTATTATTGACAACCAATGTACCACTTGGAGATACGTTTACTTTAGACACATATTTTTTACCGTTAATAGTGACAGCACCTTCATTGAGTGTTGTATCCCCTTCAAAAGTACTAGCACCCGATAAAATTAATTCGCCTTGGCCATTTTTCACCAAGCCTGCATCACCGTTAATATTATTGGAAAACTCATAGCTTCCATTTGGAATATTTACAGTCACGTTATCGGCTAAAGCGAGTCGTTTATCAAAACGCGCAGGGCCATTAGTGGCTTTTTCAATATTAAGTAAACCCCATCCATATACATCATCAACTCCAGGAGCGCCGATATCGGTTGCCGTCGAGAGAATAGATTGTTTGATAAGGTTACCATCCATCCAAGGATATTTTTGTTTCACGAGAGCTGCTGTACCCGTAACGGCTGGAGCTGCAAAGGATGAACCACTAGCAATAATGTTTCTACCTCCTAAATTAAAGATGTAGTCACCCATTGCGGTAACGGTCCAATTTTTTGCCACACCGGCTTGAGAATATGGCAATAAATTGCTCCATTCAAAGTTACCCAATCCCTGATTAGTTCTGGTTGCTACCGCAACAACAGAAATCCAACCTTTTTCCAAGTCAGCTTCATAATGAGGTAACCCAGCTTGGAGTGATGGATCAAGATCACCACGGTTATTCCCCGCAGCCCAGACAAATAAGCCCCCCTCTTTTACTTTATCCTTATAGAATTGCAACACATTACCATCAAATTGGTGTAAATAGTAATAGCTAGAATTTCTATTGTTATTAAAATAAGTAAGAGGCTTTGGAATACCGTATGATTGGTTAAAAATACGGGCTCCCCTATTCCATAAGTCATAATAAATTGGAGCTGTTGCGGATAATCCTGTACCCGCATTTGTTGTTTTGGTAATATCCGCAAGTAATAACGTTGACTTAGACGCTACTCCATTGCGAGAGTTCCCTCCCCCAACCATTTCTGCGACCTCAATACCATGTGTTGCAGAAGCCGGGGCAGTACGCCCTGTTTCAATAATAACAGCGCGATTACCAAATTTTTTGAGTATATCGTCCTGCATTAAATAGTTTTTAAAACCACTATCTAAGATACCGACTTTAACACCTTCACCAGTTAACTTAACATTTTGTTTGTTATTAGGATCATCAATGTTGTAACCACGAGAGCGGTCATTCCATCGAATACCTACATTGGGTACACCAACAGCTACAGGTTCAGGATGAAGATTTACCGGTGTTGTAGGCCTAATGATAACTGGACGGGTGTCATCAATTGGCGATTCAATGACAGGTTTGTTATCTGTAATTGGATTAGGCTGTGTATCAGTGATGGGTTTATTATCAACTATTGGTTGGACTGGCGGATCCATAATTGGGTTGGCATCAATAACCGGTTGAGTTGGCGTATCTACAACGGGTTTATTGGCAATCGGTGTCGGTTTATTTACAATTGGTTTGTTCACAGCAGGAGCATAAGTGGTACGAACGGTTGTTCTCCCATTATGCGTTGTATAAACTTTTGTAACTGTAATGCCATTAACTGTTGTCGAAACAGTTCTGGTTGTTACACCTGCATTGCTACCTGGATAATACCACGACGAATAACCATTACGGCTATTCGATGTATAGTAGCCCGAATAAATCGGTGCATATTTATAGTAACTATAATAACTATCCGTGGCGGAAGGATAATATCTTGTTCTACTTGCAAGCTGATCTGAAAGTTCAGTTGCGTTAACCTCTGGCGATAAGGCTAATATTGTTGCTATTGCAACAAAATAATTTCTATTTTTCACCTTTTGGTTTCCTTCTAATAAATACAAAGATACTCTTGTTTATTTCAAATCTACTACGGATCCTTAATAGACTTGTAAAAACAAGAGGCAGAGATTAGAACAAAAATCAAAATTAAAATCAAGAAAAGGAAAATGGTAATTATTTGTGGATCTATCCATAAACTCAAACAGACTGAGGAGCTATTCCGATTATAGAAAGCCCCTCGAAAGCTGTTGATAATTTGGAAAATAATTTTTAGGTTATTAGCTATTGCCCATAATAAGCATTTGCACCATGCTTACGCAGATAATGCTTATCTAATAATTCCTGTTGCATTGGGCCAATTTGTGGGCGAATTTGATGGCTAATAAAATTCATGTAAGCCACCTCTTCTAATACCACAGAATTATGCACAGCATCGTGTCCATCTTTTCCCCAGGTAAATGGACCGTGTGAATGTACCAACACACCTGGAACTGCTTTCGGTTCAATACCTCGAGTTCGGAAAGTTTCGACAATCACCTTTCCGGTTTCCAGCTCATAACTGCCGGCAATTTCCTCTGCGGTCATTTTGCGAGTACAAGGAATCGCACCGTAGAAATAATCGCCTTGAGTGGTGCCAAGTGCCAATAAATCACGCCCTGCTTGTGCCCAACCTACAGCATTGCGAGAGTGAGTGTGTACCACACCGCCAATATCAGTGAATTGGCGATAAAGTTCTAAGTGCGTTTCTGTATCAGAAGACGGTTTTTTATCTCCGTAAACTCGATTACCTTGTAAATCAACCAATACAATGTCTTCCACCGTCATCGCATCGTATTCTACGCCGGAAGGTTTGATGGCGACTAAACCGGTCTCACGGTCGATTTCACTTACGTTACCCCAAGTGAAAGTTACCAAGCCATACTTCGGTAATTCTAAATTGGCTTTTAACACACGCTCTCTTAAGGCTTGTAATGCAGGGGTTAATTCAGTTAATTGCGTCATAGGGTAAATCCTCCTTCTTGCATTTTTTGTTCGATCCAACGGCGGGCGTTGATGATTTCAGTAATCGGCTCTTCGGCTTTTTCCGTCCACATTTCAATTAAGAATGCGCCACGGTAATTCAGCTCGGCAAGGGTTTTAAAACAAGCGGCGAAATCTACGCAACCGTCACCGAATGGTACGTCACGGAACTGACCTTTGCAGGTTTCAGTCACTTTGTAAGTGTCTTTTAAGTGAATAGCTGAGATTTTGTCGATGCCGAGTTTCAGCTCTTCCGCTACGTTGTCGTTCCACGCTGAGAGGTTGCCTAAATCCGGATACACGGTGAACCACGGTGATTTGATGATCTCGTCCCATTTTTTCCAGCGGGAAATCGAACTCATAAATTGGGTGTCCATAATCTCTACCGCAATGGTGACTTGGTTGCTTGCCGCCAGCTCTACCGCCCATTCTAAACCTTCTTGGAAGCGTTGAATCGTGCCTTCGTCCTGCTCTTCGTAATAAACGTCATAGCCGGCAAGCTGAATGGTGCGAATACCGAGATCTACCGCCAGTTGAATGGCTTTTTCCATAATTTCATAGGCTTTTTGGCGGGTCGCTTCATCACAAGAACCAAACGGGAAACGGCGATGACCGGACAAGCACATTGACGGAATGGTCACGCCGGTGTTGATGATGGTTTTCACCAGCTTGGCACGCTCTTTTTTGCTCCAATCAAGGCGGGCTAAGCGTTCGTCCGTTTCGTCAATCGACATTTCCACAAAGTCAAAACCGCAGACTTTGGCGATAGAAAGGCGGTCTTGCCACGAAATGTTTTTCGGCAAGGCTTTTTCGTAAATACCAAGTTTATGTTTTCTCATAGTTTTCCCTTGAACATCATAAGTAAAATTTTGATTAAATTTGACCGCTTGTACAGGCTAAGCCAAGATAATATCCAAGCCTCTATTTCGCAATTCTTGGATAATTGTCGGATCAGCTTCTTTGCCGGTAATCAATAAATCAATTTTATCGAATTCTTTAAACAGCATACCGACTTTTTTACCGAGCTTGGTGCTATCCAATAACACCACATAACGTTCTGCGTGCTTTGCCATTTGTTGCTCGGCATTGGCAATAATCATATCGGTTTTAAATAATCCTTCGCTGGTTAAGCCTTTGCCACTGGTAAACATTGTGGTAGCGGCATAAGTCATCTCATTTTGGGTGTTAATTGAGAGCATCACTTTTTTATGTTTATTATATTGCCCACCCATAATCACTACATCATCGTGGCAACCTGCAATCAACTGGTTTGCAAGCGGTAGATAATTGGTAATAATTTGCAATTTTCTACCACATAATACTTCACCGAGCATTTCCATTGTGGAACCACACGTCAGAATAAGACTTTCCCCATCTTTACATAAACGACCGGCGGCTTCCGCTATTCTACGTTTCTCCTGCGCATTGTTAGTTATTTTGTGTGCTGTAAAAACTGTAGAAGCTAGAATTGCTTCTGCTCCGTTTCTAACCTTTTTTAATTTACCTTGACCATCTAATTTACTGATATCACGTCTTGCTGTTGCCGGAGAAATATTTAACAACTGCATAATATCTGCTGTTGAAAGTGCTTTCCGTTCTTCCAACAGGGCTAATAACTCTTTGTGTCTATAACTTTCGTTCACTACTTTATCCCATTACTAATCACTACTGCTCCATAATGAACTTGCTAAAACGCCACTCTCCAGTGAGAGTGGCGACTGCTCACCTATAGCATGGATTTAAATTGAATATTTGGCTCTTGCTCGAAGCAGTCATCAAAGCCGCGAGGGTGATGATATTCAATTAAGTCTTTATCACGTGGGTAAACATATTTGCCGCCCACTTCCCAAATAAATGGGTGGAATTGGTATTGTAAGCGATCTTTACGCATACGCCATAAATCAATAATTTCTTGCGTACTTGCCATAAAGTTTGTCCAAATATCATGGTGAACTGGAATAATCACTTTACAGCGTAAGCATTCCGCCATACGTAATAAATCAACTGAAGTCATTTTATCCGCAATACCAACCGGGTTTTCGCCATAGTTATTCAGTGCTACGTCAATATCAAATTGCTTACCGTGTTTAGCGAATTGGATTGAGTAGTGAGAATCCGCACCGTGATAAATCGTACCGCCCGGGGTTTTGAACACATAGTTCACAGCTTTGCGTCCCATTTCTTCATCTGATGGGCATAAGCCTGCAAGTTCTCCGCCACGTTCTTCTGCACCTTCTACCGGTAAGGTCACTAAACAAGTACGGTCAAATGAATCTAGGGCGTGAATTTCTACATCTTTTAATTTCACGACATCGCCCGGTTTTACCACAATGATACGCTCTTCCGGCACGCCCCATTTTTTCCATAATTCTGCACAGTGCCACGGGCCGACAAATTTAACGTGGTCTAATTTCGGATTATTGCAAATAGCCGCTACCACGTTTACATCAATATGGTCTGAGTGATAGTGAGAAGCGAGAATGAAGTCCACTTCGTTAATCGCAAACGGATCTAACACCATCGGTTGAGCCCGCAAATTAGGCTGGAGCTTACGCACCCCTGCCATATTTGCCATTTGATGACCACGCACCATATCTTTTACTTTCTTGGTGGATTTACCACGACCGCACCATAAATCCATACAGATATTCGCACCAGCTGGGGTTTTAATCCACACACCGACACAGCCTAGCCACCACATTGCAAAATTGCCTTCCGGTACAACTTCTTCTTCAATTTCTTCATTCAACCAAGTACCCCATTCAGGGAAAGTTGAAAGGATCCAGCTTTCACGAGTGATTTCTTGAATTTTGCTCATAATAGTCTCCTGATTTACGCTAAAATAAGAACAATGCAATCAAAACCAATCATAAACAATCACAAAAATTTGTACATCTTTTTTATTCAAAAATGTGATCTATGTCTAATTTTTTATGATTTACTGGTAAAAATTTATTTTAATAACTTGATTTAAATACCATTTATTTAGCATATATGAGCTAATTTAAAGAATAATCTTTAATAATCACGAATAAATATATTTTTCTTCCTCCATGACGAGATTATAAAAATAAAATGTGATCTCGCTCACAAATAATTAAAAATAATCTTTTTTAATCTTTTTCTAGCGTTTATCATTAATTCCGACAACTTCTCTGAAGTTTTTTAGTTCTATTAATCTCTCAACAAAGAGGCCCCCTATGGACTTTTTAACCGAAATTCTCCTTTTCTTAAAGGATCAAGTGCTGAATAAAGCACCCTTCTTACTAGGTATCGTAGCTTGCTTAGGTTACATTCTTCTTAAAAAAGACACTTCTACGATTATTAAAGGCACAATTAAAACAATTGTCGGTTTTATGATTGTACAAGCCGGTTCAGGTTTCTTAGTAACCAACTTTAAGCCGGTTATTGATGGCTTAGCCAAATATCACCAACTTACCGGTGCAGTAATTGACCCTTACACCAGTATGCAATCGACCATTCAAACCATGGGCGAGAACTACGCTTGGGTTGGTTATGCCGTAATTGGGGCGCTGTTCCTCAATATTCTATTAGTGGTGTTCCGCCGTTTAACCGGTATCCGTACCATTATGCTCACCGGTCACATTATGTTCCAACAAGCAGGCTTGGTTGCGGTGTTCTATATGATCATCGGAGCGTCAATGTGGGAGACCATTATCTACACCTCAGTGTTGATGGCTCTTTATTGGGGTATTTCGTCTAATATTATGTATAAACCAACCCAAGCGGTAACAGGCGGTGCAGGCTTCTCAATTGGTCACCAACAACAAATTGCTTCTTGGATTGCAGTCAAACTCGCACCAAAACTTGGCGATAAAGACGATACTGTAGATAAAATGAAATTGCCTAACTGGCTCAATATTTTCCACGACAGTATTTCTGCAACCGCATTAGTAATGACCATCTTTTTTGGAATCATCTTACTTTCATTCGGTTTAGATAACCTCAAAGAACTTGCTGGCAAAACCAACTGGTTTATGTACATTCTTGAAATGGGCTTGAAATTTGCGGTGGCAATTCAAATCATTGTAACCGGCGTACGTATGTTTGTAGCTGAGCTTTCAGAAGCCTTCAAAGGTATTGCTGAACGCTTAATTCCAAACTCAGTATTAGCGATTGACTGTGCCGCTATCTACGCTTTCTCGCCAAATGCGATGGTATTCGGCTTTATGTGGGGGGCTATCGGTCAATTTGTGGCAGTAGGCGGCTTGCTTGCAGTAGGCTCACCGGTGCTTATTATTCCGGGCTTTATCCCGATGTTCTTCTCTAACGCAACCATTGGTGTGTTTGCAAACCAATTTGGTGGTTGAAAGCAGTAATGAAAATCTGTTTTGTGATGGGTATTATTGAAGTGCTTGGCTCAGCTTGGGTTATTCAAATGCTTGCTTCACAAGGCACAACCTTTAACGGTTGGATGGGTATGGCTGACTGGGCATTGTTCTTCCCACCAATCCTACAAGGTATTATCAGCATTCCGGGCTTCTTCTTTGTAATTGTGGCAGCAGCAATGGTTTATATGTTCTTCGCATCTAAACAACTTCGTGCCGAAGAAGCAGAAGCGGCAGCTCGTGGCATTACACTTGAACAATTAGACGGCTACGGCTTAGATGAAGTAAAAGCAGAACCAAAAGCGGAGGCAGTAGTGCAACAAGCGGTCGAAAATGCCGAAAATTCTGCAAACCCAATCCGCATTCTAGCGGTGTGTGGCTCTGGTCAAGGCTCATCAATGATGATGAAAATGAAGATCAAAGGCTATCTCGACAAACGTGGTATTCCGAATATTATGGATTCCTGTGCGCTAACTGATTACAAAGGCAAATTAAGCGAGGTTGATATTATTGTCTCCAGCAAACATTTAGCCAACGAAATCGAAGTACCGGAAGGCAAAGCGGTATTAGGTGTACAAAATATGCTAAATCCAAACTCATTTGGTGATGAATTAGTTGAGCTAATCAATCAGCATAATGCAAAATAAGTAAGTTTAGGGGTGAATAATCACCCCTATCTATGCTAAAGATTGTAAAAACTCACTTCATCAAACGAGGAATTATCCAATGAAAAAAATCTTATCCACCCTGTTTATGCTCTCCGCGGTTAGCGTTGCCGTTGCCAAAGAGGTAAACATTAAACTACTTGGTACCTCAGACGTTCACGGACGTGTTGTGCCGTGGAGCTACGGGGCAGACGTGGAAGACAAATCCGGCTCATTCGCCCAAATTGCAACCTATGTCAAAGAGGTGCGTGCCAACCACAAAAATGTGTTGCTGTTTGATATTGGCGATGCGATTCAAGACAACCAAGTCGAAGAGTTCGCTAAAACCTTAGACAAAGCGAAAAACAATCCCGTGCCGAAAGTGCTGAATGCAATGAATTACGACATCTTCATTCTCGGCAACCACGAATTTAACTTCGGAATGCCGAATTTAGATGCGATTTTAAAAGACATTAACGCCAAAATTCTCACTGCCAACTTCTATCACAAAGACGGCAAACGCTACGTTGAGCCAACTACCATCATTGAACGTGATGGCGTAAAACTTGGGATTATCGGCTTAACCACCCCAATGTCGGCTATTTTTGAAAAAGACACCGGTCATTTAGACGCAATGAAGTTCACTTCGCCGATTGAAGAGGCGAAAGCCCAAATTGCCGATCTCAAAGCCAAAGGCGTGGACGCCATTATTGTGCTGGCACATATGGGGATTGAGAACGAAAACAACATTCCCGACACCGGCGTGGCGGATTTAGTGAATGCAGTGGACGGTATTGATGTAATTATCGCCGGCCATATGCATAAAGATGTGCCGAGTGAAACTATCAAAAATACCCTGATTACCGAACCGCACCGCTACGGCACAGTGGTTTCCGAAGTTGATCTTGCCTTTGATGTGAATGACAAAGGCGAAGTGAAACTACTTTCTAAAACCGCCAAAACCGTACCGGTGAAGAAACTCGCAAGCGATCCGGAAATCGAAAAAATTTACCAACCGTATCACAATGAACTGCGTGCCTTAAACAACGTCAAAATCGGTGAAACTGCACAAGATTTAATCCCACAAGGCAAAATCACGGTGTATCGATTGCTTTCTCGCAAGACACCGGAATGTCCTCATTGATCCACGATGTGCAACAACATTACAGCGGTGCAGACGTAGTGAGTTTTGCATTTGACTACGAAACCGTGCGTTTAGACAAAGGCGACATCAAGAAAAAAGACATCATCTACAACTACCGCTATGCCGGTGGCGATGTGAGCATGTATGAGCTAACCGGCAAACAGCTTAAACAGTATATGGAATGGTCAGCGGATTACTTCGACACCATTCAAGCCGGTGACAAAGACTACCGCTACAACGCTGTGCGGGGTAAATCTAAATACGTTACCTTCGACCTATTCGGCGGCGTAAGCTACAACATCGACCTACGCAATCCAAGCGGTAGCAAAATTGTCGATCTAAAACTGGCAAACGGCAGTCTAATCACCGATGACGGCAAATACAAAGTGGGAATGAACTCCTACCGCTTTGGTCAGCTCACCAAAAAAGGCGGCATCTGGGAAGGACAGTAAATCCCCGTGATTTGGGAATCCAAAGTCGCCATGGGGGCTGAAAAAGGCACAATCCAAAATATGCTGATTGATTACATCACCAACGTCAAAGGCGGAAAAATCGAAGGCAAATCGCATAACCGCTGGGCGATTATCGGCTTAAATTAACGAAAGGGAAACACTATGAACTTAAAACAATCTCTTATTGAAAATAACTCTATTTTGCTCAATCAATCAGCGGCGAATTGGGAAGACGCAATCAAAATCGGCACTGATTTATTAGTCAAAGCCGGTACGATTGAACCACGCTATTACGATAATATTGTAAGCAAAATCAAAGAGATGGGGCCTTATATTATTCTTGCACCGGGCTTGGCAATGCCTCACGCCCGTCCGGAAGAAGGTGTGATTAAAACCTCTTTCGCTTTAGTGACTTTTGACACCCCGATTTATTTTGAGGGCGAAGATGAGCCGGTTCACGTTATGCTAACCCTTGCAGGGAGTGACTCTGATCAGCATATGCAAGGCTTGGTAGAAATCACCCAAGTGCTAGATGACCCAGAGAGCGACACAGGTGTTGATTTAGATAAAATCCGCCGCTGTAAAACGGCTGAAGAAGTGTATGCAGTAATCGATCAGGCATTAGCCTAATATTCTACAAGCGGTTCAAAAACATCAATATTTTGCAAATAGAGGAATACAATTATGTCCAAACCATTATTACAAATTGCCCTTGATTCTCTTTCACTGGAAAAAGCGGTGGCGGATGCAAAACAAGCAGAAAACCAAGTCGAAATTATTGAATGCGGTACTATTCTTGCTTTTGCTGAGGGTATGAAAGCCGTTTCCACCTTGCGTGCATTGCACCCAAATCACATTATTGTGTGCGACTTAAAAACCACCGATGGCGGTGCAATTTTAGCTAAAATGGCATTTGAAGCCGGTGCCGACTGGCTCACGGTTTCGGCTGCGGCTCACCCTGCAACCAAAGCGGCTTGCAAAAAAGTGGCGGACGAATTTAACGCTGCTCACCCGGAGCTAAAAGTGAAAAAAGAGATTCAAATTGAAATCTACGGCAACTGGACGGTGGAAAAAGATGCCAAAGAGTGGGTAGAATTAGGGGTAACCCAAGCGATTTACCACCGCTCCCGTGATGCGGAACTAGCAGGTAAAGGTTGGACAACGGAAGATGTTGAGTTAATGAAACAGCTTTCTGACTTAGGCATTGAATTATCTATCACCGGCGGTATCGTACCGGAAGATATTCACCTGTTCAAAGAGATCAAAAACGCCAAAGCCTTTATTGCAGGCCGTGCTTTAGTCGGTGAAAAAGGCAAACAAACTGCCGAAGCCATTCGTGTGGAGATTGATAAATACTGGAACTAATCCGGCATTGAAACCCAATAAAAATGGCGTTCTCTCAACCGGAACGCCATTTTTTATCTCATTTTTTCTATTCTTGCGAGGCCGATATTTTCCACAATCTCGCTACATTTTCGGCAGTTGAAATCAGGTTCTCTTTGCCTGATTTTAACACCGCTTCTAAATTGCTGACCTGTCGAATAATCGGAAATACCGCATCAATGCCGTGTTGGTACACCACAGGGTAATCTTCTTTCAATGAGCCAACTATCGCAATCACCGGCTTGCCAAACTGCTTAGCGACTTTCGCCACCCCAATCGGGGTTTTACCGGCGATAGATTGAGCGTCCATTCGCCCTTCCCCTGTCACCACCAAATCCGCATCGGCAAGTTTCTCAGCAAGATCGGTTGCCTCAAGAATAATTTGCACGCCGGAACGTAATGTTACGTTAGGCAGTAGCAGTAAACCACCGCCCATTCCACCGGCTGCACCGGCACCGGCTTTCTCGGCAATCTCAATGCCTAATTGGGATTTTACGGTTTCGGCAAAATGCAACAGAGCGTGGTCGAGCGTTTTCACCATCTCTGCTGTGGCTCCTTTCTGTGGCCCAAAAATTGCCGAAGCCCCTCGCTCGCCACACAGCGGATTATCTACATCGCAAGCAACCTCAAATTCCACTTGCTTTAAGCGTGAATCCAAACCGCTTAAATCAATCTGCTGAATTTGGCTTAATGCCTCGCCACCAAAGCCGATTTCCCGCTGTTCGGCATTTAGAAATTTCGCTCCTAAGGCTTGTAGCATTCCGACACCGCCATCGTTAGTCGCACTGCCGCCAATGCCGAGAATGATTTTTTCCACCCCTAAATCTAAGGCGGCTTTAATTAACTGCCCCGTGCCGTAGCTGGTGGTAACCAGCGGATTTCGTTGCTCCATTGGCACTAAATGCAAGCCACTTGCCGCCGCCATTTCAATAAAGGCGGTTTTTTGATCCCCCGACAAGCCAAAAAAGCCCTCCACCTCATTTGCAAGCGGTGCAATTACGCTGATTTTTTGCAAACTGCCGTGAGTGGCATCAACCAGCGACTGTACCGAGCCTTCGCCACCGTCTGCCATCGGTACGAGCTGATACTCCGCCTCAGGGAAAACACGGGCAAAACCCTGTTGAATTGCTTGAGCCACTTCTAATGCGGTCAAACTCTCTTTAAATGAATCCGGTGCAATCACAATTTTCATCGTCAATCCTTAGAGTAAAATCAATGAAAGCAGATAAACCGTGAGCATACCCACCACACCCATAATGAAAGTTAGGGTAGTTTGCGTACGATAGCCTTGTTGCGGAGTCAGTTTAGTAAAGTTTGTTACCACCCAGTAGTAGCTGTCATTGGCGTGGGAAACGCACATTGAGCCAGCCGAAATCGCCATTACGGTTAAGGCTGCCGCCATTTCACTGGTTAGCCCTAAGGCGTTCATTAATGAGTCCGGTGCGTTGAACATTCCCATAATGGAGGCGGTGGTGATAATTGCCACCGTTGAGCTGCCTTGTGCGGTTTTTAAAATTGCCGAAATCAGGAACGGGAAGAAAATCCCTGCTGTACTGATAATATGAGCGTTTTGCTTGATGTAATCCACAAAGCCGGCTTGAGTAATCACGTTACCTAGCACACCACCGGCGGCGGTAATAAAGAGAATTGGGCCGACTAATTTCAGGGTATCATTGGTTAAGCTGTCAAATTCCGCCATTTTACCGCTTGAAACCAGTAGGAAAATAGCGAAGATCACCCCAATTGCTAACGCAATAATCGGGTTGCCGACAAATTGTAGGAATACGCCGAAATCGCCACTTACACCGGCAATTTTGGCAATCGAGCCGATAGCCATTAAGATAATCGGCATAAAAATCGGGGCAAGGCTTAAAAACCCACTTGGTAATTTGCCGTATTGTTTGATCAGATCTTCATAGCTTTGGCTGATTACTTGATCCGCTTGAGCTTCTTCCATCACGCTGACTTGTTTGCCAACATATTTGGCAAAGAAGTAACTGGCAATCAACACAGGAATCGAAACCACAAAGCCCATTCCGATCACAAGCAGGAGATTATGGCTTAAACCAACAGCACCGGCTGCTGCAATCGGGCCCGGTGTCGGAGGAATAAAGACGTGGGAGGCATATAAACCGGCACTTAACGCCACCGCCATTCCCACCGGATTGGCAAGAATTTTTTTGCGAATAGCTTCACGAATCGGGTTTAACACCACAAAGCCGCTATCACAGAACACTGGGATACCAACCACCCAGCCCATAATCAACATTGCCAGTTCAGGGCGTTTTTGCCCCACCACTTTTACCACCATATCGGCTAATTTGAGGGCTGCACCGGTTTTTTCTAAAATCGTGCCGATAATCGCCCCAAAAATAATCACGATACCGATACTTTTGAAGGTATTACTAAAACCTTCGCCCACAATAGTTGGAATTTTGGCAAGCGGTAAACCTGCCACTAATGCAAGGGCTATCGAAATCGACATTAAGGCTAAGAACGGGTGAACTTTCCACTTCGCAATCATATAAATCATTATGATGATAGCGACCAGAAAGATCAGAATAAGTGCAATACCTGACATAATAAGTCTCCTCATTGTAGAAAAATGAACTTATTATTCGGTATTTATTGCTAAAAAGATTTAGATAAATTTGCAAAAAATTTGTTAAAAACGACCGCTTGTTTGTATATTTTTACAATTTTTACGACAGAACCGCTCCAAGATACAGCACAAATTTTTGCTCTATGTTATTGAAAGATAAACCAGTTATCTGCTCAATCTTCTCTAAACGGTAACGTAGCGTATTTGGGTGAATAAACAATTTTTTGGCAGCGTGATCCAGATCACAATTTGCGAAAAAATAGTAACGCAGACTTTTCAGTAACACCTGTTTTTTATCGGAAACCAGTAAAGCTTGGAACGGCGAGAGCAAGGTTTTCGCTTCCCAAGAGTGGCTGAAACTGTGCAAGAGGGCCGGCAGTTTAAAATCTTCAAAATGAATAATCTGCTTACGGCTTTGGATCTGCTCGGCATAATTGAGGGTATGGCAGGCGGTTTGGTAGGAAATATGGGTTTGCGATAAATTTTCGACCGCCAGCCCAACCACCGTTTTGAAGGAAATATCCGGATCGTTAAGTTTGTTTAGTGCATTGCGGATTAACGATTTTTCGTTGGATAAATGATTCAGCAAGGCAATTTTATCTAACCCAATCACGGCGGTGAGTAGGCTCGGGAAATAATGTTCGAAAAAATCAATCAGGCGTTGGAGTTTTTCCGCAGTAGAGCCGTGAATTTTAATCACCATCACCGACAGCGGTTTTGCAAAATCTTGCCCGAAAAAGACCGCTTGTTGCTGGATTTCTGCTGTGCTTAGGCTACCTTTGAGCAAGGCCCGCACAAACTCTTCCCGATAGCGGCGTTGCCAACGTTCCTGTTCCAACTCAAACGCTTGCTGCATAATCAGCTCCGCCGCCATTTTCACCAATTGAGCATATTGCCGAACTTGTTGTGGCTGCCCTGAAATCCCCACTACACCAATGGTTGAGCCTAAATAGTGAAGCGGTAAGTTAATGCCCGCTTTCACTTCATCGCACCACTGTTTTGCAAGATTTTCATCAATTTCGACCGCTTGATCGTTGCGTAACGCAATCACCGCTCCTGTGTGTCGTTGCCCGATACGACCGACATCGCCGGAAGCAATAATCACCCCTTCACTATCCATCACATTGACGGAGTTGGGAATAATCTGCATCGTGCGCTTGACGATGCGGTCGGCAATCGCTTGGTTGAGTTTCATTATATGATTCCTACTCATTCCCAATACTATGAAAAATCCCTCTTTCGAGGGATTTGCAAATTATCTACGCTTCCACTTCCTGAGAATAGATCATAGCGTGAAGTTATTTTGCCACAGTCGCTTGAATTAATTTTTCCGCTTTGGCAAGGTTGTTTTCTACATCAGCATAATCGGTATTAGCGTGAGCCACCACTTGATCGGCACGATTTAACATTACTTCGACCTTGCCCTTGTTCGGTTCGGTAATTAACACTTTTAACGGTAATTGCAACGCTAACATCGGATCTTTCACCATTAATGGCGTACCGGCTTTCGGTGTGCCGTAAACCAATACGGTTGCCGGTTGCATTTCTAAGCCGGCTTGTTTTGCCGCCGCTTGGTGATCGATTTCGGCAAAAATCGTCATTCCTTTTTCTTTTAAGGTGTTGGTTAAAGTTGTGACTGTAGTTTGGAAATCAAATTTACTTTCAAATACCACCGGTTTGACATCGGCAATATCTGCCATTGCCACGCTGCTCATTGCTAATGCAGAAACTGCGACTGCTTTTAAGTTCATTTCTTTTCTCCTCAAATAGATTAAATAATCCCTTGTTCTTCCAACTTGCCTAAGAAATAAGGCATCTGTTTACGCCAAGTCGGCCAGTCATGGTCAATATCAAAGCCCCAGTAGTCAAACCAAGCATCGATCCCTTTTGCGTTAAAAGCCTCTTGTAATCGGCGGGTGTCCTCAATATGCTGTTCTTCCCACGCACCTTGTCCGACTGCAATCACATAGTGATTTTGGCGGTAGCGGTCTAAGAACCAATCGTCATTTTGACCCCATACATAATCAATCGGCGAGTTAAAATAAACCGCTTTATCGCCATAAAACTCACCACTGAAAAAGCGAGCGTCATAAACACCGCTTAAGGCGATGGCAATATCAAACAGATCCGGATGACGTAAGGCAAAGTTTACCGTATGGAAAGCCCCCATACTACAACCGGTGGCAATCATCGTGCCGTTCCAGTGCGATTCATGGCGGATTAACGGCACTAGCTCGTGAATAATATAACGGTCGTAAGCATTATGAGCTAATGCCATATCGTGTCCGGATTTATGTTTAGATAACCAAGATTCCGCATCGTAAGAATCAGGCGTGTAAAATTTGATTAAGCCACGTTCAATAAAGGAACGGCAAGCCTCAATCATTCCAAAATTACCATACTCGTTTTCATTGCCGCCGGAGGAAGGGAAAACAATAACCGGTTTACCTGCGTGTCCGTAAACGTTGAACGACATTTCACGACCTAATTCTCCACTCCAGTGGCTTCTTTTTTCAAAATGCATACTTCACCTCTTACTGTTTAGCTTGTGCAAATTGTGCAATTTCACGCATTTGCTCCATTGTTTCGGTACGGGCTAAAATGCCTTGTTCGCCCATCACTTTGGCAAATACGCCCGGTACGCTTTGCACGCTGATAATATTGCCGGCAAATTTCTCACAAACAGCTTCAATCGAATTCACATAATTTTGGTTTGCCTTGCGGGAAATATAAACCACGTTCCAAGGGTGCTGAATATCGGCATAGAATTTGTTTTCTTTCACAATATTGGCAAATTCACGGAACACATCGAAATCGTTGGCGTAGTTCCACATATCAATAGTTAAGCCACCCGGCGGACGGCAGTTGATTTCGAGTGGTAACAACTCTTCTTTTTTGCTCCCTTTAACACAGAAGAACTCAAAATGGAAAAAACGCTCTTTTACGTTAAAGGCTTTCACACATTGTTTGCCCATTTCCACTAATTTTGGCGAAATTTCACATGGGACATAGTAGAACATATCGCCATCTTTTGAAACGGTATCTAATACCGCTTCTGAATATTCAAGGCTGGAGTAGAAAACGATATTGCCCTCTTTATCGGTTAAACCGTCAAAGGTAATAATATCGCCGTCAATAAACTCTTCCATAATATATTCAACCGTTGGCGTTTTATAACCGAAGAAAGCTTCTAACTCTTCCGCAGTTTTGATTTTGTAAGTATCGCTTGCCCCAACCCCTGAATTTGGCTTGATAATCACCGGGAATTTAAGCTGTTTTGCTAATTTGCAGGCATCTTCATCATCTTTAAATACTCGCCCTTGTGCCACTTTCAAGCCGGTTTTGCGGAATACCTCTTTCATTTGGGCTTTGGTTTTAATTGAGAGCATATCATCGCTCTTATAACCAAACACATTGAAATCGGTACGCAATTTCGCATCTAACTCCAGCCAATATTCATTGTGCGATTCAATGCGGTCAATTCGCCCGTATTTATGGGCAAAGTACGCGACCGCACGATAAACTTGTTCGTAATCTTCCATATTATCTACACGATAATATTCAGTCAGGGAATGACGCAGATTTTCGCTCAATGATTCATAAGGGGCATCTGCAATTCCCAATGTATTAAAACCGGCTTCACGCAAACGAATGGCAAAGGTTTCAAAGTTCGTTGGGAAGTGCGGGGAAATCATCACAAAATTAAGTGGTCTAGACATAGTTCTTCCTTTATAAAGTTTGCATATTATTAAAATGATTAGAATAGATTTTAGGCTAAATTTATTAATTTTCAAAATGTATTCACACAAGCAATAATTTTTACAATAAATTAACTTTTATAAAAACTCAATTTAACATCAGAATAAATCGTATAAATTTAGTCAGGTATTTTTACAAAAAAACCATATTTATGATTTACATTAATATTTCCATCTATTATCCTAAATATGTTGTCAGTATTTATACTGATAAACACATAACAAAATTCATTTATATTAATGGAGATTCAACATGGCTGAACAAATTGTTCCTTCAAATGAAGCTGTTTTAAAAGCAGGCCACGATACTTTAGTTATTTCAACAACTGATTTACAAGGTGTTATTACTTACGCTAACGACCTTTTCTGCAAATTAACCGGTTTTACCCGTGAAGAATTAATTGGACAACCGCATAATATCGTACGCCACCCAGCTGTACCAAAAGAAGTTTATAAAGATATGTGGGATACAATCCAAGCCGGTAAAATCTGGACAGGTATCGTACCAAACTGCGGTAAAGGCGGTGTAGTTTATGTGGTTGATACCACCGTTCAACCAATGTTTGATGAAACAGGCAAAATTACAGGCTATATCAGCGTTCGCCGTGTAATTAATGATTTAATGACCAACTTTGAAGCAGTAGAATCAGCAAAAGAAATCTTTGATGACTTCTACGGTGAATAATTAAAAAACAATGATTGCGTGTAAAAGATGATCTCTTTTACACGCAATTTTTTATTTTCGAGGAGTTTGTATGTCTCTCATTCCCCATATCCACATTGCTTATGGTTCGGAGTCTGGTAACGCAGAAAAGCTTGCCCAACAATTAGCTATCCAACCCTTTTTACTTCCCTACTCACCCACACTTTCTACATTAAACGAAACCGATTTAAGCCAATTATCTGCCGAGAGTTTATTGCTTATTGTAACCAGCTCCTTTGGTGATGGCGAACCACCTGAAAACGCCGATGAATTTGCAGAAAAATTGGAAAATTTGACCGCTTGTAATCTGCAATATGCGATATTCGGGCTAGGTGATATTACTTATGATAAATTCTGTGGCTATAGCAAACAACTAGATTCATTATTACAACAAAAACAAGCTAAAGCTGTGATTGCAAGGGTTGATGCCGATTTAAACTATCAAGAAATTTTTAAACAATGGCTACCCCTAGTGGAGCAGGCATTACATTCAACAAACAAAGAAACGATCCAACATTCCCTTTCTGTTCAAGCTTACGGCGAGGAAATGGCATACCAAGCAGAAATGTTGGAAATTAAGCATTTGGCAAACTCAAGCCCTGCGGTGTATCACATTCGTTTATCATTAAAAGAGAGCGGTATTTTCTATCAAGCAGGGGATTTAATTTATGTCAAAGTGCAGCAACCAGACAGACTATTAAATGAATATGCAGAATGGTTTAACGATCAAAATGCAGTTGCATTACTACGCCATAAAGAACTCCGACTACTAAGTAAAAATGTACTGCGTGATATTCAAAAAATTTGCGGCAGTAATGAACTCAAAGATTTAACTAAAATTTCCAATAAAAAAGCATTGGAACAATATGTCTATGGGCGGGATTTATTAGACGTATTACGCGATTTTGACCCAAACAAAAGCGTGACATTAGCCGATTTAGAGCCAATTTTATCTAACTTAGCCGCACGAGCCTATTCAATTAGCTCTTGCGGTAAAACTCACCCTGATTATGTTGATTTATGTATCCGCCACGTTTCGTATCATTTAAACGGTAGAGATTATCAAGGGACTGCAAGTGGGTATTTATCCGAATTACAAGCGGGCGATTTTGTCTCGATTTTTGCAAATGCCAATCCGAATTTCCGTTTACCCGAAACATTAACCGCTCCGGTGGTGATGATTGGCTCAGGTACTGGCATTGCTCCGCATATCGCATTTTTACAAGCGTTAGAGCAGCAATATCAGGGGGTTGAAAGCTATTTATTCTTCGGCGAGCGTTATCGTGATAAAGATTTTCTGTATCAAACGGAACTGGAAAATTACTTAGCAAAAGGCACCTTAACTCAGCTGTTTACTGCTTTTTCACGTGATCAGGCAGAGAAGTTTTATGTGCAAGATGCCCTATCGCAACAAGCAGAGTTAGTTTGGCATTTAATTCAGCAAGGGGCTTATTTCTATATTTGTGGTAGCAAAGCAATGAGTAAAGCAATAGATGCGGAACTCATCAAAATTGCAGATCAAATTGGAGGCGAGCCTTATATTGATGATTTCAATAATATTATTGCAAAATTGGTCGCAGAAGGCCGATTAATGCGAGATGTATATTAGCAAATGAAAAAAACTAAAAACCCAGCAAAAGCTGGGTTTTTATTTAATCATAGTTCATTAAGCAACAACTGCTTTCTCAACTACACGAACTAAAGTCCAAGATTTAGTTTTTGAAATAGGACGACATTCCTTAATTTCAACAACATCACCTAATTTAGCTTCGTTGTTTTCATCGTGTACATGAAGTTTAGTAGTACGACGGATAAACTTACCGTATAACGGATGTTTAACTGTACGTTCGATAGCAACAACAAATGATTTATCCATTTTGTCGCTAACCACTTTACCTTGTACTGTACGAATTTTATCAGTCATTATTCACCCGCCTTTTCGGTTAATACAGTTTTAACTTGTGCAATACTACGACGCACTTGTTTTAACTGGTGGGTTTGTTGAAGCTGACCGGTGGCTGCTTGCATACGCAATTTGAATTGTTCACCTAAAAGGTTCACTAACTCACCATTCAGCTCTTCAACACTTTTATTACGTAGTTCTTGAGCTTTCATTACATCACCGTCTTAGTTACAAATGTGGTTTTGAACGGAAGTTTAGCTGCCGCTAATGCAAACGCATTGCGTGCAACTTCTTCAGAAACACCATCCATTTCATAGAGAACTTTACCCGGTTGGATTAAGGCTACCCAGTACTCAACGTTACCTTTACCTTTACCCATACGGACTTCTAATGGTTTTTCAGTAATTGGTTTGTCTGGGAACACACGGATCCAGATTTTACCTTGACGTTTAACCGCACGGCTCATCGCACGACGAGCAGCTTCAATTTGACGAGCTGTTAAACGACCACGGCCAATAGCTTTTAAACCAAATGAACCGAAGCTCACTTCTGTGCCACCCGCGATACCACGGTTACGGCCTTTGTGTACTTTACGGAATTTTGTGCGTTTTGGTTGTAACATTCAGTGATTCTCCTTATTTACGACCTTTGCCACGTGGCGCCTTTTTAGGCTGTGCCGCTGGTTCTTTTTCAGATTCAATCACTGCAGCCATTCCACCAAGAATTTCACCTTTGAAGATCCACACTTTTACGCCGATTACGCCGTAAGTAGTGTGAGCTTCAGCAGTACTATAATCGATGTCTGCACGAAGCGTATGTAGAGGTACACGACCTTCACGATACCATTCTGAGCGAGCAATTTCTGCACCACCTAAACGACCGCTAACTTCAACTTTGATACCTTTAGCACCTAATTTCATCGCGTTTTGAACTGCTTTTTTCATTGCACGACGGAACATCACACGACGTTCAAGTTGAGAAGCGATGCTATCTGCGACTAATTTCGCATCTAGCTCTGGTTTTTTCACTTCAGCGATGTTGATTTGAGCTGGAACGCCAGCGATTTTCGCAACTGCGTTGCGTAATTTTTCAACATCTTCACCTTTTTTACCGATAACGATACCCGGGCGAGCTGTGTGAATAGTTACACGAATGCTTTTTGCAGGACGCTCAATAGTGATGCGTGATACAGAAGCGTTCGCTAACTCTTTGTTTAAAAATTTACGTACTTTGAAGTCGCCGTCTAAGTTATCAGCGAAATCTTGTGTATTCGCGAACCAAGTAGAGTTCCAAGGTTTAACAATACCTAGGCGAATACCATTAGGATGTACTTTCTGACCCATTTGTTATTCTCCTACTTAATTAACGATCTGACACAACCACAGTGATGTGGCTTGTACGTTTTAAAATACGATCTGCACGACCTTTTGCACGTGGCATTACACGTTTCATGCTTGGACCTTCATCAACGAAGATTTTAGCAACTTTAAGATCATCGACATCTGCACCGTCATTATGCTCTGCGTTTGCAATAGCTGACTCTAATACTTTCTTAACAAGCGTCGCTGCTTTTTTGTTAGTGAAAGTTAAGATTTCTAATGCTACAGAAACTTTTTTACCGCGAATTAAATCAGCAACTAAGCGAGCTTTTTGGGCAGAAGTACGAGCGTAACGATGTTTAGCAATAGTTTCCATCTTTTACCTCTTATTTCTTAGCTTTCTTATCTGCGGCGTGACCGCGGTATGTACGAGTCGGTGCAAATTCACCTAATTTATGACCGATCATTTCGTCGGAAACATAAACAGGAACGTGCTGACGACCATTATGGACTGCGATGGTCAAACCAATCATTGATGGAATGATCATTGAACGACGGGACCAAGTTTTAATTGGTTTTTTATCCCCGCTTTCCACCGCCTTCTCTACCTTCTTCAACAAGTGTAGGTCAAGGAAAGGACCTTTCTTGAGGGAACGTGGCATTGGTGTTTACCTTTTAGTTAATGAATTAAATTATTTGCCACGACGACGTACGATGAATTTATCAGTACGTTTGTTGTGACGAGTTTTCTTACCTTTGGTTTGAACGCCCCAAGGTGTAACAGGGTGTTTACCGAAGTTACGACCTTCACCACCACCGTGTGGGTGATCTACCGGGTTCATTGCAGTACCACGAACAGTTGGACGAATACCTCTCCAACGGTTTGCACCTGCTTTACCAAGAACGCGAAGCATATGCTCTGAGTTACCTACTTCACCAATGGTTGCAGTACACTCAGCTAATACTTTACGCATTTCGCCTGAACGAAGACGTAAAGTTACATAGTTACCTTCACGGGCAATGATTTGAACGTAAGCACCAGCAGAACGTGCAATTTGACCACCTTTACCAGGTTTTAATTCAACGTTGTGTACAGTTGTACCTACTGGGATGTTACGCATTGGTAATGCGTTACCTACTTTAATCGGAGCTGAAGCACCCGCTTGAATTTGATCACCAGCAGTTAAACCTTTTGGTGCTAAAATATAGCGACGTTCACCATCTTTATAAAGTACTAATGCGATATTCGCAGAACGATTTGGATCGTATTCTAAACGCTCAACAACACCCGGAATGTCTAATTTATTACGTTTAAAATCAATTAAACGGTAGTGTTGTTTGTGACCGCCACCAATGTGACGAGTTGTGATACGACCTAAGTTGTTACGACCACCAGTTTTAGATTTAGTATCTAAAAGTGCTGCAAAAGGTTTACCTTTGTGAAGCTCAGCGTTTACAACTTTAACAACGTGACGACGACCAGCGGAGGTCGGCTTACATTTAACGATAGCCATTTATTTTATCTCCTCTGATTACTCTGCCGCACCTTCAACGAAGTCAAGCGATTGACCTTCTTGAAGAGTTACATAAGCTTTTTTCCAGTCACTACGACGACCAACTTTAGCACCACGGCGTTTAGTTTTACCTTTAACTACTACGGTACGAACAGAATCAACTTTTACTTCAAACAGTTCTTCAACTGCATTTGCAATCTCAACTTTGTTTGCATCTAATGCAACTTTGAATACGATTGTATTGCCTTTTTCTGCGTTGTTTGTCGCTTTTTCAGAGATATGTGGTGCTTTAAGCACGTTTAGCAAACGTTCTTGTTGAATCATGCTAACATCTCCTCAATTTGTTTTACTGCATCTACGGTTACAACCACTTTATCGAAAGCAATTAAGCTAACTGGGTCAATACCTTGCACATCACGCACATCAACTTTATATAAGTTGCGTGCTGCTAAAAATAAATTCTCATCTACGTTTGCAGTAATGATAAGAGCGTCATTTAACGCCATATCTTTTAATTTTTGTGCTAATACTTTAGTTTTTGGTGCATCGATTTCGAATTTCTCAACAACCACTAAACGGTCTTGACGAACTAATTCAGAAAGAATGCTTTTGATTGCACCACGGTACATTTTTTTGTTCACTTTTTGGCTGTGATCTTGTGGTTTCGCAGCAAAAGTTACACCACCCGAACGCCAAATTGGTGATTTAATATCACCAGAACGCGCACGGCCTGTACCTTTTTGACGCCAAGGTTTTTTACCTGAACCAGACACTTCAGCACGAGTTTTTTGAGCACGAGATCCTTGACGAGCACCTGCTGCATAAGCAACAACTACTTGGTGGATTAATGCTTCATTGAACTCACGTCCGAAGGTAGTTTCAGAAACAGTTAGTGCGTTTGCACCTACAACTTGTAATTCCATCTCTATCTCCTAGACTTATGCTTTAACTGCCGGTTTTACGATAACATCACCATTAGTTGCACCAGGAACGGCACCTTTAACTAATAATAATTTACGCTCAACATCTACACGAACAACTTCAAGTGATTGAACGGTTACACGCTCTGCACCTAAGTGTCCTGCCATTTTTTTACCTTTAAACACACGACCTGGAGTTTGGTTTTGACCAATAGAACCAAGTACACGATGTGATAAAGAGTTACCGTGAGTTGCATCTTGAGTACGGAAGTTCCAACGTTTAACACCACCTTGGAAGCCTTTACCTTTTGATGTACCAGTAACATCGACTTTTTTAACATCAGTAAAGATGTCAACATTGATTTCTTGACCTAAAGTGAATTCTTCACCTTCAGTAGTACGAAATTCCCATAAACCGCGTCCAGCTTCAACACCTGCTTTCACGAAATGACCTGCTTCTGGTTTAGTTACACGGCTAGCTTTTTTAGAGCCAGTAGTAACTTGAATTGCAGAGTAGCCATCGTTTTCAAGGGTTTTAACTTGAGTAACACGGTTGGCTTCGATTTCGATAACGGTAACTGGAATAGACACGCCGTCTTCAGTGAAAACGCGGGTCATACCAACTTTACGACCGATTAAACCAATCATTGTAATAACCTCTTAAAATTCCCAATTAACCTAGACTAATCTGAACGTCAACGCCAGCAGCTAGATCTAAACGCATTAATGCATCAACAGTTTTTTCTGTTGGTTCAACAATATCAACTAAACGTTTGTGAGTACGGATTTCATATTGGTCACGTGCATCTTTATTCACGTGTGGAGAAATCAATACAGTGAAACGTTCTTTACGAGTTGGTAAAGGAATTGGACCACGAACTTGTGCACCAGTACGTTTAGCTGTTTCTACGATCTCCGCAGTAGATTGATCAATTAAACGATGATCAAATGCTTTTAAGCGGATACGGATTCTTTGGTTCTGCATTAGACCAGAGCTCCAATTAAAAAATTTAGCTAATAAAAAAACCAAACTACCACTTAACAAATTAGTTAAGGGAGCTCAGTTAAACCTATATAGTTCCAAAATTAGGAACATTGTATACACTACAATATCTGTAGTGCCATTTGATAAATGATTACATCAAATGTCTTTAGATACCTAAAGCTTTGCTATCATACTCGTTTCATTTCCCTTATGCAAGTAATTTTTGTTTTTTATATTGACAATAATTTGATTCGATAAAACTTCTAAAGATACACAATATTTCCAATACTTCATTTGAAGTGGCTCAAATAAATTGTATTTATGCATTTTTTTATTCAAACTTTTCGAGCCACTTCACAAATCTAAAAAATCCTAGTTGAAATTTAATCCATAAGAGTATTTATTATTAAATAAGTTTCATGACCTTACATCGGAGTACATATATGCAAACAATCAATGAAATTAAAGAAGAAATCTACCCTATATTTGAGCCTATCATTGGAACAATTCGGCTAAAAACCTACTTTTCCTACTACGCAGTTTTTAAGGATGGATTGATGATTGCATTGTATCAAAATGGAGCAACTTATTTACGTATTGCGAAAAAAGATATTGAATACATTCGTCAGTATCCTGAAACCTGTATCTTATGCGATGAAAAAATTGGTATACAAAGTAGAAAATTTCATTATATTCCGCAAGTTCTCATAGATGATACACCAAAATTTAGCTCGCTACTCTTTGGAATTATAGAGGAACTCCGAACGGAGAAGTACAAAATAAGCCAAAAGCGAGCTACACAAATCCGAAACCTACCAAATATGAATTTAAAGTTAGAAAGAATGTTGAAAAAAATAGGGATTCATTCCATTCATGATTTTACTCAAGAAGGGTATATGTCAACTTTTATCAAACTGATTCTCCAGGGCTTTGATGTTACCGAAGACTTACTGTTTAAGCTAAACGGAGCTTTAAATCACCAATATATTTACACCTTCACAGATCAACAAAAAAGGGAACTAATGCAAGAAGCAAATCAAGCGCTATATAATTCAGGCCTAAGAAAAAGATTTAACGCCCTGTAGTTAAATAATGTGATCCAAATCATAAAATATAAAAAAACCAATAAGGAATTGCAATTCGCAGTTCCTTTCTTTTTCTTTTATATGCTAGTATCACCTTATACCTCTAAATTATTAGTGCCTACTGATTTTCAATTAATCCAACAATTTAGGAGAGCGAATCATGGAATTCCGTATCGAAAAAGACACAATGGGCGAAGTGCAAGTTCCTGCCGATAAATACTGGGCGGCGCAAACCGAGCGTTCACGCAATAACTTCAAAATCGGGCCGGAGGCATCAATGCCGGCGGAAATTATCGAGGCGTTTGGCTATCTGAAAAAAGCGGCTGCCTATGCTAATCACGATTTAGGCGTACTAGCGGTCGAAAAACGGGATTTAATTGCAAAAGCCTGTGATGAAATTTTGGCGAACAAACTCGATGATCAATTCCCGCTGGTGATTTGGCAAACCGGCTCGGGTACGCAGTCAAATATGAACGTGAATGAAGTCGTGGCAAACCGTGCACACGTGTTAAACGGCGGTAAGCTGGGTGAAAAATCGATTATTCACCCGAATGATGATGTGAATAAATCCCAATCTTCTAACGACACCTACCCAACTGCAATGCACATCGCTGCTTACAAAAAAGTGGTGGAACACACCCTGCCTTGTGTGAAACGTCTGCAAAAAACCTTAGCGGAAAAAGCCGAAGCCTTTAAAGATGTGGTCAAAATAGGGCGTACTCACTTAATGGATGCTACCCCGCTCACGCTCGGTCAAGAGTTCTCTGCCTATGCAGCACAGTTAGCATTCGGCATCAAAGCATTGGAAAACACCCTGCCACACCTGCGTGAGCTGGCACTCGGCGGCACGGCAGTCGGCACCGGCTTGAATACCCCGCAAGGTTACGATGTGAAAGTGGCGGAATACATTGCGAAATTCACCGGTTTACCGTTCGTTACCGCCCAAAACAAATTTGAGGCATTAGCGACTCACGATGCGATTGTCGAAACCCACGGTGCATTAAAACAGCTTGCGGTGTCGCTCTACAAAATTGCCAACGATGTCCGTTTATTAGCCTCCGGTCCTCGTTCAGGCATTGGCGAAATTCTGATTCCGGAAAACGAGCCGGGTTCATCAATTATGCCGGGTAAAGTAAACCCAACCCAATGCGAAGCAATGACAATGGTATGTGCCCAAGTATTAGGCAACGATGTAACCATCTCTTTTGCCGGCACGCAAGGGCATTTCCAACTGAATGTCTATAAACCGGTGATGGCGTACAACTTCCTGCAATCGGCTCAACTGCTAGGCGATGCGTGCGTGTCGTTTGACGAACACTGTGCAGTCGGCATTGAACCGAACTACCCTCGCATTAAACAACAGCTCGACCAATCGCTGATGTTAGTGACCGCATTAAATACTCACATTGGTTATGAAAATGCAGCGAAAATCGCCAAAACTGCCCACAAAAACGGCACAACACTGAAAGAAGAGGCGATTAACTTAGGCTTAGTCACGGCAGAACAGTTCGATGAATGGGTTCGTCCGGAAGATATGGTTGGCAGCTTGAAATAAGCCCAACCCTTCTCTTGTAATCTGATTTACACCTCAATCTACCGGTAAGATTGAGGTGTAATTTTTTATAGCGAGGGTACTGATTTTGTTTTAGAATGAAGCATCATTTTTTAAACGGAAAAACCTATGAAAAAACTCATTTTAATCGCATTAGTTACTACTTTAGGCTTAAGTGCTTGTGGGGTCAAAGGCCCACTCTACTTCCCTGAGCAAGCCCCTAAACATGAACAAAAATAAGCATTGCAAGCGGTCTGTTTTGGCTAAAATTTTGCAAATTTTTGTGAAAAAATGACCGCTTGTTGCCTCTTTTCTTTCAAAATCCCAAACACAACGGACTTTCAATGAACCATTTTGAATATAAAAACAACCAACTTTTTGCTGAAGAAGTCGCTATTGCCGATATTATCGAGCAATACGGCACGCCAGCTTATGTTTACTCCAGATCTACCCTTGAACGCCACTTGCACGCATTCAATAATGCGTTTGGCTCGCACCCACATTTAGTTTGCTTTGCAGTCAAATCCAACTCTAACATTGCCTTGTTAAATGTAATGGCTCGTCTCGGTTCAGGCTTTGATATTGTCTCTCAAGGCGAGTTGGAGCGTGTCTTAGCTGCCGGCGGCGAAGCCTCTAAAGTTGTCTTTTCCGGTGTGGCAAAATCGCACAGCGAAATCAAACGAGCATTGGAAGTCGGGATTCGTTGCTTTAACATTGAATCGGTTTCCGAACTTCACCGCATTAACCAAGTTGCCGGTGAGCTAGGCAAAATCGCACCGATTTCACTGCGGGTAAACCCGGATGTGGACGCCCACACTCACCCATACATTTCCACCGGTTTAAAAGAAAACAAATTCGGCGTGAGCGTTACTCAAGCCCGTGAAGTGTATCGCTTAGCCAAAACCTTACCGAATGTGAAAATTACCGGTATGGATTGTCACATCGGTTCGCAATTAACCGAATTGCAACCTTTTTTAGATGCAACGGATCGCTTAATCATCTTAATGGAGCAACTGCGTGAAGACGGCATTGAGCTACACCACTTAGACTTAGGTGGCGGTTTAGGCGTGCCTTACAACGGCGAAGAGCCTCCGCATCCGACCGAATATGCCAAAGCCTTGCTGGAAAAGCTCAAAGGCTATGAAAACTTAGAAATCATTATTGAACCGGGGCGTGCCATTACCGCAAATGCCGGTATTTTAGTGACGAAGGTGGAATACTTGAAACAAAATGAAGATCGTAATTTTGCGATTGTCGATACCGGTATGAACGATATGATTCGCCCGGCTCTGTATGAAGCCTATATGCAAATTACGGAAGTGGATAAAACCTTAAACCGTGACAAAGCTGTTTACGATGTGGTCGGTCCGATTTGCGAAACCTCGGATTTCTTAGGCAAACAAAGAGAATTGGCAATTTCTGAAGGGGATTTAATCGCTATTCGTTCTGCCGGTGCTTATGGGGCGGCGATGTCTTCAACCTACAACTCTCGCCCACAAGCGGCAGAAATTATGGTTGATGGCAACCAAGCCCATTTAATTAAAGCCCGAGCCACTTTTGCTGATTTATGGCGTTTAGAAAAATTATTACCTTAATGAGGAAGAAAAGATGAAATTATATGGATTAACCGGTGCTTGTTCATTTGTACCACACGTTGCCCTAGAGTGGGTGAAATTGCGTGCCAATCAAGATTATGCGTTTCAAGCTGTTAGCCGTGAATTTATTAAATCGGCGGAATATCTGGCTTTAAACCCTCGTGGTAACGTACCATTGTTGGTTGATGGCGACTTGGCCCTCACGCAAAACCAAGCTATCGTCCACTATTTAGACGAGCTTTATCCGGAAGCTAAATTATTCGGCAGCAAAACCGTTCGTGATAAAGCCAAAGCGGCTCGTTGGTTAGCTTTTTTCAATTCAGATGTGCATAAATCATTCGTGCCACTGTTCCGCTTGCCAAGTTATGCGGAAGGCAATGAAACGCTCACCAAAACTATTCGCCAACAATCGGCTGAGCAAATTTTAGAACAACTGGCTTTTGCGAATGCTCATTTAGAAAATCATATTTTCTTTGGCGAAGAAATTTCGGTTGCCGATGCGTATCTCTACATTATGCTCAACTGGTGTCGCCTACTAGGGTTGGATTTCTCTCATCTTTCCCAACTTTCTGCCTTTATGCAACGAGTGGAGGCAGACCAAGGCGTAGATAATGTGCGTGAGCAAGAAGGCTTAAAAGGTTAATTCACCATTGTTCATTTAAGACGGTAGATTTTATGTTAAAATCTACCGTCTTTTATTTTTAGGAATCACCATGCTAAATCAGGTTTCAAACAGCTTGCTTGCTCCAAGTGGGCTTGAATTATCGCACTTAACTCAAGTGTTAGATCACTTCTCCGGCCGTCATATTGATTATGCCGATCTCTACTTCCAACTCAGCCAAGACGAAAGCTGGAGCTTGGAAGACAGCATCATCAAAGAAGGCGGTTTTTATATCGACCGAGGGTTCGGTGTGCGAGCCATATCAGGCGAAAAAACCGGCTTTGCCTACGCCGATCAAATCACGTTAAAACAGCTTGAGCAATGTGCCGCTGCCGCACGTTCAATCAGCCCAACAAGCGGTCAATTATCGGTAAAAAATTTCAAAAAAACGACCGCTTGTTCTCGCTACCCGGCAATCAACCCGCTAGAGACAATCAGCCGTGAACAAAAGGTCGAATTGCTCCATTTGGTGGATAAAACCGCTCGAATGGCAGATCCGAGAGTGATTCAAGTGAATGCGAATCTCTCAGCGGTATATGAAGAAATGTTAGTGGCAGCGACTGACGGCACACTGGCTGCGGATATTCGCCCGTTAGTGCGTTTATCTGTGTCGGTACTGGTGGAACAAAATGGCAAGCGTGAACGAGGTTCAGCAGGTGCCGGTGGTCGCTTTGGTTTAGATTGGTTCTTAGCACCAAGCGAAACCGGCTTTAGCCGTGCGGAATCGCTTACCAAAGAAGCCGTTCGCCAAGCCCTCGTCAATCTCACAGCCATTCCTGCACCGGCAGGCACGATGCCGATTGTTCTCGGTGCTGGCTGGCCGGGCATTTTGCTCCACGAAGCAGTCGGACACGGCTTGGAGGGTGATTTTAACCGTAAGGAATCTTCGCTCTTCAGTGGTAAAATCGGGCAAATGGTCACCTCTGAGCTTTGCACCATTGTTGATGACGGTACGGTGCCGAATATGCGAGGCTCAATCACGGTAGATGACGAAGGCGTGCCTTCGCAACGTAATGCGTTAATTGAAAACGGCATTCTAAAAGGCTATATGCAAGACAAACTCAATGCCCGCCTGATGGGAGTTGCCCCAACCGGCAACGGCAGACGGGAATCTTACGCTCATTTGCCGATGCCACGAATGACCAACACCTACCTCACCGAAGGCAATCACGAATTTGAAGAGATGATTGAATCGGTCGAATACGGTTTATATGCTCCTCACTTCAGTGGTGGACAAGTGGATATTACCTCCGGCAAATTTGTGTTCTCCACCGCCGAAGCCTACTTAATCGAAAAAGGCAAAATCACCAAACCTGTTACCGGTGCAACCCTGATCGGCAGCGGCATAGAAGCAATGCAACAAGTTTCAATGGTCGGCAAAAAAATGGAACTCGACCCCGGCATCGGCACTTGTGGCAAAGAAGGGCAATCCGTACCAGTCGGCGTAGGGCAGCCTACAGTGAAGTTGGATAAAATTACGGTGGGGGGAAGAGGGTAATCTCTCCCCGTTTGCAAAATATAAAGAAAATATCACCGCTTGTAGCGATAAAAGGAAAACAAAATGGCTTGGGTACAAATTCGTTTAAACAGTACAGATAAACAGGCTGAGGAAATCAGCGATTTTTTAACCGAGATTGGAGCGGTGTCAGTGACTTTTATGGATAGTCAAGATACCCCAATTTTTGAACCTCTTCCGGGGGAAACCCGTCTTTGGGGAAATACCGATGTGGTTGGGCTTTTCGATGCGGAAACTGATATGAATCTTATCGTAGAAGCACTAAAAACCAGCAAATTGGTGGACGAAAACTTTGCTCACAAAATCGAGCAAATCGAAGACAAAGACTGGGAACGGGAGTGGATGGATAATTTCCACCCAATGCAGTTTGGCAAACGGTTATGGATCTGCCCAAGCTGGCGCGAAGTACCAGACCCGAATGCAGTGAATGTTATGTTAGACCCTGGTTTAGCATTTGGCACCGGCACACACCCAACGACCTCGCTTTGCTTACAATGGTTAGATAGCTTAGATTTAGAAGGCAAAACGGTTATCGACTTCGGCTGTGGCTCCGGTATTTTAGCTATCGCTGCACTTAAACTCGGTGCAAAACAAGCCATCGGGATTGATATCGACCCACAGGCGATTTTAGCTAGTCAAAACAATGCTGAGGCGAACGGCGTAGCAGAAAAACTACAACTATTCTTAGCCAAAGATCAGCCAAGAGAGTTACAAGCCGATGTCGTTGTTGCGAATATTCTAGCCGGCCCACTCAAAGAGTTAGCACCGAATATCATCACGCTGGTTAAACCAAACGGCAATTTAGGCTTATCCGGCATTCTTGCTACTCAGGCTGAAAGTGTGTGTGAGGCTTATAGCGAAGCCTTTACGCTAGACCCTGTTGTAGAAAAAGAAGAATGGTGTTGTATTACAGGCCGCAAAATCTAATATAAGAAGCCCTGTTTTAAACAGGGCTTACTTTTTGATAAATTCTACTACTCTTTACCTGTCTTGGGAATCGTTCTCCCTAAATTAATTAACACAAGCGGTAGAAATAACAGGAAAATTTACAAATTACATAAATGAAAAAAGCCGACTGAAATCAGTCGGCTTTCTAAATAATGGCAGGGGCGGAGAGGCTCGAACTCCCAACACCCGGTTTTGGAGACCGGTGCTCTACCAATTGAACTACGCCCCTATTGATAGGTATTCATTTTGCACTTATAGGGGCGAATTACTATTCGCCCCCTGCATTAAAGATTATTGGCGGAACGGACGGGACTCGAACCCGCGACCCCCTGCGTGACAGGCAGGTATTCTAACCAGCTGAACTACCGCTCCTAAATTAATAGAT
>NZ_SMAC01000026.1 GCF_004342115.1 Mannheimia haemolytica | reverse complement strand
ACGGATTTGGGTGGAAAAGAATTTAAGCTCAAATTAATCTGACAGACACGGTAATTTAAAACGGGGGACTGTCAGATTAGGTTTGATCTTCTACAGATAATTATTATCAGTATATCATTCATATTTTGTCTATGTTTCATACTTCGTTCAGGTCAAAAATTTATAAAAATTGGCTTTTTGATGTGTTGTATAAGATTAGTGAACATCCGTCCATTAAAGGTAGTTATAACTTAAAGGATGATGTGTATTTAACTATTTTAGAGGAAATAGCTGATAAACATTATAAAAAGAATAAATCTGATGCTCCTAATTTTTTTGAGAATGGTCAATCAACTCCTCACTATATTTTTAATTATTTAGATTATCTTTTATGGAAAAATTGGGATAAATATCTAGATAAGAAGGAGAATATATTTATAGAAAAGAATCAGTTTAGATTTTCTTTGTCACGAACATCAATAGAACATTACCTTGCTCAAAATAGAACAAGTGATTCAATAGTTCACAATTTTGGTAATCTTTGTTTGATTTCTCCACATCAGAATTCAGCATTAAGTGATTATGAAACGACTACAAAGAGAAGTTTTTATGAGGGAGCAAGTAAACGTTTCGATTGTATGAGTTTAAAACAAGCTATTATGCTTTCAAAAGAAAACTGGACAGAGAAGGATATAGAAGAACATTGCGAGGATATGAAAAAACTTTTAGATACTAAGCCTTCTCAGAATAAATAAATTTTCACAAGCGGTGCAACTTTGCAAAAACTTCGGTATTATGTAGCAGTTGCACAAAACCCCAAATTCATTAAAACCGCTTAAAAATGAAATGCCCTAAACTGATTTTTCAGTCTAGGGCATTTATTATCACATATTATGGTTAATAGGGAAAACTCACATCATTGTTATGCTGGTGATATTTTTGCCAAAATGCGTGATATTGTTTTTTCACCGATGTGTTTAATAAAAACGGGATTATCAAGACATAGGTCGGGCAATTCCATAGCATTGCACGTTGTGTATCCGTGCCGATTTTGGTGCGTAAGTAACCAAACTGATACATTAGACCCAATCCAACCGTCACCCATTCTAATAGCATAATAACTAAGGTCGCATCATTAAATTAAAAGCTCATTTTTTGCAAAAAATTTCCCAAATTCCACCGCTTGTTGGCGTACAATAGGCATAATTTTGATTTACGATGGAGGCAGAATGTCTGAACCGATAAAACTTACGCAGTTCAGCCACGGGGCGGGTTGAGGCTGTAAAATTTCGCCTAAGGTGTTAGGGACAATTTTACAAACTCAATTAGAACAATTTGTCGATCCGAATTTATTGGTAGGCAATGAAACGGCGGACGATGCTGCCGTCTATGATTTAGGGAACGGGCAGGCCATTATCAGCACCACCGATTTCTTTATGCCGATTGTGGACGCCCCGTTTGATTTCGGGCGAATTGCTGCTGCCAATGCGATTAGCGATATTTATGCGATGGGTGGCAAGCCGATTATGGCGATTGCGATTCTGGGCTTTCCGGTGAATAAATTGCCGGCTGAAGTGGCTCAACAAATTGTCGAAGGTGGGCGTTTTGCGTGCCAGCAAGCCGGTATTGCCTTGGCGGGCGGGCATTCGATTGATTCGCCCGATCCGATTTTCGGCTTGGCTGTTACCGGCATTGTGCCGACCGAACGGGTGAAACGCAATGCCTCTGCGGTGGCTGGGTGTGAGCTGTTTTTAACCAAGCCTTTGGGGATTGGCATTCTAACCACGGCAGAGAAAAAAGGTTTGTTGAAGCCTGAACATCAACATCTGGCAAGCGAGGTAATGTGCCAAATCAACTTGATTGGTTCAGCGTTTTCCGAACTGCCTGAAGTCACGGCAATGACTGATGTAACCGGTTTTGGCTTACTCGGGCATTTAAGCGAGGTGTGTCAAGGCTCGGGCTTACGGGCGGAGGTTGATTTTGAGGATATTCAAGTCCTTGATGGCACTAAGGAGTATATTGCATTGGGAGCAGTTCCGGGTGGGACAAATCGCAATTTCGACAGCTATGGGCATTTGATTTCGGCAATGACGGACGAGCAAAAAGCGATTTTGTGCGATCCGCAAACCTCTGGCGGTTTATTAGTGGCGGTGCTGCCACAAGCGGTCGAAAAAGTGCAACAAATTGCAAATCGGGCAAATGTGCCGTTATTCCACGTTGGCAGATTGCTGGAAATGGAACAGGGCAAACCACGGATTGAGGTAATTTGATGTTTAAACCAAATGTAACAATGGCTTGCGTGGTGCATTGTAAGGGAAAGTTTCTGTTTGTGGAAGAAATTGAATATGGCAAACGTACCCTTAACCAGCCGGCAGGGCATTTAGAAAAAGATGAAACCTTGCTGGAGGGGGCAAGCCGTGAGCTGTTTGAGGAAACCGGTATTCGGGCAGAAATGGCAAATTTGGTGAAAATTTATCAATGGCAAGCCCCTCGTTCACAAACCGATTTCTTGCGTTTTCTGTTTTCGGTGGAACTGGAAGAGTGGCTGGAGCCGAATCCGCAAGATGCGGATATTACCCAAGCCCTTTGGCTTACTTTAGCAGAATTTGAAGACTACATTCAGCAACAAGGGCAATGTGCCAGAAGCCCGTTGGTGGTTCAATCGGTCAAAGATTATTTAAGCGGTGAGCGTTATCCATTAAGTTTGTTGAATGCGTTTGAATGGGCGAGAAATGGAAAATAAAACAACAACCCAATTTGATGTGGTGATTGTGGGCGGGGCAGTGACCGGCTCGGTGCTGGCATTGGCGTTAAGTAGTTTTACTCATCACAAAATCTCGATTGCGATAGTGGAAAAATCGCTGCCGGACTATGAACAGCAAGGCGGTTTTGATGCTCGCAGTATTGCCTTAGCCGAAGGCAGTTTGCAAAAAATGGGGCAAATCAGACCGCTTGCAGGCTCAAGTTTAGGCGAGATGATTAGCGAAATCGGCACGCCGATTCAGCAAATTCAAGTAGCGGATAAAGGGCATTTTGGTAAAACGACCTTGAAAGCAAGCGAGCAGAATGTGGCTCAACTGGGTATGGTGGTGGAACTTGCAAAATTCGGCAGAAAATTGACCGCTTGTCTTGCACAGCAAGCTAATATTACGCTTTTTTGCCCGAATCAAGTGGTTGGCATTGAGCGTTCCCAACAACATTGTGGATTGAGCTTGAAAAATGGTGAGAAACTAAGCTGTTCCTTGCTGGTGGCGGCAGATGGTATTCAATCTCAGATTGCAAAACAGTGCGGTGTGGAAACCGTAAAAGTAAGGGATTATGCACAATCGGCAATTATCGCCAATGTGGAACTGAGTGAATCTCACCAAAATCAAGCCTTTGAATATTTTACGCCTCAAGGCCCTTTTGCTTTATTGCCTTTGAGCGGAAATATGATGTCGTTGGTGTGGTGTGTGAAAGAGCCGAACGAGTTAATCCAACTTTCAGACAGTGAATTTTTAGCCCGTTTGCAACAACAATTTGGTTGGAAGTTAGGGCAATTTGTTCGAGTGAGCAAGCGGTTTGTTTATCCGCTCATTTTGCAAAAAGCCCAGTCGCATATTCACCACCGCTTAGCAGTTGTCGGCAATGCCGCACAAATGCTTCACCCGGTTGCTGGGCAAGGTTTCAACTTAGGCTTGCGTGATTTGACTACCTTAGCGGAATTAGTGGCTTTGGCGTTTAATCAAGGGAAAGATATAGGCGAATTTTCGCTCTTATCAACTTTTGAGAATGAGAGAACGCAAGATCAAGCCAGAATGATAAATGCTACAAGCGGTCTGATTTCGCTTTTTTGTTGCGAAATGTTACCAGTTCAGGTTGTGAGGAATTTAGGGTTATTAACGGTTTCCCATTCAAAAATAGCCAGAGATTTTGTTGCTAATCAGGCATTAGGTTGGTAAAAAACACAAAAGCAGCAATTTTCTATTTGACACTGTTTTTAAAAAGGCGTATTATCCAGCCCGTTTAAAAATCTCACCAAAGCCTTGAATGCAAATTCAAGGCTTTTTCCTTTTTAGTGAAAGCCTATGAATTTTGTTTGCCGTAAAATCGGCAAAAAAATTTTGCCTAAAATTCGCAATCGTTTGCGAAATAGGTTTATAGCGTTGTTTTCATCTGGGTAACTGCAATGGTTACATCGCAATACATCAAAGAGAGTAAAAAATGACCACAGAAAATATGAGTACGCCAAAGCAGGCGTTTATCGGGCTGCAAATGCTGTTTGTTGCATTTGGGGCGTTAGTATTAGTTCCGCTGATTACCGGTTTAGATCCTAATGTTGCCCTTCTTACCGCCGGTGTCGGTACGTTAATCTTCCAAATTTGTACTAAACGTCAAGTTCCTGTTTTCCTCGCATCAAGTTTCGCTTTTATCGCTCCAATCCAATTCGGTGTTCAACAATGGGGAATTCCCGTCACAATGGGAGCATTGCTCTGTTCCGGTTTTATTTATATGGCATTATCTGCTTTAGTGAAAGCGAAAGGGGTGAATATTCTGCATAAATACTTCCCTCCAATCGTGATTGGACCGGTAATTATGGTGATTGGTTTAGGTCTTGCTCCTGTTGCGGTGGATATGGCAACGGGTAAATCGGCGAATATTGCCTATAACACCGCTATTATTGTTTCAATGATAACGCTGGTAACTACGCTGATTGTGGCGGTGTTTGCGAAAGGGCTATTAAAGCTCGTGCCAATATTAGCAGGTTTAACGGTGGGATATATCTTGTCTGTTTTTATGGGATTGGTGGATTTTACTAAAGTGGTTGAAGCTCCTTGGTTTAGTCTACCGAAAGTTTCCGCACCGGAATTCAAATTAGATGCAATCTTGTATTTATTACCTATCGCACTTGCTCCGGCAGTCGAACACTTAGGCGATGTAATGGCAATCAGCCAAGTTGCCGGTAAAGATTTTATGAAAAAACCGGGGTTACACCGCACGCTTTTAGGTGATGGTTTAGCAACTTCAGCAGCTGCGGCATTAGGTGGCCCACCAAATACGACTTACTCTGAAGTAACCGGTGCGGTAATGCTAACCAAAAACTTCAATCCGAAAATTATGACTTGGGCTGCGTGCTGGGCTATCGCTTTCTCATTCTGCGGAAAAATCGGGGCATTCCTTGCCACTATCCCTACTTTTGTGATGGGCGGTATTATGATGTTGCTGTTCGGTGCAGTTGCGGTTGTGGGGATCAATACTCTAATTAAAGCTAAAGTTGATTTAAGCATTCCACGTAATCTTTGTATTGCTTCTGTAGTAATGACATTCGGTATTGGCGGTATGTTAATTAACATCGGCGAATTCTCATTAAAAGGGATCAGCTTGTGTGCATTAGTCGCTATTGTACTTAACATTGTATTACCAAAAGAAAAAGTAGAAGATTCTGCTGCTCATTAATCAAAGGACGCTGTGGCGTCCTTTTTGCTAATAACCCTCTATTTGTAAATAAAAAGGAATAACACTATGCAAAAACTCACATTTTCACCACCACTTTTAAATACGCCTTGCCCTTGGTGTTCGGAGTTAGAGAGCTTGCGTGAACTTTATGCGTGTGAATATACCGGTGCGGTAACAACCCGTACTTCAATGCCTCAACCATATCCACACGATTGGGCGAAGAACCAATATGTACTCTTTGATTCCAACGCACAGAAAACAGCAAGTGTGAATACTCAAGATGCAACTAGCTTACAAACAGCAAGCCTTAACACCATCGGTTTAAGCCCAAATAATCTGGATACCACCATCAGCTTTGTACGCACCATTTCAAATGAGCTGACAGCGCCATCAAGCAAAGCATTTATTATTTCGGTGTTTGGTTCACCCGAAGAGGTGGGGGAATGTTATGAAAAAATTGTTGCTTTCCAAACTGAAGTGAAAATGCCTTTGGCAATGGAGATTAATATCTCTTGCCCGAATATTCCGGGTGAAATTTCGCCTGCTTATTCCGCAGAAGAATTATCACATTACTTGCACGCACTACAAACTTCGCTAAAAAAACTGGCTCAAGGTGATAATGCTTTACCAATCGGGATTAAAATTCCACCTTTTACTTACCAAAATCAATATGATGAATTAATCAAAGGCTTATTACAAGCGGTCGAAAATGGCGAAAATTTACCAATTTCCTTTATTACTTCAACCAATACGCTTGGCTCATCGCTTGTCTTAAATGCTGGCAAAGCGGTATTAAATTCAGAAGTGGGAACGGGCGTAGGCGGAATGGCAGGAACGGCAATCCATGCACTTTCTTTGGGGAATGTTTACACGATTCGCCAAATGTTAGATCAAGAGCCTAAGCTCAAACATCTTCAAATTATTGGTGTGGGCGGCGTGAATGATAAAGCCGGCTTTGAGCGAATGAAATCGGTTGGGGCAGACTTTGTGGGGTTAGCTACCGCATTAGGGGTGGAAGGAATCGGCGTTTTTAAAGAGATTCTGTCTGAATAATGAAGAGGAGGGCGTGCATTGCACGCCCGAATAAATGAAATTAGCCTAACCATTTCTCCACTAATTCATTAGTGGTTTCTTTATGTACCCACATACTGCCAAGTTCCGGCATTGGGAATTTGGTGTGGTTGTAGCCGACAAATTGGCGGAAATCAAACACGGCGTGCGGGTAGCCGTTGATCAGTAAAAAGGCTTGATAGCCGTCTTCACTCCAGCAAATTTCTAAACGGCGAGGTTCTTTTAATGAATTTTGCTCAATATCGCTGACCCGAAACACAAATAAACTATCCACTACCGGCTGTTCGGTTTGGTGTAAGTCCATTGCATAAAAGTAGCCGCTTTCTTCATCAATTTCAAACATCACTACTAAATGTTCGTGCTGGGTTGAATGAGCGCCATTACGGTAAGGTTCGTTCAGTAGAATATGAGCAGTTAAAACAGAGTAGAGCATTAAATTATCCTTATAAGTAAAATGCCACCGATTTCTCAGTGGCATTTAAATATTTAATCAGGCAATTACGCTTGACCTTTAATCTCTTTACGGCCGTTGAACGGAGCCGGTGTACCAGCACGCTCTAACGCTTCTTCGATACGGATTAACTGGTTGTATTTCGCTACACGGTCTGAACGGCTCATTGAACCGGTTTTGATTTGACCTGCTGCTGTACCTACTGCTAAATCTGCAATGGTTGCATCTTCAGTTTCGCCTGAACGGTGAGAGATAACTGCGGTGTAACCTGCATCTTTCGCCATTTTGATTGCAGCTAAAGTTTCAGTTAAAGAACCGATTTGGTTGAATTTGATTAAGATTGAGTTTGCGATACCTTTCTCAATACCGTTTTTCAAGATTTTGGTATTGGTTACGAATAAGTCATCACCAACTAATTGTACTTTGTCGCCTAATACTTTAGTTTGGTATGCGAAACCTTCCCAGTCAGATTCGTCTTGACCATCTTCGATAGACACGATTGGGTACTCTTTGCATAAGCCTTCTAAGTAGTGAGTGAACTCTTGTGAAGTAAAGGTTTTGCCTTCGCCTTTCATATCGTACACATTGCGTTCTTTGTCGTAGAATTCAGATGATGCACAGTCCATCGCTAAAGTTACGTCTTTACCTAACACATAGCCTGCTTTTTCTACCGCTTCTTTAATGCACGCTAATGCGTCTGCGTTTGAAGCCAAGTTTGGTGCGAAACCACCTTCGTCACCTACAGCAGTATTTAAGCCTTTCGCTTTTAATACTTTTGCAAGATTGTGGAATACTTCAGCACCGATACGAAGAGCTTCTTTTAATGTAGAAGCACCTACCGGTTGAATCATAAATTCTTGAATGTCCACGTTGTTGTCAGCGTGTTCACCACCATTGATGATGTTCATCATTGGTAATGGCATTGAGTAAACACCCGGTGTGCCGTTTAATTCAGCAATGTATGCGTAAAGCGGTAAGCCTTTTGAAGCGGCTGCTGCTTTTGCTGTTGCTAAAGAAACCGCTAAGATAGCGTTTGCACCGAATTTTGATTTGTTTTCTGTGCCATCTAAATCGATCATAATTTGGTCGATTTCAGCTTGTGCAGAACCGTCTTTGCCTACTAATGCGTTTGCAATTTCGTTATTTACGGCAGAAACCGCTTTTAATACACCTTTACCTAAGAAACGACCTTTGTCGCCATCACGTAATTCTAATGCTTCACGTGAACCGGTAGAAGCACCTGATGGAGCGGCTGCTAAGCCTACAAAACCACCTTCTAAGTGAACTTCTGCTTCTACAGTTGGGTTACCACGAGAGTCGATGATTTCACGACCGATTACTTTAACAATTTTAGCCATTGTTGATGTCCTCTAATATACGAGTTAATAGAAAAAAGAATAGGTATATAGTAAAGCGATTTTCTGCTTTTGTCTTGGAAAAACTGATTGAGTGGCAGAAAATTTGCCACTAATTTGATCTAAGACTATATTCGCCTGAGATTATAGCAACCTTTGCAAAAAACGGCAAAAATTTGCCCGCTTGTATGCTTATTTTTTGATTAAATGTGGGGTACTGATCTTTTTTGCATAGAGAGAAAGAAAAAAATTTGGGCGGAAAAATAACGGCGAGGCTAGGAAATACAAGGCTTCGCCGTTTTTGTTTGGTTGGGGCTATGCAAAAAAACAAAATGAGCAGGATTAGAAAAAAATGAGCAGTTTTTGCGATATTTTTTGCATAGGTTTGATCGGTTTTAAAACCATTTTAAAGCAGTTTTAAACGAGAGAATGCCCGATATGTACCACTTGTCCGATGATTTGGAGGTTTTGAGCTTCTTCGGCGGTAATCTGTATTGGGCGGTAGGACTCGTTATCGCTAATTAATTCAATATAGTCCCATTCTTTTCTAATCCGTTTAACCCATACGCTTTCCCCATTCTGCACAAGATAAATCTTATCATCACCACGAGGCTCTCGTTTGCTGAAATCTACCAGCATTTGGTCACCGTCTGCAATGGTAGGGTGCATTGATGTTCCATTTGCCCAAAACACGCCGCAGTTGTGGGCTTTTACGCCGAGGCTTTGCAGCAGGCTGTCGGCGTAAGGTTCTTGCCCGTCTGGCTTCGTTACGCCCTCGTTAAAGCTGCCAAAGCCTGCTGAAACGTTGATTGTGCTGAATCCGTTAATCATTGAAACAATATCATCAGCCATTTTTTCTAGTCGCTCAAACTCTCTTGCCACAATACTGGTATTCTCTGATTGTGGTTTGCTTTCCTTACCTGTTGCCAGCCATTCAAGGCTCACATTTGACACCTCTGCTATTTTTACAAGATTTGAACGAGATGGATCTGCCTCTCCTTTTACCCACCTAGATAGTGATGCTTGGGCTACCCCCACTGCTCTTGCAAACTCACTGTAATTGTCCTTAAAGCTATTTTTTGCAATCCATTTCATTCTTTCTGAGAAGCTCTCATCGTAAATGTTTGGTTTACTCATCTTTTACGTTTCCATTAATAAAGTTTTACTCGTAAAACATACTCATAAACCATTGATTTTCAAGTGATTTGTGAATAAAGCAAAAATATTTTAAATATTTTTATGTTTTACGGTTGATTTATTTAAAGTTTTACGGTTAAATACACACATCAGATAGATAAAAAGAGGTGTATCAAATGAGTGTATTAAGCGACGTTAAAAAAACCGCACAGAGAGACTGGCATCGAGCCGATATTCTGGCGGAACTTCGTAAAAAAGGTTGGTCACTTCGCACTTTGGCAGATGAAGGTAATGTTAGCTATAACACCCTGAAATCAGTCTTAGACAAGCCTTATCCCAAAATGGAACGTCTAGTCGCAAATGCTATAGGCGTTGCTCCTGAAGTAATTTGGGCAGGACGAACCGCAGAACGTATAGAACGTAATCGGCGACCAACCTTAACGAATAAGTTCTAATCATAAATGATCTTTAACGTAAAAGATACAAAAAGGAGCATTTATGAGTGAGATAAGTTTAAAAACACACTATTCAGTAGCTGAATTATTAAGTTTTAAGTTATCTAGTTTGCCAAGTGCTCATAAAAATGTGCTTGATAAAGCTATAAGAGAAAACTGGCAATCTCAAAAACGCAAAGGGCGTGGCGGTGGTGTTGAGTATGAATTAGCCTGCCTCCCTCAAGAAATCCAAACCGAAATCCGCTCCCGCTTTATGTCGGCGGTGGTGGAAGCCAAGCCGAAAAAGTTACCGGTAGTGCGTGCGGAGGTGGAGTTAGGCAACCTTACTACCAAACAGCGAGAAATTGCTGATGCACGAATGGCACTGGTGGCGTATGTGTTGGAGTTGGAAGGCTCAATGAGCCGAATTAAAGCGATAACCTACCTTTGCAACCTTGCCAAACAAGGCGAAATGCCACCGCACTTGGCGGAGCTGGTTGCCGTAGCAAATGCTAAAAAGACGGCAAAACGCACACTCTCGGTGCGAACCTTAAACGGCTGGGTGGTGGATTACTGCAAGGCGGAGAACGCCGAGCAACGGTTGAAACTGCTTGCCCCACAGGTACGGCAGGAGACCAAGCCAGAAGAAATTTGGTGGCTGAGTGCCTTTTTGGGGACGTATCGTCAGAAAAACGGCATTTGCCTCACCGAAGCCTACCGAGAATTTGAGGTGGAATGGGCGTATCAGTATGCAGACAACCCGCTACTGTTGGCACAATGCCCCAGCCTAAGCCAAGTACAGCGAGCGATGAATAAGTTGCCGTTGTATGTGAAAGAGTACGGCAGACGCACCGGCTCGCATTACAAGCAGTTGCTTAGCTATGTGAAGCGGGATTGGTCGGTACTTCGAGCAAATGATGTGTGGATTGGTGACGGTCACTCGCTCAAACTCAAAGTGGCCCACCCGATACACGGCAAGCCGTTTACCCCTGAGCTGACAATGATTGTTGATGGTGCAGGCAGAAAGGTGGTCGGTTGGTCGCTGGCACTCAGCGAGAATGCTTTTGCAGTTGCTGATGCCCTAAGGCACGCCATTAGCCTACACGGTGTGCCGGCAATCTACTACTCGGATAACGGTGGCGGTGAGAAAAACAAATTTTTGGATGCAGAGGTGACGGGGATGTTGCCCCGCCTCGGTATCCGACACGAAACAGGGATTGCAGGCAATCCGCAGGGGCGAGGCATTATCGAACGGTTAAATAAAACCATCGGTATGACGATTGCCCGACAGTTTGAAACCGGTTACGCAAGCGGTGCAGATCCGGAAACAGTGCGTAAAAACCTGTATGCGGTGAACTCGCTGGCAAATGCCAAAGGGGAATTAACCCCACTACAACGTAAAGCACAAGGCAAATTGCCAACGTGGCAGCAGTTGATTGATGTGATCCAGTCTGTGATTGATTGGTACAACAACGAGCATATTCACTCGGAAATCCGTACCACGCCGGCACGCAAATATCAGCAGATGTTGCACGCAGAAGATGTGGTGATGTTAAGCCCTGTTGAGTTGCGGGATATGAGCCGACCGGAATTTATCCGTAAGCCGGAGCGAGGTTGGGTAAGTTGGAATAACAACCACTATTTTAACCTGAAATTACTGGATTTTGACCGTGAAGAAGTGGTGATCGGGGTTGATATTCACAATGCCGAGAGCGTGCAGGTGCGTACCAAAGACGGCAGATTTATTTGCGAGGCAATTTGGAACGGCAACACCCGAGAGGCATTCCCGGTGGCGATGGTGGAACAGCAGCGTAAAGAACGCCATAAACGCCGATCCAACCTTAAACAGCAACAGCTTGATGAGATTAATGCGGAATTAAACCCGGTTTTAACCATTGAGCAGAAAAAGAGGATTACGAAAAAAAGTTAGCAGTGGGAGGCTAAACGATGAAAAACCAAGAACTTAGAGCCTTAATGGATAGCAAAGGCTATCAACAAAAACAAGTGGCACAGCTTTTAGGTGTATCCGTTGCCACAGTCAGTCTGTATCTCAAAGGCGATTATAACGGCAATGTGGCTGAAATGGATCGCAAAGTAGACGAGTTGATTGAGCGGGATAAGGCGAAGGTGGTGGAAGCGAAATATAACGCTGCATTTGTGCCAACTTTAGCGGCACGCAGAGGGATGGAGGTAATGCAGTTTGCCCATATTGAAGGCGAGATTAATGTGATTTTTGGGGCAGCCGGTTTAGGTAAAACCCAAATGCTCAAAGAATACGAACGCCGAAACAGCTCTGCCACATTAATTGAGGTTGATCCGAGTTGCACACCTAAAGTCTTGCTCCGCAAGATTGCCGAGGCGGTGGGGGCAAATGCCAGAGGGGTAAATAACGAACTATTAGAAAGCATTGTGAACAAGTTAAAAGGCTCTGAAAGGTTGCTAATGATTGATGAAGCTGAATTACTTTCGACCCGCTCGCTAGAGTTTATCCGCCGAATCCACGATTTAACCGGCGTGGGCGTAGTGTTAGCCGGTATGCCGAGATTGTTGGTTAATCTTAAAGGTAAAAATAATGAGCTGGCACAGCTTTATAGCCGAGTAGGTTTTGCTTGTGACTTAGGCAATGCCTTGAGCGAGGAAGATTTAGGGCTGTTAGCAGAAAGTGCGTTAGGTACAAATGAATTTAATGCCCCGCTGATTAAAGCCTGCAAAGGTAACGCACGCCGATTAAGTAAGTTAATGCGTGGTGTCGTACGGTCTAGCGAGATTAACCAAACGCCAATTAGTAAAGATTTGGTTGAGCAATATAGCAAGATGTTGATTAGTTAGGGAGCGAATTATGACTTGTTTTAGACACTGGACACAAAGAGTAACAGATGGAACAGAAGATTTGTTTTGGTTGGATGAGTTGCTAGTTGGTAAAGATGAGAGAGATGGTAGTTTTACACTTTCTATCTTTGATCCTGATATAGATGACTTTTTGTTATATGAGAAAGTAAAAACAAGAAAAGATTGGGAAATAGCTTATCGAAAAGCCAGAGAAATTATTAATGAACAGGACATAGATTGTAGAAGCTTTAGAGTTTAAGGGGAAAGTATGCAAAAGGTATTTAGCGAAAAAGCAGGCGAAATGATGAACCCATTTAACGCTTATATCCACGACAGCCTTGTGAAGTTAGAAATTGCCACGCTTGAGTGCGAGGCGTTGGATTTGGAAATTGAGCGGGTGGAATTTGAGGCGGCAAGCCCACCTCGCCTTGTGTTGCGAGATAACCGCAAAACGCAGGATTTTGTGAAAAACGGCTTAGCAAGCCTATTTGGAATGAAAACAAAAGGCGGCAGACGGTATGACAGCTACCAAATGCAGGTGCGGGGTGTGAAATGCGTGTGGGAGTCTGAACGTGTTACGAAGGTGTAGAAATGAAAAAACGGCGAATGATTTATGCCCTGTATGTCGGCGAAGAGAATGTGGCTGACGGCACGGCGGAAGAATTAGCAAAACGGTTGGGAGTGGAAGCAAAGACGATCCGATTTATGTCGTCCCCTGCTCATAACAAACGAGTGAAGTATAACGGTAAAGCAGTCCGCACCGTGAAAGTCGGGTTGGAATAGAGAGGAAGTATTATGAGTAAAGTAACAATCGGTAATGAAATTTACTGGAAAGATGCTGATGGCAATTTAAAGCCGGAGGCATTAGTAAAAGAAATCGACAAAGAACGTGATGAATTAGTTCGCCAATTTGTAAGTAAAGCACAAGCGTTAAGCAAAGCGTTAGGCGATTTTAAACAATCCGTATTTGATGACGTAGGGGCTTTTGTCAGCCTATCGGCTGAAAAATATGGAGTAAAAATTGGCGGTGCAAAAGGCAATATCACACTATTTACTTATGACGGTGAATATAAGTTGCAGTTAGCAGTGCAAGAGAATATTCGCTTTGATGAGCGTATTCACGCAGCAAAAGCCTTGATTGATGAATGCTTGCACGATTGGTCGGAAGGGGCAAAACCGGAGCTTAAAGCCTTAATTGATAATGCGTTTGAGGTGGATAAGGAAGGCAATTTATCTACGGCGAAAATCCTATCCCTACGCCGTGTTGAGATTGATGATGCACGCTGGAATCAAGCAATGACGGCAATTTCAGACAGCGTGCAGGTAATTGGTAGTAAAGGTTATATCCGTTTTTATAAACGTGATGAAAATGGCAAATATCAGCCGATTAGTTTAGATATGGCGGGGGTTTAGAATGTTTATTACTTTTAATGTTAATTATACGGATAAACCTGTTGTGGTTAATACAGACAAGGTTTGTTCAATAGAAAATATTAACGGGAATGTAACAGTACACTTTTGTGATAACACAAAATTAATAATGATGGACTTTGATGATAAAGAATATGTATCGTTATTAAATCATTTGCATATTTTAAATCAGTTAAAAAGAAAGTCTTAGTTAAAAAACCTTTTCAATGCCCTTTAAAAATCTCCCCTAGCCCCTCTTTTTCAAAGAGGGGGACAAGATAGAAGGGCATTTATAAAGTGTTTTAACCACAGGAGGAAAAAATGAAAACAGAACAAAAGGCGACTAAGTTTGACCGCTTTCGGTACTATGCCGAGAAAGCCGCAGAAGCAGAACGCAAAGGCAATTATATAGAAGCCCAAGACCACTGGGAAGTTGCAAAATTATCGGCAAAATCGACCGCTAACCTTGGCTGGGCGGAACAACGGGCGGAATTTTGTAAACGTATGCACAACAAGCCATTTGAAGGGGAATAAATATGATGACCGAACAAGATAAAAACGAACTTAACAGCCAATTAAACGAGGCGTTAATGCAGATTATTCAAGCCCAAAAGTATTTAAAACAAAGTGATTTTATTCGCAGCGGCGTGTATCTCGGCACGGTGCAAGATTTGTTGCCAAAGGTGCATTTGAAGTTATTAACGGCAAATCGTAAACATTAACTAAACTAGCAAGGAGTTAAAAATGAAATTTAGATTTTTTAAAGGGGATATAACCCAAGAGCCACTAAAAAGCATTTATGCAGATTATCAAGTATCTAAAGAAGAACGCAAGGATAAGCTCAATGCTATTTTAGAAAAATATCCTTTCAATGATGGATTAATTAGTAGGTCAGGCTGGTTTCATAGAATAGTTATAGGGATTGCTTGTAAAGCAACCAATATTAGCCAAGTTTTAGGTGTTAAAGGGTTCAAGGTCAGTAAATTTGATGATGAGTTTTACCTCGTCAAACCTGATAAACGTTACAAAAAAGGGAAAGAACTTGCAGAAGATTTTAAAGCGATTAATGAAATTTATGAACAACATCGTGATTTCTCACCCTACATCTTAAAGCGTTTGAATATGTTTTATTTTGCAAGTGATTTTAGTTATTCCCCAACATCAGGTCGAAGTTATTTAGCCGTAGCAGACATTTTTGAAAACACCTTACTGGTTAAAGTGCCAATGCCTATTGATAAAAATGATCAACCATTTCCTGATATTGCAGAGGGATTGGTTGAGATTAAAGAAAGTGAGTTTTTAGCAATACAGGGGAAATAAAAAATGACAGAAATGCAACAACAAATCATTAAATGGCTAGCAAATGGTGAAACAGGGACAAGTAGCAAAACAATGGCATTTGTAATTGGTTTTGATGTTATCCCAAGTCGTAGCGGTTACCCTCACGACGTGTCTGATTTCCGCCTTTGTTTTCAGTTGGTAGAAGCCGCTCCAGAAATGCGTAACCATATTTACAAGATGAAGGCAATCAGCCCAATTTGGTCGGAATTTGCCGAAAATTGGGAAGAGTTAGAAAGAAGATATAGAGCGGAGCAAGGTCAAGGGAGGTTACCGCACACCTATGCCTTAATTCAACAGATTACTGATAAAGATCAGAATGTCATAAGAATGGGGAATGTGAGTTTTTCATTTGGTCAATAAGCAAAACCCATTTACAGCCCATTTAACCCCTATTTAAGTGGGCTGAATAATGTGTTTTATAGGAGCATAAAATGGAATATCAAAAAATGCCTGAATATCGGTTATGTAAAAAGAAATCGGGAGATATTGTGTTACAACAATTAGTTATTTGCGAGATAACTCCAGCAACTTGGCATAACCCATACCCTGATAGTCGAACTTATTGGGTTGATCTCGAAACAATAGAAGAAGGAGCAGAATGATGAAACTATGCAAATGCCCGATTTGCCATTCGGAAATCTCGCTGGAGGCGTTGATTGAAGATGATGCGGGGCGTGAGTTGTTAAATACGATAGTCAATATCGGTGGGAATTGTGGGCGTGCAGTGGTGGCTTATTTAGGGTTATTTAAGCCACAGAAAAACAGCCTTGCCAATAGCCGAGCCTTGAAAATTGTGCAGAGTTTGTTGGAGCTTTATACACCCTCTAATGTGTTAGAAAAAGCCTTAATGGATACGGTGGAGCAAGTCCGCCGAAATCGTAGAGAAACCGGTAGATGTGAGCCGCTGGCAAATCATAATTACTTGAAGAAAGTATATGAAAGCGTGAAGCCACAATTTGCAGTAGTAAGAAGTGAAGCGAAAGCAGTGAGTAGCCTTGAGCAACAGCAACGCCAAGCAGACCAAAAGAAACACGATGCGGTGATGTATGTGGAACGAATGAAGCAAATGGGGCAACTGGAAGCCGTTAAGAACACCGAAAGTTATCAAATTTGGCTGAAATGGCAGGAGGAAAAGCAAAATGCAACCGCAAACTAGAAAGCAGATGATACAGAAAATCCATATCGGTAAAAATGAGCTAAAACTGGATAACAACGCCTACAAGATGCTATTGCTGGAAGCGGTGGATAAGCCGAGCTGCTCAATGATGACCGACAGCGAATTAATGACCGTATTGCAAACAATGAAAGCCAAAGGGTTTGTGGTGAAGTCGAAAAAATACGGCAAACGCCCAACAGCAAGTAAAACCGCCCCTCACCGGCAAGGGTTGATAAATAAAATCGGGGCGTTGCTTTATCAAAGCCAAAAGCCGTGGGATTACGCCCACGCCATTGCCAAACGCTCGTTTGGTATTGAGCGGGTGCAATGGCTGACCGATGAGCAGTTGCATAAATTAGTGCAGATGTTGGCGAGTTATAACTACAGGCACGGAATGAGTGTATAGAATTTATTTACAGCCTTCTGCGGAGGGCTGAATAATAAATTTTACGAAATATTTTGCATAGTTATGATTTTTGGGCTTGACTGTCAAGCGGAAAAAGTTTATTTTTCGACAACGATCTCAAAAATCGACAATACAGCTTGCACGGCTGAAAGTATGTGCTATTTTTTTGCCTGAATATCAGAAAGCCTTTGAGCTTCGGAATATCCGTGTAGAAAAATAAATATAATTTAAATCAATGACCGACAGTGCGAGGAATACAAGACCCGAAAGGGGAATAACTCCGCTGTTTATTGTGCAGTTTTGAGCTGTCGGTCGCCCTACTCAAAATAGGGTTTCCAATTCAAGGAAAAACACAATGAATAACTTCCAAATTGCAACCTTTACGGGTTCTCTTCAAAATCAATCTACCTTACTAATTAATGCACGTGATCTACATCAGATGTTACAGATTGGGCGTGATTTTTCTAACTGGATTAAATCAAGAATTGAAAGCTACGGCTTTGTTGAAAATGAAGATTTTACTTGCTCGCCAAATTTGGCGAGCGAGAAAAGCAAAGGTTTAGCCAGCTTTTGGGGCGGTCAAAATAAAATTGACTATCACATCACCCTCGATATGGCAAAAGAACTCTGTATGCTTGAACGCTCCGAATTGGGGCAACAGGCACGCCGTTACTTTATCCAAAAGGAGAAAGAAGCCAACGCCCTGAAACAAGCCCAACCCAAAGCCACAATCGAAATCAGCACCGATAAATACATTGAGCTACTCGAAACCCAAAACCAACTGCTTAAACAAGCGATGAAACCGCAAAAGTACAAGCTACGCCTAAGTGCCGAAGAAAAAAGCCATATTTTCCGCCTGCACCAGCAGGGATTAAGCACAGGGCAAATTGTGCAACAATCGGGGCGTTCAGAAAGTGCCGTGCGTGCGGTTATTCGTGAAAATTTAGGCAAATAAGGAGTGGGTTATGAGAACAGAATTTGAAGATATTGTGCAAAATACCGAAAATTTGGCAAGTGGCTTGTATAGTTTAAGCCATTTACTGGAAATTTTGGATAATACCGAAGACCAAATTTCAATGAGTGGCTTAGCCCATCTTGTCGCAATCATTGCCAGTGCGACTAAAAAACAAGCAAATGATGCAGCAACAGCCTTAAATTGTGTCGATAATTAAAAATTTACACTATTTTTTGCATAGCCCACTTTTTAAAGTGGGCTTTTTTGTGGTAGATTTTAAACAATTCAGGCAGAGAATTGAGGGTTAAGATGTTCTCATTTATTAAAAAATTATTTGATAATAAACCATCATCTATACAAAATATTGAAGAGCCACCTAAGGAAATAGAATCAGAATTGACATCATACGATGAGACCATAAAAACTCTTTTTGAGAAATTTTTAGTCAATTATTCTATTCCTGAAAGACATAATTACAATGTCAGAAAGCGAGTAAGTAAAGAAATTATCTTCTCTCAATTATTAGAATCTGATAGTTTTAGTATGCCAGAAGATAAAAGAGATAGGCTATATAATGCCCTAGTTATTTCAGAGAGCGTAGATTATCAAGAATTACATGCTATTTTTTTGCTAGATGATTTCAAATGGAGGCTATTTGATAATTGCAGAGAGTTTTGTGAAGAGAATAAAATTTATCCATATGCATATCAATTTTTAGCAAATAAACCAGCTATCCCTGATAATTTAGAAAGTGCGTTACTTTTTGTAAAAGTTTCACAACTTAGAGAGTTGTTAAAAGATAAATTATCCCAAAAAATCCCTACAAGAAAAGATGAAGTTTATCCTCTATTTGCTCAACACTTTACTCTCGAAGAGATGAAAGAAATCCTTGAAGAAAGATTCATTGAGGTAAAAAATCAATTTGAGAATACGGTTAAAAATCATAAAATTAATATATTGGGACAATGGTTTACATATTATTCGAATAACTTGTCGGATTATTACCTCTACAGAATTTTGGATAGAACACTAACACATCCTAAACTAGATGTCCCAGAATTTATAAGGCATAGCTACAAAGATCTAGAATTTATAAAAAAGGCTGGTTTAAGTTGCTTTGATGAAAAAGGAAATTTGACAAGTGTCCCTCCTTTATTCCCTGGTGATTATTCCGGAATAAACTATGGGAATTATTATTAAAGTATAAGACCGCTTCAAGCGGTCTTTTTTTATGCAAAATTTGCAAAAAAATTTTTAAGTAAGTATTACAGATTTGAATAACCCCCTTGGATAATGGCTTTTGTGGAAATTATTCAAGGGGATTTTTATGTCTGAATTTGAAAGTGTTGAGCATTATTTGCCTGAATCTGTAAAGGAAATTGTTGATTTGATTGGCTTGTCTGCAACCGAGAAACTGATTAAAGCCTTTGGAGGCTTTTCGTTCCAGTTTTCCAAGGGGAAGGTTTATTTTGAAAAACTTAAAGATGTGTTAGGAGAAGAAGATGCAGAAAAATTATACGATTACTTAAGATCTAATATAGCTTATTTGCCTCGTTGCCAAACAGCCTTGCGATTATTGCGTAATGAGCGAATTTATACCGATTATTGCCGAATGACAGAACAAGAGGGAATAAGCGGTCGTTTGGCAATTATGCAGATTTGCTCAAAATACGGTGTGTCCGACCGTATTGCGTGGGATGCCGTAAGGTATTTAAAATCTAAACCTAAGCAACCTATTACGCAAACATCACTTTTTTAATTTGTGGAACTCTTTCATCTCCCCTATCTTACATTAAATCATTAAAGTCTCTTTAAATCATCATTGAATTTAAAGAGGCTTTTTTATGACTGAACCTATCAAAAACAAGGCAACTATTGCTGACTTTAACCTTGCATTTGACCGTCTTATCGGACACGAGGGCGGTTATGTGAATGACCCGAAAGACCCCGGTGGCGAAACGAATTGGGGTATCACTATCCATACTGCCCGTGCGAATGGCTATACCGGCTCTATGCGTGCAATGAGCCGTGCGGATGCGAAAACTATTTACCTCAAAGCCTTTTGGCAACGTTATAACTGTGAGCAGTTCCCGCCTGAGTTGGCTTTTCAGTTTTTAGATGCGTGTGTAAACCACGGTTCGGGCAATGCTAGCCGAATGTTACAGCGAGCAGTAGGTGTGGCTGATGACGGCATTATCGGCAAAGTGACTTTGGCTGCGATTGAGCGTTATTCAGTGGCTGATGTGGGCTTGCTTTTCCAAGCGGAACGCCTTGAGTTTTACACCAAGCTCAAACACTTTGACCGTTTTGGTAGAGGTTGGATTAACCGAATGGCGGGCAATTTGCGTTATTTTGCCAAAGACACGGTGGAGGAATAATCGTGAAACAATTTTTACTTGATTTAATTACCAATAAAGACGGCACAGCCAGCACGACTGGTTTTATTCAGTTTATCAGTTGGCTGGTGCTGTCGGGCATTTTAATTCACGCCTACCTTTACGATAAGCCGTTTATTTCCGACTGGTGGTTTGCTTATGCCGGTATTTGTGTGCTGGGCAGCCCTGCCACAAAAGGCGTGGTAAGTGCGTTAAAAAAAGACCGAACAAAGGGAGATGAAGAATGATTACTCAACAAATTGTCGGTTTTATCGGTGTGATTGGCACAGTAATTGCCTATGCGTTTTTTAAAGGCTGGCAATTAAAGCAGGAGCGGAAACTTACCGCTACATTAAAGGCGGAAAAGCAGCAACAAGCGGTCGAAATTCAACAAAAAAATGCAGAGGTTAAAAATGCTCAAATTCAACAAAAACACATTAACGAAACTCGCCGTATTCAGCCTAGTGCCGTTGATGAGCGGTTGCACCAACACGGTTACTTCCGTGACGACTACGGGTTGCACGGCGTTCGGTCTGATTTATCCGAGCCGTGCGGACACAATGGAAACGAAACGCCAAGTGCTTGCACACAATCTGACCTATGAGGAAGTTTGCCAGAATGAAGTTAATTAAAACACTCAGACAGCGTTGGCAACAATGGCGTTTTTACCGCCGCCGACCTGACCTTGCAGAATTGCATAACGTGGTGCGTGCGGCGGCAGCACAAGGTAATCAACACCCGGTCGGGCGAGCCAAAAGGGGGCGTTATGATTGATGAAAAACTGTTTCAGATGCTGATCTCTTTTGTAGTTGCTCCGTTAGTGGCGTTTGTAGGCAAGGTCATATTTGATCGTATCAACCGCAATGAGCAAACGGTAAAAGAGCTAAAAGCAGAAATGGAGAGCAAATATCAATCCAAAGAGCTTGCCCACGAAGTGAATAGAGGGATTAAGGAAAAGCTAGACGATATTTTAGACTCGCTCAAAGAAGTAAACCAAAAACTTGATAAAAAGGCGGATAAGTAATGAGCCGTAAAAAACAAAAGCAAACCGATTCGGAAAAATTAGACCTGATTTTAGGTGGATTAAATGAGCTTAACGATAAGGTGGATAAACAAAACGAAGAAATCGAACGCTTACACCGTGAAATCCAAGCGACTAATCGTTTAGTGAATGAAATGGCACGCAAAAACCGCCGTGATGCCGTGGTTGCCGGTGGCTTGGGTGGCGGCATTGTTGCTGTGGGTTTTGAGTTGTTACGCCTGAAATTTGGAATGTAGAGGGCGTATGGCACACGATGTTGAAGTACAAAAAGCGGTTAGGCAAGCCTATGTGTTTGACCGTTTAAGCCTCGAAATGGCAGCCGAGCGTGCCGGTGTGTCGTTTGGCACAGCTCGCCGTTGGAAAGCCAACGCTGAAAAGAACGGCGATAACTGGGAAAAAGCCCGTGATGTGCAAGCAATGGCAAGTGGTGGCATTGAGAATATCGCTCAAGGCTTGTTAGCCGGTTTTTTAATTAAGTACCGCACGTTGATGACGGAGCTTGAGGAAAACACGAAAATGACCACTGAGGCGAAAGTGGAAGCATTAGCTGCTCTGGCTGATTCGTTTGCGAAGATGACGGCATCGAGCAAGAAACTATTGCCTGAAACAAGTGCAATGGCAACCGCTATGCGTGCGATTGAGATGATGGCGAATATCGTCAAAACCAAGAAACCGCATTTATTACCTGACTTTTTAGAAATGCTGGACGATTTAGAAGTGCAGTTTAAAAAGGAGTTTAAGTAATGGCTAAGAAAAAACAAACTGTGGTGCATAAGCATTACTCTTTCCGTTGGATTGTCCAACTTGCTTGTATTCTCGGAGCAATAAAACTAATGCTCAACGGTACAGACGGTTGGGGCTGGTTGTTGCTTATCGCAGTTTGTTTGTAATTTATGAAAATCAAAGAATTTGAAAAAGAACTGGAAGAATTACGGCGACAGTTACAACAAAACATCGAAGCGAGTTTTGAGGGTTGGGACGATAAACCACAAGCCATTAGCGAACGCCGCCAAAAGGTTTTAGACCCTGTTCACGGCTTTGAGTATTTTGTGCAGGCTTATTTTCCACACTATGTGCGGTCTGAACATAAATCACAGTTGCATCATTATCTCTTTGAGAATTTACCGCTTTCGGTAAGTGATCTTTCTAAGTCAGTCCGCCAAGCGATTGCAGCCCCTCGTGGCGAGGCAAAATCAACGATTTGTACGCAATTATTCCCGCTGTGGTGTTTAGTCCGTGATTTAAAAAGATACATCATTATTGCGATGGACACCAAAGAACAGGCATACAGTATGCTTGAAGCTATTAAAGTGGAAATTGAATCTAACCCTCGTTTAAGAATTGATTTCCCGGAGGTTGCACAAGGCAAGGTTTGGCGTGCAGGTGTCATTATGACGGCTAAAAAACAAAAAGTTGAAGCTGTGGGGGCTGGGCAAAAATTGCGTGGTCGTCGCCACGGAGCTTATCGTCCGGATTTAGTAGTGCTTGATGATATTGAGAATGATGAAAGCGTAGAAAAACCTGCACAGCGTAATAAATTGCATAACTGGGTTTTAAAAGCAGTTTTAAAACTTGGTGCTGCAGGTGAAAAGTTTGATGTAATTTATGTCGGCACAATTCTACATTATGACAGCGTACTTAACCGAGTTTTAAGCACCAAAGGCTGGAAAAAAGCCCATTTTAAAGCGATTTTACGCTTCCCCGACAATATGGCGTTATGGGACGAATGGGAGAATATCTATCTTTCTGAAGAGGGCGATGATGACACGCTTTCAGACCTATTCTATCAGCAACATAAAGCTGAGATGGATAAAGGGGCTGTCGTTTCGTGGTTGGCTCGCCCTATTCTCTATTTAATGAAAATTCGTGCTAGTGATGGGCATAGTTCTTTTGACTCCGAGTATCAAAACGACCCTGTTTCGGGTGATGATGCGATTTTTGCCAATAGTATTCAATACTGGACGGAGTTGCCCGAAAACTTAATCTATTTTGGGGCATTAGACCCTTCAATGGGTAAGGCTGGAGCAAGCCGAGACCCATCTGCAATTTTGGTGGGCGGTTATCACCGTGAGAGCGGTAAGCTCTATGTGGTTGAGGCTCAAATTAAAAAACGATTGCCGGATTTAATTATTGAGGACGTGATTAGACTGCATTCGCAATATAACTGTCACCGCTGGTTTGTGGAGACGGTGCAATTTCAGGAGTTTTTGCAGACGGAACTGGTCAAGCGTTCTGCCCAGCGTGGTAAGCCGGTGCCGGCAACGGCAACCAAGCCGAACAGTGACAAGATGTTACGGATTGAGAGCTTGCAACCGCATATTGCCAACGGTTTGATTTTGTTGCACCGCTCGCAATCTACGCTTGAAAGCCAGCTTCGCCATTTTCCGAAAGCCGATCACGATGATGGTCCGGATGCGTTGGAAATGTTATGGCGAAATGCACTCAGCAGCTCTGCCCCGATTGAGTGGGAGAGTGTAGATGATTTTGACGGTGAGTATCGCAGTAAGTGGCGGCATTAATGTAACTCCCCTCTTTGCTAAAGAGGGGGACTATATTGAGCGTAACTAAGCTCTGGAAAGGAAAATTTATGAGCAAAAAGAAGCATAACAAGCAGATTAAACCGAATTTAAACCCGATTAAAAATCAAGAATTGCAGACGGATTTAGCCGAAATTACCGCTACAGGTCGGGTACTCTCCGACCATCCGAGCAATTTTATTACCCCTGCTAAAATGAAAGCGATTTTTGAAGATGCGGAGAACGGCGATATTACCGCCCAGCACGAGCTGTTTATGGATATTGAAGAACGGGACAGTACGATTTTTGCCAATATCCAAACCCGTAAGCGTGCCGCATTAGGCGTAGATTGGGCGATTGTTGCCCCTCGCAATGCCACACCGCAGGAAGAAAAACTGCGTGATGAGGTTGATGAGTTATTTTATCAGCTCGGCAACCTTGAAGATTTTGTGATGGACTGTATGGACGCTGTGGGACACGGTTTTGCTGCCCTCGAAATTGAATGGGCGTTTAACGGTAAATTGTGGTATCCGAACGCCTTTATCCACCGTCCTCAATCGTGGTTTAAGTGGGATAAGGTAGATAATCTGTTGCTGAAAACCCGACAAAATACCGAAGGTGAGCCATTACGAGAATTTGGCTGGGTGGTGCATACGCATAAATCCCGCTCCACACAGGCGGCACGCAATAATTTATTCCGCTCGCTGGCTTGGCTGTATATGTTTAAACACTACTCTATCCACGACTTTGCCGAGTTTTTGGAGCTGTATGGTATGCCTATCCGCATTGGTAAATACGGTGCAGGGGCAACACCAAACGAAAAACAAACGCTTAAACGTGCATTAGCGGAAATCGGACACAACGCTGCCGGAATTATGCCGGAGTCGATGAGTATTGAGTTGCATAACGCCGCTAATGCAGGCGGTGCAGCCGGCAATAATCCGTTTTTGCAAATGGTGGATTGGTGTGAGAAGTCTATCGCCCGCTTGATTTTGGGGCAAACATTAACCAGCGGTGCAGACGGCAAAAGCTCTACCAATGCACTCGGCAATGTGCATAACGAAGTGCGGCGTGATTTGTTGGTGTCGGACGTGAAACAGCTGGGGCAGACGTTTACCCAACAAATTATTCTGCCGTTTCTGCAAATTAACTTCGGCAATATCGACCCGACCCGCATTCCGAGTTTTGAGTTTGATACCAAAGAGCCTGCCGACTTGGCGTTATTTGCCGAGAGTTTGCCAAAATTGGTGGATATTGGCTTACCGATTCCGACCCAATGGGCGATGGATAAATTAGGTATTCCGGAGGCTCAAGAGGGCGAAGCGGTGCTGGGGCGTGTCGCTCCTCTGCCAACATCGGGGCAAGCGGTGGGATTATCGGCACATTTTGTTAAATCTCCCCCTAACCCCCTCTTTGTCAAAGAGGGGGAACAGATTACTGGCTGTTCTTGTGGTTGTGGGGGTAAGGTTCAGGCCTTGTCGGCTCAACCCCAAACCGGTATTAAAGAGCAAGATGCGTTAGATAGCTTAGCCAATGAAGCCTTTGCCGTGCCGGATTTTAACAAGCAGTTCGACCCCATCACGAAAAAGGCGGTGGCGGTGGTAATGGCGTGTAGCTCTTATGATGAGGCAGCAGAGAAACTAGCAGCAGCCTACCCCGACTTAGTGAGTGAAGAACACGAACGCTACTTAGCCAATGCGTTATTTTTAGCGGATTTATTAGGGGCTGCGAATGCAGAAAGTTAATTTTGCCATTGGACTAGAGCCTAAGCAGGCGATTGAGTTTTTACGGCAGAAGAAGTTGCTTGCGAATAAAGTGTTTAAGCAGGAATTATTTGATTCTGCATTGGGGCGAGCCACCACCATTAGCAAGCTCACTAGCCTTGAAATGACCCGTGATATTTATGAGTCGATGGAAAAAGCACGGCGTGAGGGGAAATCCTTTAATGAATGGAAGAAAACGCTTACGGCAGAATTTGAGCGGAAAGGCTGGGTGTATGGACACGACAAGGCGATTAGTCGTGGTATTGATGGCAAATTACTTGCCGACCCGAAAACTGGCGAGCATTTTGGCACGCCTCGCCGCTTGAATACGATTTATCGTACCAATATGCAGCAGGCTTATTCTGCGGCTCGTTATCAGCGGTATATGGATAATGTGGATAATCGCCCTTATTGGCAATATTCGGCGGTAGGCGACCAACGCACCCGCCCTGCTCATCAAGCGTTAAACGGCAAAATTTATCGTTATGACGATCCGTTTTGGGCGACCTTTTACCCACCTAACGGCTTTAATTGCCGTTGCACGGTGATTGCACTGGGTGAGCGTGATTTAAAACGCAAAGGGATTGATGAGGTCGGTAGTAGTGAGCCGTTCTTAGTTAAGGCAAAACGCCCGAAAGATAAGCTCGGCAACCAAGAAGAAACCATTGGTTTTAAACTGCCTGACGGCACGGTGCGATTGGCTGATAAAGGGTTTGATTATAACGTGGGGCGTTTAACCTATAAGCCGAATTTGGATTTATACCCTGAAAAGCTGGCTCACCAATTTGCTAAGGCGGAAATGAATGGGGGTGAGTTTAAGCAGGCTTTTAAGAAGCTAGAAGATGCGGTAAATCAAGCCAAAGGCAGCCATAAAAAACTCTCCGCCGATGAGATGGTTAAGGTGCGAAATGCCCTCAATCAGAACTTTAAATTTGCGGCAGGTCGGTTAAGTGAGGAAACTCAAAAGCAGATTGATAGCAAAGTGGGTACTGTATGGCTTTCTGATGATACGCTGATTAAGCAATTCAATAGCCGTGAGGGGCAAAATTTTGATGTATCGGATTATGCAAATTTACCCGATATTTTTAATAACCCATTAAAAGTAGAATTAGATGAGCGTGATGGGTGGCGTTTTTATGCGGAATTGAACGGTAAGCGTTATTTTGCAGTGATAAAAGTGTTGGCCCAATATAATGAGATATTTGTGCAGTCGTTTAGATTAGTAAGCGATAAGCAGTGGGCAAAGGTTTTTAATTAGCCGCTAGGTAGGGCTCGAACCACCTACACACAGTCCAGAGTCTGTTGCACCTCGTCGCTTGCGATCCTCGAGATTATCATCGCTTTTCTAGCGGCTGTTTAAAATATACCCCTGTTTATTTTAAAAATCAACTCAGATGGTTAAAAAATGATTGAAATCCAAATTAACGGTATAGATGAGATTATTGCCACTCTCAACCGTATTGCGACTAAAACCAAAGATAAAACTGATTTAATGCGGAATATCGCCGGTACGATGGAATCGGCAGTGCTGACGAATTTTGATGAGGGCGGTCGCCCGAAATGGCTGGGTATAAAACATCGGCAAGGCACGCCGTTAGTTGATACGGAAAATTTAATGGGCAGCATTACTGCTGATTATAATAATGATTCGGCGATTGTTGGCACAAATGAGCCTTATGCTGCTATTCATCAATTCGGTGGTATGGCTGGGCGTGGGCGTAAAGTAAAAATTGAAGCCCGACCTTTTTTACAATTAACCTCGCAAGACAGGCAAGATATTTTGGACGATGTGCAAGCCTACTGGCAAAAACTGCTGGATTAAGCGATAAGATAATCGCCACAGATAGCCCCTAAATCGCTCTCTGTGGCGTTTTTGTTTTTTATGGTACGATTTATCATTCCAACTTTTTTAAAATTTTTTAAAACGGATTTAAAGCGTTTTAAAATGGGTTGCATTTCTTGCTTAATATAAGCGGTCACTTTTTTCTGAAAATTTGCAACTTGTGGAAGTTGCTCCCCGTTACTCTTTTTTCTCAATCTTCTATTCTTTAGCCTCATTAATTTGTTTTGAGGTGTTTTTGTGTTTAAGCAGAAATTCAAACTAAACCCCATTGCATTGAGTTTTAAACTCAACCAAGAGGCAAATGGACGTATTCAACTTTGCCCTTTTGGTTGGTTTGAGGCTCAAGACGGGCGTGGAGGACGTTGGTATGTAGGTGACGAGAATGGCTATGCGTTAGCCGATGATATTAACAACACTGCGATTGATCTGATGATTGATTATGAGCATCAGACCCTGTACATCGCCGAGAACGGCAAAGGCAACCCTGCTGCGGGTTGGATTACCAAGGCGGAATATATCTCGGGCGAAGGCTTGTTTGCGGATGTTAAGTGGACACCACAAGCGACCCAAGAGATTAAAGACGGCGTTTATCGCTATCTCTCGCCACTGTTTTTGACAGACGGCAGCGGAATGGTAATTAAGGTACTTAATGCCGCCTTAACTAACCGCCCTGCCTTGCATAATCTGCAAGAGGTGGTTGCGATGTCTAGCCGGTTTGCCCCATTTTTAACCCCAAAAGAGGAAAATCCAAAAATGAAAGAACTCTTAATTAAATTATTTGCATTGTCGGCAAATGCGACCGATGAGCAGATTACCGAAAAACTGACCGCACTTGAGAAAGCCAAAGGCGACAGCCCGGTGGCGTTGAGCGATGTGTATGCCGAGCTTGCCAAAGAGAAAGGCAATGTTGTGGCGTTATCAGCCAAAGTGAATAACCCTGACCCGGCGAAGTTTGTGGCGTTAAGCGACTTGCAAGCAGTGCAAACCGAGCTGAACGGCTTAAAACAGCAAATCAACGATAAAGAGCGTGATGCGTTAATTCAAACTGCTCTCTCTGATGGTCGTTTATTACCAGCTCAAAAAGAGTGGGCGGAAAACTTAGGTAAGCAGAATTTAGTGGCGTTATCCGACTTTTTGAAAACGGTAACACCTAACCCTGCTTTAGCAGGTACGCAGTCGGGGGGTGAAGACCCGAACAAAGGTGCGGAGAAAGTGGCGTTATCGGCTGCGGAAATTGCAACCGCTAAGACGTTGGGCTTAACCCCAGATGAATTTGCTCAAAAATACAAAGAGGAAGCGAAGTAATGTTTAAAAAATCGGAATTATTAAAAGCCTTAGATACGGCGTTTAAAAAAGAATTTGGTGCAGGTTTAGCTTTAATTAAACCGCAATGGGAAATGGTGGCGATGAAGATTAGTTCTTCGACCAAAACCAACACTTACGGCTGGTTGGGTCAATTCCCGAAAATGCGTGAGTGGGTGGGCAAACGCCAAATCAAGAAAATGCAAGCGGAAGCGATGTCGATTGACAATAAAACCTTTGAATCGACAGTCAGCGTGGCTCGTACCGATATTGAAGACGATCAGGTCGGGTTATTCACCCCGATTGTTCAACAAGCCGGTCAAAGTGCGGCGGAATTGCCGGATGACTTGGTATTTGGCTTGTTGGCAAAAGGTAAAGAAACGCTTTGCTATGACGGTCAGAACTTTTTCGACACTGATCACCCTGTTTATGAAAACGTGGACGGCACTGGCACGAGCAAAACTCAAAGCAATATCACCACCGGTGCAGCAAGTGGCAAGCCTGCGTTTTATATTTTAGACGATACCAATGCGATTAAGCCGTTAATTTGGCAGGAACGCACTAAGCCTGAAATTGAAACCAAGTTTGACCCGTCAAAATCCGATACTGTCTTTATGGAAGATGAATATCTGTGGGGGGTGCGTGCTCGTGGTAATGCCGGCTTTGGTTTCTGGCAGTTAATCCACCGCGTAGAAAATTCAGAGCTGAATGCGGAAACCGTAATGGCTGTTATCGCTAAAATGCGTATGCTCAAAGGCGATGGTGGCAAGTTGCTGAACATCCGACCAAGCACGATTTTAGTGCCGCCAACATTGGAATATGCAGCTCGCCAGTTAGTTGAGGCGGATATTATTAACGGCACAAGCAACCCATTAAAAGGTGTGCTGAAAGTAGCTGTTTCTGCTCAGATTGCAGAATAGTAAGTTAATCGGGCGTAGCAATACGCCCCTTTTGAGAGGATAGCAATTATGAGTCGTAAGAAAAAAGACGATGAAACCTTAAACCCAAAGGAAAATACACCACCTGAAGATAAGGTTGAAGAGCAACCAAAACCGCCTGAAGAGGAAACAAAACCTGATGATGGTGCTGTGATTGACCCTATCGCCTTTGAAATCAAGCTGAAATCTATCCACCCACAGGCAACATATGGTCGTTGTGGCTACCGTTTTAATAAAGAAACGGCGGTGGAAATTGCTCGTGCTGATTTAACTGATGAGCAGATTATCACATTAGCTAACGACCCTTATTTGGAGTTTGTACCTGTTGTTGAGGGCGATGCGTAATGTATGCGTTGGTTGATGATTTCGTTTTGCGAATTGGCGAACAGGAATCCATTGAGCTAACCGACCGTGAAATGGTAGGCGTGGTTGATGAAGCGACTCTTGAAGTAGCTTTAGCGGACTCTTCCAGCCAAATTGATGGCTATTTAAGTGGGCGTTACCGTCTGCCATTAAAGACTGTACCGCAAAATTTAAAGCGTATTTGCTGTGATTTGGCTCGTTATCATTTAACCAGCAAATCATTAGTAACGATGACCGAAGAGGTGGAAAACCGCTACAAACTTTGCTTAAAAGAGCTGGAAAACATCTCTAAGGGCGTAGTGTCGTTAGCGGTTGATGAAACCAATGAGGAAGAATCGGCTACTGGCGAAAATACAGTGCAGTTTTTTAACGGGGGCAACCGTATTTGGGGGCGTGATAAGCGATGATTAGCAAAATTGAGCGTGCTTTGATTGAGCGTTTAACGCTGGGCTTAGGCAAAATGGTGTATGCCGTTGCTGGTTATGCCGGGGAAATTAACGATGAGAAGTTAGATGTTCTCCGTTTGCCTGCTTGTCTTGTCTCTTATGGTGGCTCGGCGTTCGAGGCGAAATCAATGGGAGTAAGAGGTAAACGCTATCAAGCCACTGATGTGTTTGTGGTGTTGGTTATTACTCGCTCAATGCGAAATCAGACTGCTGGGCGTTTAGGTGGGGTAACAAGTCGTGAGGTGGGGGTTAATCAGTTGCTGGGAGCGGTGAAAACCTTATTGATTAACCAGACTTTAGACGGTTTAGTCCACCCTATCCAGCCTAAGCGAATCCGCACGATTTGGAATAATGCGGAGGTGAAGAAAGAAAAACTCTCTGCTTATGCTATTGAGTTTGAAATCAGCTACAACGAGTGCAATGTGCTTGATGACGGTAGATTCCCTGAAGGGGTTGAGCCGAATGAGCAAGTCTTTAAGCAGTACCAAGGCAAGCTAGATGAACCGCAAGGCGATTTGTCGGGCTTTAATAATCGGATTTTTGACCCGAATAACAATGCCGAAACGGCATTTAGAACAGAATTTAAGGATGGTGATTAGATGTTAAAAGTGAAAGCCGCTAAAGGGGTGCGTGTGCCGGTAGAAAACCGACCGCATCACTATATTGAACAAGAGGCAGTAGAGGTTGAAAACACCCTTTACTATCAACGCCGCATTGCGGATGGCGATTTGATTGTCGTCAAAGAAACCAAATCCGCTAAAGAAACAGGGGGCAAATAATGTCAAAAATTGAATTTGAGAAAATCCCGAACAGTATTCGCAAACCAAGTGTGCTGACCGAATACAACAACAAAGACGCAGTAACCACCTTGCCGACCAATGAGCAAGAGGTGCTAATTGTTGCACCAATGCTAAACGGTGAGGCTGCTTTTACTGCTCCGCAAAAGATTTTTAGCGATGTGGAGGCGGAAAATTTATTTGGTAAAGGCTCGGTAGCTCATTTAATGGTTCGCCAAGCAATCCAAAATAATCCGCTAATCCGTTTAACGGTGGTGGGCTTAAAAGACCACGAGGCAGGTATTGCAGCAACAGGGCAAGTTAGTTTTACCGGCACAGTAACTTATGCCGGTGTGGTGCGTATTACGATTGCCGGCACAGCTTACGAAATTGCAGCCGCAAAAGGCGAAGAAGCACAGGCGATTGTGGCTCGTTTAGTTAATGTGATTAATGCGGCGAGTTATAGCCCTGTGGTGGCAAGTGTGGAAAGTGAAACGACACTTAAACTGACCTCAAAAGCAAAAGGCGAAATCGGCAATGAAATCACGCTTGCAACACGCAATACAGCAACAGGTTTAACCCTTGAGGCTCGTGCGTTTGATAACGGTCAGCGTAATGCCCTAATTGCTCCGGCGTTGGCGAGTGTTGCCGGTACGCATTATAACGTGATTATTTCGCCGTTTTCAGATGATGAAAATGCCCTTGCCTTGCGTAGCCATTTAGAATCGGTTTCTGCCCCGATTGAAGATAAACCGGCTATTGGTGTAATGGGCTGGCGTGGCACTTATGCCACCGGCACAACCTTAACCGCAAGCCTTAACAGTGAGCGAATTATTGTAGGCTGGTATAAGGGAGCAACCGAATCAAATGCAATGATTGCGGCAGGGCTTGGTGCGGTAATTGCCGGTGAAGAAGATCCGGCTCGCCCGTTAAATACCCTTGAAGTTAAAGGCTTAACGGTCGTAGATGACTCGCAGAAACCGTTATTTAGCGAAGTAAACCAAGCATTATATCACGGTTTAAGCCCGATTGAGGTGGTGGCAAGCCGTGTGCAGATTACCCGTGCGATTACTACATACACCAAAAACGTGACGAATACTGATGACCCAAGCTATTTGGATTTAACCACCATTCGTACGCTTGACTATGTGCGTAAGGCAATCCAAACCCGTCAGCGTTTGCGTTTCCCTCGTGCGAAAAACTCCCACCGTATTGTGGCAAAAGTACGCTCGGAGATTTTAGATGTGCTTTATCAGCTTGAGAGCGAAGAGGTAATCGAAAATGTGGAAGCGTGGAAAAATCGCTTATTAGTGGTGCGTAATCAAGACCCGACTTACTTGGATTTAGAAATCCCTGCGGATGTGGTTAATGGCTTGCACGTTATTCGTAACAAAATTACGTTAATTTTATAGGGGGTGCTAGATGTCAATTGTTTATGAAGGCTCTTGCGTGCTTGAGGTAGATGGCGTTGAGATTGAAATTACCAAACTTGATGTAAAAACCGTAACCGGTCGCAAGCTGGTTAAAACGATGAACAGTTCCGGACGTGCAAGAGGTTATTCGCAAGGCATTGCGGAATATACTCTCTCGGTGACTGCAGTTGAGCCTCAAGATGGGACAGTGATTGATTGGGATAATATCAAAAATGCTAAGCTCACTAAATATCCACTGGATAACAGTGAAAAACGTACCTCTTATTTAGGCTGTTTTACTACCGATGTGAGCGAGTCTTACACCGTTGATGGTGAGTCGGTGCGTGATATTCAACTCAACGCATTGCGTAAGGTGAATGAATAATGAAAATCACTTTAAATTTTGGCATTGAATATAACGGGAAAATTCGCCGTGATTGTACGGTGCGATTGCTGACGATGGGCGGTCAATGCACGGCTCAAGAAATGATTGCGGATTTAGGGTTTGAGGAAAACTCGGAAGCCCTATCAAAGCGTGAACAAACCTTGGTCGATATGGCTTACCTTTCGCAGCAAGTTACCTTTGATGGTATTTATCAAGGTAATGTGACGGCTCAATTTTTATTTGACAATTTAGCTCCCGAAGACTACTGGCAGTTGATTGAGGCAACGCTCACACTCCGAAAAAAGCGGTTAGAAAATGGGGTGAGCCAAAGCGAGAGCGAAAGCCCGGCAAATCCCGATTTGGCGTAGCAGAAGCCTTTAAGCAGTACCGACAAGCGGTGATTTTACTCTCAAAATTTGCAATTACCGCCGAGCAGGTATGGCAAATGCCGTTGCTTGAGGTATTTGCGTGGATTGAGAGCTACTTGGAGAGTGAGGGCGTAAAAACACCGCATAGCCCAATGGGTGCGAATAGCGAAGTGAAACGCGAAAGCTATGTCTTTACTCGGTGTGGCAAAATTGAATAGGGGCGAAAGCCCCTTTTTTGTACTTTAAAATTAGTTTAAAGAGACTTTAAAAATGGCAAAAAATATGAAAGTGCAACTGGAATTGACGGCAAAAGATACTGCCTCCCCAGTTTTAAACCAAGCCGCTAAAACCACCGAAAAAGCCTTTAAAAATACAGAGCGAGCGGCACAACAAAGTGGCAATGCTCAAACGCAAGCAGCACAGAAAGCAGCGAATGCTACAGAAAGCTCAAATCGGAAAATAGAACAGAGTTACCGTAATGCCCGCCGAGTGGCTGCCGATGTGAGCCGAGCCCGTGAAACATTAGGTGTTCGGGCGGAAAATGCAATCCAACGTGAAATTGAACAAACTCGTGCAGCCTATGACCGCTTAAAACGCTCAGGTGTTGCCTCGCAAAATGAGCTACGCCGTGCTTCAGAGGCAACAAAGAAACGTGTGCAGGAATTGAATGCGGAACTGGGGAAAACGAGTTTTGGGGATAAAGCTGGAAGTTTTGGGCGTGGGTTGATGGGTGCAGGGGTTGGAATTGCTGCAGGTGCAGCAATGGCTCGCCAGCCTGCAAGAAATCAAATGGAATTTGATAGACAGCTTGCAATGGTAGCGAATACCGCCTTTTCAGATCGTGATGTGAAAGGGCGTATTGATGGGAAAAGAGAGTTACTTGATGCCGTACAGAAAGCAGTAAGTGTAGGCGGTGGCTCAAAAGAAGAAGCGTTGAGCTCACTAGACGCTTTACTTGCCTCAGGTGCTGTTTCTACCGAAACCGCTCTCAATTTACTCCCAACGTTGCAGAAAGGTGCGGTCGCAACAGGGGCAAGTGCAAATGATATGGCTCAAATTGCTATTTCCTCAATGCAACAATTTGGGATTAAAGAAGAGGATATTGGTCGAGTCTTAGATATGGCAGTTGCTGCTGGGCAAGCCGGTAGCTTTGAGCTTGCAAATATGGCAAGTTGGTTGCCTCAACAAATGGCCGCTGCAAAACAAGCTGGCTTAAGCGGCATTGAGGGATTTGAGCGTCTTTTAATTGCCAATCAGCAAGCTCGTGTCACTGCCGGTACAAGTAACGAGGCTGGTAATAATTTAGTGAATCTGTTGGGTAAGATTACTGCTAAAGAAACTAATGAGCGTTTTAAGAATATTGAATATAAAGATCCGAAAACTGGCAAAACCAAAGCGATTGATTTTGCAAAAGCTATGGAGCATTACAAGGGAAAAGGGCAAGATTCATTGCAGGCTTTTATGTCTATTATGGATGATGTTGTCGGGAGTGATAAACGCTATCAAGAATTACAAGCCAAACTAAAAACAGCTAAAGGTGAAGATCAGAAACGCTTATTCAATGAATTAACCAACTTGGTTGAAGGTACTGCAATCGGAGAAATTATTTCTGATCGTCAAGCATTAATGGCTTTGCTGGGGATAAAGAATAATGTTCAGTTAGGTGAAAAGGTACAAAAAGATATTCAGAATAGTGAAGGGGCTGTTGAAACCTCCCACGCTGTTATCCGTGATACTAATTCGCACAAAGTGGAGGCATTAAAGAATGCGACCGAATTTGCCCAAATGGAGAACTTTGAGAAAGTAAACGGTGTGTTGGGTACTTTAGCGGAACATTTAACGAGCTATGCTAACCAATACCCTAATTTAACTCAGTTTGTTAGCGGAGCGACTGATGCCGTTAAAATCTTTGGGGCTGCATTAGCAGCCTCTAGTGTGCTGGATTTATTGACTGGCAAAAAGGGAAATGATGGTGGAATGGGTGATTTATTTGATAAATCATCGAAAGCTACTGGAAGTAAAGGAAAAGTTAGTAAATTTCTTTCAGTTGGAGGCTCATTTGCTAGTGTTGCGGGCGTTGCCACAATGCTACACGGAGACCAAGCTCCGATGAGTGAGGAGCGAAAAGCACAATTAAACGACCCTAATTATCAAGCTCGTCAAATGTACGAATATAAAAAAGAGATTTTAGGTAGCCGTTTCCACTCGTTTTTTCGTAGTAATGAAACCCTTGAGCAATATCGGAAAGATGTGAGTGCTTATGAGGCTAAGCAAAAGAATGGCAATACTATGGGAGCTGTACAAGGGGTTTTAAGTACCATTCCGAGCTTACAAGAGTTACGCCCTAAAGTTGATTCGGTTACTCAAACCCTATCCACCTACCAAGCCGACTTTCAGGCATTCGGAGCAACTCTTTCTGCCGGTATTGAGGCAGGGCTTGCCTCGCAATCTCATACGATTGCAAATCAAATCACCGTGGAGTTGGACGGTTCGGTGGTGGCTGAAAAAGTGGCTGAATATCAGTTTAATTTTAACAAGAGGATGGCGTAATGAGCGGTTGGACAATGCCTATACAGCAGGCAAGTTTTAAAGGTGTGCGTTTCGATGTGCTTGCGGTAGATGACAGCTTTGAGCGAGCGGTGATTGAACACGCCTACCCTTTTGTGAATGGGGCTGACTTAGAGGATATGGGGCTAAACACCCAAACTATTCGGCTGCAAGCGGTCTTTTTCGGCTCAAGTTATTACACGGACTATATCCGCTTACTGTCGGTATTGCAGCAAAAAGGGGCTGATGTATTAGTCCATCCTATTCGTGGGCGTTTACCGAATATGTTACTCGTTTCGGCGAATCTACATACCGATGCCGAAAATATCAATTATGTTGCCTTAGATTTGACTTTTAAAGAGGCAACCGAAATGCAGCCGATTTTTGCAATCGAAGATTCTCTGATTACTAAAATTGATAGGTTGTTGCTTGATCTCGAAAACCTATTTGATGATGGATTGCGTTTTTGGGATAGCGTTGCGGTGTTTGATCTTAAATCTCGCTTGCTTGGGCTTTGGGGGGCATTATTTGCCTCATTTGAGGCGGTGCGTAACTTGTTTGATTTAGACAAGAAAAAATACAGCATTGCCTCATCAACCTCACAACGAACCTATTTGAAAGATGGTTCGGGGGCATTACACCAGTTAAAAGAAATGGTGGATAGCGGTATTCAGGGGCGTGCTGATTTAACGACACTCTCGTTTAAATCTCAGTTACTCAATATTACGGATGCGGTAGATAACATTCAGGCGATTGTGAGCAAAGTGGCTAGAGATGAGGGCTTTAACCGCTCAAAAACGGTTAAGTTACTTGGCTCTGATGTGGTTGAGCTTGGTATTATGCTTGACCTTATTGCCACGACTAAGCTCACTAAAGTTTTAACAGAACTGATTGAGGATCGAGAGGAAGAGCTGCTAATCGGTGATTTAGAGTTAATTAACCAAATTGTGCGTGAACATTGGTTAAACATTATCAATAAACTGCGTGAGCAACAAAAGCACGCTCAAAAAGGCATAATGAGTGATAAGACAAAATCTATCTACGAGACCGCAGAAAAGTTGATTAATCGTATCCGTAATGTAGCTCATCAATTTACTGTACTTGTGCTTGCGGTAATTAATAAAAAACCGCCTTTGACCGTGCGAATGGTAATGGATAGCGGCACAATCCATAAAGTAGCCCATTATTTTTATGGGGATTACGAGCGGGCGGATGAGCTGTTACGCCTTAATCCGCATATTCGCCAGCCGAACTTTATTGAGCGAGGCACGCTGTTAAATTGTTATTGGGAGTAAAAATGGAAAATGAAATTGTGGTGGAGATTGACGGCTCGCAGCATAAAAACTGGAAAAGTTATGATATTGACAGCGATTTTTTAATTCCTGCTGATAGTTTTAATTTTGAGTTGGGTAAATCTAGCAATATAGAGGTTTTACCTAATTATTCGGGCAAAACGGCAATAGTTAAAATCAATGGCAAAACGGTGCTCACTGGCATTGTGGATACCACACATCACACCATTAGCAAAAGCGGGCGTGGGTTTAGCCTAAATGGACGTGATAAAGCCGCTATTTTGGTGGATTGCTCTGCCCCGATTACCAATGTGCAAGGGCTCTCTTTGCTTGATGCTGTTAAAAAAATTGTAACCCCTCTTGGGATTAAAGAGGTGCAACTGAAAGCCGAGAAAAACCCGACCTTAAGCAAGGTAGATATTGATGTGGGCGAGTCAGCGTGGGAAGCGATTATGCGGTGTGCCAACTCGGCAGGTTTGCATTGTTGGTTTGACCCCAAAGGCGTGTTAATTGTCGGCGGTGCGGATTACGCTCAACCGCCCGTTGCCACGTTATATTGCGTGAAAGAGTCGGGGGATAGCCGTAAAAATAACTTTGTTGATGCAACACTTTCTTATGATGTGTCGCAAAGCTATTCGGAGGTCACTTTTCTTGCTCAAAAACACGGCAAAGATTCTGATAATGCCAAGCACGATTTTAAATGGGTGTATAAAAATGAGGAAATGGAGCTTTATAAACCGAAAACTATCGTGCTGGGCGATGTGGAGAACCTCGAAGCCTTGATGAAACAGGCGAAAAAACAGGTATCAGATTGGCAGTTGGAGTCATTTAACCTCACGATTATTGTACCTGACCATAAAACCAAAGACGGCACGTTGTGGCAAGCTGGGCAACGTGTGCACGTGGTATGTGAGGAGTATGATTTAGATGGTATTTTCTTTTTAATGGGGCGACGTTTTCGACTCTCTCGCACGGGTGGCACAACCACCGAATTGCGGTTAAAACTGGATGGCGTGTGGACACCTGATGCTTATCAAGCTAAAGCACAAGAGGCTCGCAAGCGTAAAGGCAAAAAAGGACGTAAGAAAAAAGAGCCTGTAGAATATGTAGGCTCGTGGGAGTTGGGAAAATAATATGATGAGAAAATTAGCAAAACAGACTAAAGAGGTGGCAAAAGGTGTGCAAGATAGCGTGCGTGCTGCTTTTAGAGGGGTATTAAATTTAGTCAAGAGTGGCAGTGATATTCAGCAGGTACAGGTGTCCGCTTTAGCGGACGAAACTATCCAAGATTTAGAGCTAATGCAGCATTTTGGTTTCACTTCCGTGCCACCTGCCGGCACGCAAGCGGTTGTTATCCCCTTAGGTGGTAAAACCACGCACGGTATTATTGTGGCGACTGAAAACGGATCGTTCCGAGTCAAAAATCTCAACGATGGAGAGGTGGCAATTTACGATTCGAGTGGCTCAACCATCATATTAAAAAACGGGCGAGTGATTGATATTGAGTGCGATAGCTTTAACATTAAATGCAAGCAATATTCCGTTACCGCAAGCGGTGGAGCAAATTTTAACACCCCGAAACTAGAAACCGACCAGCAGTTTGTTTCACAAGGGCAAATCAGCGGCAATGGCGGAATGGCGGTGCAAGGTGGAGAAGGGGCAAGTTTTAGCGGCAATGTAAACCAAACCAGTGGTAGCTTTAAAACAAGTGGGGATGTGACTGCAGGTACGGTATCCCTTAAAAACCATACTCATCAAAGTGATGGGCGAGGTAAACCAAACTGATGATTTCAAGCGGTTATTTTTTGCAAAATTTTTGCAGAATCTAACCGCTTGTTGTTTGTGGAAGTCTCTCCCCGTTACTCCTGTCTTTAATGTCTCTACCATAGCAATATGGACAGAGAAATCAGCCCGCTCACTCGGGACTATACAAGTGACAACATAGCTACACTGCAAAATGCCGTGTATATCAGACTAACAACGCCAAAAGGCTCATGGTGGGCAGATGGGCGTGTAGGTTCTTTGCTCCATCTTATTCAGCGAGAAAAAGATTTAAGCCGCGTAGGGCTTTTAGCCCAACAGTACGCCGAAGAGGCTTTGCAGCCGATTATTGATGACGGACGAGCCAAAAGCATTACGGTGACACACGAGCAGCCAAAAGACGGCTCGTTAAATCTTTTAATCTCCGTTATTGATAATCGTGGGGTTAAATTTGAGTTTAAACACCCTGTAAAACTGGTTTAAGTGGTTTTTAAAATGTATCAAATCCCAACGCTTGAAGATGTTAGAAGAGAAATTCTACGAGATATTCAATCTTTAGAGCCAACTGCTGATATTGAGGTGGATTCGGATTATTTTGTTCGTGCCTCCGCTTTGGCAAGCTGTGTGGTGGGGCTGTATGCTCACCAAAACTGGATTGTTCGTCAGTATTTCCCAGATACGGCAGACTCCGAATACCTCGAAATGCACGCTAAATTGCGAAATCTTTACCGTAAAAATGCGACCTATGCGAGTGGTTCGTTGAAAGTTTTTGGTACTGCTGGCTCAGTAATCAATGAGGGCTTGCAAGTTAAATTTGGCGAGCGTTTTTATGTAACCAAAAGCTCGGACGTTATTGGTGATGATGGCTCTGCAACGGTGCGAGTGATTTCAATGGCAACAGGGGCATCAAGCAATGTTAAATCTGAAAGTAAAGCACAACTGACTGCTGCTCCTGCTGGCGTATCAAGCGATTGCTTGTTATTGCCTGATGTAACAGGCGGAACAGAAGTGGAAAGTGATGCGACACTGCTTGCTCGGTTATTAGAGCAGATTCGCCGACCACCGTCAGGCGGGAATAAAAATGACTTCCGCCAATGGGCAGAAAGCGTTGATGGCGTAACCTCTGCGTTTGTTTATCCATTACGGCGTGGCGAGGGTACGGTAGATATTGCAATCACCTCAGGTGATACCGTGCCAAGTGATGAAATCGTGCGAGCAACTCAAGCTTATATTGATGAAGTCCGCCCTGTTACGGCTAAATCGGTTTATGTACTTAAGCCAGTTGAAAAACGGGTCAATTTTAACATCAAAGTGCAACTTGATACGGATACGACGCTTGATGGTGTAAAAGCGGAAATCGAAAACGCTTTAGAGAATTATTTTTTATCACTCAAACCTGCTGACACCTTAATTATTTCGCAAATTGAGGCAGTAATTAGTGATTTAGTGGGCGTAGTAGATCGTGAGATTGTACAGCCAACCAGAAACCAAACGATTGATGCCTACCGTGAAATGGGCTGGTTCAGATTGGGTGATGTAACTGTGGAGTTGATGTGATGGTAACGATTAACTCTAAACACGGCAAGGCATTGGGCGGTTTATTACCGCCTGTATCGTATGACCCAAACGGCAGATGGCTAGCGTTATCCCTTGAAGTTGAGGGGAGAGAGCTAGACCGCATTGATGCGAGAGCCAAGACTTTAATCGATGCCGTTGATGTATCAACAGGCATTTTTATTGATGATTGGGAGCGGGTTTGTGGCTTAACGGCGAATAGCTCACTACTGCTTGAAACCCGAATTGAGCGTGTGATTGCGAAGTTGAATCAGCTTGGTGGGTTGTCGATTTCGTACTTAATGGAGCAAGCGAAAGCACTAGGCTACGAATTTAAAATCCACGAGCCTGAACCCTTTAGATGCGGTATTAACCGTTGTGGCGATAGACTTTGGGATAAAGATGTGATTTGGATGTTTTTTGTCGATTTTAACCGAGCCGAAAACACCGACCCTTATTTGCCTGCACCTGTGATTAAAACGCCACAAGCATTAAAACTATTATTGGACGAAATTAAACCTGCATTTACCCGTTATTGGGTAAGAGATTTTACAGCGTGGAATAACTAAATGAGACAAACGATGAACCCTATTACGACTGATAACGGTCGATTTAAAGACGGTAATCCCGCAACGGGAGAGTACGGCACAGTTGTAACAGCCGAACATATGAACAATGTGCAAGACTCCGTTATCTCAATGCAGAATGAGATTATAACTGTATTGAATGAGGCTGGGATTGCAGTTAATCCTAATGATAATACTCAACTTTGGCAGGCATTGCAGATGATTGCTGGGCAAGTTGAGAGTATTGCTGATTTACGCCAATTTGAGCCAGTAAAAGACCGCCAGGTTGTATTTGTTAAAGCGTATCATACTGGCAGCGATAAAGGTGGTGGGTATTTCGTTTCGGATTTTGCAGATACAGTTTCTGCAGATAATAGCGTAACCCTATTTGTGACAGCAAATGGAAAACGCTGGAAACGACTTTATTCAACACTCAATATCTTTGACTTTGGAGTCAGATTAGACAGCGTGAATAACGATGCCATCAACCGCTTGCAAGCGTGGCAAGAGCCGGTTTTAGGGTTGGGGAATGTGATTCCGGCAAGTTCAAGAATTGTGCCGGCTAGCCATATCTCACAAGTAGC
>NZ_SMAC01000025.1 GCF_004342115.1 Mannheimia haemolytica | reverse complement strand
AAATCATCAAATAATTAAGATTGTTTGATAAAGCGAAAAGCTAAATAAAAACTAGAAAGAGGCATATCGAAAGGTATGCCTCTTTTACTTTTATGTTGATTAAGCTAGCCATATCATTTCATTTGCAAAAATCGGTGAAAAAAGACCGCTTGTAGGCAAGCCCATTGACAAGCGGTCAGATTTTAGGGATTTTTTACAAAACTGTTTATTTGCGAATGAGTTTCTTCTCGACAGTTTCTTGATAGAACGCTACAATAACCGTCTATTTGTATATCTTTTTTATATCCCTAAACCGAGGTTTAAGAATGTCATTTTCAATTGAAACATTAGAAGGCTTAAAACGCCGTGTTACTATTAACGTACCAGCTGATAAAATCGAAGCAGCATACAAAGAACAATTAAAAGGCTATGCGAAAAATGCTCGTGTAGATGGCTTCCGTAAAGGTAAAGTGCCACACTCAATTATCGAACAACGTTTTGGTATTGCAGCCCGTCAAGATGTGTTATCTGATGAAATGCAACGTGCATTCTTTGAAGCCGTCATTGCTGAAAAAATCAACTTGGCAGGTCGCCCTACTTTCACGCCAAACAACTACCAACCAGGTCAAGACTTCAGCTTTACTGCGGAATTTGAAGTATTCCCAGAAGTGGAATTAAAAGGTTTAGAGAATATCGAAGTAGAAAAACCGGTTGTTGAAATCGCAGACGCTGATTTAGACAAAATGGTAGATGTATTACGCAAACAACAAGCGACTTGGTCAGAAAGCCAAGAGGCTGCAAAAGCCGAATCTCGTGTAACTATTGATTTCGTTGGTTCAGTAGATGGTGAAGAATTCGAAGGCGGTAAAGCATCAGACTTCGTGTTATTTATGGGGCAAGGTCGTATGATTCCGGGGTTTGAAGACGGAATCGTAGGTCGTAAAGCGGGTGAGCAATTCGACATTGATGTGACTTTCCCAGAAGAATACCACGCTGAAAACTTAAAAGGCAAAGCAGCGAAATTTGCAATTACCTTGAAAAAAGTAGAAGAGATGGTATTACCGGAATTAACCGAAGAGTTTGTGAAAAAATTCGGTAATGCAAAATCAGTGGAAGAATTACGCGCAGAAATTAAGAAAAATATGCAACGTGAACTTAAAAATGCAGTCACTTCACGTGTGAAAACTCAAGTAATCAACGGCTTAATTGCTCAAAATGATGTTGAAGTGCCGGCTGCTGCGGTTGAAGAAGAAATCAACGTATTACGCCAACAAGCGGTGCAACGTTTTGGTGGTAAGCCTGAAATGGCAGCTCAATTACCGGCTGAATTATTTGAAGCAGAAGCTAAACGCCGTGTTCAAGTGGGCTTATTATTATCTTCAATCATCGGTTCTAACGAATTAAAAGTAGATGAAAAACGTGTTGAAGAGATGATCGCAGATATCGCTTCAGCTTACGAACAACCGGCTGAAGTGGTTGCTCACTATGCGAAAAACCGTCAATTAACTGAAAATATCCGCAATGTGGTATTAGAAGAGCAAGCGGTTGATGCAGTGCTAGCGAAAGCGAAAGTGACTGAAAAAACAATGTCATTTGACGAAGTAATGTCACAACAAGCTCAATAATTTCCTTATAAGGTGGGCTTTTGCTCACCTTTTATTACTTTTACAAGCGGTTAAATTTAGTGATAAATTTGCATCAAAACGACCGCTTATTTTTTGATGTTAAGGAAATTGAATTATGGAACAACTAACTTTTGCTCAACAATTAGAGCAATTTTTTGCCAATCATACCTTGATGGTGTTTGCTTGGGTTGCATTATTGATTGCGGTAATTTTTAGCTTTTATAAAAGTGCAACGCAAAAATATAAAATTGTCGATAACGCACAGGCTACACAGCTGATTAATAAAGAAGAGGCAGTAGTGGTTGATTTACGTTCTGATGAAGAGTTCCGTGCCGGTCATATTATTGATAGCATTCACGTGTTACCGTCAGACATTAAAGCAGCTAAAATCAATCAGATTGATAAATACAAAGCTCGCCCGGTAATTGTAGTAGATACTAATGGCTTCACTTCAGGTGGTGTTGCGGCAGATCTTGCTAAACAAGGCTTTAGCAGAGTTTATGTATTAAAAGAAGGGATTGGCGGCTGGCGTGCAGCAAGCCTACCAACTATTAAAAAACATAAATAATCTATTATTAAGGAAATTTTATGTCAGAAGAAAATCAAGTTGCATCAACAGAAGAAGCTACACAAACCCCTTTTGAGCTTCAAATTCAACGCATTTATGTAAAAGATGTTTCATTTGAAGCACCAAATTTACCGACTATTTTCCAACAAGAGTGGAAACCACAATTAGGCTTTGAGTTAGATACTGAAACCAAAGAAATTGGTGAAGATTTATACGAAGTTACCTTACACATTACGGTGCAAACTACGTTAGAAGACAGCAATGATGTCGCTTTCATTTGTGAAGTAAAACAAGCAGGTGTGTTTACTATTAAAGGTTTAGAAGGCATTCAACTTGCTCACTGCTTAGCTTCACAATGTCCGAATGTGCTTTATCCTTATGCTCGTGAGCTAATCTCAAGCCTTGTGAATCGTGGTACATTCCCGGCATTAAATCTCTCACCGGTAAACTTTGATGCGTTATTTATGGATTATCTCCAACGCCAAGAAGAAAGTGCAGAAGAGCCGGCTTTAGCGAACTAAGCATTTTAGATAGAAAATAGGTATGCAAGGCATACCTATTTTTTTACAAGCGGTTATTTTTTCTACTATTTTTTGCAATTTTCTAAATAAGCCGAACAGAGGAAATATGAGTGAAATCTATTCTGCCCCAATCACGGTATTAGGTGCAGGTTCTTATGGAACAGCTTTAGCCATTGCCCTTTCTCGAAATGGTCACAAAACCTATTTATGGGGGCATAATCCCGACAAAATGGCCGTTTTGGCATCAGAGCGAATGAACCAAGATTTTCTGCCTGATATTGTATTCCCGGAAGCCTTAGAAATTGTCGCAGATCTTGCTACAGCGGTACAAAAATCGAAAGATCTGCTGATTGTGGTGCCAAGTCATGTATTCTCTGAAGTATTGGCTCAAATCAAGCCTTTTTTGTCCCAAGATCACCGTATAATGTGGGCAACCAAAGGGCTGGAGCGAGATACCGGGCGTTTGTTGCAAACGGTAGCTAAGGAAATTTTGGGGGAAATTTACCCGCTTGCGGTGCTTTCCGGTCCGACTTTTGCCAAAGAACTGGCGGCAGGCTTGCCAACAGCGATTTCGCTTGCCTCAACTGATCCTGTTTTTGCCGATCAAATGCAAAAACGGATTCACTGTTCCAAAGCGTTCCGAGTTTACCTCAACAATGATATTATCGGTGTGCAACTCGGTGGGGCTATTAAAAATGTGATTGCAATTGGTGCCGGTATTTCAGACGGAATGGGATTCGGGGCGAATGCTCGTACCGCCTTGATTACTCGAGGGCTGGCGGAGATTAGCCGTTTGGGTGTTTCGCTCGGGGCTGATCCGAAAACCTTTACCGGAATGGCGGGGCTTGGAGATTTAGTGCTGACGTGTACCGATAACCAATCCCGAAACCGCCGATTTGGTTTGGCGTTAGGGCAAGGAAAATCGGCAGAAGTCGCGATAGCGGAAATCGGTCAAGTGGTAGAAGGATTTTATAATACCAAAGAAGCCTATTTGCTCGCTCAAACACAGGGCGTTGAAATGCCGATTGTAGAACAAATTTACCAAATGTTATTTTGTGGCAAACAGGCTTCGGATGTGGTGAAAACCTTGTTGGGGCGTGAACGAAAAGGCGAATAAAGAAAGGAGAATAAAATGCAGCAGAGTGAAATTAATCAGATTTGGCAAGCAATTCGAGATGAAGCCAAAGAGCTGGCGAATTGTGAACCTATGTTAGCAAGTTTTTTCCACGCTACCATTTTAAAACACCATAATCTAGGCGATGCGTTAAGTTATATTTTGGCGAATAAGTTAGAAAACCCGATTATGCCGGCAATCGCCTTAAAAGAAATTATTGAGGAAGCTTATCGAGCAGAGCCACAAATTATTGCTAGTGCAGCTTGTGATATTAATGCGGTCAGAACTAGAGATCCTGCGGTGGACAAATGGAGTACACCTCTGCTGTACTTAAAAGGCTTCCACGCTTTACAAAGCTATCGGGTGACGCATTATCTTTGGAATCAAGGCAGGAAAGCATTAGCGGTTTATTTACAAAATGAAATTTCTGTTGCCTTTGATGTGGATATTCATCCTGCGGCAAAGGTCGGTTGCGGAATTATGTTTGACCACGCCACCGGTATTGTGGTGGGTGAAACCTCTGTGATCGAAAATGATGTCTCGATTTTACAAGGTGTAACACTAGGCGGTACAGGGAAAGAAAATGGCGACCGCCACCCGAAAATCCGTGAAGGCGTGATGATTGGAGCCGGTGCAAAAATTCTCGGTAATATTGAAATCGGACGCTATTCTAAAATCGGGGCAAATTCAGTGGTGCTACAACCTGTGCCTGATCACGCCACAGCAGCAGGTGTACCGGCTCGCATTATCGGCAAATCCTCTGAACAAAAACCGGCTTTTGATATGAATCAATACTTTGAAGATGAGCAAGGTTTGTTTGGTGATGGGATTTAGGTAAGAGTTATTCCTTTAATTTATGATTTAGACATTGCTAAGTACAAGTTGCAATTAACCTTTATTCAAATGTTTTGCCCGCTCTTAAGCGGGCTTACTATTTTCACTATTTGCTATGTATTTCCTATCGTTGTAATTGAATGCTTATTTTGTCATCAATTAATGCTAGAATTCGCCAAATTCTATTTTTTGGATGATAAATATATGAAACCAGCCTCTTTTAAACTCTCTTTAATTTCTGCATTCGTAGGGCTGTCATTGGCACAGCTTAGTTATAGTTCTACGGTTCGTGGTGATATAGATTACCAATATTTCCGAGATCTTGCGGAAAATAAAGGAAAATTTTATGTCGGAGCGAAAAATGTTGAAATATTTAATAAGCAAGGTGACAAGATAGGTATTGCTTTAGAAAATATTCCAATGATTGACTTCTCTGTGATTACACGAGGAGGAGGTTATGCAACCCTGACTAAACCACAATATATTGTGAGTGTAGAGCACAACAGAGGCTATCGAACAGTGCAGTTTGGTGATTCTGGTAGTGAAAACCCAGATAATCACCATTTTAATTATCAATTGGTTTCACGCAATGATTATGATCCAAAAGGGAGTAAAGCCATTCAGGGATTTACGCATAATGACTATCAAACGCCTCGTTTGCATAAACTAGTAACAGAAACAGCACCAGCAGAGCAATCCCAAGAGAAAAATTATGATCTGTATCGTGATGCAAGTATTTTTCCAATGTTTATTCGTGCAGGTTCAGGTACACAATACATTTTAGCTGAAAAGAATGCTGTAAAGGAAAAACTTGCGGATCCGTATGCTTACCTAATTGGTGGAACCACATTAAAGTTAACGAGCAATAATGCTAATACCTTTGTTTTTAAAGGCAATGTATTTGATGATAGTTACAGCCCTCTTAGCTCTCATCCACAGCAAGGTGATAGTGGAAAGACTTTCACTTGGACTGCACTTGGAAATAGTAGCAGGATTACGGGGGCCACGGCTGAATTAGTAGTTGATTTAGCTGATACCTCATTGCCTGACCCAACAACAGGTAAGCCACATAAGCCATCTTTACACCATGGGAAAACGCTTAAAATTTCCGGAGATGGCAATACCCTTAATTTAGCTAATAATATTAATCAGGGAGCCGGAGCGCTATATTTTTCAGGTAATGCGGTTGTAACCGGTGCTAATGAAATGACAACGTGGCTTGGGGCTGGGATATCTGTAGATAAAAATAAGAATGTAGAATGGCAAGTTCATAATCCGGTGGGAGATAGATTATCTAAAATTGGAGAAGGAACGCTAACTGTTTCTGGTAAAGGCAAGAATTTAGGATCAATTAGTGTTGGAGATGGCACAGTGATTCTTAACCAACAAGCGGGCGAAAATGGTGAAAAATCGGCATTTAGTGAAGTTGGGATCGTTAGTGGACGACCAACAGTAATCTTAAATAGCGCTGATCAAGTAGATCCTAACAGTATTTATTTTGGTTATCGTGGCGGTCGTTTAGATTTAAACGGTAACAGCTTAACATTTAATCGGATCCAGAATGTCGATGATGGAGCGAGAATTGTTAATAATAATGCAGGTACTGCTGCGAATATTTCCTTAGTAGGCCAAGTATTTACAGCTAATGATGTTCGTACAATTAATTTTGGAGAAGGCTATAATGCTGATCTGTTTCGTAGCCAAGGCGCCTATTTTGTGCTTGAGAACAATGCGTGGAAGTTTATAAGTTGGAATCATGATGATGCTAAAAAGTATGTCGTTGAAAAGAAAAATAAAGCACTAGAAAATCAACTTTATGCTTACAATGGCTATTTTGGCGAATCTGACTCAAGCAGAGAGAACGGAAAGTTAAACATTCACTTCAAGCCTATTAATGCAGGGGGGAAGCTCCTTTTAACTGGAGGTACCACACTAGATGGGATTTTGTCAGCAGAGAATGATGCTGAAATTATTTTATCCGGTCGCCCGATTCCATATGCACGCCAAGTTCTTGATGAAAATAAAAAAACAATTAATAAGGAAATTATAAAAGAAGGTGAATGGATTAATCGAACCTTTAGCGCAACAACCTTTCAAGCTAAGGATAATGGGAAAATTGAAGTTAGCCGTAATGTAGTTGAAGTAAACGGTAATTTTAATTTGAGTGACAATGCAACAGCTCAAGTTGGTTTCACACAGGGGAAATCTCAATCATGTGTTCGTTAGGATCGTACCGGCATAGCAAGTTGTAATTTATCTGTGTTATCTGATAAGGATTTACATAGTTGGCAACGCACTACAGTCAATAGTGATATTAAATTAACTCAGAATGCACGTTTTGAATTAGGTAGTAAGGCTGATCTTATTGGGACAATTGAAAGCAATGGCGATAGCCAAATAAACTTGCGAAATGGTTCTAGCTGGGTAATGACAGGAAACAGCAATGTCAATAAATTGAATGTAGATAATGCGACAATCACCTTAGACAATAATGTGGGTGAGCCAAATACTTTAAATATTAATAGCCTTAGCGGAAGTGGGGTTATTAACTTTATCACTTACTTTGCTCAAACAATAAGTGATTTGATAAATGTAGAGCATGCAAGCGGTGCTTTTAAGGCAAAAATTTCCCAAATTGGCACACCCACTACGCAAAGGGGCGTTTTATGATCTTCTATAAATACATTAATTTGAAGAAGGCTAGCCACCTCAATTTTAAGGTGGCTAAATATATTGATGAACAAGGGAAATCAAGAAAGATGTATTTAATGACCCAAGACGGCTTTACGCTTTTAGTGATGGGCTTTACCCACAAATGAACCGCACTTTTGCCCTAAATAAAATCGCCGTTGAGCGGTGTAAGCAGGATTTCCCCGACTGCTACCACTTTAAAAAGCTGATGGCGGAGGAATGCACCGAACTCGCCGACCGTTTGAAAATGGGGCTTGTACTGATGGCGGAATTAAAAACAACAAGCACCCTAACAAGCGACCAAAACCGCCATTTTAAAGCGTTCAGAAATGGGGCTAAGTATTTAATCAAACAGCTTGAATAAACGGCTATACACGTTGCCAACGTGGACAAGGGCGAATTTGAGCCGACACCATATAACCCGATTAAACAAGCGGAGGGAAATCCGCCCACACTTGGAGCAGTTTAAAACGTTGCTCTAGGCGTTCGCCTCTATCATAGGCGGCTTTGATTCGGTCGCTGTTTAAATGCGATAAGGCAACCTCGATTAAATCGCTATTGTAGCCTTTCTCATTAAGATAAGTGGAGGCGATGGCCCGCAAGCCGTGAGCCACTAATTTGCCCTTGTAGCCCATTCGTTTGATCGCACCGTTGGCGGTTTGAGTATTGACGTGCGTTTGTGGGTTCTTCACGCTAGGGAATAAATACGTTTTACCGCCACTTAGCTTTTTAATCTCTCGCAAAAGTGCGATTGCTTGGCGTGAGAGTGTGATTTTATGCTCAATGCCTCGCTTCATATTTTCCGCCGGTATCGTCCACAGTTTGGCTTTTTCGTCTATATCCGCCCATTTTGCCTTAGCCGCTTCATTCGGGCGGGTCATTGTGAGTAACTGCCACAGAATTAAATAGCGTGTCTGTAAATGAATTTGGGCGTTTTGTAAGGTGTATAAAAACTCGCCTAAATCTTCCGGCTTAATGGTTTTGAAATGTTCAACCGTTGGGCTATCAAACTCTTTCGCAATATTGGCGGTAGGGTTAAACGGTATCATTTCACGGTGTACGGCAAACATCATAATTTCATTATGTTTTTGAATTGCCCGTTTTAACTTCTCTAGTTTGCCCTCGTCTTGGTATTGCTTGAATGCCTTGATTGCCATTGGTGCGGTTATTTGTGTGATAGGCATTCTTCCAAAGTGCGGCAAGAGGTTATTTTTAATTAAGGCGATTACATCTTTTTGGTAGTTGTCTGAAAAATTCTTCTTGGTCTTGCGGTGTTCCAGCCACGCCCACGCTACATTTTCATAAGTGTTGCTGATTTCGTTGGCCTTTGCCTGTTCCTGTTGTTGGCGGTGGGTTTGAGGGTCGATATTTTGAGCCAATAATGCCCTATATTCTTCTCTAATTTCTCTCGCTTGTGCTAAAGAAATATCAGGGTAAGCCCCAATGCTTAAATCATTCCGCTTTTTTGTGAACGGTCTTTCATACCTAAACCGCCACAATTTAGAATTTGAGGTAATAACAAGTAGTAAGCCGTTACCGTCTCTTAATGGGCTGTCTTCCGGTTTCGCTTTTCTTATTTGGGTATCGTTTAACGGTGTGATTTTTCTAGCCATAGTAAACCTTTAGGAGTATAAAGCCTAAATCTTAGGAGTACGAATTTTTGGGGGTATTTCGGCGTACTCCTAAATATACTCCTAAAATCTTCGGATTTGATTGTATCGTATAGGTACGCAACGGACAATAAAAAAGCCTTGAAACATTGATTTTCAAGGCTTTTTAGGTATCGGTTGAACCGTATAGGATTATAATTTGGTGGAGCTGGGGGGATTTGAACCCCCGTCCGAAATTTCTCTACCTTCAGTACTACATGTTTAGTCTAGTCTTTAATTTCGCTTATTCACAGCGGACAGACACGCAATGAATAAACTAGCTTTATTTAATTTAGTGTTTCGATCCTAAAGCGGCGGCGTCCACACGATCTCGTTTTGGGTGACTTATCTTTGCCCTCGTCTTACGAGCGGAAGCTGAGGAGATAAGGCTTTAAAGCAGGTTATTAAGCTGCTAAAGCGTATTGTTCGTCGTTTGCGACTATTATTTTGCGGTTTGTTTACGAGGCCTACCGCACCTCGACATGCACCTTGGGCTTCGCCAATCCCGTCGAATCCAAAATCAGCCCCAAAAGTAGCGGTATTCTAAAGGAAAGCGGTCGAATTTGCAAAAAGTTTTGCAAGTGGCGGAACTTAGCGGTATTGAATAGCTCGAAATAAAATCATACAAATCCCACACCAGATAGATTTAACGATGTTATAATGTAAACCTTGCTGAGAGTGAAGAGAAATAGAATGAAAAAATTTAACGAGAACGAGATTGAAGATGCTGAAATTATAGATGCCGAGCCGATTGATGTTGATGAGATAGACGAAGAAGAAACATCGGTAGAAGCAATGCATCCGGCTTTGGTTTCCGGCTCAATGCCTGTGCCGCAGGGCAATTTGGATAGCTACATCCGAATGGCAAATCAGTATCCGATTCTCACCGCCGAGCAAGAAAAAGAACTGGCGGAGCGTTATTATTATGATGAAGACGTTGAGGCGGCAAAACAGCTGATCCTTTCCCATATGCGGTTTGTGATCCATATTGCTCGTGGCTATTTGGGCTATGGTTTACCGCTGGCAGATCTGATCCAAGAGGGTAATATCGGCTTGATGAAAGCGGTAAAACGGTTTGACCCGAATGTCGGCGTGCGGTTGGTTTCTTTTGCGGTTCATTGGGTGAAAGCGGAAATTCACGAATATGTGCTGAAAAACTGGCGAATTGTGAAAGTGGCAACCACCAAAGCTCAACGTAAATTATTCTTTAATTTACGCAAAAATAAAAACCGCTTGGCGTGGTTTAATGAAGAAGAGATCAAAAAAGTTGCCGATGATTTAGGGGTTTCAGTGGAAGAAGTACGAGAAATGGAATCTCGAATGACCGGACAAGATTTAGGTTTTGATCTGCCTGCCGGTGATGACGATGAAGACAGCTACGCTCCTTCTATGTATATTGAAGATAGCAGCTCCAATTTCGCCGATGACTTGGAAGACGAACAACATAATGGGCAGGCAACCGCTCAACTTGCCTATGCGTTAGCCACCCTTGATGAACGTAGCCAAGACATCATCAAAACCCGCTGGTTAGATGACAATAAAGCCACACTGCAAGATTTAGCCGATAAATATAACATCTCGGCAGAGCGGGTAAGACAGCTTGAAAATGCCGCATTGAAGAAAATCAAGGAAGCGATTTCATTAGACGGCTAGAAATGCCTACAAGCGGTGATTTTTTTACTCGCTACGCTCGCACTTCGTGCCGTCGGCAGAGCCAACGTTCAAACGCAAGCGTTTGTGCAAAATTTTACGCAAAAAGCACCGCTTGTATTTTGACTAAAAATGAGGATACTATGATTAACATTACCGATAAACAAATTGACCCAACTTTCTACCAGCGAGCAGACGGCTTTATTAACGTTGCCAACGCTCATTTAAAAAACATTGCCCCAAACCAAGTCAGCAATGCGATGTTGTTTGGTTGTGCCAGATTTAACGCCTATGTTGCGGCAAGCAAGGCGGAATATAAACAGCAGTTGGCCGATTCCAGAGAAGAAGTTATTCAATATTTTGTGGAGCAATACAAAGAAATGCTCACTGCAAATTTAGATGAATATATCCAAAACTTCGAGCGATATATTGAAGGGAAAAAGGCGGATTAACCGCCTTTGTTTTGTGGTCAAACTTGTTTTACAAAATCACTTAAAACTTGATTAATTCTACTTTGCCAACCTTTACCTGAAGCTCTAAAGGCTTCAAGAACGCTTTTATCAAGACGTAACGAAACCAATTCTTTCTTTGAACCAGCTGGTCTGCCACGTTTTTTCATTGCAATTGAAAACTCTGATGGCGTAACCGGGCGTTCATCGTCATCTTTTCCGTCCCAAATAAAATCTTGGCTTGCCGGAATAGCTTGAATAGCCATAAGTAGCTGTTTTTTCTCTAAATTTTTATTATTCAAAGTATTGTTGTAAGTATTCATAATATGCCTCTCTTTCTGCTTTAGATGCTCGCCGAAAGCTAATTACTCTGATGTAATCTTCCCTTTCTGTATATGCAAGTGATAATACGAGTAAACGTCCAAATGAATATGCAAAAGATTGTATTCTAAATTCATTGTTACGAATAACTTCAACATCAAATCGATAGGGCGATGAGAGAACTTCATCTGCATCGGCAAAATCTAATCCGTGCTTGGCTAAATTGATTTTGCGTTTAGTTTCGTCCCAAGTATAAATTTTCATAATTATTGTATATACATAAAATAAATCTAACAAGAACTAAATTTAATTTAGCAAACAGTAATTTGAAAATCAGATTAGAAATACATTTTTTCGATGCAGATCGCAAAAATAAAATGAAATTTAACTGCTTGAAGAGTCTACTGAGCCATTTTCCCCGCTACCGTAAAAAAACCATCTGCGGTTTTAAAAATTTCACCGAATCCTTGAGCCTCCAAAATTTGGTCGGAGACTTCACGAAACGCCCCTTCACCACCGGCTTTTTGCAATACCCAATCTGCTTTTTCTTTGATGTAATCGAGGGCGTTACGGGTTGCAATCGCAATGCCACACACTTCAAAAGCCGGTAAATCTAAGGTGTCATCACCAATGTAAGCCGTTTGCTCAGGGGTAACACCGGCTTGCTGCATTAGCTCAAAGCAGGCGGAGCGTTTTTCCATTTTGCCTAACAAAGCGAGATCAATTTTCAGCACCTCTAACCGTTTGCGGAGCAAAGCCGTATCGCCGCCCGAGAGTACTGCCACTTTAATGCCACAACTTTGTAACATCTTAACGCCTAAACCATCGTGAACGTGGAAACGTTTCATTACTTCGCCTTGGTCGGTGTAGTACATTCCGCCATCGGTTAGCACGCCGTCCACATCGGTAATCACTAATTTAATCTTGGTGAGATCTAACATTTTTTTGCCTCAAATATGGTATGATTTTGCCATTATAGCTTTTTTACCTCCGTTTACCAAAGGAACCGAAATGTCGATTGCCGAGAATTTATCGCAAATCCATCAACAAATTCAGCAAATTTCCCAACAACACCAACGTGATGACGTACGGCTACTTGCCGTCTCGAAAACCAAGCCGGTAGAAGCCATTCAAGAGGCGATAGAGGGCGGTCAGCGTGCATTTGGTGAGAATTATGTGCAGGAAGCGATCGAAAAAATCGAATGTTTTGCAAATCGTTCAGACTTGGAATGGCACTTTATTGGTCCGTTACAATCGAATAAAACCAAGTTAGTTGCAGCTCATTTTGATTGGATTCAAACGGTGGATAGGCTCAAAATTGCCGAGCGTTTAAGCGAACAACGCCCGATAGGAAAAGCACCGCTTAATGTATTGATTCAAATTAATATCAGCGATGAAGCCTCAAAATCAGGCATTGAGCCGGACGAAATGTTATCTTTAGCCCAAGCGATTTCTCAATTACCGAATTTGAAATTACGTGGTTTAATGGCAATCCCAAAACCGGAAAGTGAGCCGGAGCAACAAAAAATCGCTTTTTGCAAAATGCAGCAACTTTTTCACCGCTTGCAAGCAGAATTTGAGGGCATTGACACCCTTTCAATGGGAATGTCTGACGATATGCAAGCCGCCATTGAATGTGGTTCTACAATGGTGAGAATAGGCACGGCGATTTTTGGGGCGAGGGATTATCGCTAAAATTTATCGGCATAACAAAGGAATGAATCTGGCAAGTAGTCTTAAATTGTAAAATTTTTGCAAATTTAGACCGCTTGTTTTGTAGCCAAATTCTGAAAAACTCTGTATAATTCGACCTCCAATTTCTAGACTCTCGCCGGTTTTGATGGGCGAGAGTTTTTATTTTCACTCAATAAAAAAAGATATTCCAATGCAAAATGTAGATATTAATAAATTGCGTAACATTGCAATTATTGCTCACGTTGACCACGGTAAAACAACGCTGGTTGATAAACTTTTACAACAATCCGGCACCTTTGGTGACACCCGAGGCGACGTGGACGAGCGTGTGATGGACTCCAACGATTTGGAAAAAGAGCGTGGTATTACCATTCTTGCAAAAAATACGGCAATTAACTGGAATGGTTATCACATCAATATCGTAGATACCCCAGGGCACGCTGACTTCGGTGGTGAGGTTGAGCGTGTACTTTCAATGGTAGATTCGGTGCTTTTAGTGGTAGATGCCTTTGACGGCCCGATGCCACAAACCCGTTTCGTTACCCAAAAAGCCTTTGCTCACGGCTTAAAGCCAATCGTAGTTATTAACAAAGTGGACCGCCCTGGCGCTCGTCCTGACTGGGTGGTTGATCAAGTGTTCGATCTCTTCGTAAATTTAGGTGCAACAGACGAGCAATTAGATTTCCCTATCATTTACGCTTCTGCGTTAAACGGCGTGGCTGGTTTAGAACACGAAGAGTTGGCAGAAGATATGACCCCGCTTTATGAAGCGATTGTGAAGCACGTTCAGCCGCCACAAGTGGAATTAGAGGCTCCGTTCCAAATGCAAATCTCGCAATTAGACTATAACAACTATGTAGGCGTTATCGGTATCGGTCGTATCAAACGTGGTTCGGTAAAACCTAACCAAGCGGTAACGGTAGTAGGCAGCGATGGCAAAACCCGCCAAGGTCGTATCGGTCAAGTATTAGGGCATTTAGGTTTACAACGCTTTGAAGCAACTGAAGCCTTCGCAGGCGATATCGTGGCAATTACAGGTTTAGGTGAATTAAATATTTCAGATACGATTTGTGATATTAATGCGGTGGAAGCGTTACCTGCATTAAGCGTAGATGAGCCAACGGTAACCATGTTCTTCTGTGTAAACACCTCGCCATTCTGTGGTCAAGAAGGTAAATTTGTAACTTCTCGCCAAATTCTTGAGCGTTTAAACAAAGAATTAGTCCACAACGTAGCACTTCGTGTGGAAGAAACACCCAACCCAGACGAATTCCGTGTGTCAGGTCGTGGCGAATTACACTTATCGGTATTAATCGAAAATATGCGTCGTGAAGGTTACGAGTTAGCAGTGTCTCGCCCGAAAGTAATCTACCGTGAAGAAGACGGCAAAAAACAAGAGCCGTTTGAGCAAGTGACGATTGATATCGAAGAGCAACACCAAGGTTCAGTGATGGAAGCACTTGGTATCCGTAAAGGTGAAGTGCGTGATATGATTCCGGACGGCAAAGGACGCACTCGCTTAGAATATGTGATTCCAAGCCGTGGCTTAATCGGCTTCCGTAACGAATTTATGACGATGACCTCAGGTACAGGTTTACTTTACTCAACATTCAGTCATTATGATGACGTAAAACCGGGCGAAATCGGCCAGCGTAAAAACGGTGTGTTAATTTCTAACGCAACGGGTAAGGCATTAGCATACGCATTATTTGGCTTACAAGAGCGTGGAAAATTAATGATCGACCACGGTGTTGATGTATATGAAGGGCAAATTATCGGGATTCACAGCCGTTCAAACGATTTAACCGTAAACTGCTTACAGGGTAAGAAATTAACCAATATGCGTGCATCAGGTAAAGACGATGCCATCGTTTTAACCACACCGGTGCGTTTCACTCTAGAACAAGCGTTAGAGTTTATTGACGATGACGAATTAGTGGAAGTAACACCACAATCAGTGCGTATTCGTAAACGTTTATTAACTGAAAACGACCGGAAACGTGCAAGCCGTACTACAACCAGTACCAGCACGCACTAACTGATAAAAAAGAGCGACTGAGGTCGCTCTTTTGGTTTTAAATTCTCCCTACAAATATAACGCCATTACCACCGCATTTTCTTTGCTACCGTTTGGCGTGGGGTAATAGTTTTTGCGGGTGGTAACTTCATTAAAACCGAGTGAATCGTAGAGTTTTCTGGCAGAATGGTTGGATTCTCGCACTTCCAACCACAGGGTGGTGAGTTTCCGTTGTTGCAGTTGCAAAATTAATTCGGAAAGTAACCGCTTGCCAATGCCTTTGCCTTGAAAATCAGGAGCAACTGCAATGTTAAATAAGGTTGCTTCATCTAGCACGATATGACTAATGGCAAAAGCCACAATTTTGTTTTGCTCTACCACTTTTAAATTCAGGTATTTTTCACCCTGATTATTTAATAACGTCCCCTTTGACCACGGCACTAAATGGGCTTGTTGCTCAATTTCAAATAACTGCTCGAAATCTTCCGCTTGAATTTGCTCAATCACGCTGTTCTCCAAATTGTGCCGAAAAAGTATCAATTTGTTGCCAAAGTTGGCGTTTGGTCGTAGATTTGGCTAAATCTTGCCAAGACTCGTTTTTCCAAGCGGTCTGATTAGTAAAACTTTTTGCCATTTTGACCGCTTGTTCTTCCGCTTGAATCAGCCAAAAGATCGGCGAATGCTCAAACACCAAACGTTGTGATTGTTCGCCAGTCAGCCATTGATATTCGCTGTTTTTTAACTTTAAAGCACGCAGAATATCGGCAAAGAGCCGGCTGTGTTGGTGATCTTCCTCACACACTACCACCAATTTTACCGCATTGTTTAGGCGGATTTGAGCATCGCCTTTTAGCACTTGGGGATTGGTTAGCACCCATTGCGAAATACCCATTTCCTGTAACAGTAAATCACGACGATTCATTTAAAACCTCATCAAATTTTGCAAATAGTATCAAAACTCCGCTTGAACAGAAACTTTTTTCAAAAAATTCAAGATTTCTGTACTTAAATTCGGTATATTCACGCTAATTTTTTAGATAAGGTAAGAAAATGCTCTCTTTAGAAAGCGAAGTACTTGAACGCCATTTGGCGTTATTTGAAAACAAGTCGGTGTTATTATTTGGCGATGTGCGAGATGATTTTGCCCGCCAGCTGCAATCTCGTGCGGAAAAGGTTGCGGTATTCAGTAGCTATTTTGATTACGCACGCCACCATAGTGAGGTTGAATTTGGCTTAGAATGTGGTTTGAGTGCCGAGTTAGCGGTGTTTTATTGGACGAAGAACAAGCAGGAATGCCAATTCCAACTGCTACAATGGCTGTCGCAATGCCAAGCAGGGCAAGAAATGTTGATTATCGGCGAAAACCGAGCTGGTGTTCGTTCGGTAGAAAAATTGCTCGAACCGTTCGGCAGTATTGCCAAAATCGACTCTGCACGCCGTTGTGGTTTATACCATTTTGAGCTACAGACCGTGCCGACATTCGATTGCAAAAAATTCTGGAAATCCTACCGCTTGCAAGACTTAGATGTGTTCGCTCTACCAGCGGTTTTTAGCTCGGCGGAGCTGGATAACGGCACCAAATTATTGCTTTCAACCTTCGACAAAGCAGACAGGCTAAAAGGCAAAGTGTTAGATTTAGGCTGTGGGGCTGGCGTGATTGGGGCAACGCTCAAACAACAATTTCCGAAAATCAAACTGACGATGAGCGATATTCACGCAATGGCGTTGGAATCCGGCAGACGTACTTTGGCGGAAAATCAGTTAGAGGGGGAAGTGGTAGCAAGTGATGTGTTCTCTCACATTAATGAACGGTTTGATTTAATTGTCTCCAACCCACCATTCCACGACGGGGTCGATACCGCCTACCGAGCGGTGGAGGAGTTGATTTTCCAAGCTAAAAATCACCTAACCAAAGGCGGTGAGCTGCGAATTGTCGCAAACGCATTCTTGCCTTACCCAGATTTGCTCGATAAAGCCTTCGGCAAACACGACGTACTGGCAAAATCCACCAAGTTTAAGGTGTATTCCGCAAGAACATAATAGGCAGAACAAACGGTTATAAAAAAGCCGATATTTGCTTAAAAAAGTGCTTGATATTTCTGCCGGCTTGACGTAAATTCTGTTCATACTGTTTTGGAGTAATGCAATGAATTTAAACTACACTTTACATCACCACCACACTTTAACCTGATATCTTTCGGGCATTTGGTGTGTGCGGAAGATAACTCTTCCGAGCAAGTGTAGCAAATCAATAAAGATCTCTCGGAAGGCAACTTTCGAGAGATTTTTTTATAGATAAAATTTGGGAATAATATGAAAAACCCGATTGAAATTTACCAAAGCCAAGACGGCAAAACCCAAGTTTCCGTGCAGTTTGATAAGGAAACGGTGTGGCTAAGTTTACAGCAAATGGCAGATATTTTTGGACGAGACAAGTCTGTTATTTCTCGGCACTTACGAAATATCTACCAAGAAGGTGAACTGGAGCGTGAGGCAACTGTTGCAAAAAATGCAACAGTTCAAATTGAAGGTGCTAGAGAAGTCGTTCGCCAAGTGGAATTTTATAATCTAGATGCGATTATTTCTGTTGGCTATCGGGTGAATTCCAAAGCTGGCACTCAGTTTCGTATCTGGGCAACCGCTCGCCTAAAAGACTATCTGGTAAAAGGCTATGCCCTTAACGAACGCCGTTTGCAGGAACGAGGTATCGAGTTTGAGCAGGTGATTGGTTTGCTCAGTCAATACACTGGTTGCCTTAGCCTTGTTGGTGGCAGAAAGTTTGCCTGAACAAAAAGAACTGATGATTAAACTGATTGAACACTTTATTTTATTAAAAGCATAACAGGAAAAAATATGAGTATTAATATTTCGCCGTTAGCCTCCAAAAATCTCACTGAATGGAAACTATTGTGGCAACAATATTTAGATTTTTATCAAGTGAATTTAGCAGATGATATTATTCAATCAACTTGGCAGAAAGTTTCAGAGAGTGAAAATGTAAAGGGATTTGGGGCTTTTGTTGATAACAGAATGGTTGGTTTTGTTCATATTGTGATTCACCCAAATACTTGGAATTTAACTGAATGCTGTTATTTGGAAGATTTATTTGTTTTAGCTGAATATCGCAACCAAGGCATAGGAAAAGAATTAATTGAATATATTTATCGATATGCACAGGAAAAAGGATATAACCGAGTATATTGGGTAACAGATAAAAACAATCATCAAGCACAACAGCTTTATAATAAATTAGCTAATGATAGCGGTATTATTCAATATCGAAAAAATTTCTAAACTATGTATAAATTATACAGGAACACAATATGACAATTTCACAACTTTCCCGTAAAAACATTCAAGCTCTCACCCCTTACCAATCGGCACGGCGTTTGGGGGGTAGTGGCGATGTGTGGCTGAATGCCAATGAATATGCCCTTTCGCCAAACTTTGATTTAACCGACCGCACTTTTAACCGCTACCCTGAACCTCAACCGCAGGCGGTGATTGAAGGTTACGCCCGATATGCAGGCGTTGCACCTGAAAACGTGCTGGTTTCCCGTGGGGGCGATGAGAGCATTGAGCTGATTATCCGAGCCTTTTGCGAGGCAAACGACAGCATTCTCTACTGCCCACCAACCTACGGAATGTACGCCGTGAGTGCCGACACCTGTGGCATTGCGACCAAAACTGTGCCTTTAACCGCCGATTTCCAGTTGGATTTAGCCCAAATCAAAGCTAACCTCGAGGGCGTGAAAGTGGTGTTTGTGTGCAGCCCGAACAACCCGACAGGCAACTTAATCAAGCGGTCGGATTTGTTCGAACTTTTGCAAATCACCGCAGGCAAAGCGATTGTGGTGGTGGACGAAGCCTACATCGAATTTTGCCCTGAAGCGAGCTTGGTAAGCGAGCTGGCGAATTTCCCACATTTGGCGATTATCCGCACCCTATCCAAAGCCTTTGCCTTGGCGGGTTTGCGTTGTGGCTTTACCTTGGCAAACGCTGAGCTGATCGGCGTGTTACAAAAAGTGATTGCCCCGTATCCGCTACCTGTGCCTGTTTCCGACATCGCCGCCCAAGCCCTCTCCCCACAAGGCATTGAGCAGATGAAAACCCGTGTAGCGGAAGTCATCACCCTGCGTGCCGAATTGCAAAAAAATCTGGAAAACTTACCGCTTGTAGAACAAGTTTTTGACAGCGAAGCCAACTACCTCCTATTCAAATGCCAAGACGGACAAAAAGTCTTCAAAGCACTTTGGGAGCAAGGCATTATTTTGCGTGACCAACACAAAGCGTTAGGATTGCAAAATTGCATTCGGATTACGGTGGGGGCGAGAGAGGAGAATTTGAGGGTGGTTGAGGCGATTACAGCACTGAGCCAATTTCAGAGATAGAATTTAACGAGCAGTATTTTAAGAGACATTTATAGCCTAGCACGGCATAGCCGTACTAGGTTACGCATAAGTCAGTCCCTTTGGGACTGAATACAGAGAGGCAAAGTCTCTCACTAATGCTTAACCCCATACGCCTTGGCGTGTGGGGAGAGTAATGAATAAGATACAGGAGAAACCAATGCAACCCACCCTTTTTATCGACCGTGACGGCACGTTAATTGATGAGCCAAAAACCGATTTTCAAATCGACAGCTTGGAAAAGCTGAAATTCGAGAAAAACGTGATTCCTGCCCTGCTCAAACTCAAGGGCAAATACCGCTTTGTGATGGTTACGAACCAAGACGGCTTAGGCACGAGTTCGTTCCCACAGGCAGATTTCGACAAACCGCACAATGCAATGATGGCGTTGTTCAACTCGCAAGGGATTGAATTTGATGATGTGCTGATTTGTCCACACAAGCCCGAAGACGGTTGCGATTGCCGCAAACCGCACACCAAACTGCTACAAAAATATATCGACCGCCAACTGTTCGACCCAGCCAACAGCTTTGTGATTGGCGACCGTGCTACCGATGTGCAACTGGCGGAAAACCTTGGCATTCGGGCGTTGCAATATCACCCTGAAAAACTGAACTGGGATTTGATTGCTGAAAAACTACTGGGCGAAGCCGTCACCAACATTGGCGAGCGACCAAAGCGCTTTGCCGAAGTTATCCGTAAAACCAAAGAGACCGACATCAAAGTGCAAGTGTGGCTGGACGAAACAGGCAACAACGAAATCAGCACCGGCGTGGGCTTTTTCGACCATATGCTTGACCAAATTGCCACCCACGGCGGTTTTAGAATGAACATCACCACCAAAGGCGACTTGTGGATTGACGAACATCACACGGTGGAAGACACCGCCCTCGCCCTCGGCACCGCATTAAAACAAGCGATTGGCGACAAACGCGGCATCGCCCGTTTCGGCTTCGTGTTGCCGATGGACGAAAGCCGTGCGGAATGTGCGATGGACTTATCAGGCAGACCTTTCATCAAGTTCAAAGCGGATTTCAAACGCGACAAAGTGGGCGATTTCAGCACCGAGCTCACCGAACACTTCTTCCAATCCATCGCCTTCACGATGCTCGCCACCCTGCACATCAAGGCAAAAGGCGACAACGACCACCACAAAATCGAAAGCCTGTTCAAAGTCTTCGGCAGAACACTCAGACAGTGCATTCGTATTGAAGGGAATGAACTACCAAGCAGTAAAGGTGTATTATAATCACCGTAGGGGCGGGTTTTAACCCGCCCGAAAGTGCGGTTGAAATTTGCAAAGTTTTTGGGGATTTTGACCGCTTGTTATAAAGGATATATTGATGATTAGAGAAGTTATTGACTTTATAAAGAATAATAAATGGTATGTTCTGTTAGTTGTATTGTTATTAGGATTATATTTTTATCAGTTTCACGGGGGATTATCCTCAGATAGTGAAAAATGGGATCATTTTGGTAGCTATATTGGTGGTATATTTTCTGCTGTTACTTTATTGAGTGTTTTGCATGGAATGCAGTTGGAACGTAAAAGATTTAAGGAGCAAAAAGAAGAATTTGAAAATGACAAAAGAGTATTAGAAAAGAGAAGAAGAAAAGAAGATTTTGAGCGTACATTTTTTATGATGTTAGAGCAGCATAATCTTAAAATTTCATCAATAGAAGGTAATATTGATAATGTTTATGATATGCTAATTACAGCATATAGATTTGAAAATGCTAGGATTTATTGTGAGGTAGGAAGATTAAATAAAGAATATGCGAATATAAATTCCTACTTTCTTAATTTATATAGAATGCTTAGATTTATTTATAACAATAAAGAGTTAAATGTAAATAATGAATATTCTGGTTTGCTTAGGAGTTTTTTGTCAAAAAAACTTTTGGTTATTTTAGCCTTTCATCTTTGTGATAGAGATAATTCATATGATGATTTTATAGGTTATATAAATGAATTTAGTTTTTTAGAACATATAGATTTAGTCTACTTAGAGTCTTTAATGCTTTCTAAGTCAATAGATAACATTTATAAAAATATTTTAGATCTGATGTTTATGAATGAAGTAAATTTAGATGACTTAATTTCCAAGTTGAATCCTTCTAGGAATGGAGCTGTAATTATATTGCATGAAACAAGAACTCCAGAGTTATTGGAATGTTATAAATCTATTTTAAGTGTAAAACTAAAAGGTGAGCAACTAGATATAGATTTACTAAATAATAATTTTAAATCTGATTTTTTCTTTAATAGTTTATTTTTGGCAATTATCAAAAGATTCGATAAGAAAGCTTTTGAAGGAAACAGATATATTGAGTCAATTTTACTTCACTATAAGAAATACTTAACTCAGGAAACTAAATGACCAACCTCACCATCATCGACACAGGCTGTGCCAACCTGTCTTCGGTCAAATTTGCTTTTGACCGTCTTGGCATTCGGGCTGAGATCTCGCGAGATCTCAACAAAATCCAATCTGCCGATAAATTGCTACTCCCCGGTGTGGGAACAGCAGCGGCGGCGATGGCGATCTTGCACGATCGCCGACTTATCGACACCATTCGCAACGCCACCCAGCCGATGCTTGGCATCTGCTTAGGAATGCAGTTAATGACGGAATTTTCCCACGAAGGCGATGTGGCAACACTGAACTTAATGAGTGGCAAAACCGAACGCTTGCCTGAATGCGGTTTGCCGTTGCCGCATATGGGCTGGAACAAGGTGCAATACCAAGCCGACCATCCGCTATTTCACGACATTGAGCAAGGCAATCATTTCTATTTTGTGCATAGCTACGGTGTGCTACCGAATGAGAACACCATCGCCACCTGCGACTACGGCGTGCCGTTTTCCGCTGCCATTGCCAGCCAAAACTTCTACGGCGTACAGTTCCACCCCGAGCGTTCGGGCGAGGCTGGGGCGAAGTTGCTCAGGAATTTTGTGGAGAATGTCTGATTTTGTGATCTCGATCGAAAAGTTTGAAAATAGGGCTTGATTTCTCGCTTTATTTCGACAAAATTACTGTTAATTTAACCAGTGAAAGAAGGTGAGAAATGAACGAAATTAAACTATTTGAAAACAGCCAAATCCGCTCGGTGTGGGATAGCGAAAAAGAAGAGTGGTTTTTCTCGGTGGTGGACATTATCGAGGTGCTGACGCAAAGTAGCAATCCACGCCGTTATTGGAGTGATTTAAAGCGGAAAATCAAGGACGAAGAGGGCGGAATTGAACTGTACGAAAAAATCGTACAGTTGAAATTAAAAGCCCCAGACGGAAAAATGCGGGAAACCGATGCCACGGATTTACAAGGCATTTTCCGTATTATTCAGTCTGTGCCAAGCCCGAAAGCCGAGCCGTTGAAAATGTGGCTGGCAGAGGTAGGCAAAGAGCGGATTGATGAGATTATCGATCCTGAATTGACCATTGACCGAGCTTTGGCTACTTACTTGAAAAAGGGATATTCCCGTGAGTGGATTAACCAACGCTTGCAAGCCATTCAGGTGCGAAAAGAACTGACGGATACTTGGCAAGATCACGGTGTGCAAGCGGGCAGAGAATTTGCGATTCTCACCAATGAAATCACACAGGCGTGGAGCGGTATGACTACTCGCCAATATAAGGATTTCAAAGGGCTGAAAAAGGAAAGTCTGCGAGACAATATGACGACCACCGAGTTGGTGCTGAATATGCTTGCTGAGGCTGCCACCAAAGACATCGCTCAAATCAGCCACCCACAGGGCTTGGAAGAAAATAAAACCGTTGCCAAACGGGGCGGAAATGTTGCAAAAGTGGCTCGGGAAAGTTTGGAGGCAGAGACCGGCAAACCGGTGATTACGCAACAAAATGCGATTGATTTCGCTGCGGTGATTGAACAAGTGGCGAAACAGGTGAAGAAATAAGTGCGGTCGGTTTTTTGCAAGTTTTTGGAAGAATTTGACCGCTTGTACCCCATACGAGCCGTATGGGGCTAGATAAACCAAGCTACTCCGTAGCTTAGAGAGGCAGTCGCAGCGCGACTGGGATTATTCAGCCTAGCACGGCTCGTGCTAGGCACACAGGAACAATAATATGCAAAAATCCATCATTATCCCCGCCCTCGACCTTATCGATGGGCAAGTAGTTCGCCTGCATCAGGGCGATTATGCGAAACAGACGACTTATGCCGATGACCCGATTGCCCAATTTGCCGACTACTTGGCACAAGGGGCGGAGCAGTTACATTTGGTCGATCTTACAGGGGCGAAAAATCCGGCTCAAAGACAGACCGCACTTATCGGCAAAATTATTCGTGAAACCCACTGCAAAATTCAAGTGGGCGGCGGTATCCGCACCGAGCAGGATGTGGCGGATTTACTTGCTGTTGGAGCAAACCGTGTGGTGATTGGTTCGACTGCGGTGAAAGAGCGTGAAACGGTTAAAGGCTGGTTCAAAAAGTACGGTGCGGAGAAATTTGTGCTGGCACTGGATGTGAACATTGATGCAATCGGTCAAAAAATCATTGCGATTAGCGGCTGGCAAGAGGCAAGTGGTGTGTCGCTCGAGGAGTTGATTGAAGATTATCAAACCGTGGGCTTGCAACACGTTTTATGCACCGATATTTCACGAGACGGCACACTGGCAGGTTCAAATGTGGATCTCTATCGAGAAATCTGTGCCAAATACCCAGATATTCAATTTCAGTCCTCAGGCGGTATCGGCTCACTTGCAGATATTGCTGCTTTAAAAGGCACGGGCGTGGCTGGCGTAATTGTCGGTCGTGCGTTGTTGGAAGGTAAATTTAATGTAGCGGAGGCAATCGAATGTTGGCAAAACGGATAATTCCTTGTTTAGACGTGCGTGACGGGCAAGTTGTGAAAGGCGTGCAGTTCCGCAATCACGAAATCATCGGCGACATTGTGCCACTCGCCCAGCGTTATGCCCAAGAGGGGGCGGATGAGTTGGTGTTTTACGATATTACCGCCTCAAGTGACGGCAGAACGGTGGATAAAAGCTGGGTGGAACGTGTGGCACAGGTGATTGATATTCCGTTCTGTGTGGCAGGCGGAATCAAAACCATTGCCGATGCGGAGCAGATTTTCGCTTTCGGAGCGGACAAAATCTCCATCAATTCCCCAGCCCTTGCCAACCCCGAGCTGATTACCGAACTGGCAAAGCGCTTTGGCGTGCAGGCGGTGGTGGTTGGTATTGATAGCTGGTTTGAGGCAGAAACCGGCAAATATTGGGTCAATCAATATACCGGCGATGAAAAACGCACCCGCCAAACCGAATGGCAATTGTTGGATTGGGTGGAGGAAGTGCAAAAGCGAGGAGCAGGCGAAATCGTGCTGAATATGATGAACCAAGACGGCGTACGCAACGGCTACGATTTGGTGCAACTGAAAAAAGTGCGTGAAGTTTGCCAAGTCCCACTCATCGCCTCAGGCGGTGCAGGCGAAATGGTGCATTTCCGTGATGCTTTTATTGAGGCAAATGTGGATGGTGCGTTGGCAGCGAGTGTGTTTCATAAACAAATTATCAATATTGGGGAGTTGAAGGAATATTTGGCGAAGGAAGGGGTTGAGGTGCGTAGATGATTAAGATTACTGCCTTAGATCATCTGGTTTTAACCGTTGCCGATATGCAAAAAACCATTGATTTTTATACGACCATTTTGGGTATGCAAGAAATCGCCTTTGGCGATAATCGCAAAGCGCTTTTGTTTGGCACACAGAAAATCAACCTCCACCAAAAAGGTGCAGAAATCCTACCCAATGCCCAAAATGCCGATTGTGGCACGGCAGATTTATGCCTCTTAACGGTAACTCCACTTCAGGAGGTTATCTATGTGTTACAGCGACATCAGGTGGAGATTTTGGAAGGTGGGATTGTGCCTCGTACGGGGGCAGTGGGAAAAATTGAGTCGGTTTATTGCCGTGACCCTGATGGTAATTTGATTGAAATAAGCCGATATGTCTAAACAAGCGGTCAAAAAAGGAAGAAAAAATGCAAAATAAAATAGACTGGCAAAAAGTGGACGGCTTACTGCCCGTTATCGTCCAAAACGCCCAAACCTGCGAAGTACTGATGTTAGGATATATGAACCAACAAGCCCTCGAAAAAACGCTGGCTGAAAAGCGAGTGACTTTTTACTCCCGTACTAAACAACGGCTGTGGACGAAAGGCGAAACCTCGGGCAATTTCCTAAACGTGGTGGATATGAGTTTGGATTGTGATAACGACACCCTGTTAATCCTCGCTAACCCTATCGGCGAAACCTGCCATACGGGGGCGGAGAGCTGTTTTCATCAGTTTGAACAAGAACAACCAGATTGGATCTTTTTCAGCAAATTAGAACGAATGATAGCCGAACGTAAAAATGCTGATCCGGAAAGTTCTTATACCGCTAAACTTTACGCCAAAGGCACGCCAAAAATCGTCCAAAAAGTAGGGGAAGAGGCAGTAGAAAGCGTGATTGCGGCAATGAAAAATGATCGGGAAGAGTTGGTCGGTGAAGTGGCTGATCTGATGTATCACTTAACGGTGTTATTGCACAATGCCGATCTCTCGTGGGCAGAGATCAATGCTAAACTAAAAGAACGCCACAAAGGGATTGGGTTACACCCAGAAGGCTCAAATAAGTAAAATGCAAGCGGTCAAATTTCACCGTTTTTTTACAAATTGCAAAAAAGACAAGAAACTTGACCGCTTGTTTAGCTTAATTTAACCCTAACTTACTTAATTTTTCAGTTTCTTCCTTAAAGCCTTCAATCGCCGCTTTGTCAAAGAAATATTGTGTCCCGCAGCATTCACATTGCATATCGATCACGCCTTGTTTTTCCTCCAACATTTCTTCGATTTCTTCTGCCGGCACCAGTAATAATGCGGAGCCTGAACGCTCTCTTGAGCAGCCACATTTAAATTCAGTATCTTGTGGTGGGTAAACTTCTACTTGCTCTTCGTGGTAGAGGCGATAGAGCAATTCTTCTGCCTCTAAACCAAATAACTCTTCATCTTTTACGGTTTCAGTGAGCGTGGCTAAATGCTCAAAATCATCTCTTGAGCCTGTGCCGTCCGGCATAATTTGTAGCAACATACCGCCTGCCACTGCTTTGCCTTCAAATTCGCCTGTGCGGATAACGAGGTGGGTTTGTAATTGCTCGGAGCGGGCGAAGTAATCTTCTAAACATTCACGAATGGTTGGTTTATCGAGAGCAATCACCCCTTGATAACGTTCACCATCGGTTGGGATAATAGAAATCACTAATACACCATTGCCGATCATTTCCGCTAACGAGGCTGTGTCTGCAATATCTGCCTGAACACGGGCTAAAGCACGGAGTTGCTGTTGGTCGTTACCGTTCACAACCGCCAATTTTAACGGGCCGTCACCTTGAATCTGCACAGTAATGTTGCCGTTAAATTTCATTGTTGCAGTCAGCAAACTGGTTGCGACTAACATTTCTCCGAGTAAATTTTGTACTGCTTTAGGGTAGTGATGGGTGTTTAAGGTCTCGGTAAAGGTGTTGTTTAAACGCACCCATTCGCCCCGTACCGCTCGGTCTTTGAATAAATAGCGGTAGAGTTTGTCATTGTCTTTGGTGTAATTCATTTTGATTCCTCGTTGCAAGCGGTCGATTATTACTCACAAAATTATTTCTAATTTTGTTCGCTCCTACGGAGCCGTTGGCAAAGCCAACGTTCAAAATGCAATGCATTTTGTGGCTAAAAATGTGCAAATCGAACGCTGTAGGGGCGAATCAATATTCGCCCGAAATAATTATATAGGGGCGAAAAATTTTTCGCCCCTACATTAGGATATTCAATATAGGGATTATTTTTCTGATTGCAAGGGCTTAGCTAAATTCTTGCTCTTTGAATTTGATTAAATCCCGCCGTTCTTTTTTGTTTGGACGGCGATCAGGGTGTGGCATTGAAAGAGCATTCGCTTTGCGGGCAAATACCATTGCCTCACGGTGTTTAATGCTTTTTTCGGTTTCACTGTAGAGCAGTTGGGCTTCCGGAGCCCCTCGGCGTTGGTCACTGAGGGCTAACACTTCCACCTCTTTTTCTTCATTGCCTTGGCGAAGTTTGATGATGGCACCGATCTCCACCGCTTTGCTAACTTTAGCTCTTTGCCCATTATAATGGACTTTACCCCCTTCAATCATTGCTTTGGCAATCGAACGGGTTTTATAAAAACGAGCCGCCCAAAGCCATTTATCTAGCCGAACTTCGGCGTCGTTTTGTTCTTTTTCGTGTTTATTTTTCATTTTCTGCCTTAAAATCAAAACAATAGTCGAAATATTAGAGCGAAAGTGAGATTTTTCAACTAAAATAACTCAAAAAGGTGAGATAAAATGATAAAACAACTTCCTGAAATTTTGAACATTAAAACAGTAGCGAAATCTCGCATTTTTGAGGTGCAAGCGGTCGATTTACGCTTTTCTAATGGCGAAGAGCGAACTTACGAACGACTTACGCCGAATCGCCGTTCTTCGGTAATGGTGATTCCGATTCAAAACAACGAGCTGATTTTTGTGAAAGAGTATGCGGTCGGCTCGGAGCGTTACGAGCTGGGTTTTCCGAAAGGCATTGTGGATGCAGGTGAAGAGCCGATTGAGAGTGCGAACCGTGAATTACAAGAAGAAATTGGTTTTGGGGCGAAAAAATTAGATTTTCTGCGGTCGCTTTACAGTTCGCCAAGCCATATGTACGGCTTAATGCACCTGTTTTTGGCACAAGATCTGTACCCATCAAAATTGGAAGGCGATGAGCCTGAACCGCTGGAAATTGTGCGTTATCCGTTGGATAAAATTGATCAATTATTGGCAGATCCTGATTTTGCCGAAGCACGGAATTTGTCCGCTCTATTTATGCTACGAGAATACTTAAAAAAATAGGCAAGGAGCTATTATGCAAACGCTAACTCAACCCCTACTCGAGAATATTATCAATATTGCCAAAGCAGCCGGTGAGCAGTTAAAGCAGCTTTATGCCCGCTCGGTGGCAATTAAAATCAAAGCCGATTGCACACCGGTGACGGAAGCGGATCTGATTATCAGCCAATTTTTAACTGAACGCTTGAAGCAACTCACACCAGATATTCCGGTATTATCGGAAGAGTTTTGCGATATTCCGTTTGCCGAACGCCAACAATGGCAAGAATATTGGATTATCGACCCGATTGACGGCACACAACAGTTTATTAACCGCACCGGTCAATTTTCAGTGGTGATTGCGTTAGTGCAAAAACGTGAGGGTAGAAATCAGCCGGTGCTGGGCGTTATTCATGCTCCGATATTAGGAAAAACCTATTTTAGTATGGAAGGTAGCGGTAGCTTTTTGCAAGAAAATGGAGAAATTCGACCGCTTGTCAAACCGAAACGTGCGGAGAATGCCCTTTTGATTGTTACCGTAGGCAGCGATTTACATGCAGAACAAGCTAAAAATGCCATTTCAGCCCCACAAATTGAGTGTGTAAAATATGGTTCGGGCAGTCTAAAAGCCGGTTTAGTGGCAGAAGGGAAAGCCGATTGTTATATCCGTTTTGGTGACACCGGCGAATGGGATACTGCTGTGGCAGAAGTGCTGTTAAGTGAAATGGGCGGCAAAATTTTCGACTTTAATTTTTCGCCGCTGACTTATAATCAGCGAGAAAGTTTGATTAATCCTTATTTTGTGATGGTGGCTGACGGCTCGATAGATTGGGATAAAATATTTTTATTCAAATAGGTAGTTCCGATTAGCAATTTTTATGATAATCTTGCACCCAACAAAATTTTAACAATTAGCAATAGGATAAATAAATGAATGCTGAAAATAGCTGTATCGTCATTTTTGGTGCTTCCGGTGACTTAACTTTTCGTAAATTAATTCCTGCTCTTTATAACTTATATAAGATTGGCAGATTGGGCGAGCATTTTTCCGTCCTAGGTGTTTCTCGTTCAGAATTAACCGACGAATCTTTCCGCCAAAAAATGCGTGATGCGTTAGTCAAATTTGAAAAAGCAAGCGGTGAAGAATTAGATAAATTTTGCGAACATCTTTATTACCAAGCTGTAAATACCTCTGATGCAGTGGATTATGCCAAGTTGCTGCCTCGTCTTGATGAGCTACACGATAAATATCAAACAGCCGGTAACACGCTTTATTACCTCTCCACGCCACCAAGTTTATATGGCGTGATTCCGGAATGTTTAGCCGCTCACGGCTTAACTACCGAAGAGTTTGGCTGGAAACGGATTATTGTTGAAAAACCATTCGGCTACGATATCGAAACCGCCAAAAAATTAGACGTACAAATCCACAAATGCTTTGAAGAGCATCAAATCTACCGTATCGACCACTATTTAGGTAAAGAAACGGTACAAAACTTACTCGTTTTACGTTTTTCTAACGGCTTATTTGAACCGCTTTGGAACCGTAATTTTATTGATTATGTGGAAATTACCGGGGCAGAATCCATCGGCGTTGAAGATCGTGGCGGTTACTATGATGGCTCGGGGGCAATGCGTGATATGTTCCAAAACCACTTATTGCAAGTATTAGCCATGGTTGCAATGGAGCCACCGGCAATTATTAATGCTAATTCAATGCGTGATGAAGTCGCAAAAGTGCTATATTGCTTGCATCCGCTAACTGAAGAAGACGTTAAACACAATGTGGTGTTAGGTCAGTATGCTCGTGGCACGGTAGACGGCAAAGAAGTGCCGGCTTACTTGGAAGAAAAAGGCGTGCCGGCTGATTCCAACACTGAAACCTTTATGGCGGTAAAATGTGAAATCGATAACTGGCGTTGGGCAGGTGTGCCGTTCTATGTGCGAACCGGTAAACGCTTACCAACCCGTGTGACGGAAATCGTAATTCATTTTAAAACTACACCACACCCGGTATTTAGCCAAAATGCTCCGGAAAATAAATTGATTATTCGTGTGCAACCGGACGAAGGCATTTCAATGCGTTTCGGCTTGAAAAAACCGGGAGCAGGCTTTGAAGCGAAAGAAGTCTCAATGGATTTCCGCTATTCTGATTTAAGTTCATCATCAAGCTTACTCACCGCTTATGAACGCTTACTCTTAGACGCACTTAAAGGTGATGCAACCTTATTTGCCCGTACTGATGCTGTACACGCTTGTTGGAAATTTGTGCAACCGATTTTAGGCTACAAAGCTAATCGTGGGCGTGTGTATGAATATGAATCCGGCACTTGGGGGCCAACCGAGGCAGATAAATTAATCGCCAGACACGGCAAAGTATGGCGAAAACCGTCCGGTACAATGAAGAAGAAAGTGTAAATTTCAGTTCCCCTCTTTTCTAAAGAGGGGTGATCTAACGAGGCAAATTATGAATAAAGTTATTTTCCCCACCGCCCAAGCTGCGGTTGAACAAATTGCTAAAGAGTTTATTGAATACAGCCATCAAAACCGCCCGGTGCATATTTCCCTTTCCGGTGGTTCAACCCCCAAATTATTATTCAAAACCTTAGCTCAAGCACCGTTTAATACCGAAATTCAATGGCAAAACCTGCATTTCTGGTGGGGGGATGATCGAATGGTTGCCCCAACCGATCCCGAAAGTAACTACGGCGAAGTGCAGAAATTACTGTTCGATCACATCGACATTCCAAGCGAAAATATTCACCGCATTCGTGGTGAAGAGAATGTAGAACAAGAACTTGCAAGATTTTCGGCAGAATTGACCGCTTGTGTGCCGAACTTGGCGTTTGATTGGATTATTTTAGGAATGGGAACAGACGGGCATACCGCCTCACTGTTCCCACATCAAACAGATTTTAATGATCAGAACGTTGCCGTGATCGCCAAACACCCAGAAACAGGGCAGATCCGCATTTCCAAAACGGCATCTTTAATTGAAAAAGCCAAACGGATCACTTACTTGGTCACAGGAGCAAGCAAAGCGGAAATTTTAAAAGAAATCCAAACCACTCCGGCAGAAAATTTACCTTATCCTGCCGCCAAAATTCAGGCGGAAAATGGGGTAACGGAATGGTATTTGGATAGTGAGGCGGCTAACTTACTCTAGGTCACAATCAGTGACCTTTACAAGCGGTTAAATTTTAGAAAAATGTTGCAAAGTATTTTTGTGATATTCATCGAAAAAGCAGAAAAATCTGCTCGTGGTATAGGCCAAAAATTGGCATAGTCTTTCTTATTTTGAGATCACAAAAGTGATCTTCACTGAAGAATAAGGAAGAAAGATGAATCCAATTCAATTAATTGAACCAAACATTAACTCTAAAATTTTTACTATTCGTGGCGAGCAAGTAATGCTAGATGTTCATTTGGCAGAGCTTTATCAGGTAGATACTCGAACCTTTAACCAAGCAGTAAAACGGAATGAAGAGCGATTTCCTGACATATTTCGTTTTCAATTAACAGAAAACGAATGGCTATCTTTAAGATCACAATTTGTGATCTTAAACGAAAATAGTGGGCGTGGCCAACATAGGAAATATCTTCCTTATGTCTTTACCGAGCAAGGCATTGCAATGCTTTCGGCAGTATTGCGTAGTGAAGTTGCAGTGCAAGTTAGCATTAAGATTATGCAAGCCTTTGTGCAAATGCGTCATCTTTTGCAAACAAATAGTGGTTTGGTACAACGCTTAGAAAGTGTAGAGCGTAAACAGTTGGAGATGTCTGGGTAGTTAGAGCAGGTGTTTCAATCTCTTGAAGGCAATAAGCCTAAAATGCAAGGGGTTTTCTTTGAAGGTGAAACCTTTAACGCTTATCAGTTTGTTACGGAATTAGTGAGAGGTGCAAAATCATCGCTGATTTTAATTGATAACTATGTAGATGATACCGTTTTAACTTTATTTACGAAACGATCGCATAACGTATCAGTTACGATTTATACGAAACAAGTATCTAAGCAACTTGCATTAGATTTGGAAAAATATAACAGCCAATATGCTCACATTAATGTGAAAATATTTGATAAATCTCACGACCGATTTTTGATTATTGATGAAAAAGAGCTTTATCATATCGGTGCATCACTTAAAGATTTAGGTAAGAAATGGTTCGCTTTTTCTAAAATGGATTTATCAATGAGCCGCATTTTAGAAAAGTTAGCGGAAAATCAATAAGGTATATTAATGAAAACACTCGGCATTTTAGGTGGAATGAGTGCGGAAAGCACGGTTTCTTATTATTTAGATATTAATCGCTCGGTGAATAAAGTATTAGGTGGAAATAGCAGTGCCAAGATTTTAATTTCGAGTGTCAATTTTGAAGAGATTGTACAATGCCAAAAGCAGGGAAATTGGCAAGCAGCCGCTGAAATTTTATCTGAACAAGCTAGATTGCTAGAACAAGCCGGAGCAGAAGGCATTTTATTGGCAACCAACACAATGCACAAAATTGCCGATCAAATTAGTAGCCATATCTCTGTGCCGTTTTTGCATATTTTGGACTGTGTGGCTGAGGCGATTTCAGCTCAAGGTCTGCAGAAAGTAGCACTCCTTGGCACAAAATTTACTATGAGTGATAATTTTTACAAAGACGGTTTATTGGAGCGTGGTATCACATCAATAGTACCAGATGAGGAAACGCAACAAGAAATTCATCGCATTATTTTCGAGGAACTCTGTTTAGGCAAGATTACTGAAAGTGCCAAAGCGTTTTATCTTCAGACTATTCAACAACTTAGTGAACAAGGTGCAGAAGGTGTGATTTTAGGTTGTACCGAAATCGGGTTGCTGATTAACCAAAACGACAATCCGTTACCGTTTTTCGATACAGCAGCATTACACAGCCAAATGGCGGTGGAGTTTATTTTAGGTTAATAAATGTTACAAGCGGTCAAATTTGCAAAAAATTTTACCAATTCGACCGCTTGCATAGAATCAAAAACAATAGGAGCAAACAATGTCACAAAAAGGCGATATCGGCGTGATTGGGCTCGCCGTAATGGGTCAAAATTTAATTTTGAATATGAATGACAACGGCTTTAAAGTGGTGGCGTACAACCGCACTACTTCAAAAGTGGATGAGTTCTTAGAAGGTGCGGCGAAAGGCACGAACATTATCGGTGCTTACTCGTTAGAAGATTTAGCGGCGAAGTTGGAAAAACCGCGTAAAGTGATGCTAATGGTGCGTGCCGGTGAGGTGGTGGATCAGTTTATCGAGGCTCTTCTGCCACATTTAGAAGAAGGCGACATCATCATTGATGGCGGTAACTCAAACTATCCGGACACCAACCGCCGTGTGAAAGCGTTAGCGGAAAAAGGCATTCGCTTTATCGGCTCAGGTGTATCGGGCGGCGAAGAGGGTGCTCGTCACGGACCGTCAATTATGCCGGGCGGTGATGAATCTGCGTGGCAATATGTGAAGCCGATTTTCCAAGCAATTTCAGCCAAAACCGACAAAGGTGAGCCTTGTTGTGACTGGGTTGGTCGTGATGGAGCAGGGCATTTTGTGAAAATGGTTCACAACGGTATCGAATATGGCGATATGCAGTTAATTTGTGAAGCCTACCAATTCTTAAAAGATGGTTTAGGTTTAAGCTATGATGAAATGCACGAAATCTTTAAAGAGTGGAAAAACACCGAATTAGACAGCTATTTGGTGGATATTACCACTGATATTCTTGCCTACAAAGACGAAGACGGCGAGCCATTGGTAGAGAAAATTCTCGACACCGCAGGTCAAAAAGGAACGGGTAAATGGACTGGTATTAACGCCCTTGATTTCGGCATTCCATTAACACTGATTACCGAGTCGGTATTCGCCCGTTGCGTATCTGCGTTTAAAGATCAACGTGTTGCGGCTTCAAGATTGTTTAACAAAGAAATTGGTAAAGTTGAAGGCGACAAAAAAGTATGGGTAGAAGCGGTACGCCGTGCGTTACTTGCTTCCAAAATCATCTCTTATGCACAAGGCTTTATGTTGATTCGTGAGGCTTCTGAGCAATTCGGTTGGGACATCAACTACGGCAATACCGCCCTATTATGGCGTGAAGGTTGTATTATCCGCAGCCGTTTCTTAGGCAACATTCGTGATGCGTATGAAGCCAACCCATATTTAGTGTTCTTAGGCTCAGACCCATACTTCAAAGATATTTTGGAAAACTGCTTGGCAGATTGGCGTAAAGTAGTGGCAAAATCGGTGGAAATCGGTTTACCTGTACCTTGTATGGCGTCAGCCATTACCTTCTTAGATGGCTACACCTCGGCACGTTTACCGGCAAACTTACTCCAAGCACAACGTGACTACTTTGGTGCTCATACTTATGAGCGTACAGACAAAGCTCGCGGTGAGTTCTTCCACACCAACTGGACAGGACGTGGCGGTAATACCGCATCGACCACTTATGATGTATAATTAATCTTTTTGAGCCACTTAATTCGATATTAAGTGGCTTTTTTATTGGATTTTTCTTCAAAATATCTTGGAGTGAATGTTTACAAGTTTGTATAATAATGGAGCGATTTTTCATTTATATTTAAGAAGAACCTATGCTTACCGATCAAGATATTTTTAATCGCTACCAAACAAAAAAATCAGAATTTGAAAAACAGGCAGATATTTCCCTTATTGGGCATTCCCTGTTTGATATGTGGGGCGATATGGAAAACGGCACGCCGAATTTAGCAGGAAAAACAGTTGCCAATTTGGGCTTATCAGGCACCAGCACCCGCCAATATTTGGATGTGATTACCCGACAAGAGCGAATTCAACACGTTGGCGATAATGTATTTATTTTTCTAGGCGTTAATGACATTGTAAAAGAGCCGGATTACTCGCCAAAACAAGTGTTAGAGTGGATTGGCGAAATTGTGGATTCTCTTCGCAAAATTAATCCAAATGCCAACTTTTTTCTATTGGAAGCCACACCGGTTAATAATATTACCACCACCAATAATGCTGCAATAAAAGAGCTCAATGCGTATTTTGAGGCAAATATTCCATCTGATTTGACTTATGTAAAAACGTGGGAATATTTTGCTGACAAAGAAGGGAATTTAGATCTAACTTTATGCCACGATGGATTACACTTCACCCAAGCAGGCTATGACCGCCTAGAGGCGATTTTAACCAAACATTTATAATGAAAAGCTTCAATAAGCAAGCGGTCTGAATTAGCAAAAAATTTCCAAATCCTGACCGCTTGTTAGTTAATTACAGTGCTTCAATCTCTTGATACTGCACCTGCAATTTCTCTAATCCACTCAGGTACTCTTGCATTTTTTCACGCTCTTTGGCGATGACTTGCTCTGGGGCTTTGGCGACAAAGGCTTCGTTTGAAAGTTTGCCTTCAATGCGAGCCACTTCACCTTTAAGTTTATCCATCTCTTTGGTGAGGCGAGCCAGCTCAGCTTCTTTGTTGATAAAGCCTGCCATTGGGATCAAGATCTCACCATTTGCGACCAGTTTCGCTACCGATAGCGGTGCATTTTCACCATTTTCCAGCACTTTCACGCTATCAAGTTTTGCCATCGATTTGAGCAACACTTCGTTAGCGTTGAGAATAGAGACTTCGTCCGCAGAGAAATTACGAGCGATTAAATCTAAACCTTTGCTTGGTGCGATGTTGCTTTCCGCACGAATGTTACGCACCGCCACAATCACTTCTTTGATAAAGTTGATTTGACTTTCGGCGGTTTCATCAATGGCAAGCGGGTCAAATTGTGGGAATTTTTGCAACATAATGGTATCGGCTTCAATACCTACAAAGCCTTTCACTTTCTGCCAGATTTCTTCGGTGATGAACGGCATTACTGGGTGGATTAAACGCAGGAGTTTTTCCAATACATTCACCAGCGTGCGACTTGCGCCACGGCGTTGTACATCTGTGCCTTTGAAGAAAATAGGTTTGGTCAGCTCTAAATACCAGTCGCAGAATTGATCCCAAGTAAATTCGTAGATCGCATTTGCCACTAAGTCGAAACGGTATTGGCTGAGTGCGGTGCGGAAAGTTTCCACCGTGCGGTTGAATTGGCTTTCAATCCAACGATCGGCAAGGCTAAATTCCACGTCGCCTTCGCTTAAATCCAACTTGTCATTGGTCAGCACATAACGGCTCGCATTCCACAGTTTGTTGCAGAAGTTGCGGTAGCCTTCTAAACGTTTCATATCCCAGTTGATGTCTCGACCGTTGCTGGCAAGGGCGGTGAGGGTGAAACGCAGAGCGTCTGTGCCGTGTGCCACAATCCCTTCGGCAAATTCTTTGCGGGTTGCCTTAGCGATTTTTTCTGCCAGTTGTGGCTGCATCATATTACCTGTACGTTTTTCGAGCAAATCGTCGAGACTGATGCCGTCAATCATATCAATCGGGTCTAACACGTTCCCTTTCGATTTCGACATTTTCTGCCCTTGCTCGTCACGGATCAAGCCTGTTACATACACGGTTTTGAACGGCACTTGCGGTTTGCCGTTTTCATCTTTGATGAAGTGCATCGTGAACATAATCATACGAGCCACCCAGAAGAAGATGATGTCAAAACCGGTAATCAGCACATCGGTCGGGTGGAACATTTTCAGTTCTTTGGTTTGTTCTGGCCAGCCTAACGTTGAGAACGTCCATAGACCAGACGAGAACCAAGTATCCAGTACGTCTTCATCTTGTTTTAATGGTAAGTCCGCAGGTAAGTTGTGTTTCGCACGCACTTCCGCTTCATCTCGTGCTACATAAACATTGCCCTGCTCGTCATACCACGCTGGAATGCGGTGTCCCCACCATAATTGGCGAGAGATACACCAGTCTTGAATATCACGCATCCAAGAGAAATACAGGTTTTCGTACTGTTTCGGCACGAATTGGATTTCGCCGTCTTCCACCGCTTTGGTCGCGACTTCCGCCAAAGGTTTGACAGACACATACCATTGGTCGGTCAGCATCGGCTCAATCGGCACGCCACCACGGTCGCCATACGGCACTTTTAAGTCGTGTGGTTTGATTTGATCTAACAGCCCAAGAGCTTCAAAATCTGCCACAATTTTCTTACGCGCGGCAAAACGCTCTAAGCTTTGATAGTCGGCAGGAATTGGGGCGGTGTAGTCGGAAAGCGGTTTACCGTCTGTGCCGATAATTTCGGCCTCTGCACGAATATCGGCATTTAAGGTCATCACATTCACCATCGGCAAGCCGTGGCGTTTGCCCACTTCGTAGTCGTTGAAATCGTGGGCAGGGGTGATTTTTACCACGCCCGTACCGAACTCACGATCCACATACTCATCGGCAATAATCGGGATTTCACGGTTGGCAAGCGGTAGGATTACGCTTTTGCCAATCAGAGCTTGATAACGCTCATCTTCAGGGTGAACCGCCACCGCAGTATCGCCCAACATCGTTTCAGGACGGGTCGTTGCCACCACTAAGTAATCCAAGCCGTCTGCGGTTTTTGCACCATTAGCCAGCGGATAGCGGAAATGCCACAGCGAGCCTTTGCTTTCTTTGTTTTCCACTTCCAAGTCAGAAATCGCAGTATGCAGTTTCGGATCCCAGTTTACGAGGCGTTTGCCACGGTAAATCAAGCCTTCTTCGTGCAAGCGAACGAACACCTCTTTTACCGCATTGGATAAGCCTTCGTCCATCGTAAAACGCTCACGATCCCAGTCAATCGAGTTGCCTAAGCGACGCATTTGCTGGCTGATCGTGCCGCCCGAATAGGCTTTCCAATCCCAGATTTTGTTGATAAAGGCTTCACGCCCATAATCGTGGCGGGTTTTACCTTCTTCCGCTGCGATTTTACGCTCCACCACCATCTGAGTGGCAATCCCTGCGTGGTCAGTTCCTGTTTGCCAAAGGGTATTGTTGCCCTCCATACGGTTAAAACGAATCAGCGTATCCATCAAGGTTTGCTGGAAAGCGTGCCCCATATGCAAACTCCCCGTCACATTCGGCGGCGGAATAGCGATACAGTAGCTCGGTGCATTAATATCTTCACTCGGCTTAAAATAGCCTTGCGATTCCCAGTGTTGGTAGAGCGCTTGCTCTACAGCGGAAGGGTTAAAACGGTCTTCCATTGTGAATTGTTTTGTCATTGGTTTTGTTTTCTCTTGTTTAATAATTTTTTCACTAGCTTAATCTTATAAAAAAGATCTTTGCCGTAAATGCTTTTATAGGTAATTAGTTATTTAAATTAAGGTCAACTAGAAGATTAATTGGGAATTTTTTGTTCCTCTTGCATTTTTCTTCGTTTTTCCCATAATTGCTTTCGGCTATTTAAACAGCTTTGCTCAATCTCTTTAATATCATCTTCTATATTGGATGAAAAATTGATTAATTTGATTGTCGGAGGAAATATACCGGTTTTATCTTCTTGCGTAGTTAATGTTAGTGTTCCTAGATTACTGTTAATTTCTTTAATTTTAAATGTTGATAGCTCGGTATATCCCCCACTAACAAGATAACTCAATTTCAACTCTCTATCGAAAATAAGATTTAATAATGTTGGCTTAGGGCTTTCCAATCTAAAACTCCAAGTTAGAGGTATTAACTCACACAGAGCTGTTGAAGTCATTTCCCCTAAAATCGAATTGTCATCTTTATTAACCATAAATTCAATGATAACATTTGGTTGCTCTTCAGGTATGTTCAATAATTTATAGTCGATAATGTAATTTGTATTTGTAGACCATAAACCATCCAGTTTTTTATTATATAGGTAATTCTCCTCGAAATTTTTCCAAATAATAGGCATGTTTGCGATGCGTTCTAAAATATCAGTTGTGAAGATACTCCATATGGCAGATATAAGAATAATAGGAATTTTGTTATTTTTTATGAACTGTTTTAAGCCATTCTCTTTTTTATGAGTACCAATAACTTTTTTAGACTTTTTCCTATTCTGTTTCATCTTTGTGTTTTTGTTCCAATATCCCCGATGGTGATCGTCTTCGACGAGAGCTTATTTATTTAAGAACCTATCAGAGATAGGCATAAGCGGTCTGTTTCGAGAAGTTTTTTGCAAAGTTTTTCTTTAATCCGACAGCTTGTCACCCACACACAAGCCGTGTGGGGTTACGCATAGCTGAGCCACTTTGTGGCTCTAAGTTACAGCTCCAAAGGAGCTGGGATTGTCGAGCCTAGCACGGCTCGTGCTAGGTGGTTTTAAACCCTAATTCCACTAATTCATCACAAAGCTGATTACACCAATTCGGTATTTTGTCTGAAATTTTTATCACTTTCTTATCAGCAATCTGCAAAATCAAATTCGGCTTGGTTTCTGAATTATCATAAATCAGTGTTTCATCATTGATAAAAATCGCTTCAATTAAATTTTCACGGCTAATGTGATAGCGTTTTCTAATGGTTTCTTCATCAATAAAATGTCCGCCGGCTTTCACTCTTGCTTTTACCCGTGCGATGTTAATTTTATAGCTATCGACACCAATATAATTTAATCGAGTTTTGAAATATCCTGCTTTGGCATTTTCCATTCGTTTTAGAATAGATTTACCCGAGAGGGTTGATTCCATTGAAAATGCAACCTGATTTTTTACTGCAAACTGAAATAGTTCGATTGCTTTTCTGCCCGCCTCAATATCGGCCAATCTTGGATTGAGTGGGTTAATCTGCATCGCAATATTATCGGAATCAATCACAATCTCGACTTTATCTTGATTGAAAGAACGTAAAGTAGATTTGCCGGCTCCGTTTGTGCCACAGTAAAAAATTGCTAGGTTATTGTGCATATTCAATCACTTTTTCCGTACCGTCCGGATAATGCTGAATTAAATCCCCATTTTCTCGGCGATACGTCAGCACTTCGTGCTTTTTCTTTTCTTCAAACCATGCTGTAAAGAGAATATCCAGTTCACGTTGTTTTTTCAGTAATTCTTCACGACTTGTCATTTTATGTCCTCTGTTTCAGAATCGCCAAATACCTTTCCAACTCAGCTAATTCATACTGACTAATCAATTCAACCAAACTACTAATATCTTGTTGATTTTTATGGAAATCATCAAAACATTGGTAATATTGGGCTCGATTGGTAAATTTAATATCAATCGGTAAATAGCCCTGTTTTAATAATTCAAAATTAATCAGTAATCGCCCTGTGCGCCCGTTTCCATCAATAAAAGGGTGAATGCTTTCAAAGGCTAAATGCAGCCAACTGATTGCCTCTATGGGATGAAGTGCGGCCAGTTTTTGTTGATATTTTTCAATCAATAATTGCATTTCTTCGGCAATTAAATAAGGGGGGGGTGGTTCATTTTCTGCCCCTAAAATTCGTACTGGAATTTTGCGATAAACCCCTCGGCTTTCCGCATTGCCCATTAATACCAGAGAATGAATATCTTTAATCGCTCGTTCGCTTAATGGTTCTTTATTGGCGACTAATTCATAAATATAGTTGAATGCATCCTTAAAACCGATAATATCTAAATGCTCCCAAATCGGTTTTTCGGCAATGGTCATTCCCTCTTTTAAAATGAGCACCGTTTCACGCAAAGTAATGGTATTGCCTTCAATTGCATTGGAATTATAGCTGCTTTCAATAATAAACTCTTCCCGCAGTCGTTGAACTTCGCTTTCAGATAATGGACGGCGTTGTGAAAGTGCTGTTTTTAATTGTTCGATTTTAGCTAATTTATTCATTCTAACACCATATCCAAATGCGCAATCCCATCTTCCAAATACACTTCTGAAACCGCTTTAAACCCAAAACTTTCATAAAACCCTTGCAGGTAACTTTGGGCTTGGGCGTGAATGGGTTGAGCAGGAAAATGTTCGCCACAATAATCCATCGCTTTTTGTACCAATTCCCTTGCTAAGCCTGAGCCACGATTTTCTTTCACCACCAACACTCTACCTATATGCACACCATCATTGGCTGGAATTAAACGGCAGTAAGCGGTCAGATTTTTTGCATTTTTTGCAAAGAAATGCACCGCTTGCAGGTCTTTATTATCGACTTCTTGGTAAGGGCAGTTTTGCTCAACCACAAACACCGCTGTACGTGCGTGGTAAATCTCAAACAACTCTTGGGTGGATAGTTCATCAAAGCGTTTTGCGTGCCAAGAGAGGTTTTTTAGCATTGTATCGTTTCCAGTTGCCAACCAAGTTGGCGGTATTGTTTATAGCGGTCACGAGCCTGTGCTTTGGCGGTTTCTTCCACCGGCACGAAATCAATAATCTGGGTAAAACTGCCGATAAATTCGGGGAGTTGGGTTTGGAGTGAAATCAACAAATCCCGACGTTGAGCATTGCGTTTACCTTTCCACGAAATTTCGATAGGCGTTGGGTAAGTGGTGATTTCTCCCGATAAATTGTGCGGCACGAACGAATCCGGATCTCTTGCCCAAAGTGCTTCGTCAATATTTAACGCTTGTTGCTCGGTTTCGCATGCAATCAGTACCCGTTTACTTAATCGCCACGCTTGAGCCGCAAGTTCGCAGGCTTGCATTTCAGCAGCGGAAAGCTCGGCTGCATCGGCTTGGCTTAATAGATAAAATTGTACTTGTTTCACAGAATGTTCCCAGAAATTCAATCAGATATTTAAACTTAATATTCTAGCTGAAAATGAGTAAAATATAAAATCTAAGCGTTTGTTTTTGCAAAAAATTGAGAAAAAATGACCACTTGTGTTGCGTTGCCTTGAGGAACTAATTAGCTTTTAGACGTTCTAAGAGAACAATGCACTATTTCAATAGTTGGAAATTGTGTAGAATACCCACTTCATTTAGCTATTTTATAAGGAACTTACTATGGGCTTATTTGATTTTGTTGGCGACATTGGTCGTAAATTATTTAATAAAGAAGAAGATGCTTCAAAAGCGGTTACAGAGCATTTGGCGGAAGACAATCCGGGCGTTGAAAATGTAAACGTAACGGTTGAAAACGGGGTAGCGAAAATTTCAGGCATTGCTTCAACCGCAGCAGCTGTTGAGAAAGCGGTATTGATGGCGGGTAATGTGGCTGGTATCACTGAGGTAAATATTGATGAAGTGACCTTGCCTGATGACGTGCAACTTGCAAGTGATGATGAGCTTTATGTTATCCAAAAAGGGGATACGTTGTGGGAAATCGCCACAAAAGCTTATGGTAACGGTGCAAAATATAAAGCGATTGTAGAAGCAAATAAAGAAGTTATTAAAGACGAAAATAAAATCTTCCCAGGGCAAAAAATTCGTATCCCGAAAGGTTTATAATCAAATTGAAAGAGCTAAGCTGGTCGAAAGTTTAGCTCTTTTTGTAGGTGGTGTTAGACTGAAAATGGATATTGAATGGCAGGGTGGTATTCATAACCTTCAACTTTGAAATCATCTAAGCTCACCCAAGTTTCTAAATCTTCTAAGGATTTTATATCAGGATTAATGATTAATTTAGGTGCATTGAGTGGTTCTCGCTTAAGTTGAACATCACGCATTAATTCTAGTTGATCTTCATAAATATGCGCATTGACAATTTTATGGAACGCTTGTCCTGCCTTATGCCCTGTAATTTGAGCCATTAAAGCTAAAAAGGTATAGCATTGAATCATATTCCAATTTAACCCAAGCGGTACATCTGCCGAACGCTGAGTACTATTCAGGTAAAGCGTGCCATCAAGTAGAGAAAAATGATGGCTGTGTAAACAAGGACGTAAGCAGCCCATATGGAAAGCGCCGGGGTGGTAGAAGGTATAAATTTCACCACGGTTATCAATTCCTTTTTTCAAATCGTCCACAATTTGTCGCAATAAATCGACTGAGCCACCGTCTGGTTTCGGGAAATTACGCCCTACTGCGCCGTAAACCAAGCCCATATCATCTTCCCCTTTTCGATAGGGATTAGCAAGCCATTGTGCATTTTCATTTGCATTAGCGTCCCACGATTTTGTGCCTAATTGACGGAAATCAGCAGCATTACTATAGCCTCGAATATAGCCTAAAAGTTCGGCAATCGCAGCTTTCCAATAACTACGGCGAGTGGTAACTAAAGGAAATTCTCCTTTTTCTACGTCATAAGTTAAGTCAGCATTAATGACTGTGAGGCAGTGTTTGCCTGTACGTTCATTTGCAACCCATTTGCCTTCGCTAACGATGCGGTTACATAAGTCTAAATACTGTTTCATTATTTACCTCATAAAAAATTTTAGGTAATTTTGCCATTTATTCGGTAAAATAGCTAAAACTTTATGACACAACACAATAAGGAGTTATGGATATGAAAGGTATAATGAAATCCATTCTGGGTTTTTCCACCGCTGTTTTTTTAGCAGCTTGTTCATCGAATAAAAGCGGTTGGACACGTTTAAATGATAATGATGTTGATCAGAAATCTTATGCTATTGCTTATGGTGCAACGGCTCAGACTTATGCGGATAGAGTAAATGAAAGCTATGATATCAATTCCTTTATGAATGGGGTAAATGATTGGTACACTAAAAAGGTTACATTGCCAATTGAGCAAATTAGAGCAATAACGATTAATCGAATGTTAGACCATAATGTGTATGCTTATTATAGTGGTGTGATTTATGCCGCAGATTTGCAGGCAAATTTCAATCATTTAGATCCTAATTGTTGGGGGCTTGTTCAACCAGCGAGTATGACCCAGGGCATTCACGATGCGATGTTAGATTTACAGAAGAACAAAGTTCGTGGAGATGAGTATATCAAAAATGGGGTTGAGCAAATATTGCACCTTTGTGTAAAAACGATTGCTGAAGATGAAAATAAATCGCAATCTAAAGGTAAAACCAAAAAGCATAAATAAGTTAAGCTATGACAAGCGGTAAAATTTTTAAAAAATTTTACCGCTTTTTTATAACCGTATGAAATGTTTAATATTTATTCTATGAAACTTAAAAAAACAGCGTTTTGTTTATTCAATAGGCAAACACTCGGGATTTTTCAATTTTCAGGAAAAAGAATTTGACATCTTTTTAAATTCTAGTAATATGGCGCCCACAGACACAGTGAGTGGTGAGATGGCCGAGCAGGCTGAAGGCGCTCCCCTGCTAAGGGAGTATAGGGTTAAAAAGCTCTATCGAGGGTTCGAATCCCTCTCTCACCGCCATTTACTTTATCACGCACCCGTAGCTCAGCTGGATAGAGTACTCGGCTACGAACCGAGCGGTCAGAGGTTCGAATCCTCTCGGGTGCGCCATTTTAATTTTTACTCTATTTAAATTAAAATGGTTGCTGATAAAATTAAATAAACTTACAATTCAAATATACGCACCCGTAGCTCAGCTGGATAGAGTACTCGGCTACGAACCGAGCGGTCAGAGGTTCGAATCCTCTCGGGTGCGCCATTTCTATATTATATCCATTATATTCCCATTTTATTTTTTTAATAAATAATTAAACTATAAAGTATTATTCCGTTAATTTGTAATTTCAGATAGGCTTAATGCTTAGCTTGAAATAATGAGGATTTTAAATTGAAAGGATTAATTGCTCGCCTTTTTATTGCCGTAGCATTGTTACTGTGGGCTTGGGATATGATTTTTCCTTGGCAAAAAATCATTCATTCAGAAGCAAATCATTATACACAAATTCAGCAAAGCAAAACGTTAAAGGTTGGAATGATCAACCATCCACTTTCTTACTTTGTTGGTCCTGAAGGAAAAAGTGGCATTGAATATGATTTAGCAACAGCCTTTGCTCAATATTTAAAGGTCAATCTTGATATTAAAACTTATGATAGTAGCGAGAAATTGTTTGAGGCCTTAAGAAATAATGATGTTGATATTGCTGCCGCTGGGCTGCTTTACCATTCTGAATTAAACGATGAATTTCAGATAGGTCCTTCCTATTATTCGGCTTCTTGGCAGCTTGTTTATAAAAAGGGAAGTGCTAGACCATATCGACTTTCCGATTTGCGGGAAAATGTGATTATTCCAGCCGGTTCTGCGGTAATTCCAATATTAAATCAGCTTAAGGTGGATAATCCGGAACTAAAATGGCAGATCTCGGATAAATTTACACAAGAAGAGCTATTGTTAAAAGTCGCACAAGGTGAAATTTCACATACAATTGCAATGTCGGTTGATATTTCTGCTGCACAGCATATTAATCCTAATTTAGCCGTAGGGTTTGATTTAACTGATGAAAACCCAGTGTTATGGTATTTAGCAAATAGTTCTTATAGTGAACTGCAATCTGTGCTGCTGGATTTTATGTCTTATTCTATGGAAACGGGGCTGATATCAAGAATAGAAGAGAAATATTTTAATCATTTAGCTAAGTTTGATTATGTTGATATTCAGAGCTATTTGAATGCAATTAAAACTATTTTACCTAAATATGAACCCCTTTTTCGGGCACATAAAGGTGAATTAGAATGGCAAATGCTGGCGGCTATCGCCTATCAGGAGTCTCATTGGGATCCTAATGCAACTTCTCCAACCGGAGTGAGGGGAATTATGATGTTGACAAAAGATACGGCAGATAGAATGAAAATTTCTGATAGGACTAACCCTGCACAAAGTATCAAAGCGGGATCTGAATATTTACATATGCTAATGAGACAAATGCCGGAAACTATTCCTCAAGCAGATAGAATTTGGTATAGCCTAGCAGCGTATAATATGGGATTGGGGCACTTGTTGGATCTTCGTCGATTAACAAAACAACTTGGTGGTGATCCGGATAATTGGCTTGATGTTAAAAAGAATCTGCCATTGCTTGCGGAAAAACGTTATTATGCTAATCTAAAATACGGCTATGCTCGAGGATATGAAGCATTACAGTATGTTGAAAATATACGGCGTTATTATGGTAGTATTATTAATTATCAACGAGTTGAAGAGCAAAAGATGCAAGAACAAGAAAATTTACCAGATGGTCAAATAAAACAGGAGAATTCTTCTTATGAGAAAATTGAAGAAAAAGAAATCCCTACCGACAAGGAAATTACGCCTGCGTCAAATTAAGCAAATTAAAGATAGAAAAAGATTAATTTCTGCACGTAGAAAGGCATTTATGCAGATGCAACAGGCCATCTGAATTTATTTGTAGAAGATCAGACTTGATCTGACAATTCACTCTAAAAAGTGAGAGTTTCCCGTTTAGAATATGAGTGTCAAAAATCAATCTAAACA